>NZ_BAAGSH010000006.1:0-41384 GCF_054782535.1 Comamonas humi | reverse complement strand
AGTCGGGGCGTTTTCTTTGCCTACTTTCTTGCACGCGCAAGAAAGTAGGTCGCCCGCCGGGGCGAAATCCCGGCCTCTGTCGCCAAAAAAGCAGGCTTCGCTCAGCAGCCTTCACTCCCCTGGCAGCAACACCCGCAGATGCTCCAGAAAAGCCCGCACCCCCTGCGGCAGCGTGCGCCCGGTCAGCGTCTGCAGCTCGATGGCGCGGCCGTGCAGGCTGCGTTCGCGGATGGCGGCGGCGTGCAGCTGCCCGCGGCGCACATACTCGCGCACCGTCACCTCGCCGCCCAGCGACAGGCCGCCGCCGTGCAGCACGAAATGGATCAACGCCTCGAACTGGCTGCTCTCCAGCGCCGGCTCGAACAGCAGGCCGCGCTGGCCGCTGGCAATGTCGAAGAGCTGGCGCGCGGTGTTGCCGCCGTCGGGCAGCGCGATGGGGTAGGGGTGCATCTGCGCCAGCGTCAGGCTGGCGAAGCGCGCCAGCGGATGGTCGGGCCGCATGATGGCGATCACCGGCGAGACCTGGCGGTGCTGCACCGCGATGTCGCGCTCGGCCGCGCGGCTGTAGGTCAGGCCGATGTCGGCGTCGCCGTTCTGCACCGCCAGCGTCACCTCGGCCGGCGCGGCCACCTTGAGCTGGAACTGCATGCCGGGATGCCTGGCCTGGAAGAGCGCGATCGCGCGCGGCAGGAACTCGATCGCAAAGCCCGCCGAGCCGCAGACGCGGATGTGGCCGCGGCGCAGGCCCTGCAGCGCCTGGATGTCGGAGACCACGCGCTCGGCCTCGAGCGCACCGCGCCGCGCATGGGCCGCCAGCAGCTCGCCCGCCGCGCTGGGCACCATGCCGCGCGGGCGGCGCTCGAACAGCGGCACCTGCAGCAAGTCCTCGAGCGCCGCCACCTGGCGGCTCACGGCCGAGGCCGAGACATTCAGCCGCAGCGCGGCCTCGCTGACCGAGCCGCTGCGCACCACTTCCAGAAAGTAGCGCAGCGCGGTGTCCTGCAGGCGATGGGAGACCATAAGGGTAGTTGCTGATTTGCGTAAAACGCAACGATAAATCAAGAAAAAGTCGATTGCCGAAAACCGGCCTCCTGCGTATTCTGGCCGCTTTGCATCTTCTTGGATGGGAATTTCCATGGATCTGGGCTCCATTGACGCCGCATCTGCGGCCGGGCAGGCAGCGGGCGGGATTGTCGAGTTGACGGCGACCGCGTTGTCGGCTGCCATCCAGCGGCGCGAGCTGTCGTGCGCCGAGGTGCTGGAGGCCTACTGGGCGCAGATCGACCGGCTCAACCCGCGCGTCAACGCGCTGGTGGCGCCCATGGAGCGCGAGCCGCTGCGCGCGCAGGCCAGTGCGCTGGACGCCGAGCTGGCGCGTGGCCACAGCCGCGGGCCGCTGCACGGCTTTCCGCAGGCGCCCAAGGACATCTCGCCGGCGGCCGGCATGGTCACCACCAAGGGCTCGCCGATCTTCGCGGGCCAGGTGACGCAGAGCGACGCGGTGATCTTCGAGCGCATGCGCGCCGGCGGCGCGCTGTTTGTGGCGCGCAGCAATTCGCCGGAGTTCGGCCTGGGCGGCCATACCTACAACCCTATCTACGGCACCACGCGCAATGCCTTCGACCCCACGCGCTCGGCCGGCGGCAGCAGCGGCGGCGCCGGCGTGGCCGTGGCGCTGCACATGCTGCCGGTGGCCGACGGCTCGGACATGATGGGCTCGCTGCGCACGCCGGCGGCGTTCAACAACGTCTACGGCCTGCGCACCTCGGTGGGCTGCGTGCCGCACGGGCCGGGCGACGAGGTGTTCTTCCAGCAGTTCAGCGTGGCCGGGCCGATGGCGCGCAACATCCCCGACCTGGCGCTGCTGCTGTCGGTGCAGGCGGGGTTCGACGCGCGGCTGCCGCTCACGCGGCGCGGCGAGGGCACGCAGGACTGGGGCGGAGCGCTGGCGCGCGACTTCCGCGGCACGCGCATCGGCTGGCTGGGCGACCTGGGCGGACACCTGCCCACCGAGCCGGGCGTGCTCGACGTCTGCCGCGCGGCGCTCAAGGCCTTCACCGACATCGGCTGCACGGTCGACGAGGTGCTGCCGCCGTTCGACCTGGAGCAGCTGTGGCGCGCCTGGATCGACCTGCGCAGCTTCAGCGTGGCTGGCGCCAATGCGGCGCTGTACGACGACCCGGCCAAGCGTGCCTTGCTCAAGCCCGAGGCCGTGTGGGAGATGGAGCGCGGCCGCGCGCTGTCGGCCATGGACATCTACGCCGCCGCCCGGGTGCGCAGCGCCTGGTACGAGGTGCTGCGCCGCTTGTTCGAGACCTACGACTTCCTCATCCTGCCCGCGGCCCAGGTCTTCCCCTTCGACGCGGAGCTGGACTGGCCCAAGGCCGTGGACGGGCGCGCCATGGACACCTACCACCGCTGGATGCAGACCGTGGTGCCCGCCACCATGGCCGGCCTGCCGGCGCTGGCCGCACCTGCAGGCTTCGGCGCGCAGGGGCTGCCGGCGGGGCTGCAGATCATCGGCCCGGCGCAGGCCGACCTGGCCGTGCTGCAGATCGGCCATGCCTACGACCAGGCCAGCGGCCATGCGCGCGTGGCGAGCCCGCTGCTGGCCTGACGCCTTTTCCCCACAAGATCTCTTCCTCAGGAGCTTTCACCATGGCCATGTCCCGTGCCCGATTCCTCGCCAGCCTGGCGGCCGGCGCCGCCGCGCTGGCGCTGCAGCCGGCCCTTGCGCAGCAGCACTATCCCGACCATCCGGTCCGGCTGGTCGTGCCGTTCGCGCCCGGCGGCGCCACCGATATCCTGGGCCGGCTGCTGGCCACCTCGCTGGGCGAGAAGCTGGGCCAGCCGGTGATCGTGGACAACCGGCCCGGCGCCGGCACGTCCGTGGGGGCCGCGCTGGTCGCCAAGGCGCAGCCCGACGGCTACACGCTGCTGCTGGGCGCCGGCTCGACGCTGACCATGAACCCGGTGGTGCGCAAGACGCTGCCCTACGATCCGCAGCGCGGCTTCACCATGCTGGGCGTGGTGGCCGACATGGGCCTGGTGCTGGTGGCCAGCAACGAGGTGAAGGCGAATTCGCTGCAGGAGCTGGTCGCCCAGTCCAAGGCCGCGCCGGACAAGTTCTCGTACGGCTCCTACGGCACGGCGTCGTCGGTGCATTTCGCGGGCGAGCTGCTCAAGACCACCACCGGCCTGAACATGCTGCACGTGCCTTTCAACGGCAGCGCCCCCAGCCTGACGGCGCTGATGGGCGGCCAGGTGCAACTGGCGGTGGACACGGTGGTGGCGACGACGCCGCTGATCAAGGCCGGCAAGATCAAGCCGATCGCCGCGCTGGGCGCGCAGCGCCTGGGCCTGCTGCCGCAGGTGCCCACGGTGGCCGAGAGCGGCTTCCCGGGCTTCGACATGAGCACCTGGTTCACCTTCCTGGCGCCGGCC
Source organism: Comamonas humi (assembly GCF_054782535.1). NCBI lineage: Bacteria > Pseudomonadati > Pseudomonadota > Betaproteobacteria > Burkholderiales > Comamonadaceae > Comamonas > Comamonas humi. The sequence goes on along the minus strand of NZ_BAAGSH010000006.1, from coordinate 37,940 downwards.
GGCCTGCCCGCGCCGGTGCAGAAGAAACTGGAGCAGGCGCTGGCCGACGTGATGGCCGCGCCCGAGATGCAGCGCAAGCTGCTGGATACCGGCCTGACGCCCGCCTGGGGCCCGGGCAGCGCGCTGCGCGAGCGCGTGGCGCGCGAGTTGCCGCTGATGCGCGACGTGGCGCAGCGGGCGCATATCCAGGCGGAGTGAGTGCGCCCAGGTCTATCCTGGATGTACTATCAAAAAAATAGCGGATGACGCTTGTATGGTAAGCGCTAGCCGCTATTTTTATCTGAACTTTACGGGGCTCAGGCCACCTGGGCGTGGAAGGCCTTGTTGGCGATCTTCCAGCCCTGCTCGGTCTTGAGCAGCACGAAGTAGTCGGTGAAGGTGATGTTGCCATGCACCAGCGTGACCTTGGCGCTGGCGGCCGTGCCCACGATGTCCATCGTGTCGATGGTGCGGCGGCGGGTGGCCTCGTCGGCGGCCGGCGTGTTCTTGAAGCGCTGGCAGTAGGTGTCCACGTCCCACGAGGTCAGCGGGCCTTCGCGCACGCTCTCGAGCCGCGCGGTGGGCATGAAGGCGGCGCGCATGTGCGCGGCGTTGTCCTCGGCATGGCCGCGCATGTACAGCTCGAGTGGCACGCGCACGGCGGCTTCTTCGGGGTGGTCGGTCAGGCGGGCGGGGGTGTTGCTCATGCGGTGTCTCCAGGATGGGTCTGCACGCGGCAGGCGTGCGCGGGGCCGATGGTAGTGCGCGCCGGCGCCGCCATTAGCGCCATTGCGGTCATCATTGCTTAACGCGGCTTTTTTACCGCAGGTTTTTCCACCACAGCGCGTTGCTGCGCGCCTGGCCCACCGTCAGCACCTCGCCGATCTCGGGCGTGGCGAGCGCGAAGCCGTGCTGGCCGGCCAGGTCTGCGAGGCGGTCCAGCGGATCGCGCCAGGCGTGGAAGGCCAGCGAGAAGGTGCTGTTGTGCACGCTGTACAGCAGCTGGCCGCGCACGTCCTCGAAGGCGCGCACGGTCTCCTCGGGCGTCATGTGGACCGAGGGCCACCAGGGGTCGTAGGCGCCGTTTTCCATCAGCGCGATGTCGAAGGGGCCGAGCTGCCGGCCGATCTCGGCAAAGCCCGGGAAGTAGCCCGAGTCGCCGCTGTAGAAGATGCGCTGGCCGCCGGCCTGTAAGGCCCACGAGGCCCAGAGCGTGCTGTCGCGGTCGCTCAGGCTCCGGCCCGAGAAGTGCTGCGACGGCGTGGCGGTGAGGCGCACGCCGGCATGCTCGGCCTCCTGCCACCAGTCCAGCTCGGTGATGCGCTCGGGCGCCACGCCCATCTCGCGCAGACGCGCGCCCACGGCCAGCGGCACGAAGTAGCGCTCGACCTTGCCCAGCAGGTACTCGATGGTGGGGCGGTCGAGGTGGTCGTAGTGGTCGTGCGACAGCACCAGGCCGGTGATCGGCGGCAGCTCGGCCAGCGCGATGGGCGGCGCGTGGAAGCGCTTGGGGCCGATGAAGCTGAACGGCGACACGCGCTCGCCGAACACCGGGTCGATCAGCCAGTAGCCGCCCTGCAGCTTGAGGAGGTGCGAGGAATGGCCCAGCCGCGCGAGGTGGTTGGCATCGCCGGGCAGGGCGTCGAGCTGGGTGCGGGTGAGCGGCCGCACCGGAATGGCATCGACGGGCTGGGTGCCGCTCTTGTCGCCGAACAGGAAGCGCCACCAGATGCGCGCGCCGCCCTGGGTGGGGCGCGCATCGGGGTTGGGCAGGTTGTGGAAGCGCTGGTCCTGCGCCGAGTACTGGGCCGAGGCCTGGTAGCGGGCCAGGTCCGCGTCGCCGGCCGGGGTGGCGCAGCTGGCAAGGGCGCAGGTGGATGCAACCATCCAGCCGCTGCGCAGGCGTTTGAAAGTCGACGGCATAGCGGCGCAGTGTAGTGCGCGGCAAATGCCTTGGTGCCATCAGGCCCTTGGCTGGCGCCCCACGCTGCGGATCAGGTCGGCGGCCCGCTTGTACTGGGTGTTGAAGCTGTCGTCGGCCTGTTGCTGCGTAGCGATGGGGCTGGCCACGTTGCGGCCTTCCTGCTCCAGCTTGGAGCGTATCTCGGGGTTGGCCAGGGCCTCGCCAATGGCCTTGCGCAGCACGGCCATGCGCTCGGGGGGCGTGCCCACCTTCACGAAGTATCCGCCGGCAATGGTGTATTCGAAATCCGGCACCAGCTTGCTTTGCGAGATCAGCGCAATGTGCTTGAGCGGCGCGGGCAGGACTTTGGCAAAGCTGCTGAGGATCTTCAGCCGGCCCTGCTGTTGCATGCCTTCGAAGCTGGCCTGGTAGGGCAGGATGGCGAAATCAACCTGGCCGCCGGCCAGATCCTGCAAGGCGGGGGCCGCGCCCTTGTAAGGGACGTGCAGGAAGGGCAGGCCGAGCCGCGCGGCCAGGGAGTCGCCCATCAGGTGGTACATCGAGTCGATGCCCACCGTGCCGTAGGTCAGCGGCTTGCCCTGGTGCTGCTTGGCATAGGCGAGGAACTCATCCAGCGTCTGCGCGGGAATGCCGTTGCGCACCAGCAGCATGATGTTGGCTTCGCTGATGGGGGCGACCAGCGCAAAGTCCTGCGGCTTGTAGCGTGCGGCGGTGTTGAGCATGGGCGTCAGGAAGACGTCGGCAGCCCCGCCGTGGAAGAAGGTGTAGCCGTCCGCGGGTGCGCTCAGCACCTTGCCGGCGCCGATCAGGCCGGTGCCGCCGCCGTAGTTCTCGACGACAACCTGCTGCTTGACGCTCTTGCCGATGGACTCGGCGAAGATGCGCGCCGACACATCGCTGGCGCCGCCGGCAGGGTAGGGCACCACCAGCGACAGCGGCTTGGCGGGAAAGGCATCGTTGGCCCAGGCGGGCAGGCTGGCGACGGCGGCGGCAGCGCCGCCGTATTGCAGGAGTTGGCGACGGTTCAGTGCTTGCATGGCGGGAAACGGATGGTGAAAAGGGTCAGGCGAGATAGCTTTGGGTCAGGTGCACCCAGAAGGCGGCACCCAGGGGCAAGGCCTTGTCGTTGAAGTCGTACAGCGGGTTGTGCACCATGCAGCCGCCGTCCTCGCCCACGCCGTTGCCCAGCCGGATGTAGGCGCCGGGGCGGTGTTCCAGCATGTAGGCGAAGTCCTCGCTGCCCATGGTGGGCTGGCGCTCCAGCACATGCTCCTCGCCCACCAGGCGGACGGCGGCCTGGCGCGCATATTCGGTCTGCGCCGGGTGGTTGACCAGCACCGGGTACTTGCGCTCGTAGTGGATCTCGCACTGCAGCTGGTAGCTCTGGGCCTGGCCGGTGATGAATTCGCGGATGCGCTTCTCGACCAGGGTGCGCGTCTGGGGATCGAGCGTGCGCACGCCGATCTTCAGCACCGCGCTCTCGGGCACGATGTTGTAGACCTCGCCGGCCTGGATGGAGCCGACGGTGATGACGGCGCTCTTGAGCGCGTCGATCTCGCGGCTGACGATGGACTGCAGGCCCAGCGTGATGCTGGCCGCGCACTGCATGGAGTCGATGCCATGGTGCGGCATGGCGCCGTGGGCGCTGCGCCCGCGCAGCGTGACGGTGACCTTGTCGAACGAAGCCATCGCCGGGCCGGGGCTGATGGCCAGCTTGCCCACCGGCAGGCCGGGCGCGTTGTGCAGCGCGTAGACCTCGTCGCAGGGGAACTGCTCGAACAGGCCTTCGTCGACCATGCGCATCGCGCCGCCCTCGTTCTCCTCGGCGGGCTGGAAAATCAGGTTCAGCGTGCCGTCGAAGTCGGCCTGCGCCAGGTACTTGGCGGCGCACAGCAGGATGGCGGTGTGCCCGTCGTGGCCGCAGGCGTGCATCTTGCCGGTGATGGTGCTGGCGTAGCCCAGGCCGGTCTTCTCCTGGATGGGCAGCGCGTCCATGTCGGCGCGGATGCCCAGGGCCTTGGTGCCGCTGCCCTTCTTCATCGTGCCGACCACGCCGGTCACGCCCAGGCCGCGGTGCACCTCGTAGCCCCAGGAGGCCAGCCGCTCGGCGACGAGGTCGCTGGTCTGGCGCTCCTCGAAGGCGAGTTCGGGGTGGGCGTGGATCTTGTGGCGGATGTCGACGCATTCGGGCGCGACGGCCCGCACGGAATCCAGCAGTGCTTGGAGAGGGGAATGGCTCATAGATCGTGTTGCTAACAGTGCAGAGCCATTCTAGAAATCGCCTGGGGGGCGGCTTGTCCCTGCCGGGACAAACGCGGGTTTACGCCAGTTCGGCGACCAGGTCGATCTCCACGCAGGCGCCCATGGGCACCTGGGCCACGCCGAAGGCGCTGCGGGCATGGGTGCCGTTCTCGCCGAAGACCTCGGCCAGCAGCTCGCTGCAGCCGTTGGTGACCAGGTGCTGCTCGGTGAAGTCGGCCGTGCTGTTGACCAGGCTCATCACCTTGACGATGCGGCGGATGCGGTTCAGGTTGCCGCCGGTGGCGTGCTCCAGCGTGCCGAGCAGGTCGATGGCGATGGCGCGCGCGGCCTGCTTGCCTTCGTCGGTCGTGAGGTTGCGGCCCAGTTGGCCGGCCCAGACCTTGCCGTCCTTCTTGGCGATGTGGCCGCTCAGGAACAACAGGTTGCCGGTCTGCACGTAGGGCACGTAGGCGGCGGCGGGAATGGCGACGGGAGGCAGGGTGATGTTCAGGGCTTGGAGTCGGTCGTAAACGCTCATGGCTGTCTCTAGGAGGTGGATGGAAAAGTGCTTGCCGAGTGTGGCACAAAACACCAGGGCGGCTGAAGCTCGTACCATGGGGCATGGGAAGAGGGTGGGGTTTCATCGAGTCGGCAATCGCGGCGGGGCCGGGGCGCCCGCGCCGGCGCCTGGCCGCGGCCCTGTGGGGCGTGCTGCTGGGCGCCGGGCTGCAGGTGGTGCAGCCGCAGCTGTCGGCGGCCGGCACCTACGCCGCGGCCTTGGCGCTGGGAGGCGTGCTGGCGTTGGTGGCCTGGAAGTGCCGTGGCCAATGGAGCGGAATGTGGTGGCTGCTGGCCGCGGCGGCCCTGGTCTGGGGATGGTCGGGGCTGCGGGCGTCGCAGCAGTGGAGCCAGCGCCTCGATCCGGCGCTCGAAGGCGTGGACATCGAGGTGCAGGGCGTGGTGGTGCAGATGCCCGTGGCCACGCCGCAGGGGCTGCGCCTGCGGCTGCAGGTGGAGTCGGCGCAGCGGCCACCCGCCGCACAGCCGGTGGCGCTGCCGCCGCTGGTCGACCTGGCGTGGTACCGCGCCTCGGCCTGGTCGCGCGGGACTGATGCCGCGCCGTTGCCCGATGTGCACGCCGGGCAGCGCTGGCGCATGGTGGTGCGGCTGCGCGCGCCGCACGGCAACCTGAATCCGCATGGCTTCGACTACGAGCAGTGGCTGTGGGAGCAGGGCGTGCAGGCCGTGGGCTATGTGCGCGAGCCTGCGCCGCAGTTGCTCGCCGCCACTGGCGCCTACCCGGTGGAGCGGCTGCGCCAGCGGGTGCGCGATGCCATGGTGGCGCGGCTGGTGCCAGCTGATCCGGTCGATCCTTCCGCGCCCGCCGCGCAGGAGCGCCAGCGCATCGCCGGCGTGCTGGTGGCCCTGGTCACCGGCGAGCAGCGCGCCATCGACCGCGAGGACTGGCGGCTGTTCCGCACCACCGGCGTGGCCCACCTGATGGCGATCTCCGGCCTGCATATCACGCTGTTTGCCTGGGTGGCCACGCTGGCCATCGGCGCGCTGTGGCGGCGCAGCGCCTGGTTGTGCCTGCGCTGGCCCGCACCCTATGCGGCCCTGGCCGGCGGCGTGCTGGCCGCGGCCGCCTATGCGGTCTTCAGCGGCTGGGGCGTGCCCGCGCAGCGCACGGTGCTGATGCTGGCCGTGGTGGTGCTGCTGCGCCTGGCCGGGCGGCAGTGGCCCTGGCATGCGACCTGGCTGCTGGCCTGCGCGGTGGTGGTGGCGGTGCAGCCGCTGGCGCTGCTGCAGGCGGGCTTCTGGCTCAGCTTTGTGGCCGTGGGGATGCTGTTTGCTTCTGATTTTGTAGCTGGTGGCGCTCGTGTATCAAGCGCTGGAGGCCATTTTTACCGAATATTCAAGGAGCAGTGGGTGGCGACGGTGGCGCTGACGCCGCTGTCGCTGCTGTTGTTCGGCCAGGTGTCGGTGGTGGGGCTGCTGGCGAATCTGCTGGCGATCCCGTGGGTGACCTGGGTGGTCACGCTGCTGGCCTTGCTGGGCACGCTGGCGCCGCCGCTGTGGGATGCGGCCGCCTGGGCCATGCAGCCGCTGGTGGCCGGGCTGCGCTGGCTGGCGCAGTGGCCTCATGCGGCCGTGTGGCTGCCGGCCGCGCCCTGGTGGGCGGCCGGCGCGGCCGTGGCCGGCGGCCTGTGGCTGGTGCTGCCGTTGCCCGCCGGCCTGCGCAGCCTGGGCCTGCCGCTGTTGCTGCCGGCGCTGTGCTGGCAGCCGCTGCGGCCGGCCGAGGGCCAGTTCCGCGTGCTGGCCCTTGATGTGGGCCAGGGCCAGGCCGTGCTGGTGCAGACGGCGCGCCACCAACTGCTCTACGACGCCGGGCCGCAGTACGGTGTGGGCAGCAACGCGGGCGACCGGCTGGTGGTGCCCACGCTGCGGGCACTGGGCGGGCCGCTCGATGCGCTGCTGCTCAGCCATGCCGACACCGACCACACCGGCGGCGCCGAGGCCGTCATCACGCAGCTCGCGCCCGCGCAGGTGCTGGGCTCGCTGCCGCCTATGCTGGAGGCGCGTTACCGGGCGCTGCTGCCGGCGGGCGGGACGTACCGGTCCTGCGTGGCCGGCATGGCCTGGGATTGGGACGGCGTGCGGTTTTCCGTGCTCCATCCTTTCGCCGAGGCGCCGGTGGACGAGGCGGCGCGGCCGGGCGGGCGCGAAAGCACCAATGCGCGCAGCTGCGTGCTGCGGGTGCAGGCCTCCGCTGCCGATGGTGGCAAGGGTGCGGTGGCTTTGCTGGCTGGCGACCTGGAAAGGCCGCAAGAGCTGCAACTGGTGCAGCGCAGCCCCGAGCCGTTGGCAGCCGACCTGCTGACGGCGCCGCACCATGGCAGCAAGACCTCGTCGAGCGCGCCCTTCCTGCAGGCCGTGTCGCCCCGGCTGGCGGTGGCGCAGGCCGGCTACCGCAACCGCTTCGGGCATCCGGCCGCGGAAGTGGCCGAGCGCTACCGCGCGCAGGGCATACCGCTGGCGGTGAGCGATGCCTGCGGTGCGCTGGCCTGGGAGTCCGCCGCGCCGGCTTCATGGCGGTGCGAGCGCGAGGCCAGCCGGCATTTCTGGCGGCACGACGTGCACCGCAATGGTGCGGCGGCTGGGGCCGTCCAGGGCGTAGAGGCTTGGTAGAAGCGATAGCCGGAACCGGGCCTGGAACTTGCTATCCTGACCATGAAAGGAAGCGCCCATGGCCCGATACGATGAGATGTACGAAACGCTGCCGATCGAAGGCAGCAATGTGCGGCCCCACTACCAGCAGTATGCGCAATGGCTGGCCAAGCAGCCGCTGGAGTCCATGCAGGCGCGCCGCGCCGAAGCCGAGCTGATCTTTCGCCGCGTGGGCATCACGTTCGCGGTCTATGGTGAGAAGGACGAGGACGGCTCGGGCACCGAGCGCCTGATCCCGTTCGACCTGATCCCGCGCATCATCTCCGCCCCCGAGTGGGCGCGCATGCAGCAGGGCCTGGTGCAGCGGGTCACGGCGCTCAACCGCTTCATCCACGACGTCTACCATGGCCAGGAGATCCTCAAGGCCGGCATCGTGCCGCGCGACCTGGTGCTGGACAACAGCCAATACCGGCCCGAGATGCAGGGCGTGAACGTGCCGCTCGACGTCTACGCGCACATCGCCGGCATCGACATCGTGCGCGCCGCGAACAGCGATGGCAGCGGCGAATACTACGTGCTGGAGGACAACCTGCGCGTGCCCTCGGGCGTGTCATACATGCTGGAGAACCGCCGCATGATGATGCGCCTGTTCCCCAGCCTGTTCGGCAGCCACGCGGTGGCGCCGGTGGCCCACTACCCCGACCTGCTGCTCGACACGCTGCGCGCCAGCGCCCCGGCGCACACGGCCGCCAACCCGACGGTGGTGGTGCTCACGCCCGGCATGTACAACAGCGCCTATTTCGAGCATGCCTTCCTCGCGCAGCAGATGGGCGTGGAGCTGGTGGAAGGGCAGGATCTGGTGGTGAAGGGCGACGTGGTCTACATGCGCACCACACAAGGCCTGCAGCGGGTGGACGTGATCTACCGCCGCGTGGACGACGACTTCCTCGATCCACGGGTGTTCCGCCCCACGTCCACGCTGGGCTGCGCCGGGCTCATGCAGGCCTACCGCGCGGGCAACATCGCCATCTGCAATGCGGTGGGCACCGGCGTGGCCGACGACAAGTCGGTCTACCCCTATGTGCCGGACATGATCCGCTTCTACCTGGGCGAGGAGGCCATCCTCAAGAACGTGCCCACCTGGATCTGCCGCAAGCCCGACGACCTGGCGTATGTGCTCGCGCACCTCGACGAGCTGGTCGTCAAGGAGGTGCATGGCGCCGGCGGCTACGGCATGCTGATCGGCCCGGCCTCGACCAAGGCCCAGATCGAGGACTTCCGCGCGGCGCTGCTGGCCAACCCGGCCGGCTACATCGCGCAGCCCACGCTCAGCCTCTCGAGCAGCCCCACCTATGTGGAAAGCGGCATCGCGCCGCGCCATATTGACCTGCGCCCCTTCGTGCTCAGCGGCAAGGAGGTGCAGATGGTGGCCGGCGGGCTGACGCGCGTGGCCCTGAAGGAGGGCTCGCTGGTGGTCAACTCGTCGCAGGGCGGCGGCACCAAGGACACCTGGGTGCTGCGCGGGCCCGACGACCCGCTGCCCCCGGGCATGGTGGACCAGTAAGCCCAGGTTCTGGCGCGATGTCGATGTATGTATGGGAGTCCGGCCCGAGGGGCGGGACTCCATAGCCGAGGAAGTCTTTTTATGCTGAGCCGTACCGCAGACCATTTGTTCTGGATGTCCCGCTACACCGAGCGGGCAGAGAACACCGCCCGCATGCTGAACGTGAGCTACGAGACCTCGATGCTGCCCCAGTCGCAGGAGGCGGCGACCAAGGCCTGGGAGAGCGTGCTGTCGATCAGCGAGCTGCTGCCCGCCTACTACCAGCGCCATGCGCAGATCACCCGCGACGGCGTGCTGCACTTCATGGTGCGCGACGAGACCAATCCCTCGTCCATCGTCTGCTGCCTGCAGGGCGCGCGCGAGAATGCCCGCGCCGTGCGCGGCGCGCTCACCACCGAGGTGTGGGAGACGCAGAACAGCACCTGGCTGGTGCTGTTGCGCTACCTGCGCGAAAAGCGGTTCGAGAACGACCCCGGCCAGTTCTTCGAATGGGTCAAGCACCGCTCGCACGTCTCGCGCGGCGTGGTGCAGGGCACCATGCTGCAGGACGACGCCTTCAATTTCGTGCGCCTGGGCACCTTCCTGGAGCGGGCGGACAACACCGCGCGGCTGCTGGATGTGCGCTTCCATGCCATCACCAGCGAATACCACGGCGGGCAACTTGCCGTGCCGAATGGCCGCAACGCGGCGCCGTTCGACTTCTACCACTGGAGCGCGATCCTGCGCAGCGTGTCGGCCTTCGAGGTCTACCGCAAGGTCTACCGCAACGTGATCACGCCTGCGCGCGTGGCCGAGATGTTGATCCTGCGGCGCGACATGCCGCGCTCGCTGCACGCGAGCATGGGCGAGGTGGTGCAGAACCTGGAGCTGGTCGCCAACAAGCACTCGGCGGAAACGCAGCGCCAGGCGGGCCTGCTGCTGTCCGAGCTGAGGTACGGCCGCATCGACGAGATCCTGGAGACGGGGCTGCACGCCTTCCTCACGCGCTTCCTCGATCGCGTCAACAACCTGGGCGCGGGCATCAGCCGCGACTTCCTGGCGATGGCCGACGACTAGGGCCTGTTCCCCGGCCTTAGCCGGCGTCCGGCAGCTCCAGCAGCACGCCGGAGCCGTCGCCGATAGGCAGCACATCGCAGTTGTCGCCGGGGCCCCCCCGGTCGACGACGAGGAAGCGTGCCGGCGCCTCCAGCGCGATCAATGAGTGGTGCCACACGCCGCGGCGGTAGTTCACGCCCTGGCGGCCGTCGGTGATGAAGGCGCGCAGGTCGCCGGGCTCCACCGACTCTCCCACGGGCGCCACCACCACGATGAAGGGCTGTGCCTCCAGCGGCACGAAGGCCTGGCTGCCCAGCGGGTGGCGCTCCATTTCCTTCAGCAGCAGCGGCAGCGCGTAGGGCAGCGCGTGGAACAGGTTAATCAGCGCATGACCCTCGGCGCCGCCGGTGTCCACGCGGGCCAGCGCGTGGTAGCGCTCGGTCATGCCGTTGTTGATGGGGATGGGCGCATGGCCCGCGCTGTCGATCACCTCGCCGAAGTCGGCAAAGGCCTGGGCCGTCAGGGGCTGCACGCGCAGGCGGTGGGTGGCGGCGGCGGGCTGCGCCGCGCCACCAGGGGCATTTTCCAGGGCGGTATTCATACAGGGAGTCTCGTTCGTGTTTTTAACTGGTATGACCAGTATGTTTTGTTATGAGCAGGATGTCAAATCGCAATGCCGCCTGATCTAGGGTAAATGCGAGTGCATGAGAAGCCATTCTCGATTATGGTTTGATCCATTAATTCATACCGGTCATACCAGTTGATTTCATCACGCAAACCCTCCAGCCCAAGGACTCCCGATGTCTTCCCTTTCCTCCACCTCTGATGCCGCCGTGCCGGCGGCCACACTGGCCGGCGAAACCCCCGCCGAGGCCGCCGTCTACCGCAAGGTCGCCTGGCGCCTGCTGCCCTTCATCATGGCCTGCTATGTGGCGGCCTACCTGGACCGCGTCAACGTGGGCTTTGCCAAGCTGCACATGCTGGCCGACCTGCAGTTCAGCGAGGCCATGTACGGCCTGGGTGCCGGGCTGTTCTTCATCGGCTACTTCTTCTTCGAGGTGCCCAGCAACATGCTGATGCACCGCATCGGTGCCAAGGCCACGATTGCCCGCATCATGATCATGTGGAGCCTGATCTCGGCGGCCATGATGTTCGTGAGTACGCCCACGCAGTTCTACGTGCTGCGCTTCCTGCTGGGTGCGGCCGAGGCGGGCTTCTACCCCGGCATGATTTTGTACATGACCTACTGGTTCCCTTCGTACCGGCGCGCGCGCATGGTGGCGCTGTTCATGTGCGCGATTCCGGTCTCGGGCATCGTGGGCGGGCCGCTGTCGGGCGGCATCATGGACCTGATGCAGGGCGTCGCCGGCCTGCGCGGCTGGCAGTGGCTGTTCCTGATCGAGGCCGTGCCCTCGCTGTTGCTGGGCCTGGCCGTGCTCTGGTACCTGGACAACAATATCCGCAGCGCAAACTGGCTCAATGAATCCGAGAAAGTGCTGCTCGAGCGCAACATCGCCCGCGAGAACGCCAGCAAGGCCGACAGCCACATGACGCTGCGTGCGCTGTTCGCCGACCCCCGCATCATCAAGATGGCCATGATCTGCTTCTGCACGGTGATGGGCCAGTACGGCCTGACCTTCTGGCTGCCCTCGCTGATCCGCCAGTCGGGCGTGGAAGGCGCCTTCCGCGTCGGCCTGCTGACGGCCGTGCCCTTCCTGGTGGCCGTGGTGTCGATGAACCTGGTCAGCCGCAGCTCGGACCGCATGCGCGAGCGCCGCTGGCACCTGATCGTGCCGTTCTGCGTGGGCGCGCTGGGGCTCACGCTGTCGGCCGTGTTCAGCGGCAACGTCTACCTGTCGCTGGCGGCGCTGGCACTGGCCGCGGGCGGCAGCCTCGCGACCTCGCCGCTGTTCTGGAGCCTGCCAACGGCCATCCTGTCGAGTGCCGGCGCGGCTGCAGGCATTGCGCTGATCAACTCCTTCGCCAACCTGGCCGGCTTCATCAGCCCCTACATGATCGGCCTGATCAAGGATGCGACCCAGAGCACCAACGCGGCCATGTTCGTGCTGGCCGGCGTGCTGCTGTTCGGCGCCTTCCTGACCTATACCGTGCCGGCCAAGCTGGTCAACAAGTAGCGTGCGGGGCGGCGCGGAGTCGGTAAGATGGCGCGCATTGCCTCCCGATGACCGACCCTGCCGCATGGAATCTCCCGCCACCTCCACCGTCGCCGTTGCCAGCCAGGCCGCCCGCCTGATCCGCGAGTGGATCGAGGCCGGGACCTACCCGGTGGGCTCGCTGCTGCCGTCGCAGCGCGACCTGTCGGAGCAGCTGGGCATCAGCCGCACCTCGCTGCGCGAGGCCCTGTCCACGCTGCAGGGCCTGGGGCTGGTGGTGGCGCGGCCCGGCAAGGGCATGTACGTGACCGAGGCGCCCGAAGCACCGGCCGGCGAGGCCTGGCGCTTTGCCGACTCGCATGCGCTCACCGACGTCTACCAGTTGCGCTATGCGCTGGAAGGCTTTGCGGCGCGGCTCGCGGCCCTGGTGGTGCAGCCCGAGGACCTGGCCGCGCTGCAGGCCAACCTGCAATCCATGCAGCAGTGCATCGAGGCCACGGACTTCGTGCAGGCCAGCCGGCTCGACTTCGACTTTCACCTGCAGATCGCCACCATCTCGGGCAACCATGCGATCGCCGACGTGCTGCGCGGCAGCGGCGAGGTTATGCAGGAGAGCCAGCGCCTGCCGTTCTACAAGCGCGGCGCGCGCCACGCCACCTGCGAGGAGCACGCGGCCATCATCGACGGCCTTGCCCAGGGCCGACCCGAACTGGCGCAGCAGGCCATGGCCACGCACATCGTGCAGGCGGCGCAGCGCGCCGGGGTGCACTTTCCCACCGGGCTGTAGCCCATAAAAAAACGGGCCGAGGCCCGTTTTTCTTTGGTGCGAGTGGCCTTACTCGGACTCGCCCATCTGCGACTGCAGGTAGTTCTGCAGGCCGACCTTGTCGATCAGGTCGATCTGGGTTTCGAGGAAGTCGATGTGCTCTTCGGTGTCGTCCAGGATCTTCTGCAGCAGGTCGCGCGAGACATAGTCGCGCACGCTCTCGCAGTGGGCCATGCCTTCCTTGATGGTCTTCTGCGCGCCTTGCTCGGAGCGCAGGTCGCAGGCCAGGATCTCGGGCACGTCCTCGCCGACCTGCAGCTTCGCCAGGTCCTGCAGGTTAGGCAGGCCGTCGAGCATGAAGATGCGGTCCATCAGCCAGTCGGCGTGCTTCATCTCGCCGATGGACTCCTCGTATTCCTTCTTGGCCAGCTTGTCGAAGCCCCAGTGCTTGAGCATGCGGTAGTGCAGGAAGTACTGGTTGATCGCGGTCAGCTCGTTCTTGAGCTGGGCCTGCAGGTAGCTGATGACTTTCGGGTCGCCTTTCATCGGGGGCTCCTTCTTCTATCGGTTCACGGATCAGGGCATTGTGCAGCCAACGCCTCGATTCACCAAACCGACATGCGGGGAACCCCCAATCCCGCGCTCTGCTTGCGTTTAAGGTTGAGACAGATTCGCAATCAACCAACTAGAACGCATAGTCCAGCGATACGTACAGCGAGCGCGGCTCGCCCGGCGTGACCGAGGCGAAGCCGGCGGCGGTGGTCGCCGCGTCGACGTAGTAGCGCCGGTTGGCGGCGTTCTTCAGGTTGGCCTGCAGGCGCACGCCGTTGGCGAACTGGTAGCCCGCGGCCAGCTCGAGCACGGTGTAGCCGGGCAGCAGCCAGCGGTTGTCGTTGGCGGTGTACTTGCTGCCCTGGTTCACCAGGCCGCCGCCCAGCCACAGCCCCGGCAGCTGCGCCAGGCGGTACTGCGTCCACAGCGAGGCCGTGCGTTTGGTGGCCAGCGCGACGCGGTTGCCGACGTTGGCTCCCGCCGTGGTGTCGGCCAGCACCTGCGGATCGAGGAAGCTGGCCTGCGCCGTGATGCTCCAGGCCGGCGTGATGCGCCCCTGAGCCTCGAGCTCGATGCCCTTGATGCGCTGGCGCGCGGTCAGCACCGAGTAGCCGGGGTGCTGCGGGTCGCTGGCCGGCGCGTTCGTCAGCTCCAGGTCGAAGGCCGACACGGTGGTCAGCAGGCGCTGGTTCAGCCATTCCTGCTTCCAGCCGATCTCGATCTGCCGGCCCTCGGACGGCGGCGCGGCCCGGTCGCCATACAGCAGCGTGCCGGCATTGGCCTGGAATGAGCGCGCGTGGCTGACATACAGCAGCGTGCCCGGCGCGGGCTGCCAGCTCAGCGCGATGCTGGGCTGGGTCTTGCCGAGATCGGTCACCGGCTGGGTATAGGCGTCCTTGAGGCTGTCGCGGCGCAGGCCCAGCAGCAGGCCGAAGTCGCCCCACTGCATGCGGTCCTGCACGAAGAAGCCGGTGTTGCGCGTGTCCGATGCCACGGCCGCCTGGCCGGTGGCGGCCACGGGCGGCGCGATGCCGGTGACCGGCTGGTACAGGTCGACGGCGGGCAGGCTGCCCGTGCCGCGCATGCCGTAGGTGCCTTCGATGGTGCGCCAGTCGGCGCCCGCGAGCAGCGTGTGCTGCACCGGGCCGGTGCGCACCTGGGCGCGCAGCTCGGCCAGCGCGGTGTCGGAGACGTAGTTCTGGTTCGGCGCCAGCCAGTAGCTGCGGGCCACCCGGCCGTTGGTGACGGGGCCGATGGGGTAGACCATGTTCACGTTGCGGAAGGTCTCGTTGCGCGACAGGTAGACGCGGCCTTCGAGCTGGTCCGAGAAGCGGTGCTGCAGCTCGGTGGAGTAAAAGCGCAGATGCCCGTCGGTCTTGAGCCAGGGCTCGCCGTAGAAGGCGCCCACCGGCAGCACGTCGGCGCTGCGCGGGTTCTTCGGGTCGGGCACGGCCAGGCCCACGGTGGAGACGCCCGAGAGGCTCTGGTACTCGGCCTGGCCGCGCCAGCGCGTGGCGGGGGTGATCTGCCACTCCAGGCTGGCGGCCAGCCCCTGCTTGCGCGGCGTGTTGCCATCGACGAAGCTGCCGCCGCGACTGGCGCCGCCGTCCAGCCGGTAGCGCAGCGTGCCGTCGGCGTTCAGCGGGCCGGTGAAGTCGAAGGCGGCATTCTTCCAGCCGTGGCTGCCCACGCCGGCCTTGACGCTGCGCAGCACCTCGGCCTGCGGCTGCTTGCTGATGTAGTTGATGAGGCCGCCGGGCGCCACCTGGCCGAACTCCAGCGCCGCCGGGCCCTTGATGACTTCCACGCGCTCGATGTTGAACAGCGGCGGATCGAGCAGGTGGATGAACTTGGCCCCGTCGCGCAGGTAGTTGTAGGTGTTGTTGGCCCACAGCCCGCGGATGGCGAACTGCGAGTACGAGCCGGCGTACTCGCTGCGCGACGAGACGCCCGAGGCGTTGCGCAGCACGTCGCGCTCGGTGGTGGCCTGCTGCTGCTCGAGCAGGGCGCCGTCGATCACGCTGACCGAGCGCGGCGTTTCGAGCACCGACAGCCCCAGGCGCGAGCTGGCCTGCGCGCGCCGCGCGGGCGCGGCGGAGGGCGTGTCCGTGGCGCTGCCGACGACATCCACCTGCTTGAGGGTGACGGACTCGGTCTCGGGCGTGGCGGTGGACTGGGCGGTGGCGCTGCCGCACAGCAGGCAGAGGGCGGCGTGGGCGATGGCGGTGCGGGCCGGGTGTGGCCGGGGGGCGTGTTGCATGGTATCGGTTGGTTGGTTGGACACCGCTGTTCAGAAGCGGTAGGTGCCCGTCATCGAGAAGGTGCGGCGCTGGCCGTAGAAGCAGTCGCCGCGCGACAGGCACTGGGTGATCTGCACCTTGTCGGCGAGGTTGGCCACGTTGAAGGCCAGGCGCCAGTCGCCCGCGTCGTAGGCCGCCATCGCGTCGAGCAAGGTGGAGGCCGGCGTGTCGATCAGCGGCGAGCCGCTCCACTGCGAGCCGGTGTAGCGCAGGCCGGCGCCAATGCTCCAGCCGCCGCGGCCGGCGCTGGCGAAGCGGTGCGTGAGCCAGGCCGATGCGGTGTGGCGCGGCACGCCGGCCACGCGCTGGCCCTGGTCGCCGGCGTTGCTGCGCGAGATGACCGCATCGGTGTAGGCATAGGCCAGCGTGGCGTCCCAGTGGCGGGCCAGGCTGGCGGTGAGTTCGGTCTCGAAGCCGTTGACCTTCACTTCGCCAAGCTGCAGGCTGTTGAGCGGGTTGGCCGGGTCGTTGGTCTTGCGGTTCTTCTCGCGCAGCGTGTAGACGGCCGCGAAGGCCGAGATGCCGCGGCCCGGCGGCTGCCACTTGACGCCGGCCTCCCACTGCTGGCCGCGCTGGGGTTTGAAGGGGGTGCCGTACACGTCCACGCCGCCCAGCGGCTGGAAGGATTCCGAGTAGCCCGCATAGGGCGCCCAGCCGCCGTCCAGCTGGTAGGTCACGCCGGCGCGCTTGGTCCAGGCGCTGTCGTCCGCGGCGGCGGCGGGCCGGCCCTCGGTGTCGGTCTTGGCGCGGTCGTGGCGCAGGCCGAGCGTGGCGGTCCAGCGGCCCCACTTGATCTGGTCCTGCGCGTAGAAGCCGAGCTGGCGCTGCTCCACGTCGGGCAGGCGGCTCAGCTGCGCGGCGGTGGGCGGCGTGAAGTTGCCGTACACGGGCTGGTAGACATCGATGGCGGGCGCCACCGCGCGCCAGCTCGACTGGCTGGTCTGGTTGCGCTGCAGGTCCAGGCCGGCGAGCAGGGTGTGCTCGGCGCCAGCCGCGTGGATGCGGCCTTCGAGCTGGGTGTCCACCAGCAGCATGCGGCCGCCATTGAGCTGCCAGACCGCGTCGCGCAACACGGTGCGGTTGTCTGCGTTGAAGACCGGGCGCGCCGGGCGGCCCAGCGCGGGGTTGGCGGTGAAGCTGGTGTAGATGGTGCGGTAGTCCACGCTGCTGACGGTGCGGCGCAGGTTCTGGCGCAGCGTCCAGTCGGCGTTGAGCCTGTGGCTGAAGAGGTAGCCCCAGGAACGGTTCTCGGTGTCGTAGGCGTCCCAGCCCGGCTCGCCGATGAAGGTGCTGGTGGGGATCTGCCCATAGGGGCTGGCCAGGCGCGTGCCCTGCCACGGGAAGAAGCCGATCAGCGAGCCGCTCAGGTCCTTCTGGTAGAGCGCCTGCAGCGTGAGCGAGGTGTCGGCGCCGGGCTTCCAGGTGAGCGAGGGCATGAACACCCGGCGGTCGTCGTTCACGTGGTCGACCTGGGTGTTGCTGTCGCGGCCCACGGCCACCAGGCGGTAGAGCCACTGGCCGTCCTGCGTCAGCGGGCCGCTCAGGTCGGCCGCGAGCTGCTTGCGTCCGTGGCTGCCGAGCTGGAACTGCACCTCGCGCAGCGGCTCGGCCTGCGGGCGCTTGCTGGTGAGGTTGAGCACCCCGCCCACGCTGCCCTGGCCGTACAGCACCGACGAGGGGCCGCGCAGGAACTCGACGCGCTCCAGCGTGTACGGGTCGGGCCGCGAGGTGTTGTAGGTGCCGTAGCTGCGCAGCAGCCCGTCCTGGTACTGGCTGACGGTGCCGCCGCGCGCGGAGAAGCTGTCGACGCGGCTGTCGAAGTAGTTCGACACCACGCCGGCCGTGTAGGCCGTGGTCTGGCGCAGCGTCTGCACGCCTTGGGCCTCCATCTGGTCGCGGGTGACGACGCTGATGGCCTGCGGCGTCTCGATCAGCGGCGTGTCGGTCTTGGTGGCCGAGGTGGCGCGCCGGGCGGTGAAGCCGATCACCGGGCCGTGGGGGTTCTCGGCGTGGGCATCGGCGTTCACGGTGACGGGGGCGAGCGTGGCTTCGGCCACCGCCGGAGTGCCGGCGTTCTGGGCCTGGGCGGCGCCGCACAGCGCCAGCAGGGCGGCATGGGCGATGGTGCTGCGGGGCAGGAGGGGAAAGAGCATTGTGCTATTGATTAAGTAGCTATCAGCGCTTGCTGTGCAAGCGCTGGAGGCTGATTTGGCTTGAAGTGGAGCGGGCGGCTCAGTGGCCGGCCGGCGGCGCGGGCAGCGCGGGCGAGGCCATGCCGTCGGCCTGCACGAAGCTCAGCGTGGTCACGTAGCTGGCCTCGCCATAGGCCTGGCCCTGGGCCTCGCCGGCGTTCTTGTCGCTGTGCTTGACCTCGGCCACGTACTGGCCTTGCCACGGCAGGGCGAAGCTGACGGTGCCGTCGGCGTCGCTGTGGGCCTGGCGCGTCCAGCCCGAGGGCGCGGCCATCTGCACCTCGGCCTTGGCCAGCGGCACGCCGCGGAAGGTGACCTTGAACTGGCCCGGCTTGCCGGTGGGCACCAGGTCCAGCGCCTGGGCGTTGGGCTCCACGGCCTGGGCGGCGCTGGCCACCCAGCGCGCGGCGGGCACCCACAGCAGCGCGGGCAGGCTGCGCTTGCTGCGGTCGATCAGTGGGTAGCCGGCGCTGGCGAACAGGGTCTGCGCATCGGCCTGGGTGGCGTAGCTGAAGGCATTGGCGCCGAGCTTGCCCTGCAGCGCCTGGGTGCCCGCGGCGCTGCGCTGCTGCAGCGTGGGCACGCCGCTGAACTTGTCCAGCGCGCCGGGCGAGGACTCGCGCAGGTTGTCGTTGAACTCGCCGAAGTGCAGGCGGGCCTGGCCGCCGGCGTTTTCGAGCCAGACCTGGTGGGCCTGGGCCGTGGTGGCTGTCAGCAGCAGGGCGGCGAGGAGGGTGTGGCGCATGGTGTTTCCTTGGTTGCTATTGAAAAGAGAGCTGCTTGCGCTCATGGGTATTGAGCTGCAATCCGATTTGATTCAAAACAGGGCGGTGATCCCGGATCAGTACCGGGCCTTGAGCGCCAGCACCGCGCTGCGCGGCGCGCCGTAGAAGTTCTGCCGGCCGGGGGCCGAGACCTTCTCGTAGTAGTGCTTGTCGAACAGGTTCTCGACGTTGAGGCTGACCGTGACGTGGTCGTTGACCTGGTAGGCCACCTGGGCGCTGGCCAGCGTGTAGTTGCCCGACACCAGGCGCATCGCGCCGCTTTGCGCGAAGAACTCGCTGCGGTACGACAGGCCGCCGCCCACGCTCCAGCCCTGCAGCGCCGGCGTACGGAAGGCATAGCGCGAGAACAGATTCACGCTGTGGCGCGGCGTGACGGGGCTGAACACCTGGCCCTGCTGCGCCACGGGCGCCTCGAGGTACTTGGTGGCGGTGTAGGCGTAGCCCGCCACCAGGTCCCAGCCGGGGCGGGGCTGGCCGCTCACTTCCACCTCGAAGCCCTGGGCGCGCACCTTGCCGCCCGGGATGGAAGCGGTGGGCACGCCGGGGTCGGCGATGGCGCGGTTCTCGTCGAGGATGCGGAACAGCGCGGCGCTGGCCTGCAGGCGCTTGTGCAGGAATTCGCCCTTGGCGCCCAGCTCCAGCTGCTTGCCGGTGCGCGGGGGCAGCAGCCGGCCGGCGGCGTTCAGCGCCGACTGCACCACGAAGGTCTCGGCGTAGCTGACATAGGCCGTGGTGTTCGCGCTCAGGTCGTACAGCGCGGCGACCGAGGGGATGAACTGGCGGCCCGGATCGGCCTTGGAGATGGTCTGGCCGTCGCTCAGGCGCTCGGTCTCGACCTGCGCCCACGACAGGCGCCCGCCCAGCAGCAGCCGGGCGCGGTCGGTCAGGCTCATCTGCGCCTGGCCGTAGAGCGCCTGCTCGGTGCGCACGGTGCGGGCGTTGTAGCCGGGCAGCGTGATCGTGGGGTAGGGCAGGTAGTAGTCGGGGCGGAAGATGTTGGCCGTGAACGTGGGGCCATAGGCGTAGTTGCCGTCCAGGCTGCGGGTGCGGCTGTGGCTCGCGCCCAGCAGCAGGCGGTGGCTGCGGCCCAGCAGCTGCACGGGCGTGGCGAGGTACAGGTCCACGTTGCGGTTGGCGTTGTCCTGCAGGAAATCCACCGTCTCCATCGTGTAGTCGCCATTGGCGTCGGCGGAGCCGTTGGCGCGCGCCGAGCTGTAGTAGCCGTCGCGCTGCATCTGCCGTGCCGCGAGCTTGAGCAGGCCGCCGTTGTCCAGGCGGTGCTCCAGCTCGGCGAAGGTGTCGGTGGTCTCCAGGTCCTGCCGGTTGCGCGCCAGGCCTGCGAAGGTGGAGCGCGGCAGGTCGATCAGGCGGCCGTCGGCGTAGCCGGGCAGGCCCTGGTCCACCGTGGCGCCGATGCGCTGCTGCGTGCGGCCCACCGACAGCGTGGTGCCGGCCGCAATGTCCAGCTCCAGCGTGCCGTAGCCGGCGGTCTTGTCATTGCGCAGCGTGGCCACGTAGCTGTGGCGGTCGTCATTCACCAGCACCAGCCGCCCGCGCAGGCTGCCGCTGGCGTTGAGCGGGCCGGTCAGGTCCACCTCGGCGCGGCGCTGGTTCCACGAGCCCACCGCAACGCCGGCCGACAGGCCGAGCTGGCTGCGCGCGCGCTTGCGCACCAGGTTGATGGTGCCGCCGGGCTCGCTGGCGCCCTGCAGCAGGCCCGAGGGGCCGCGCAGCACCTCGATGCGGTCGTAGATGGCGGTGTCCAGCGCGGTGGCGAAGTTGGCCCCTTGCGGGAACGCCATGCCGTCGTACTGGATGGCGCCGATGTCGAAGCCGCGCGACTGGATGGTGTTGTAGTTGCCGGCGCCGTCGAAGCGCGAGACGGTCACGCCCGTGGTGAACTTGGCCGCGTCCTCCAGCTTGGTGATGTTGCGCTCGTCGAGCTGCTGGCGCGTGATGACGCTGAGCGACTGCGGCGTCTCGCGCGGCGACTGCACCAGCTTGCCGGCGCTGATCTCGCGTGCCGTGTACAGGCCGGTGCCCTCGGTGGACTGGCCTTCGGCGTCGGCCGAGACCTGCACCTCGGGCAGCGTCACGCTGTCGGTCTGGGCATGGGCGGCCTGCAGGGCCAGGGCCGCGAGTGCGCCGGCGGCGAGGGAAGGGAGGCGCACGCAGGCAGGCTGCGCCGCAAGGGAAGAAGGGAATGGCACGCCGAAAGCCCCCGGGTCGTGGTGGATGAACGATGGGTGGCTGGCTGCGGCAGGGGCCGCGATCGCTGGCGAACAGACGGCTATTTTAAGTTAATTAATGAGAATTATTATCATTTAATATTTCTACCTGTCGCCAAAATGCCATGGACTACGGCCGGGGCCAGAGCG
Source organism: Comamonas humi (assembly GCF_054782535.1). Taxonomy (NCBI): domain Bacteria; kingdom Pseudomonadati; phylum Pseudomonadota; class Betaproteobacteria; order Burkholderiales; family Comamonadaceae; genus Comamonas; species Comamonas humi. Next base: position 16,942 of record NZ_BAAGSH010000006.1, on the reverse strand, counting down.
CCAGCGCCGCGGCCAGCGCCAGCAGACCCAGCAGCGGCAGGCGGCGCGGCTGCCAGGTGGCGGCGGCCGTGGCGGCCAGCGCGGCCAGCGACCAGGCGGTGAACCACCAGGCCAGGCTGAACGGCACCGTCGATGCGCCGGGCCGGCCGATGGCGAGCAGCAGCGACAGCACCAGCAGCGCGGCGCCGGCGCGGCGCAGCAGGCGCAGGCGCCGGGCGCTGCCGGCGCGGGCCCAGGCGTCCTCGTGGTGCCGGTCCAGGCCCAGCGCCATGCCGGACCAGCCGGCAAAACAAAGCAGCAGCTCGAACATGGGGGTCAGGCCTCCTTGGGATGGCTCGGCGCCATGGCACGGGCCGCGGCGGGCCGCGCCTGGGGCCGCGCGGCGCGGCCGGGGCGCAGGCGCCAGGCCAGAGCACCCAGCAGCGCCGCGGCGGCCAGGAAGGACAGGTCCATGCCGGCCCAGGCCCAGTCGCCCGCGGGCAGCGTGACGCCCAGGTGCGCGTTGGTGGTCAGGGCGTTGAGCACCGGCAGCGCCGCGAACACCGCGCCGGCCAGCGCCAGCAGCAGCGTCCAGCCGCGACGGTCGGGCAGCAGCGCGGCGGCGGCCAGGGCCAGGCCCCAGGCGGCGAAGAAGCATTGCAGCTCGGTATCGGCGCGTGCCGCCATGCCCGTGGGCAGCAGCCGGTTGGCCGCGAGGTAGATGGCGATGGCCAGTGGCAGGCCGGCCAGCGCCGCGAGGTTCAGCGTCTCCACCAGCCGCTCGCCGCGCGAGGGCGGCGCGGCGGCGCCCTTGCGCTGCGATTGCGCGCGGCGCTTGACCACCCACAGCACCAGGCCGGTGGCGATCATCAGGCTGCCCAGCACGCCGAAGCCGAATAGCGCCCAGCGCAGGCCGGGGCCGGCAAAGCGTGCCAGGTGCAAGCCGTAGAGCACGCCGTAGGTGCGCACCGCGGGGCTTTGCACATCGGCCAGGGCCAGGCGCGCGCCGCTTGTGCCGTCGAAGCGCAGGTGCGCGGGGCGGTACTGCAGGCGGTCGCCGTCGTGCCGGGAGACCTCCAGCACCACGGTGTCGCCGTCGCGGCGGGCTTGCAGGCTGGCGATGCGCCCGCCCTGCCACTCGGTGCGGGCGGCTTCGAGGATGGGGCTCAGTCCGATCAGCGGCAGAGGGGGCGTGGCATCGGCGACGCCGCGGCGGCGCGGGCGGTTGGCCGGGTCGCCCACCAGGTCGGCGAAGTAGGCCTGCGTGTCCGCACCCTGGGGGCCGGGATAGGCGGCGGCGATGCCCGCGGGCAGGTAGAGCGTGTGGAAGATCATCAGGCCGCTGAAGGTGATCATCAAATAGAACGGCAGCGCCAGCACGCCGGAGACGTTGTGCGCGTCGAGCCAGGCGCGCTGCCCGCCCTTGGTGGGGCGAAAGGTGAAGAAGTCCTTGAAGATGCGCCGGTGCGTGACCACGCCGGTGAGCAGTGCAATGAACATCAGCATGGTGGCCACGCCGACGATCCAGCGGCCCTGGATGGCCCAGCGGCCGTTCTTGGCGGTGCGCAGCTCGAAGTGGAAGCGGTAGAAGAACTCGCCGCCCATGGTCTCGCGCGGGTGCAGGGCCTGGCCGGTGACCGGGTCCATGCGCAGGGTCTGGAAGCGGCCGTTGGCCTGGTCGCGCCACAGCACCGAGACCCAGGGCTGGCGCTCGTCGGGCAGGCGCATGATCCATTGGTTGACGCCGGGCGCCTCGCGGTGCAGGGCCTGCTGCGCGCGCTGCGCCACGTCCGGGCCGGCCGGCGGCAGGCCGTGCAGCTCGGGCTGCAGCCAGAGGCTGAATTCGGTCTTGAAGTACGAGAGCGTACCGGTCAGGAAGATGGCGAACAGCAGCCAGCCCAGCACCAGGCCCGACCAGGTGTGCAGCCAGGACATGGCCTGGCGAAAACCCTCGCGGGGCGCCTGCGCGGCGGCCTTCACAGCCCGGCCTCCAGCCAGCGCGGCGCCAGCGTGGTGAGGGCCAGCACCGCGGCGGGCAGGGCGATGCCGCTCCAGGCCGACCAGGCGCTGCGCGCCCAGAAGGCCCAGCCGGCGGCCATGGCATACAGCAGCCAGGCCAGCATCGTGGACCAGACCACGGCCTCCACGCGCGGCAGGCTCTGCGCGAGCAGCAGGGTCAGCGCCGCGGTGGCGGCGGCGGCCAGCGCATAGCCGCCCAGTGCCGCCGCCAGCGCCCGCGAGGCAATGGCGGCTCGGTAGCGTCCGTCGACCCGGGCGGTTTTCATGGCTGGGCCTCGCGCGGCAGCCGGGGCGCGGGCAGTGGAAGGGGACAGCGGCAGTGCATGGGAATTCCAGTCGGCAGGGGGAGGGGGCTGGCTGACGCTGGATCGGTGGCGCTGGCTGGTTTGTTATTTTATATACAAATACGAATGGTTCTCAATATCGTTGCAATGCCCACGGCGGGAGGGCGCATTCTCCCCGTGCTTGCAAACAAAGGCGTCGCCATTACATGCTAAGGTACGAAGGGAAGGGTGATGATGGATAGTTATTGAATATCAATATCATTAAATCAATTTACTTCATTAATTGATATCCATCCTCTACACTTCTCTCCATCGAATGTTTTTCATCAACCAGAGGAAAGAGCAATGTCCCTGATCAACACGCAAGTCCAACCCTTCAAGACCACCGCTTTCGTCGCCCGCAACGGCGGCAAGGGCGCCAAGGGCGAGTTCATCGAAGTGACCGAAGCCGACCTCAAGGGCAAGTGGTCCGTGGTGATCTTCATGCCGGCAGCCTTCACCTTCAACTGCCCGACCGAGATCGAAGACGCTGCCAACAACTACGCTGCCTTCCAGAAGGCCGGCGCCGAGGTGTACATCGTCACCACCGACACGCACTTCTCGCACAAGGTGTGGCACGAGACCTCCGACGCCGTGGGCAAGGCCCAGTTCCCGCTGGTGGGCGACCCGACGCACCAGCTGACCAACGCCTTCGGCGTGCACATCCCCGAAGAAGGCCTGGCACTGCGCGGCACCTTCGTGATCAACCCCGATGGCGTGATCAAGACCATGGAAATCCATTCCAACGAGATCGCCCGCGACGTGTCGGAAACCCTGCGCAAGCTGAAGGCTGCCCAGTACACCGCCGCCCACCCCGGTGAAGTGTGCCCGGCCAAGTGGAAGGAAGGCGAGAAGACCCTGGCTCCTTCGCTGGACCTGGTCGGCAAGATCTAAGCCCTCCGCATCCCATTTGACATGAACTGAAGACGCCCGGGTGCCGACGGCGCCCGGGCTTTCTTTTGCCCAGAATTGAAAGGAACCACCATGCTCGACAACAACCTCAAAGCCCAGCTGAAAGCCTACCTGGAGCGACTGACCCGACCAGTCGAGCTGGTGGCCACCCTGGATGCCGGCGAGAAATCGCAGGAAGTGCGCGAACTGCTGAACGAGATCCGCGAACTCAGCGACAAGATCACCGTGGTCGAGAACGACGAGCTGCCCGTGCGCAAGCCCTCGTTCCTGATCACCAACCCCGGCGCCGACACCGGCCTGCGCTTTGCCGGCGTGCCGCTGGGCCATGAATTCACCTCGCTGGTGCTGGCGCTGCTGCAGGTGGGCGGCCATCCGTCCAAGGAATCGGCCGAGCTGCTCGAGCAGATCAAGAGCCTCGACGGCGACTACCACTTCGAGACCTACTACTCGCTCTCGTGCCACAACTGCCCCGACGTGGTGCAGGCGCTGAACCTGATGAGCGTGCTGAACCCGCGCATCACCCACACCGCCATCGACGGCGGCCTGTTCCCGCAGGAAGTGGAGGAGCGCGAGGTGATGGCCGTGCCCATGGTGTTCCTGAACGGCCAGCATTTCGGCCAGGGGCGCATGGCGCTGGCCGAGATCGTCGGCAAGCTCGACACCAATGCCGGCGCCCGCGAGGCCGCCAAGCTCAGCGCCAAGGAAGCCTTTGACGTGCTGATCGTCGGCGGCGGCCCCGCCGGCGCGGCGGCGGCCGTGTATGCGGCGCGCAAGGGCATCCGCACCGGCATCGCCGCCGAGCGCTTCGGCGGCCAGGTGCTCGACACCGTGGACATCGAGAACTTCATCTCGGTGCAGAAGACCGAAGGCCCGCAGTTCGCCGCGGCGCTGGAGCGCCACGTGGCCGACTACGACGTGGACGTGATGAACCTGCAGGCCGCGACCGAGCTGGTGCCGGCCGCGAGCGAGGGCGGGCTGATCGAGATCAAGACCGCCTCGGGCGGCAGCCTCAAGGCCAAGACCGTGATCCTGTCGACCGGCGCGCGCTGGCGCAACATGAACGTGCCCGGCGAGAACGAGTACCGCACCAAGGGCGTGACCTACTGCCCGCACTGCGACGGCCCGCTGTTCAAGGGCAAGCGCGTGGCGGTGATCGGCGGCGGCAACTCCGGCGTCGAGGCGGCGATCGACCTGGCCGGCGTGGTCGAGCACGTCACGCTGCTGGAGTTCGCCCCCGAGATGAAGGCCGACGCGGTGCTGCAGCGCAAGGTGCGCAGCCTGAAGAACGTGGACATCATCCTCAACGCGCAGACCACCGAGGTCAACGGCGACGGTAAGAAGGTGACGGGCCTGACCTTCAAGGACCGCACCAACGACGAGATCCGCCAGGTGGCGCTCGAAGGCATCTTCGTGCAGATCGGCCTGCTGCCCAACACGCCGTGGCTCAAGGGCGTGGTTCAACTTACGCCATTCGGCGAGGTCAAGGTCGATTCGCACGGCCGCACCAACGTGCCCGGCGTGTTCGCCGCGGGCGATTGCACTGATACGCCCTACAAGCAGATCGTGATCGCCGCGGGCGATGGCGCCAAGGCCGCGCTCAGCGCCTTCGACCACCTGATCCGCACCAGCGCCCCGGCGGCATAAGCAGCCCAGCTGCGAGCGCGAAGAGCTAGCCTGTCCGGGCTGGCTCTTTTTTCATGGGCGTGGCGGAATCGTATGGTTACACTTTGGGCGCAGGCATGGTGCCGCGCCCAAGGAGTGAAGCATGCGTATGTGGTCGAGGTGGTTGCGGATGGGCATGGGACTGGTGGCAGGCTTGGCCCTGGCAGCAGCCTCGCGGGCGGCGGACGAGCCGCGGGTGCCGCCCGAGGTGGTCAAGCTGGCGCTGCAGATCGGCGGCGAGCCCACCGAGGTGGTGGCGCATCTGTACAAGCCGGCGGGCGATGGGCCGTTTCCGCTGGTCATCTTCTCGCATGGCCGCGCTCCGAACCGGCTGGACCGGGCCAAGCTGCGCAACCCGGTGCTGGTCGGACATGCCAACTACTGGTTGAAGCGGGGCGTGGCCGTGGTTGCGCCGGTGCGGCCAGGCTATGGCGAAACGGGAGGCAGCGACCGCGAGGATTCGTTCACCCGCTGGGACGGCGACCAGTGCCGCAGCAACCCCGACTACACCCGCACGGCCGAGCATGCGCGCGACACCGTGGTGGCCACCTACCAGTGGGCGCAGCAGCAGCCCTGGGTGCGCAAGGACCGCATCCTGCTGGAGGGCCAGTCGGTGGGTGGCTTGGCGACGGTCGCGGCCGGCGCGCTGAATCTGCCGGGCGTGGTGGGGGTCGTCAATTTCGCGGGCGGTGCCGGCGGCAACCCCGAGCGCTCGCCCGGCAAGAGCTGCATGCCCGAGAACCTGACGCAGACCTACGCCTTGTACGGCCGGCAGGCCCGGGAGCCCAGCCTGTGGCTGTATGCCGAGAATGACCAGTACTGGGGCGCCGAGGTGCCGCGGCAATGGCACGCGGCCTTCCAGGCGGGCGGCAGCGACGCCCGCCTGGTCCAGACCGGGCCGGTGGAGGGGCATGACGGCCACCAGCTGCTGAACTACGGCGGCCGCATGTGGAGTGCGCCGCTCAATGCCTTTGCGCAGCAGATTGGTTTGCTATCGAATTGATTGCTGTTGGCGCTTTATCCATAAGCGTTTGAGGCCAAAAATACCAAAAAAGAACGCGCCGGGCGCGTTCCTGCAGTGGTGTAGCCGGGCCTATGGCTTGGCCGCCGCCAGCGCCTGCTCGACCCAGCCGTCGAAGGTCTTCTGGTGCGCCTGGATCCAGGCATCGACGTGGCGATCGATGTCGGCCTGCTTGTTCTCGCCGTTCTGCATGCGCAGGTTCTGCGCGGTGATGTCGGCCACCGGCACCTGCATCACGGCGAACAGCTTCGCCGCCGCCGGGTTGGCATCGGCCCAGGCCTTGTTCGCCAAGATGTACTGGTTGTTGGGCTTGAAGCCGTAGTTCTTGCCGTTGGCCAGCCGGGTGTCGTCGTTGCCGGTGGCGTGCGGCACGTTGGGCACTTCCAGCCAGGTCACTTCCTTGCCCGGGCGCAGCACGCCGCTGACCCAGTAGGGCGTCCACACGTAGTACAGCACGGGCTTGCCGGCCTTCTGGCGCGCGATGGTGTCGGCGATCAGCGCGGCGTAGTTGCCCTGCACGTGGTGGATGCGGCCCTCCAGGCCGAGCAGTTTCAGGTGCCGGTTGATGGCCAGCTCGCAGCCCCAGCCGGGGTTGCAGCCGGTGAGGTCGGCCTTGCCGTCGCCGTCGGTGTCGAAGAGCTTGGCGATCTTCGGGTCCTTGAGCTGCTCAAGGCTGGTGATGTGGTGCTCGTCGGCGGTCTTCTTGTCGATCAGGTAGCCCTGCGCCGCGTTGCGCGAGAACGTGCCTTCGCGGTAGTAGGCCTTGGCGCCACCGTTGGCGTCGTAGAAGCCCTGGTGCAGCGGCAGCCAGTGCGTGGCGGTGAAGGTGGCGTCGCCATTGGCGATGACGATGTGCTGGGTGCCGTTCTCCAGGTTCTTGGGCGGCTTCACGTCGTAGCCCAGCTTCTGCAGCGCGCGCGAGACGATCAGGGTCTGGAAGGCTTCTTCGTCCACGGTGCCCATCAGCGGCTGCACGGCGACGCCGCTGCCGGGCAGCTGCTGCGGCTGGGCCGCGGCGCCGAGGCTCAGGCCTGCGGCCAGGGCCAGCGCGGCCAGGCGGATGCGGGTGGTGGGGGTGCTCAGAGTCACGCGATAGATCTCCTTGTCTCAAAGAAAAAAACGGCGCACGATGGCGCCGTTGTCGGGGAAGGCTTACTTGCCGGCGGCCTGCGCCTGCGCGATCCAGCCATCGAAGGTCTTCTGGTGCGCCTTGATCCAGGCGTCGGTGTGGCGCTCGATGTCGGCCGGCTTGTTCTGACCGTTCTTCATGGCCAGGTTCTCGGCGTTGATGTCGCCGACCGGCAGCCGCATCACCTCGAACAGCTTGGCCGCGGCGGGGTTCTTGTCGGTGAAGGCCTTGTTGGCGACGATCTTCTGCGTGTTCAGCGGGAAGCCGTAGTTGCGGCCGTCGGGCAGCGCGGTCTTCATCTTGGACTGGTCGCCGGGCAGCGCGGTGAAGGGCACCTGCAGCCAGACCACGTCCTTGCCGGGGCGCAGCTCGGCGCTGACCCAGAACGGCGTCCAGGTGTAGTAGAGGATGGGCTTGCCCGCCTTGTAGCGGGTGATGGTGTCGGCCATCAGCGCGGCATAGCTGCCCTGCACGTGGGTCACGGTGTCGCGCAGCTTGTAGGCGCTGAGCTGGAACTCGATCGCGGCTTCGCAGCCCCAGCCCGGCGTGCAGCCGGTGAGGTCGGCCTTGCCGTCGCCGTCGGTGTCGAAGATCTTGGCGATCTTCGGGTCCTTGAGCTGCTCGATGTTGGTGATCTTGTACTGGTCGGCGGTCTTCTTGTCGATCAGGTAGCCCTGGGCCGCGTTGTTCGAGTACTCGCCCTGGCGGTAGAGCTTGGCGTCGCCGCCGGCGTTCTTGTAGAAGTCGGCGTGCAGCGGGTCCCAGTGGTCGGCCATGAAGGTCGCGTCGCCATTGGCGATCGCCACGTGGGCGGTGGCGTATTCCACTTCCTTGATGGGCTTCACGTCATAGCCCAGCTTGGCCAGCGCGCGGCTGACCAGCAGGGTCTGGAAGGTTTCCTCGGCGATCGAGCTCTGGAGCGGCTGCACGCTGACGCCCTTGCCGGGCAAATCTGGTGTTTGTGCTTGCGCCTGGGCGGCGGCCATGCCGAGGGCGAGCAGGCTGCCGGCGAGCAGGGGAGAGAAATTCTTGGTCATAGGGCTCCTTGGCTGGGGTTTACAATGAAATCGGGCTCCAGCGCTCATGCAGCAAGCGCTGGTAGCTATGGTTTTTGAATATCAGTGCGTGGCGGTGCGCAGCGCGGGGGCTGCCTCGCCGGCCTCGCTCGCCGCCGCGGCCGGGCGGCGCTGCAGCAGCTTCGCGGCCAGACCGGCGGGGCCGGTCTGCCACCAGTGGCGCACGCCGCGGCGGGACTGGCCCAGCGCCTGCGTGATGCGGTCGAGCATGATGGCCAGCAGCACGATGCCGATGCCGCCCACGGTGGCCAGGCCCATGTCCAGGCGGCCGATGCCGCGCAGCACCATCTGGCCCAGGCCGCCCACGGCGATCATCGAGGCGATCACCACCATCGACAGCGACAGCATCAGCGCCTGGTTGATGCCGGCCATGATGGACGGCATGGCCAGCGGCAGTTGCACCTTGAACAGCATCTGCATCGGCGAGGCGCCGTAGGCGCGGCCGGCCTCGATCAGGTCGGGCCGCACCTGGCGGATGCCGAGGTTCGTCAATCGAACCAGCGGCGGCAGCGCGAAGATGATGGTCACGATCACGCCGGGCACGTTGCCGATGCCGAACAGCATCACCACCGGCACCAGGTAGACGAAGGCGGGCGTGGTCTGCATCGCGTCAAGGAAGGGGCGGAACCAGCGCTGGGCGCGGTCGCTCGAAGCGAGCAGGATGCCCAGCGGCAGGCCGATGGCGATGCAGAAGACCAGCGAGGTCAGCACCAGCGACAGCGTGACCATGGCTTCGTTCCAGATGCCCAGCATGGCCACGGCCAGCAGCGATATGACGGCCCCAATGGCCATCGCGCCGCCGGCGAACTGCCAGGCGAGCAGGCCGAAGATGGCGACGATGGCCAGCACCGGCGCGGCGGTGAGCAGGTGCTCCACCCCCGAGAGCGTGCCGTCAATCGGCGCGCGCACGGTCTGGAACAGCGGCCGGAAATGCGCCACCATCCACTGCAGGCCGTGGTTGATCCAGTCTTCAATCGGCAGCGTGCCGTTCCACAGCTGCTGGATATGGAAGCCCCCGTCGGGCACGGCGCCCGCGGCCTGCTGGACGGCATCGGCCGTATTGCCTGCGCCATCGGCGCCGCTGCCCAGCCAGTCGCTGCTGCCGTCGGACGGCGCGGTGGACGCGGCCCAGGGGTCGTCGATGGCGGCCTGGTCTTGGGCGGCCGGGCCGGGATCGGCGGGCGTGGCAGGGGCGGCGGGGTTGGTAGTGGTGTCTTGCAGTTCGTTCAATTCGTTCATGCGGCGCTCCGGGATTCAGGGGTGGCAGGGCTGGAAGGCGGCACCGGCGGGGTGTCGCGGTCCAGGAAGCGCAGCAAGGTGTTCTTGCTGATCACACCGGCGAAACGGCCGTCGCCGTGCAGCACCGGCACGGGGCAGGGGGCCTGCGCCACCTGGCCGAACAGGTTGGCCACCTGTGTGTCGGCGGCGATGGGCTCCACCTGCGGCAGGTAGGCGTGCTGCAGCCCCAGCGGCCCGACGTGGTCCTGCAGCGCGGTGCGCAGCGAATCGGCCGACACCGTGCCCAGGTACTGCTTGCGCGGCGAGAGCACGTAGGCGAAGTCGCGGTCGGCGTCCTCCAGCATGCGCAGCGCCGGGCGGCAGCCGCGTTCGCGGCTTTCGCTCACCACGGTGAGCGCGCGGCGGGCGATGTCGCCGGCCTTGAAGACGGCGGCCGCGTCCACGCCGCGGATGAAGTTGCGCACATAGTCGTTGGCCGGATTGCGCAGGATGTCGTCGGGCGTGCCCACCTGCACCACCTGGCCGTCCTTCATGATGGCGATGCGGTCGCCGATGCGCATGGCCTCGTCCAGGTCGTGCGAGATGAAGACGATGGTGCGGCGCTTGACCTCCTGCAGCCGGAGCAATTCCGACTGCATCTCGGTGCGGATGATCGGGTCCAGCGCCGAGAAGGCCTCGTCCATCAGCAGGATGGACGGATCGGACGCCAGCGCCCGGGCCAGGCCCACGCGCTGCTGCATGCCGCCCGAGAGCTCGTCCGGGTAGCTCGCGCCCCAGCCGCCCAGGCCGACCTGCTCCAGCGCCTGCGCGGCGGCGGCCTGGCGCTCGGCGCGGTCAATGCCGGCCAGCTCCAGCCCGAAGGCGGTGTTGTCCAGCACCGTCATGTGCGGCATCAGCGCGAACGACTGGAACACCATGGAGATGTCCTTGCGGCGCAGCGCGCGCAGCTCGCGGTCGCTCAACTGGCTGATGTCCTGGCCGTCGACCACGATCTGGCCGGCCGTGGGCTCGATCAGCAGGTTCAGCATGCGCACCAGCGTGGACTTGCCCGAGCCCGACAGGCCCATGACGACGAAGATCTCGCCGGCCTCGATGCGGAAATCGGCGTCGAACACGCCTATCGACTGCCCGGTCTGCTCCAGCACCTCTTGCTTGCTGGCGCCCCGGCGCACCAGATCGAGCGCGGCTTGGGGGGAATCACCGAACACCTTGAATACGTGCTCGATGGCGATGGATTTGGCCATGGTTTGCTCCCTCGATGGTTGGTTGTTCCGGGAGCGCGCAGTCGCGCGGCCCGGCGTGAAGCCGTGCCGCCATTGACCCTGACGCCCAATACATCCAATCACGGCGCCGATGGAAGACGCCCAGGCAACCGCCCTCGTCGCGAGGGCGGGAAACACATGTGACCAATATCTAACCCGTGCCATGCGCGCCAGCCAAAGCCGGGCATGATCGACGGGGTCTCTCGTGCGCATCGGAAGAGGTCCGGTAGGGAGGACTTCCGATCACGCGAGCGCGGCGGGGACTGTAAGAAGTCCGCCGCGCCGGGGCATCAGGGCCGGTGGCCGGCCTATGAACTGACGGACTTCGGCGTGGCCGAAGACCCGACGGAGACAATCTGCACGCGCGGAGCGCACAAATTACCTGCAACGCAGGTTGTAAAACACTTTACTAGTCTATTAATTGATATTGATAATGTCAAAACACAGGTTTTTCCATATGTGGTAAGGAATTCTGTGTTTCAGAGGGAAAAGAGGCGCAATGGGGTGCGGGTTTCAACCCATTCGGGCGGCCGCGGCCCTGTGTTCGAATTTTTCCGGCAGGTATGTCAGTCGCATGTAAGTGCGGCAAGCCAAAGTTGCCCGGATTTCGTTTCACAATGACGCGCAAAGGAGACCGTTTTTATGAGCAATGCTTCCTCATCCGCCATCGAGTCCGTGCTGGTGGAGAACCGTGTTTTCCCTCCGTCCGAGGCCACCGTGCGCGCGGCCCGCGTCTCGGGCATGGCGGGCTACGAGGCGCTGCGGGCCGAGGCCGAGAAGGATTTCGAGGGCTTCTGGGCCAGCCGCGCCCGTGAACATGTGCAGTGGACCAAGCCCTTCACCCGCGTGCTCGACGAGTCGAACCCGCCGTTCTTCAAGTGGTTCGACGACGGCGAGCTGAACGCCAGCGCCAACTGCCTGGACCGGCACATGGGCACGCCGGTCGAGAACAAGACCGCGATCATCTTCGAGGCCGATGACGGCACGGTCACCAAGGTCAGCTACAAGGAACTGCTGGCCCGCGTCTCGCAGTTCGCCAATGCGCTGAAGGCCCAGGGCGTGCAAAAGGGCGACCGCGTGCTGATCTACATGCCGATGACCGTCGAGGGCATCGTCGCCATGCAGGCCTGCGCACGCATCGGCGCCACGCACAGCGTGGTGTTCGGCGGCTTCTCGGCCAAGGCGGTGAACGAGCGCGTGATCGACGCCGGCGCCAGCCTCATCATCACCGCCAACTACCAGATGCGCGGCGGCAAGGAGCTGCCGCTGAAGGCCATCGTCGACGAGGCGCTGGACATGGGCGGCTGCGACACGGTCAAGAAGGTGCTGGTCTACGAACGCACCGCCACGACCTACAACAAGGTGGCCGGCCGCGACCTGAGCTTTGCCGAGGCGCTGGCCGGGCAGGGCAGCGAGTGCGCGCCGGTGGCCGTGAACGCCGAGCACCCGCTGTTCATCCTCTACACCAGCGGCTCCACCGGCAAGCCCAAGGGCGTGCAGCACGCCACCGGCGGCTACATCCTGTGGGCCAAGATGACCATGGAGTGGACCTTCGACATCCGCCCCGAGGACGTGTTCTGGTGCACGGCCGACATCGGCTGGATCACCGGCCACACCTACATCGCCTACGGGCCGCTCGCCGCCGGCGCCACGCAGGTGGTGTTCGAGGGCGTGCCCACCTACCCGGACGCGGGCCGCTTCTGGCAGATGATCGAGCGCCATAAGGTCAGCATCTTCTACACCGCGCCCACGGCTATCCGCTCGCTGATCAAGGCGGCCGATTCCGACGCGAAGGTGCACCCGAAGAACTGGGACCTGTCCAGCCTGCGGCTGCTGGGCTCGGTGGGCGAGCCGATCAACCCCGAAGCCTGGATGTGGTACTACCGCAATATAGGCGGCGAGCGCTGCCCCATCGTGGACACCTTCTGGCAGACCGAGAACGGCGGCCACGTCATCACCCCGCTGCCGGGCGCGACGCCGCTGGTGCCGGGCTCGTGCACGCTGCCGCTGCCGGGCATTGCCGCCGCCATCGTCGACGAGACCGGCAAGGAGCTGCCGAACGGATCGGGCGGCATGCTGGTCATCCTGCGGCCCTGGCCCTCGATGATCCGCACCATCTGGAACGACCCCGAGCGCTTCAAGAAAGCCTACTTCCCCGAGGAAATGGGCGGCAGCATCTACCTGGCCGGCGACGGCGCGGTGCGCGATGCAAAGACGGGTTACTTCCGCATCACCGGCCGCATCGACGACGTGCTCAACGTCTCGGGCCACCGCATGGGCACGATGGAGATCGAGTCGGCCCTGGTGTCCAAGACCGACCTCGTGGCCGAGGCCGCCGTCGTGGGCCGCCCCGACGACATGACCGGCGAGGCCATCTGCGCCTTCGTGGTGCTCAAGCGCCCGCGCCCCACCGGCGAGGAAGCCAAGCAGATCGCCAAGGAACTGCGCGACTGGGTGGCCAAGGAAATCGGCCCCATCGCCAAGCCCAAGGACATCCGCTTCGGCGACAACCTGCCCAAGACCCGCAGCGGCAAGATCATGCGCCGTCTGCTGCGCTCCATCGCCAAGGGTGAGGCGATCACGCAGGATACGAGCACCCTGGAAAACCCCGCAATCCTGGATCAGTTGGCGGAGACCAACTGATCCCAGTCCGCGCGGCAGGTGCGCCACGAAAAGCCGGAGCTTGCTCCGGCTTTTTCATTTCGATGCAATCTGGACCTGCTACCGGCACGCGGGGTGCGCGGCGCTGCGTGGTAAGGTAAACCTCATTTACAGCCGTCAGGAGCTTCCATGCGAACCATAGTCCTACTCATCATTGCCGTGGCGATTGCCGGCCTCGCGGCGCTGAACTGGCCGGTGCTGGCGGCGCATTCCTCCGTCAACATGGGCTTCACCACGGTCGAGGCGCCGCTGGGCGTGCTGATGCTGGGGCTCACGGTCCTGCTGTGCGTGCTGTTCATCGCCTATGTGCTGTCGCTGCAGGGCTCGGTGCTGCTCGAGGCCCGCCGCCACAACAAGGAAATGCAGGCCCAGCGCGAGCTGGCCGACAAGGCCGAGGCCTCGCGCTTCACCGAGCTGCGCCAGCTGCTGGAGCGCCAGCATGCCGAGCGGCAATCGGCGGTGATGGCGCGAATGGATGCGCTGGAAGCCCGCGTCGTGCAGCGCGCCCAGGAATCGGACAACAGCAATGCCGCCTACATCGGCCAGCTGGAGGAGCGCCTGCGCCGTGAGACTGGCGACACGCGCGGCGGCGCGCGCGATCTGGGCGAGGTCTCCAGCCACTCCTGATTCCCAGTGTTCTCAAAAATAGGAGCAAAACATTCAGGAGGGTAAACGACTAAGAAAGCTCACCTAAAGAGTTTCCCTAGTGGACGGCCGTGCAGAAATTCATAGCATTGGCGCATCTGAAAAACGGCGTAGTCTGCTTGCGGGCCACGCCGAATTTTTTCTTGGAACCTGTTAATGGTGCAATGCCCATGAGTGATGTCATTCTTCAGACCACCGACCTGACCAAGGAGTTCCGGGGGTTCACGGCGGTGAGCAACGTCAACCTCTCGGTGGCGCGCGGCTCCATCCATGCGCTCATCGGCCCCAATGGCGCCGGCAAGACCACCTGCTTCAACCTGCTGACCAAGTTCCTGACGCCGACCAAGGGCGTCATCCGCTTCAACGGCATCGACATCACCAACGAGCAGCCCGCGCAGATCGCGCGGCGCGGGGTGATCCGCTCGTTCCAGATCTCGGCGGTCTTCCCGCACCTCACGCTGCTGGAGAACGTGCGCGTGGGTCTGCAGCGTGGCCTGGGCACGGCCTTCCATTTCTGGCGCAGCGAACAGTCGCTGAACCAGCTCAACGAGCGCGCCCGGGCGCTGCTCGAAGAGGTGGGCCTCGCGCACATGGCCGACGAGGTGACCGTCAACCTGCCCTATGGCCAGAAGCGGGCGCTGGAGATCGCCACCACGCTGGGCATGGAGCCCGAGCTGATGCTGCTCGACGAGCCCACGCAGGGCATGGGCCACGAGGACGTGGACCGTGTCACCCAGCTCATCAAGAAGGTGTCGGCGGGCCGCACCATCCTGATGGTGGAGCACAACATGAAGGTGATCTCCACCATCGCCGACCGCATCACGGTGCTGCAGCGCGGCGCCATCCTGGCGGAAGGCGACTACCAGACGGTGTCGCAGAACCCGCAGGTGATGGAAGCCTATATGGGCACGACCGACGGCCAACTGCAAGGGGCCCACTGAGCATGAACAACGCAACGACTCCCGCGCTCGAGATCAACGACCTGCAGGCCTGGTATGGCGAATCGCACGTGCTGCACGGCGTGCAGATGCGCGTGATGCCCGGCGAGGTGGTGACCCTGCTGGGCCGCAACGGCGCCGGGCGCACCTCGACCATGCGTGCCGTGATGGGGCTGACCGGCGCGCGCAAGGGCTCGATCAAGATCAACGGCGTGGAAACCATCCAGATGCCCACGCACCGCATCGCCCACCTGGGCGTGGGCTACTGCCCCGAAGAGCGCGGCATCTTCGCCAGCCTCTCGTGCGAAGAGAACCTGATGCTGCCGCCGGCGCTCAAGACCGGCACCGACGGCATGTCGGTGGACGAGATCTACGCCATGTTCCCCAACCTCGCCGAGCGCCGCCAGAGCCAGGGAACGCGCCTGTCGGGCGGCGAGCAGCAGATGCTGGCGGTGGCGCGCATCCTGCGCACCGGCGCCAAGCTGCTCTTGCTCGACGAGATCTCGGAAGGTCTGGCGCCGGTGATCGTGCAGGCGCTGGCGCGCATGATCGTGAGCCTGCGCCAGAAGGGCTACACCATCGTGATGGTGGAGCAGAACTTCCGCTTTGCGGCGCCGCTGGCCGACCGGCTGTACGTGATGGAGCACGGCCAGATCGTGGAGCAGTTCGGCGCATCCGAGCTGGAGGCCAAGATGCCTTTGCTCAATACCCTGCTCGGCGTCTGACCGCGCGGGTGGATTTTTTTCAGTGAACCATGGAGAGCTGGACATGAAAGTACAAATGAAGTTGTTGGCCCAGGCCGCCTGCCTGATGGCCCTGTCTGCTGCCGCCGCGCAGGCGCAGGAGAAGGTGAAGATCGGCTTCATCACCGATATGTCGAGCCTGTACGCCGACGTCGAGGGCAAGAACGGCGCCATCGCCATCCAGATGGCGATCGATGATTTCGGTGGCAAGGTACTGGGCCAGCCGATCGAACTGGTCTCGGCCGACCACCAGAACAAGGCGGACATCGCGGCCTCCAAGGCGCGCGAGTGGGTGGACACCCAGGGCGTCACCATGCTGTTCGGCGGCACCAACTCGGGCACCGCGCTGGCCATGGCCAAGATCGCGCAGGAGAAGAAGCGCGTGTTCTTCGACAGCGGCGCGGGCTCGTCGGCGCTGACCAACGAGCAGTGCAGCCCCTACACCGTGCACTATGCCTATGACACCGTGGCGCTGGCCAAGGGCACCGGCGGCGCCGTAGTGGGCCGCGGCGGCAAGAGCTGGTTCTTCCTGACCGCGGACTATGCCTTCGGCCATTCGCTGGAGAACGACACGGCGGCCGTGGTCAAGGCCACCGGCGGCTCGGTGGTGGGCACGGTCAAGCACCCACTCAACGCCTCCGACTTCTCGTCCTTCCTGCTGCAGGCGCAGAACTCCAAGGCCCAGGTGCTGGGCCTGGCGAACGCCGGCGGCGACTTCATCAACAGCGTGAAGGCCGCCAAGGAATTCGGCATCAACAAGACCATGAAGACCGCCGGCCTGCTGGTGTTCCTGACCGACATCCACAGCCTGGGCCTGAAGAACACCGAGGGCCTGCTGCACACGGTGAGCTGGTACTGGGACATGAACGACGCCTCGCGCAAGTTCGGCGAGAAGTTCTTCGCCAAGACCAAGCGCATGCCCACCGACATCCACGCGGCCGACTACTCCGCCACGATGAACTACCTGAAGGCGGTGGAGGCGGTGAAGACCACCGACGCCGACAAGGTCATGGCCTACCTCAAGAGCAAGCCGCTCGACGACTTCTACGGCAAGGGCATGATCCGTCCGGACGGCCGCTACGCGCACGACATGTACCTGGTGGAAGTGAAGTCGCAGGCCGAGTCCAAGAAGCCCTGGGACTATCTGAAGGTGCTGCAGACGCTGCCGGCCGACAAGGTGTGGACCACCAAGGCCGAGTCCAAGTGCGCGCTCTGGAAGTAAGTTCCAGACCGACATCTAGCTAGATCCACTGCTGTGTGAGCCCCTTATGGACATATTTGGTGTTTCATTGCCGGCGATGCTGAGCCAGCTTTTGCTGGGCCTGGTCAATGG
>NZ_BAAGSH010000005.1:0-573583 GCF_054782535.1 Comamonas humi | reverse complement strand
ATGCTTGTCGGTGGCGGTGGCGGTGGCGGTGGCGGTGGCGGTGGCGGCGGAGGTGGTGGTGGCGGCGGCGGCGGTGGCGGCGGTGGTGTCGGGCCGCAGCCATTGGTCGATTGGCCTACGCCGCATCCCCCTTGCCCGTTATTACCGCTATTGCCCGGCGTGTCAGCCACCGCCAGGGAGGCTGCCGCAGCGGTTGCCGCGAACATGGCGGCAATGCGGACTTTTTTGCTGATGAACATTTCTTGTCCTTTCTGGCCGGCCAAGCCATCCCGCGGCGCAATCCGTGCGCCCCGGGGCTGGTGGATACAGCCTGTTCATGACCTCCATCTCCCGCCAGAGAAGCCATTGCCAAAGCCTGCGCCCTCCCGCGAGGCCGCCGGACAGCTGTCAGGCATCTTCTGTGTTCAGCGAGGAATGGACGCGAATCACCCTGGAGCCCTCTGTCCATTGCATCCGGACGCCCTCCTTCTCAAACCGGGCTTGGCGGCACGCATGCCTGCGTCGCCCAACGCTGGAAAAGCACAGCCCCGGCCGGTCGAGGAATCGATCGGCAGTCTTGTCGAACGGGGTGGAAAAGCACTGACCACAGTGCTTGTGGATCAGGAGCGCAAAAGGCCCGGGTCACGCGTCAATGCCAACGCGCGTAGCGCTGATCTGCGGCAGCTCACCCATTCAGGAGGTGGTGCCGCAGGTCCTGTCTATCCATGCATGAATACCAGCCCCTTGCCGAACACCGAGCGCACCGGAAGCGGCATGCCGGTGGCATCCAGGGTCTTATGTCGCAGCCGCGTCAACAGCGACTCGATGCGGTGGAAACCGCCTTCTGCTTTCTCGCAGCCCATCGCATGCGTCAGCTCGCTCTTGTTCACCAGCGCCCCGTGGGCGCCGAACAGGCTCTGCAGCAACTCAAGCTCGCGGCTGGTCAGCATCACCAGGCGCTGGTTGGGCGCCATCAGCCAGGGGCCGTCGACATTCAGGCTCCACGCCACCGGCTCCTGCCCGTGCAGGTAGCGCAGCAGGGTGCGCGCGCCGGCCGCCAGTTCACCGGCGTTCGCCGGCTTGGCGAAATACTGCAAGGCGCCGGCATCGAGCACGGCCATGCGGCCTTGCGCGTCGGCATCCTCCGGCCCCAGCACGGCGACTGCCACGCCCTCGGCCGCGAGTTCGTGCACGGTGGCCAGCGCGTCGTCGCCCAGCAGCCCCATGTCGACCACGGCCAAGTCAGCCGGTTCGCTGCGCATCTGCAGAAAGAAGGCCTGCGGTGCCTCGGCACCCCAGTTGCGGACGCGCGAATCCTGCAGGTAGCGGCACACGCCGGCACGCATATCGTCGTCTTCCACCAGCACGGCGACAGTGCGTTCCGCCTTGGAAGCAAGCATGTCTTTCATGATGGTCAACCCGTGGCTCCAAGCTAGGTCTCGATGCGACTGGGTCCGCGCTTGCCGCGCCTTCCGGCCCGTGGCGGCCAGTCACCTGCATCACTTCAATCGGCGAGGATTTCGTCCGTTTTTTGCAACAGCAAAACAGAAACCAATTGCAAGTTTTGTAGATGTAATTGTTCCGCGCGCGGCCATATCGTGAAATAGCTCAGATGTACCAATTTCACATTTGAATGACGATCAGGCGCGTGGAGCCAGGCCGAGCTGGCGGTGCATCAGCCGCCCCAGCTCGCGGTAGGCCTCGTCGATGGCGGGCGTGAACGGCATGCCGCAGCTCAGCCGCAGGAAGTGGTCGTAGTGCCCGGTGTTGGAGAACATGTCGCCCGGCGCCACGCGTATGCCCAGCGCCAGCGCATCGCCATATAGCCGGGCCGCGCTGATGGGCTCGGGCAACTCGATCCAGATGCTCAGGCCGCCGGCCGGCAGGCTCAGGCGAGAGCCGATCGGAAAGTAGCGCGCCACCGCGTGCGCCGCCTGCTGGCGCTGCACGCGCAACTGCTGGCGCAGCCGCGCCAGGTGCCGCATGTAGGTGGGCGTGCCCACGGTGCGCGCGCCCAGCAGCTGCGGCCAGGTGGGCATGTTGCGCGAGCGCGAGAACTTGATCATCTGCACGCGCTCGTGCCAGCGCCCGGCGTTCATCCAGCCCAGGCGCAGCCCGGGCGCGAAGCTCTTGCTGAGCGAGGCGCAGTAGATCACCGTACCGTCCGTGTCCCAGGCCTTGCAGGGGCGCATCACCGTGTCGGTCTCGACGAATTCGCGGTAGATGTCGTCCTCGATCAGGGCCACGCCGTGGGCGCTGCACAGCGCCACGATGCGCGCCTTGTGGCTGTCGGGCATGGTGGCGCCCTGCGGCATCTGCAGGTGCGGCACCACGACCACGGCCTTGATCCGAGGCTGGGTGCGCAGCGCCAGCTCCAGCGCCTCCAGCGACATGCCGGTGTGCGGGCTGGACGGGATCTCCAGCGCCTGCAGCCCGCGCGCCTCCACCGACTGCACGATGCCGTAGAAGGTGGGCGACTCGATGGCGACCAGATCGCCGGGCTGCGTCAGCGCATCGAGCGCGAGGTTCACCGCCTCGGAGTTGCCCAGCGTCGCGCCGATCTCCATCGGCGCGATCCGCAGGCCGAAGGTCAGCGCATAGCGCGCCATGGTCTCCTGGAAGTCGGGATGGGTGAAGGGCGCCGACGGCCCGTAGACCAGCACATCCGGCTGCTCGCGCAGCAGGGCCACGGCCTGGCGGTTGAGGAAGCCGGCGTCGAACAGCTCGGGCGCCGGCATGGCGCTGCCCAGGTCGGCCCGCAGGCGGCCCGCCAGCCGGGCGCGGTTCAGGTAGTCGGCAATGCGCCCGCCGATGCCCTCGAACGGCGACGCGGCGGCATCGAAAGGCTCCAGCCGCTCGGGCTCGCGTGCGGCCGGCAGCAGCGGCTGCGGCGCGCAGACGAAGTAGCCGACCCGGGGGCGAGCCTCGATCAGCCCGCGCGACTCCAGCTCGCGCAGCACCTGCAGCGCCGTGGTGTGGCTGACCTGGTGCAGGCGCCGGATCTCGCGCACCGACGGCATGCGCGCGCCCACGCCCAGCGCCTGCTGCGCGATGGCCTGCTCGAAATGCGCGGCAATGCGCTCGTACAGGAAGGCGTCGCCGGTCGCAGGGGCGTCAAGCAGGCTTTCGTCGGTCTGGGACATGGTGTGGTTTCGGGCTCCGAGCCGCGGTATCGTCGGCTTTTTTCGCCGACCAGAACAGATACAGATGCTGCGATTTTGAACCAGAACAGAAGCGGCTTGACTGCACTGTTCCGCACCCGGGAAACCTCGCTGTGCCTGTTGCGCAGCAGCGCGATTTTTTACGCTGGAGGCCTTCATTTTGAAAGCACCGCCATGATCCGCACCAGCTTCCCCTCCTTGTCCACCCCCTTCTCGCCAAGCGCCGCCAGCGCCATCCAGGAGCGGATCACGCCGCTGCGGATCGTGCCCGGCCAGGGGCTGTGGTGCTACCTGGAAACCGGCAGCGCGCTGCACTGCACCGCCGGCCAGGTACGGATCAGTTCCCCCTGGACCTGCGCCCTGCGCCTGGCCGAGGGCGAAGCCCCGTATTGCAACGGCGCCCATGCGGGCTGGTACTGGCTGGAGACGGATGGTGCCGAAACCGCGCAGCTACAGTTGGCCGGACGCCGCGGCACCGGCTGGCGCAGTGCATGGCAAGCCGTGGCCCGCTGGCTGGGCTGGCTGGATTGATGCAAAAGCTACTTATTTGATAGCAATCGGCGCTCATCCATAAAGCGCTGGAGGCCATTTTCATCAATATTTTTGCTCAATCGTGATGATGCCCGTCGGCATGGACCGAGCCATGCGGCTGCTTCAGCACCTGGACCGTGATGCCGTTGGGCAGCACCATGTCGCCCGGCTGCATGCCGGCGCGGCATTCGCCCAGCCACCGGGCCTCGAAGCGCCGAGCCTCGGCCGGTGGTCCGCCTGCCGTGCGCTCCGGAAGCACCTCATAGCTGCCCTCGTAGCGCGCCCCCAGGTCACCTGACAACTCCATCTGCAGGTTCAGGCGCCGGCCATGCACCGCGCACTGGTTCTCGATCCGGTAGCGCCGGCCCTGGCGGTGCACCGTGGGTGCATCGCAGTGCTCCTGGCCGGGCACGATGGACAGCAGGACCTGCGCATCGCTGGCCCGGTCCGTGCATTGCTGCACCGTGACCGGGCGCGACGCCGCGCCCTGCCCGCCCGCGATAGCCACCTCCCACAGCCCCGGCTTGCGCGCCGGCATCGGCTGCGCGGCGGCGCAGGACAGCGCCCAGGCCGCCAGCGCGCACATTCCCAATTTCTTCATTGCGTGCCTTGTCGTGAAGACGCAGGGGCCGCACAGCGGTGCGGCCCCCTGCGTGCTGCGGTCGATCAGCCGGCGTTGCGGCCGGTGCGGCGCATGGCCAGCAGCCCGAGGGCGGCCAGCAGGCCCGCCATCAGCAACTGGCCCCACTGCGTCAACGTAGGCACAGGGGTTGGGGCGGCAGCAACGCCAATCGTCACGTCCTTGGTCGCAGTGCTGGAACCGCCGGTGCCGGTCGCCGTCGAGGTGCCCGTCTGGCCCGGCGTGCCGCTGACCTGGCAGGTCACCGTCTGGCCTTCGGGAATCGCGCCGGGCGAAGTCCAGCCCGCGCTGGCCGGGCTGATGGTGCAGGCGCCCAGGGCCACGCCGGGCGGCAGGCCCATGGCCGTGCAGGCAGCGCTCGCCGCATCGGCGCTGCCGATGTTCTGGCAGGTGAAGCTGCCGCTGTAGGGCTGGTTCACGGTGCCAGTGGGCGGCAGGCCGCCCAGGTCGATGACCACGTTTGGTGCGCCAGTGACGTCGATCTGCTTTTGCGCCGTGTTGTTGCCCATATTGGAATCACCGGTGGCGCCGGCGCTGCCATTGACGATCACCGGCCCCTTGTGGTTGGCCGGCGTGCCGGTCACCGCGCAGGTCACGGTCTCGTTCAGCGCAATCGCATTGCCGGGCACCCAGGCGGCATTGCCGGGGCTGATGGTGCATGCGCCCTGGGCCAGGCCGGCGGGCAAGTTGGCCACCGCGCAGCTGGTGCCCGCCACCGCAGCGGCGGTGCCGATGTTGGTGCAGCTGAAGCTGCCGCTGTAGGGCTGCCCCACCGTCGCCGTAGTCGGCAGGTTGGCCAGATCGACCAGCACATCGGGCACGGGCGCCAGTTCCTGCTGGTTGTTGCCAGGATCGCCGTCGTTGTCCCCGCCCGTCGTCACCTTGGGTGGATTGGCCGGCGTGGTGGTCGGGGTGCCGGTGACTGGACAGGTCACGGTCGCGGCGGCAGGTACCGCGCTGCCCTGGCTCCAGTTGAGGGCCGGGGTGGGCGGCGAGATCGTGCACTGCCCCACCGTCACGCCCGCTGGCAGCCCCGTGGCGGCGCAACTGGCATTCTGGGCCGCCGTCGAGCCCTGGTTGGTGCACGAGAAGGCGGCGCCGGCCGGGTACGGCGTTCCCACCACGCCGCCGCCAGGCGGCAGCTGGGACACATCGGGCACCATGTCGGCCAGCAGATTGGTCTTGACCAGCGGCCCCAGCAGCGAGGGCACGCCCGTGCCGGCGATGGGATAGGTGCCGTTGTTGAGCAGGTCGGCCGCCGTATCCGCCGGCACACGCACCGTCATGGTGAAGGTGCCCGACTCGCCCGGCTGCAGCGTGCCGATGCTGCAAGCAGCCGGGCTGGTGCTGCCCACACCGCCGGCCGGTGCCGTGCACGCGCCGCCGCCGAAGCTGGGCTGGGTGATGCCGACAAAGCTGGTGTCCTTGGGTGTGGAATCGGTGGTCTGCGGCATGGCGGGGTTGACCGTCACATTGCTCACCGCGGCATTGCCGTTGTTCTTGTAGGTATAGGTGTAGGTGACGTCAGTGGTGCCATCCGGGTTGGTATGGCGATTCACCGCGGCCGGCCCTTCGGCGGTCACCCACAGGCTCGCGCCCTGCACGTTGCCATTGCCGCTGCGCACATTGTTCAGGTAGACGGCGCCCGCATGCCCGCTCGGCCCGCAGCCCGCCGCGATCACCTTGACCGTGACCGTATCGCCCAAGGCCACCAGGCCCGGATCCAGCGGAATGTCGAAAGCCTGCCAATCCGTGTACTTGATGCCCCCCACCGCCACCCACGGCACGCCAGCCTGGTTGGCGAAGTTGAAGGTATGGAACAGGCTGGTGCCGTCCGCCTTGGTGATCTCGATGAAGAAATAAGGCTGCTCGTCGGACTGGTGGCCCGGGTCCTCCAGCACCGGCGCGGCCGTGAAGCGAATATGCACCTTGCCGTCGGCGTCGATATCGCCATTGGCCACCACGATGCTCTGTTCGATGGCACTGGCCCGGTTGTTCTTGCCGTTGGCGTTGACTGCCGTATGCACCCGCGCCACCTTATCGCTCCAGGCCAGGGCACCACCCGTCAGCGACTCGCTGCCCGCGCTCAGGACGGCCGAGCGGATGTTGGCCGCATTCGGCGTCAGGCCCAGATCGCTCTCCGTCGTGGGCGGGAAGCTGGGGATGGCGCCCGGTATCGTGTAGCCCTTCTGCGTCCAGCCGCTGAAATCCGGCGTGGCCTCAAAGCCGCCGTTGACGAAATCCGCATGCGCCGCCACGGCCAGCAGCAAGCCGCCCCCTGCTACCGCCAGCGTGGTCCCCCAAGGCCGCCGGGTATCCCTCCGGGTCGATGTCGAATGTGTCAATTGGTTTCTCCTCTGATGGGGGCGTGCAGGGACGCTCCGATTGCAAAAACAAGCACAAAAAATGGCACAACCACAGTCCAGCTGTGGCTGCTCTTGTTTTTGATTCTTCCCGGCAGCAAGAGAACGCGTCATAGGCGACAACGCACAATTACTCACATTTATTTAAAAATTAGACGAATAAATTTTAAAAATTGATAACCGATGATTTACCCGGCGACGGCTGGGAGCGGCATGCCCGTCACCCGAAGCCACTCCCTCGGGCAATACGGCCCACGCCGGCGGCTCCGCGTCGCGCACGGACAAGTTACGAGGCCATGGCGGCACGCAAAGGCCCGCCCCCACCTGGGGGACGGGCCGGCGCCGCGCTCAGACGATGAAGACCAGGCCTTTGCCAAAGACCGCCCGGATGGGCAGCGCCATGCCAGTGGCCTGCAGGGTCTTGCGCCGCAGCCGGGTCAGCTGCGACTCGATGCGGTGAAAGCCGTCTTCCACATGGCCGTAGCCCATGGTTTCCAGCAAGTCCTGCTTGCTGACCAGCCCGCCCTTGGCAGACACCAGGCGGTTGACCAGTTCCAGCTCGCGGCTGGTCAGCGGCACCGCGTTCTGGTTGGGCGCCACCAGGCGCACGGCATGCAGGTCGAGGCGCCAGGACAGTATTTCCGGCCCCCGCGAAGCCTGCTTGGAGCCCTGCGCCAGCACATGGCGCAGCTGCGAGCGGATGCCAGCCACCAGCTCGTGCAGGTCCGCCGGCTTGACGAAATACTGCAGGGCGCCGGCATTCAGCCCGGCGATCCGGCTTTCCAGGTCGCCGCGCGCCGTCAGCACGACCACCGGCACGCTCTGCGCTGCCAGGCGCTGGATCAGGCTCAGCCCGTCCTCGCCGGGCAGGCCCAGGTCCACCACCACCAGGTCGGCCTTTTGCCGCAGCAAGCCCACATAGAAGTCCTCCGCGGACTCCGCACCCCAGGTCTGGAACCCCGATTTTTGTAAGAAACTGCAAACATTCAGTCGGATGTCTTCATCATCTTCGACAACAGCAATGGTGAGCTCGGCGTAAGTTAAGGCTTGTTGCATCATGGAAGCTGGCATTTGTCACATTCTTGCCAAGTACGCGAGATGGAACCATGCACGAAAACACACAAGTTATTACAAAAACCAATAAGTCACAATTAATTGCAATCACCGGCTTTCTGGCGTGGATGGTCGCGCTGCTGGGCCTGATTGCCGCCTTCATCCTGAGTCCCACCCTGTTTTCCCAGCCGTTCACCGGCATGCGGCTGGGGCCGGACCTGCCGCTGCACGTCCTGGCAGACCCGGAGGGCCGGCTCACGATCGACGACGTGGCCGCGCTGCCGGACTCGGCGTTTGCAGAGCAGCGCGCCAGCTTCAACCAGGGCTATACCCACACCGTGTACTGGCTCAGGCTGGCGCCGCCGCCGCCGCTGGAGCCACGCAGCGCCGCGGCGCCCGCCGACCCGCTGTGGCTGGAAGTGCTGCCCAGCTACCTCGACCAGGTCACGCTCTACCAGCCCGGCGACAGCGGCTGGCAGGCGCAGAGCAGCGGCGACACCGTCGCCATGGAGCAGCGCGTGCATGTGCGCCAGCTGGTGTTTCCGCTGCAGGCCGGCAAGCCGCTGGTGCTGCGCATCCAGAGCCAGAGCTCCATGCAGGTCTACGGCACGGTGTGGCGCAGTTCGGAGCTGATGGCGCGCCTGTCGAGCAGCGAATGGTCATCCGGCGTGCACCTGGGCATCGGCCTGGTGCTGGCCCTGCTGATCGCCGGCGCCGCGCTGGCCCTGCGCATGCGCAGCATGACTGCGCTGGCGCTGATGTCGATGGTGTTCCTGCTGCAGACCGCGATCACGCGCGGCTACCCGCAGGTCTGGCTGCCGGCGCCCTGGGCGCGCTGGAACGATGTGGCCGCGTCCATCGGCACCTTCATCCTGCCGGCGACCTTCGCCTGGCAGACGCGCGAACTGCTGACGCGAGGCACCGCCTGGCGGCGCATCGACCGGTTGTTGCTCGCGCTGACCGCGCTGCCGCTGCTGGCCCTGGCCAGCATCCCGCTGGGCCGCTTCACCCAATGGGCAGCGCTGGGGCCCAGCATGCCCTGGCTGGTCAGCCTGCTGGGCGTCGCCGTGACCTGGACCGAGCTGCGGCGCAAAGGCCCGTCGCTCGTCGGCTTCCTGACGGCCACGCCCTACAGCCTGCACGCGCTGCTGGGATTCCATGTGGCCGCGGCCTATGCGGGCCTGGTGACCCTGCCGGCCGAGGCCGGGCTGTTCTGGCAGCTCGAAGCCCTGCTGCTCAACATCATGGTGGCCGTGGCGGTGGGCGCGAGCCTGGTGCAGCGCTTCCAGGACTCCCGGCAGCGCCAGGCGCAGCTGGTGCGCTCGCTGGAAAAATCCGAGCACAGCCTGGAAGAGCGCGTGCGCCAGCGCACCGACGAGCTGCTGCACGCCCAGAATGCCCTGCAGGCCGCGCTGCACAGCGAAAGGGAGATGCGGCTGGAGCAGCGCCAGTTCTTCAACATGGTGAACCATGAGTTCCGCACCCCGCTCGCCGTGGTGGACAGCGCCGCCACCGAGCAGCAGAGCTTTCCCAGTGCCGACCTGGCAGCGCAGCAGGAGCGGGCCGCGCAGATCCGCCGCGCCTGCCGGCGCCTGACGGCCCTGGTGGACAACTGCCTGGTCAGCGACCGCCTGGACACCACGGCCTTCAAGCTGCAACGGGACTGGACGCCGGTGCACGAACTGGTGGCCGATGCGGCCCAACTGGTGCATTGGTCGCGCCGGCACCAGTTGGCGCTCGACATCGATCCCCGGCTGGACGAATGGGACTGCGACCCCACGCTGGTGCGCATCGCGCTGTCCAACCTGGTGGACAACGCCGTCAAGTACGCCCGAGAGGGCGAGATCGCCGTGGCGGCGCGGCTGGATCCGCAGGGCTGCCTGCAGCTCTCGGTGAGCGACGCCGGCCCCGGCCTGCCGCCCGAGGCGGCCGAGCGCATCTTCGAGCGCTACGAACGCGGCGAACGCACCGACCAGACCCGCGGCTTCGGCCTGGGCCTGTGGGTGGCGCGGCGCATCGCCCGGCTGCATGGCGGCGACGTGCACGCCGCCGCATCGGTGCAGGGTGGCACCCGCTTCACGCTGACGCTGCCCGTGCCTGCCGGCAATGGGCCTATATACAATGGATTTATATAAAAACAGCCTCTAGCGCTTATCTATCAAGCGCTAGCAGCTATCATTTTTATATTCAAGCCTGGCGCGTCCATACTGCGGCGAAGAAGCCGTCGGTCTGGTGCTGGTGCGGCCACAGGCGCAGGTACTGCGTGCCGGTGTCGCCGCCGCTGCACAGGCTGGCGGCCTGCTCCACCTTCAGGGCCGTCAGCAGTTCGCCAGCGTCGGCCGGGATGAAGTCGCGGTGGGCCGCGCCAAAGGCCTCGGCAATTGCCTCGTTCTCGGCCGGCAGCACGCTGCAGGTCGCATAGACCAAGCGCCCGCCCGGCTTGACCATGCGCGCCGCGCTGGCCAGGATCGCGGTCTGCTTGGCCGTCAGCTCCTCGATGGCCTGCGGGCTCTGGCGCCACTTCAGGTCAGGATTGCGGCGCAGCGTGCCCAGGCCCGAGCACGGGGCATCGACCAGCACGCGGTCCATCTTCCCGGCCAGGCGCTTGATGCGCTCGTCGCGCTCGTGCGCGATGGCGGCTGGATGCACGTTCGACAGGCCGCTGCGCGCCAGCCGGGGCTTGAGCGCCTCCAGCCGATGGCCCGACACGTCGAACGCATACAGGCGCCCGGTGCTGCGCATGGCCGCGCCGATGGCCAGCGTCTTGCCGCCGGCGCCGGCGCAAAAATCCGTCACCATCTCGCCGCGCTTGGCATCGAGCAGCAGCGCCAGCAACTGCGAGCCCTCGTCCTGCACTTCGATCGCGCCGCTGGTGAAGGCGTCGAGGCGCGACAGCTGCGGCTTGCCCTCCACGCGCAGGCCCCAGGGCGAGTACGGCGTGGGCTCGGCGGCGATCTTGGCCTCGCGCAGCGTCTTTTCCAGGTCGGCGCGCTTGCCCTTGAGCTGGTTGACGCGCAGGTCCAGCGGCGCGGTCTCCAGCATGCTGGCGGCCAGTTGGTCGAACTCGGCGGCATCGGTCATCTGCGCCTTGAGCGGCGCGACCAGCCAGTCGGGCAGGTTGTGGCGGTGGTGGGGCATCAGCTCGGCCAGCGGCACAGCGTCGCAGTCGTCCAGCCAATGGCGCTCGGTCTCGTTCAGCGCACTCTTGATGAAGCTGCGGTCGCCGCCGTTCTGGCTGTGCGCCCAGCCCAGGATGGCCAGGCGCCGTTCACGCGGGCCGGAGCCCGAGCGCGCGAGCTGCTCCAGCAGCAGTTTCTTGCGCAGCACGGTGTAGGCCGTCTCGGCCAGCGTGGCGCGCTCGCGCGAGCCGAGGTTGCGGTTTTCACGGAAGAAGCGGGACACCACGGCATCGGCCGGGTGTTCGAAAGTCAGGGTGCGCTTGACCAATTCGGCGCAGGCGTCGAGAAGCTGTTTGGGATGCATGACCGCGATTGTCCCATTGCCTGGCATTTCCGAGAGGGCCGCGGGTCTGGCCGGGTACCATGGCGCCCATGACCGACGACGACCTGCCCCCGCTGACGCCCACGCCCACCGGCCTCTACCGCCACTACAAGGGCGGCCGCTACGAAGTGCTGGCCACCGTGCGCCACAGCGAGACGCGGGAGCCCATGACGCTGTACCGCGCCCTCTATGGCGAGCGCGGCCTGTGGGTGCGCCCGGCGGCCATGTTCAACGAAAGCGTGGTCATCGATGGCCTTGAGCAGCCGCGCTTCGCGCGCTGCCCCGAGGACGAGCAGCGCGGCTTCCAGAGCGAAGGACTGTGACATGAGACACCCGACTCCCTGGCTGGCGGGCCTGCTGCTCGCCTTTTCGCTGGCCGCCGGCGCGGCCCAGCCCGTGCCCGCCCCCATGGCTGTTCCGGGCACCTCAGTGACGATGGCGCCGCCCGCGGGCTTTGCACCGGCCACGGGCTTCGCGGGCTTCAGCGCCGCGGACAGCCCCTCCAGCATCCTGCTCGCCGAAATGCCGCCCCAGGCCTACGCCCAGCTCGCGCCGATGTTCGCCGACGCGCAGGCAGGGCGCAGCGCCTTCGCTACCAAGGGCATCGCCGTGGAGCGGCGCACCACCATCGCCACGGCGGCCGGCACGGTGCCCGTGCTGGTCGGCAGCCAGGCCGCGCACGGCCAGAACTTCCGCAAATGGATGGCCTTGTTCCGCGGCGACAAAGTCGTGCTGGCCACGGTGCAGGCGCCCGCCGACGGCGGCCCCGCCGAAGCCGAGGTGCTGCGGTCGCTGGCCTCGGTGCGCCTGGGCCCGGCGGCCTCGCCCCAGCAGGCGCTGGACGCCCTGCCCTTCAAAATCGAGGCAACGGCACCGTTCCGGGTGCTGAACACCATGACCGGCGCCGGCGTCACGCTGACGGCTGGCGCCAAGGATGTCGATCCCGAAGGCCGCCAGCCGCTGATCGTCGTGGCGTCGAGCCTGTCGGCACCGGCCTCGGCCACCGAGCCGGCAGCGCTCGCCCGGAGCCTGCTGGTGCAGACACATGGGCTTGAACAAGCCTCGAACCCGCGCCAGGAGTCCGCCGATTTCGCGGGCACCCGGGGCGTGGTGCTGCGCGGCAGTACGCAGCAGGGCCGGCATTTCGTCCAGTACCTGTCGCTGTGGCCCGGCCAGCGCTACATCCGGCTCGTCGCCCTGCTGCCGGACGGGGACCCGGCCGTGCAGGCCGCCGTAGATACGATTGCCGCCTCGGTCGCCTGGCGCTAAGGCCTCAGCCCTGCATCAGCCGCGCCACGGCGCGCGGATAGATGCGGTGCTCCTCCACGAGCACGCGCGCAGCCAGGGTCTCGGCCGTGTCATCGGGCAGCACCGGCACGACGGCTTGGTCGACGATGGGGCCGACGTCCAGCTCGGCCGTGACGCGGTGCACGGTGCAGCCCGCGAACTTGCAGCCGGCATCGATGGCGCGCTGGTGCGTGTGCAGCCCCGTGAAGGCCGGCAGCAGCGAAGGATGGATATTGACCATGCGCCCTTCGTAGCGGGCGACGAAGCCTGGCGTGAGGATGCGCATGAAGCCCGCGAGCACGACCAGGGCCGGCTCGTGGCGGTCGATCACCCGGGCCAGTTCTGCATCGAAGGCTTCGCGGCTGCCGAAGCCGCGGTGGTCGAGCACCTCGGTGGCGATACCCTGCTCGCGGGCGAACACCAGCCCCCCGGCCTCGGCCTTGTTGCTGACCACCGCCGCCACGCGGGCATCCAGCCGGGTGGCCCAGTCGTCTTGCAGGGCTGCCCGCACGATGGCGGCCATGTTCGAGCCGCCGCCCGAGATCAGGATCACGATGTTTTTCATGGAGGCGGCATTATCGCAGCGCGGACCCGGAGGACTCGAATACCGGATAATGTTGGGTTTTCCTCTCAGCCGGCCTTGGGCCATCGATTGTTTACATGAGCGCTAAAGCACCTGTCGATCCGATCCGCAAACATCTGGAAAAGGCTCGCCACCAAATTTCGGTGGGCAACCTCACCGGCGCCGCCCATACCCTGAACGAAGCCCGTGCCAAGTCGCCGCGCGATGCACGCCTGTTCATGCTGGCCGCCCTGATGGCCGAGAAGTCTGGCAACATCAACGCCGCTTTCGATGCCATGCAGCGCTGCCACACCATGGCGCCCGACTGGGCCCCTGGCCTGCTGGAGTTGGCCCTGCTGCAGGCCCGCCATAACCGCGACCAGGAAGCCATTGCCAGCGCCGAGCAAGTGGCCGCGCTCGAGCCCCGCAACCTGCAGGTGCTGGCCGGCGTGATAGACATCGCCCACCGCACCGGCAACACCGAAATGGCCATTCGCCACCTGGAGCGCGGCCTGGCCCTGGTGCCGGGCGACCGCCTGCTGCGCCGCCACCTGGCCCAGGATTTCGCCGCCATCCACAAGTGGGACGAATCGCTGGCCCAGTGGCAATCGCTGATCGACGAAGAGCCGGACAACGCCTCGCTGCGCGTGGGCCGCATCCAGGCGCTGCAGGCCCGTGGCACGCTGGCAGAGGCGCTGCCCGACGCCACCGCGCTGCTGGCGCTGACGCCGGACAGCCCCATCGCCCGCTACTACGATCAGTTGGCGCGCGGCGAAACGCCGGCGCACGTGCCGGTCGAGCTGACGACGCACATGTTCGACGAGATGGCCAGCATCTACGACCGCCACATGGTGCGTAACCTGCAGTACCGCCTGCCCCGGCAGGTGGCCGACCAGTTGCTCGAGCGTTACCCCGACCGCCGCTTCAACGTGCTGGACCTGGGCTGCGGCACCGGCCTGCTGGGCATCTGCCTGGGCGCGCTGGACGGCTACATCGTGGGCGTGGACATGTCGTCCAAGATGATCGAACAGGCCGCCCGCCACAACGTCTATTACAAGTTCCACCAGGTCAACCTGCTGGAAGCGCTGCGCGCCACGCCCGACAACACCTTCGAGGTGGTGGCGGCGCTCGACGTGTTCATCTACGTCGGCGACCTGCAGGAAGCCATTGCCAACGCCCACCGCATCCTGGCGCCAGGCGGGCAGCTCATCTTCTCGTGCGAGCACGGCGACGTGACCGGCCCGGACGCGCAGCTGCAGCCCGCAGGCCGCTATACCCACAAGCTCAGCGCGGTGATGCAGCAGTGCAAGCAGGCCGGGTTCGAGCTGGTGCAGACCCGCGATGCGGACCTGCGCCTGGAAGCAGGCCAGCCGGTCGATGGCTTCGTGATCACCGCCACCAAGGCCACCGCGGCCTGATTCAGTGCGGCAGCGCTGGCACCGGTTCCGGATCGGCCAGCGCCAGCCGCGAGTGCTTGGGCACGTGGGCCATCAGGAACTCCATCTGGTCGGCCAGAATGCGGCGGTTGCGCAGGATGAAGTCTTCCCACAGGCTGGGCGCATACGGCGTGTAGAGCAGCGGCATGCCGGCCTGCTCAGGCGTGCGGCCGGCCTTGCGGTGGTTGCACGACTTGCAGGCCGCCACCACATTGGTCCAGCGGTCCGGTCCCTTCTGCGACACCGGGACCACGTGCTCGCGGGTCAGCAGCGACTCGTCGAACCACTGGCCGCAATAGGCGCAGATGTGGCGGTCGCGGCGGAACAGCTTCTCGTTGGTCAGCGCCATGCGCATGGCGAAGGGGTCGATGCAGGGCTTGCCGCGGGTGCCGATGATGCTGCTGATGGCAATCCTCGACTGCAGCCCGGTGACGGCGTTGTGCCCGCCGCGGAAGCAGGCGATCTCCGACCCCGCCTCCCAGCGCACATCGCCGGCAGCGTAATGCGTGACCGCCTCCTGGAGGGATATCCAGGACTGCGGCACACCGCCCGAAGACAGCTTCAACACCTTCACCATGTCCTCCTGTTCAAGGAAATACAGCCAGGCCCTCCTGACAATATACACTTTCACGGTGAAATCTGTCTTATGTGCGCCCTCTACCTGCGCAGATAGCTATTAAAAACACAGCATCCCCATGAAGATATTCCGCGGCTTCGAACACCCTGGCGTGGCGGCTGCCTGCGCGCTCACCATTGGCAATTTCGACGGTGTGCACCGCGGCCACCAGGCCATGCTCGCCTCGCTGCGGCACGAGGCCCAGCGGCTGGGCGTTCCGAGCTGCGTGATGACCTTCGAGCCCCATCCGCGCGACTATTTCGCGCAGAAGCTGCACAAGCCCGACCTGGCGCCGGCGCGCATCAGCACGCTGCGCGACAAGCTCGACCAGCTCGACCAGGCCGGCGTTCACCAAACCATCGTGCTGCCCTTCAACGACCAGCTGGCCAGCCTGGCGCCGCAAGCGTTCATCGACCAGGTGCTGCTGCAGGGCCTGGGCGCGCGCTACGTGCTGGTGGGCGACGACTTCCGCTTCGGCGCCAAGCGCGCGGGCGACTACGCGATGCTGGTCGAGGCCGGCCGTCAGCAGGGTTTCGAGGTGGCGCGCATGAACAGCTACGAATCGGACGGCCTGCGCGTGTCCAGCACCGCCATCCGCAACGCGCTGGCCGCCGGCGACATGGCCGCCGCCGAGCGCCTGCTGGGCTACCCCTACACCATCTCCGGCCACGTGGTGCACGGCCGCAAGCTGGGCCGCACGCTGGCCGCCACCGATGCGGCCCAGAGCAATGGCTTTCGCACGCTGAACCTGCGCTTCCAGCACTGGAAGCCGGCGGCCAGCGGCATCTTCGTGGTGCGGGTGCATGGCCTGTCGCCCGAGCCGCTGCCCGGCGTGGCCAACCTGGGCGTGCGCCCGTCGCTCGATCCGGACGACGTGAACGGCGGCCGCGTGCTGCTCGAAACCCACTGCCTGCAATGGCCCGACGGCCTGGGCGCCGAAGGGGCCTACGGTAGAATCGCCCGCGTGGAACTGCTGCACAAACTCCATGACGAGCTGAAATACGACGGTCTCGATGCCCTCACGGCCGGCATCGCCAAGGACTGCGCGGATGCCCGCGCGTATTTCGCTGGTGCGCCCAGCCACGCAGACACCCGCCGCCAGACCACGCGCGACCGAATTTGACGCTGGCCGTCATCCCGCCTCGGCCCTTCGCCTGCTGAGGCTGCCTCCTTGCCGTTCGGCCCCGGCTGCCGGGCCGCGCCCTATTTTCAGGTTCCCAAGGTTTTCCCTCCATGTCCGATTCCAAGTCCAACAAGAACGAAGCCGCGTCCGTCTACCGCGCGACGCTGAACATGCCCGACACGCCCTTCCCGATGCGCGGCGACCTGCCCAAGCGCGAGCCGGGCTGGGTGCAGGAGTGGGAGGACAAGGGCATCTACAAGAAACTGCGCGACGCCCGCAGCGGCGCACCCAAGTTCATCCTGCACGACGGCCCGCCCTATGCCAATGGCAAGATCCACATCGGCCACGCCGTCAACAAGATCCTCAAGGACATGATCGTCAAGAGCCGCCAGCTCGAAGGCTTCGATGCGCTGTACGCGCCCGGCTGGGACTGCCACGGCCTGCCGATCGAGAACGCCATCGAGAAGCTGCACGGCCGCAACCTGCCGCGCGACGAGATGCAGGCCAAGAGCCGCGCCTTCGCCACCGAGCAGATCGCGCAGCAGATGGTGGACTTCAAGCGCCTGGGCGTGCTCGGCGACTGGGACCACCCCTACAAGACCATGAACTACGCCAACGAGGCGGGTGAGCTGCGCGCACTCAAGCAGGTCATGGAGCGCGGCTTCGTCTACCGTGGCCTCAAGCCCGTGTACTGGTGCTTCGACTGCGCCTCGTCGCTGGCCGAGTTCGAGATCGAGTACGCCGACAAGCAGAGCCAGACGCTGGACGTGATGTTCCCGGCCGCCGAGCCGGCGAAGCTGGCCGCCGCCTTCGGCCTGCCGCAGCTGGACAAGCCCGCCTTCATCGTGATCTGGACCACCACCGCGTGGACCATCCCCGCCAACCAGGCGCTCAACGTCAACCCCGAGCTGGAATACAGCCTGGTAGACACCGAGCGCGGCCTGCTGATCGTGGCCTCGGCCCTGGTCGAGAAGTGCCTGGCGCGCTGGAAGCTCGACGGCAAGGTGGTTGCCACCGCCAAGGGCGAGAAGCTCGACCACATGCCGTTCAAGCACCCGCTGGCGCAGGCCGACAAGGGCTATGACCGCATCTCGCCCGTGTACCTGGCCGACTACGCAACGGCCGACGACGGCACCGGTATCGTGCACTCGGCACCCGCCTACGGTCTGGACGACTTCAACTCCTGCGTCACCAACGGCATGCCCTACGAGGACATCCTGAACCCCGTGCAGGGCAACGGCGTCTACGCGCCCGAGCTGCCGCTGTTCGGCGGCCAGCACATCTGGAAGGCCGTGCCCGTCATCATCGACGCGCTCAAGGTCGCCGGCCGCCTGCTGGACACCACGGGCCTCACCCACAGCTACCCGCACTGCTGGCGCCACAAGACACCGGTGATCTACCGCGCCGCCGCGCAGTGGTTCATCCGCATGGACGAGGGTGAAGGAGTGTTCACCGACCCGGCCCAGAAGCCTGAGAAGACGCTGCGCCAGCTGGCGCTGGACGCCATCGAGCAGACCCACTTCTACCCCGAGAATGGCAAGACCCGCCTGCGCGACATGATCGCCGGCCGGCCCGACTGGTGCATCTCGCGCCAGCGCAGCTGGGGCGTGCCGCTGCCCTTCTTCCTGCACCAGGATTCGGGCGAGCTGCACCCGCGCACCATGGAGATCCTGGACCAGGCCGCGGCCATGGTCGAGCAGGGCGGCATCGAGGCCTGGAGCCGCGCCACGGCCGAGGACATCCTCGGCGCCGAGGACGCGAAGCACTACACCAAGAGCACCGACATCCTCGAGGTGTGGTTCGACTCCGGCTCCACCTTCTGGCATGTGCTGCGCGGCACCCACCCCGAGATGCACCACGACAGCGGCCCCGAGGCCGACCTGTACCTGGAAGGCCACGACCAGCACCGCGGCTGGTTCCACAGCTCGCTGCTGCTGGCTGCCGCGATCTTCGGCCGCGCGCCTTACCGCGGCCTGCTGACGCACGGCTTCACCGTCGACGGCCAGGGCAAGAAGATGTCCAAGTCGCTGGGCAACACCGTGGCGCCGCAGGATGTGAGCGGCAAGATGGGCGCCGAGATCATCCGCCTGTGGGTGGCCTCGACCGACTACTCGGGCGACCTGGGCATCGACGACAAGATCCTGGCCCGCGTGGTCGATGCGTATCGCCGCATCCGCAACACGCTGCGCTTTTTGCTGGCCAACGTCAGCGACTTCGACGCAGCCAAGGACGCCGTGCCCTACGCGCAGATGCTGGAGATCGACCGCTGGGCGCTGGCGCGCGCGGCCGAGTTCCAGGCCGAGCTGCTGGCGCACTACAAGGTCTACGAGTTCCACCCCGTCGTGGCCAAGCTGCAGCTGTTCTGCTCGGAAGACCTGGGCGGCTTCTACCTCGACGTGCTGAAGGACCGCCTCTACACCAGCGCCGCCGGCAGCCTGGCGCGCCGCTCGGCCCAGACCGCGCTGCACCAGATCACCCACGCCATGCTGCGCTGGATGGCGCCCTTCCTGTCGTTCACCGCCGAAGAGGCCTGGAAGGTGTTCGGCGCCAGCGACACCATCTTCCTCGAGAAGTTCACCGACCTGCCCGCCGGCGACGAGGCCCTGCTGGCCAAGTGGGCGCGCATCCGCGAGATCCGCGACGTGGTCAACAAGGACATCGAGGCCTTGCGCGCCGACGGCAAGGTCGGCGCCTCGCTGCAGGCCGAGGTCACCGTGGCCGCCCAGCCCGAGGACCTGATGCTGCTGCAGACGCTGGCCGACGACCTGAAGTTCGTGCTCATCACCTCGGCCGCGCAGGCCGTGGCGGGCGAGGCCCTGGCCGTGGCGGTCACGCCCTCGGAGCACGCCAAGTGCGAGCGCTGCTGGCACTACCGCGCGGACGTGGGCAGCAACCCGGCCCACCCCACGCTGTGCGGCCGCTGCGACAGCAACCTGCACGGCAGCGGCGAGGTGCGCCACCATGCCTGAGCGCGGCTCCGCCAAGCGCTTCGTGCTGTGGATGCTGTGGGCCGTGGCCCTGTTCTGGGCCGACCAGTTCAGCAAGGACTGGATCCTGCAGCACTACCAGCTGGGCGACTACACGCCCATCACGGGCTTCTTCAACATCGTGCGGGCGCACAACCCCGGCGCGGCCTTCTCGTTCCTGGCCGCGGCCGGCGGCTGGCAGCGCTGGCTGTTCACCGGCATCGGCGTGGTGGTGGCCCTGGTCATCACCTGGCAGCTGTGGCGCCACAGCGCCAACACGCTGTTCTGCTTGGCGCTGTCGTGCATCATGGGCGGCGCGATCGGCAACGTGGTCGACCGCATGCGCCACGGCTACGTGGTGGACTTCCTCGACTTCTACTGGGGCACGGCCCACTTCCCGGCCTTCAACATCGCCGACGTGGCCATCAGCACCGGTGCCTTCCTGCTGATCCTGGACGAGCTGCTGCGCATGCGGCGGGCCAAGGCCACGGGCTAAGCCCTCACCAAAAACATAGCTGCTCGCGCTTGCTGTACAAGCTTTTCAGATATCTTCGATACTGAATCGCTTTGCTGGCAAGCGCGGGCAGCTATCTTTTTATAGCTATCCCTTCCCAGGCCGGCGGGCACGGGGTTTTCCCTCGCTATTGCACAAAACCCCAATTCAAAGCAAAAAGAACCAAAACGAAAATTACATTTACCAAATTCGAACCCAAATGAGCGCACAGGCCCCATTCCCGCCACCGGGAGCTGCCGCCGGGGGTATATTTCCTCGCAGCACATGAAGCATTTACTGAACCTCCTCGCCGCCATCGCCCTGCTGGTCTGGGGCGCGCACATGGTGCGCAACGGCGTCCTGCGCGTCTTCGGCGCCAAGCTGCGCGACTGGCTGGCCCACAGCATGAAGAGCCGCCTCTCGGCGGCCCTCTCGGGCCTGGGCGTGACCGCGCTGGTGCAGTCGAGCACCGCCACCGCGCTGATGACCTCGGCCTTCGTCGGCCAGGGGCTGATCACGCTGCCGTCGGCGCTGGCCGTGATGCGCGGCGCCGACGTGGGCACCGCGCTGATGGCCGTGCTGTTCTCGGCCGACCTGTCGTGGCTGTCGCCGCTGTTCATCTTCGTCGGCGTGGTGCTGTTCATCAGCCGCCAGGATGCGACGCCCGGCCGCGTCGGCCGCGTGCTCATCGGCCTGGGCCTGATGCTGCTGGCGCTGCAGCTGGTGGTGGCCGCCACCGAGCCGCTGCTCGAGTCGCCCGCCGTGCGCACGCTGCTGGCCTCGGTCACCAGCGACATCTTCATGGAGCTGCTGCTGGGTGCCACGCTGGCCGTGCTGGCCTACTCCAGCCTGGCCGTGGTGCTGCTGATCGCCGCCATGGCCAGCTCGGGCGCCATCCCCATGGAAGTGGCCCTGGGCCTGACGCTGGGCGCCAACCTGGGCAGCGGCCTGGTGGCGGTGCTGAGCACGCTCAAGTCCAGCACGGAGGTGCGCCAGGTCACCATCGGCAACATGCTGTTCAAGCTCATGGGCGTGGCGATCGCGGCGCCGTGCCTGGGCCTGTGGATGGCCCATGTGCAGCCGCTGATCGGCCACCGCGGCCAGGGCGTGGTGCTGTTCCACCTGGCCTTCAACATCTTCAACAGCCTGTGCTTCATCGGGCTGATCGAGACCGTGGCGCGCTGGGTCACGGCGCTGTCGCCCAAGCCCGAGGCCAACGCCGCCAGCCGGCTGCGCCCGCGCCACCTCGACGCCTCGGCGCTGTCCACGCCGTCGCTGGCCATCTCCTGCGCCGCGCGCGAGGCCCTGCACCAGGCCGACATCGTCGAGTCCATGCTGATCGGCATCCGCCAGGTGCTGGACAGCGACGACCTCAAGCTCTCGCAGGAGCTGCGCGGCCTGGACGACACGGTGGACGAGCTGTACTCGGCCATCAAGTACTACATGACCAAGATCTCGCGCAGCGAGCTGGACGAGCGCGAGGGCCAGCGCTGGACGGAAATCATCAGCTTCACCATCAACATGGAGCAGATCGGCGACATCATCGAGCGCGTGCTGATCGACATCGAGGACAAGAAGATCACCAAGGGCCGCCACTTCTCGGCCGCCGGCATGCAGGAGATCCACGAGCTGCACCAGCACCTGCTGAACAACCTGCGCCTGGCCATGAGCGTGTTCCTCAATGGCAATGTGCGCGAGGCGCAGAAGCTGCTGGAAGAGAAGGTGCGCTTCCGCGACCTCGAGCTGGCCTACTCGGCCACCCACCTGAACCGCCTGTCGGACAACACGGTGACCAGCATCGAGACCAGCTCGCTGCACATCGACCTGATCAGCGACCTCAAGCGCATCAACTCGCTGCTGTGCTCGGTGGCCTATCCCATCCTCGAGTCCGCCGGCGCACTGGCCCCCAGCCGCCTGAAGACGACGCAGATGCAGGACCGCTGAACCCAACAACGACATGAGCGACTACCTCAAGGCCCTGGCGCTGACCTCGGCCCTCTCGCTGGCCACAGCGCCCGCGCAGGCCGCGCCGCAAGGCACGCTCCAGCTCACCGACGCCCGCCAGCGCAACGTGGAATTCGCCCGGCCCGCGCGGCGCATCGTCTCGCTGCAGCCGTCCTTCACCGAGGCCATCTGCGCGCTGGGCGGCTGCGATGCGCTGGTGGGCGTGGACCGCTTCTCCACCTGGCCACCGCAGGCCGCCGCGCTGCCCAAGGTCGGCAGCCTGCGCGACCCCGACATCGAGCGCATCGTGGCCCTCAGGCCCGACCTGGTGCTGGCGCGCCCCAACCACAAGGTGGACGAGCGGCTGGAGAGCCTGGGCATCCGGGTGCTGACGCTGAACGCCCAGACCCACGAGGACATGGCGCGCGAGCTGGAAATGCTGGCCGCGCTGCTGGGCCGGCCCGGCGCCGGCGCGCGGCTGTGGCAGCAGACGCAGCAGCGGCTCGACGCGCTGCGGCAGGAGATGCCGCCGCAGTGGCGCGGCAGGAAGGTGTATTTCGAGCTGCACAGCGGCATGGCGGCCGCGGGCGAGGCCTCGTTCATCGGCCAGACGCTGCGCAGCCTGGGCCTGGTCAACATCGCCGGGCGCGACCTGCCCATGTACCCCAAGCTCAGCCCCGAGTACGTGGTGCGCGCCAATCCCGACGTGATCATCACCATGGCCGACATGCCGGTGCCGCCGGCCGAGCGCCAGGGCTGGAGCCGCCTCGTCGCGCTGCGCGAGCAGCGCCACTGCCGCATCCCCAACGCCGAGTTCGACACCCTGGTGCGGCCCGGCCCGCGCATCGACGAGGCCGCGCGGCGCATCGTGCAATGCCTGCGGGACCTGCCGCCGCCTGGCGCGCGCTGAACGCCGGAGCGAGAATAGCGGCCTGTTCAGGCTCCAGGGTGCCGGCGCGGCCCGCAGTACATGGATATCAATCTCATCCGAAACTTTGTCGAGGTGGTGGACGCCCGCAGCCTCAGCGAGGCCGCGCGGCGCCGGGACGTCACCCGCTCCAAGGTCAGCAAGGAGCTGAAGGCGCTGGAGGCCTCGCTGGGCACCCGGCTGCTGCACCGCTCCACCCGGAGCATCTCGCTCACCGAGGCCGGGGAGGTGCTGTATGGGCGCGGCTGCAACATCATCGAGCAGGTCGAGGCCGCCCGGGGCTCCATCGACGCGCTGCAGCACGCGGTGACCGGCACGGTGCGGCTGAGCATCCCCACGGGCCTGGGCGAGCTGTACCTGGCCGAGATGCTGCTCGAGTTCCACAAGCACCATCCGCAGGTCCGCATCCGCGTGCTGTTCTCGAACCGGGTAAGCGACCTGATGGGCGCCGAGATCGACATCGCGGTGCGGGTGACGGGCGAGGTGCACGGCAGCCTGGTGGCCCGGGAACTGGGCACGGTCGAGACCGCGCTGTATGCCAGCCGGGACTTCGCGCGGACGCATGCGTTCCGCACCCCCGCCGACATTCCCCACGGCGTGCTGCTGACGCCGCCGGGCGACGGCAAGACCTACGCCATCACCGTCAGCAGCCCGCAGCAGACCCTGCACCTGCAATGCGAGCCCTATGTCACCAGCGAGCACTTCCCCTTCCTCAAGCAGTCGATGCTGATGGGCTGCGGCGTGGCCGCCCTGCCCCAGTACATGGTGATCGACGAGCTGCGCGCCGGCACCGTGCAGCGGGTGTGCCCGGACTGGCGCGTGTCCGGGCTGGGCGACCGGCTCTACGTCATCACGCTGGCCAATCGCCGCCCGCCGCATGCGGTCAAGGTCATGACGGAGTTCCTGCAGGCGCGGCTGCGCCGGTTCGTGGAGTGAGGCCCGTTCCGGCTCACTGCTCCAGCGCGATCCGGTTGTCGGCGATCACATTGCGCCACATGGCGCTGTCCTCTTTCAGGAAGGCTTCCAGCTCCGGCTGGGCCTGCGGCTTGCGGCCCGCCAGGTACTGGGTGTGGAGCGCCGAGGCGAACTCGGGCTTCTGCAGCACCGCGTCGACGGCCGCCTTGAGCTTGGCGCTGACGGAGGCCGGCGTGCCCGAAGGCAGGGCCACGCCGAACCAGGTGGCCGCCCTGAAGCCCGGGAATCCCGACTCGGCAATGGTCGGCGTATCGGGCAGGAAGCTGGAGCGCGCCAGGGCCGTCGTGGCGATGGGCACGAGCTTGCCCGCCTTGATCTGCGGCAGCGAGGTGCCCACCACATCAACCATGAGCTGGGTATCGTTGGACATCAGCGCCGTCAGCGCCGGCGCGCTGCCGTTGAAGGGGATGTGCGTGGCCTCCACGCCCAGGCGGCTCTTGATGAGCTCGGTGGTCAGTTGCAGCGGATTGCCCAGGCCGATGGAGCTGTAGTTCAGCCGGCCGGCGTGGGCCTGGGCATGGGCCTTCAGCTCGGCCACGTTTTTGATGCCGGTCTGGCTGTTGGTGACCAGCACCAGCGGCGCCTCGGCCAGGATATTGGTCAACGTCAGATCCTTGGCCGGCTCGTAGCTGAGCTTCTTGTAGAGCAGCGGGTTCAGCACCATGCTGGCGTTGCTGGCCAGCAGCAGCGTGTAGCCATCCGCAGGCGCGCGCGACACGGCCGTGGCCGCGATCATGGTGTTGGCGCCGGGCTTGTTCTCCACCACCACCGGCTGCTTGATCTGCTCGGACAGGTGGGTGGCCAGCGTGCGCGCCAGCAGGTCGGCCGAGCCGCCCGGCGCATACGGGGCCACGAGCTTCAGCGGCTTGCTGGGGTAATCAGCCTGGGCCAGGGCCGGGGTGCCTGCCAGCGATGCCATGCCGGCCAGGACCAGGCAGATCAGGTTCTTCTTCATGATGGTTTGTCTCCTTGGATGCTTGTATGAGTGGTTAGAGCGTGTTATGCACTTTGACGTGCCCGCGAAAGCCGGGGAGAGGCCCGGCAACGCGACGCAGGCCGCGGGGCGGTTCGCACACCGCTCGCGGACTGCAACAAAGTGGCCGGGCCTCTCCCCGGCTTTCCCGAAGGGTTGGGGCGGCAGGCCGGCGCTCGCTGTGTTGCAGCGCTTGCCAAGGCATGAGCCTTGGCTGCGCACTGCGCCTTGCGATCACAGGCCTGCCGCCCCAACGCGGGTACGTAAAAGTGCATAACACGCTCTAGACCTTGCGCTGCTGCGCGCCCCAGAACTGGTCGCGCAGCCGGCGCTTGGCGATCTTGCCGTTGTCGTCGCGGGGCAGCGTACGGAACTCCATGCTTCTGGGCACCTTGTAGGCGGCGAGCCGCTGCCTGAGCCAGGCCTGGAGTTCATCGGCCAGGGCCGGGCCGGCAGCGGGCGATTCGATCAGCGCGTGCAGGCTTTCGCCGTACTCCGCATCGGGAATGCCCAGCACCGCGCAGTCCGAGACCGAGGGGTGCCTGAGCAGCTCGTTCTCGATCTCGGCCGGGTAGATGTTGACCCCGCCCGAGATGACCAGGTCGGAGTCCCGGTCGCAGACATAGAGAAAGCCCTCGTCGTCGAGGTAGCCCATGTCGCCCAGCGTCACCAGGCCGTCCCGGTCTATCTTGCGCCGCGCCTCGTCGTTGCCTTGGTAGCTGAAGTCGGCATAGGCCGGCTGGCGCACATAGATCAGTCCCACCTCGCCGGCCGGCAGCTGCGCACCCGCCTTGTCGAGGATGCGCACCTGGGCATCGAGCAGCGGCCGGCCCGCGCTGCCGGGATGCGCCAAGGCCTGCTGCGAGTCGATGAAGGTGACCAGGCCGGCTTCGCTGGACGCATAGGTCTCGTTGATCACGGGGCCCAGCCACTCGATCATGGCCTTCTTGATGTCGGGCGCGCAGGGCGAGCCGGTGGACGCGATGAAGCGCAGCGACGACAGGTCGTACTGCTCGCGCACCTCGCGGGGCAGGCGCAGCAGGCGCACGTACATGATGGGCACCATGTAGGCCGTGTCTATGCGGTGCTCCTGCACCAGCCGCAGGAACCCCTCGGGGTCGAAGCGCTGCTCCAGCACCACCAGTTCCGACAGCATGAGTGCGTTCTGGAAATACAGGCTGGGAGCGCTGTGGTAGATGGGCGCGGCCAGCAGCGTGCGCGCGCCTGCGCGCAGGCCGTAGGCGGTCTCTACCAGCCGGCGGCTCATGGCCTGGCGCGCGGGCAGTTCCTCGACCGGCACCGCCTGCCGCACCACCCCCTTGGGCCGTCCCGTGGTACCCGAGGTGTAGGCCATGTGCCCGCGCGGCGACACGAACGGGCCATCGTAGGGCTGCTGCCCTGCCAGCCAGCGCTCGTAGTCCAGCGCCCCGGTATCGGTATGGGCGCCCACGACCAGGCGGGGGATGGTGTCGTCGAGCGGCTGCTGCAGGCCGTCCAGCAGCGACTGGCTGGTGACCAGCGCCTTGGCGCCACTGTCGCCCAGGATGAAATTGATCTCCGGCGCGGTGAAGTGCCAGCTCAAGGGGCAGTAGCTCATGCCGCCTATGCGGCAGGCATGCACCACGTCGGCGTACTCGAGGCCATTGCGCAGGTGCACGGCCACCACATCACCGGCCTGCAGGCCCAGGGACCGCAGGCCCTGGGCCAGGCGGCTGCCGCGGCTGTGCTGCTGCTGCGCATCGGTCTCGGTGCCCTGGAACACCAGGGTGGACAGGGGTTGCGGCGCCTGCATCATGCGGCCCTCGCGGTCTGGTTGGCGCTGATGGCCCGCTGCCTGGCCTGGGCCCAGTCCTCGTCGCCCCAGTGCTGGTACTCGGTGAAATAGGCGCCATTGGCCAGCGCATCGCCGCCATCGAGCGTGATGGTCTGGCCGTTCAGCCAGGTGTTGCCCGGCGCCAGCATGTAGGCGGCCAGGTTGCCCAGGTCCTCGCCCGTGCCCAGGCGGCGCATGGGGTTGTCGGCCTGGCGCCGCGCGGCCGAATCCTCGTTGCCCTTGATGCCGGGCCGCAGCCGGCTGCTCGCGCCCTGGGTGGGGATCACGCCCGGCGCAATCGCATTGCAGCGTATGCCCTTGGGGCCCCATTCCACGGCCAGGGACTTGGTCATCGCATCCAGCCCGGCCTTGGACATGGCCGAGGGCACGACGAACGGCGCCCCCGTGTCCACCCAAGTCACCACAATGGACAGCACCGCGCCCGGCAACTGCCGGGCGATCCATTGGCGGCCCACGGCCTGCGTCACATAGAACGTGCCGCGGAACACGATATCGGAGATCGCATGGAAGCCGTTGACGCTGAGGTCTTCGGTACGGCTGACGAAATTGCCCGCGGCATTGTTGACCAGGGCCGTCAGCGGGCCGTGGCGCTGCCAGAGATCGTCAATGGTCTGC
Source organism: Comamonas humi (assembly GCF_054782535.1). Taxonomy (NCBI): domain Bacteria; kingdom Pseudomonadati; phylum Pseudomonadota; class Betaproteobacteria; order Burkholderiales; family Comamonadaceae; genus Comamonas; species Comamonas humi. The sequence continues at coordinate 546,603 of NZ_BAAGSH010000005.1, read as the reverse complement.
TGGACGGCCTCGGGCGAGCGGATGTCCAGCGCATGCGCGAAGGCGGCCGCGCCGAAATCCGCCTGCAACTGTGCCGCGGCGGCTTCGACCACATCGAGCCTGCGGCCGCACAGGTGGATTTCCGCGCCCAGCGAGGCCAGCTTGCGGGCCATGGCCAGCCCCAGGCCGGTGCCGCCACCGGTGATGAGAATGCGCTGCCCTGCGAACAGATGGGGTTCGAACATGCCTGTCTCCTTGGAAGTACAGGCCCACTGTAATGAACGCGCTGTTTCTCATAAAGGAGCAAACCGGACGCAGTTTGTTTCCACCATGGCTACAAAGCCAGCCGCACCGTTCCCGGCCAGGCCTGCGCCAGGCGCCCGGCACCGCCAAAGGCCGGCCGGCCGGCGCGCGCCGGGGCTTCGCAATCGACCAGCACCTGGGCCAGCCCGGGCGGCGCTGGCTCGTGCTGCAATGCCAGCACCTCGGGGCTGCGGAAGTCGCTGAGCACCCACAGGCAGGCGTCGGGCTCGGGCCGCTGCGCCAGCAGGGCCCAGGCCGTGTGCAGCGCCTGCGCCAGCGGCGTGCCACCGCCGCCGCGCAAGGGCTCGACCAGCGCCGCATTGCACTGCGGCGCACGGCGCGGCGACAGACGCCACTGCACCTGGCCGGCGCCAAAGCACAGCAGCGCCACCGGCATGCGCTGCAGGTAGGCCCAGCGCATCCACTGCAGCAGCAGGCCCTTGGCCCGGGCGAAGGCGCCGCTCTCCAGCATCGAGGCCGAGCAGTCGAGCGCGAACACCTGCAGGGGCCGGGGCCGGCCCTGCGGCTGGCGCCAGCGCAGGTGCGCGGCCGCGAGCGGCTGGCCGTGGCGCGCGCGCAGCGTCGCCGGCCAGTCGAGCGCAGCGCCCGGCTGGCGCCGCGCCACAGGCTGCGCGTGGCTGGCGAGCGCGGCCGCAGCCGCAGCCGCCGATGCCTGCCCCCGGCCGGGGCGGTATACCGAGGGCTTCAGCGCGGCAGGCCGGGGGCGCGGGCTTTTTTTGCGGCCAGGGCCTCCATCGCGGCCTGCGCCAAGGCATCGGCCTCGTGCGCGGCAAAGGGCGTGCTGGCCAGGGGCTGGGGCTCGCCCCAGCCGGCGGGTGGCTGCTGCAGGCCCGAGCTTGAAGGACTGGCCGGACGGGCATCAGCCGTGCGATCCGTGGGCGATGGCGCCGAGGATGGTGATGGCGGCGGCGCGGAGGCCGGCGATGGCGCCGAAGCCGGGCGCGGCGTGGCCTCGGCGGGTGCCTCGGCCGCGCGGTGCAGCAGCACCAGCGGCGCGACCTCGGCCACATGGCGGGCTTCGATCGCCTCGCTGCCCTCCCAGGCGGCCAGCGCGCGCGCCGCGCGCAGCATCACCAGGTCGGCGCGCAGACCGTCCACCCGGGCCGCGATGCACTGGCGCGCCACTTCGTCGTGCACAGAATCGCTCCAGGGCAGTTGACCGCCATCGGCGCAGCGCGCAAGCGCCTGCTGCAGGCGCGCTGCGATGCGGGCCTGCTCAGCCGCGTGGGCCTGCACAAAGCCGGCGGGGTCGAGGTCGAAGCGCAGCCGCGCCTTGACGATGGCGCTGCGCAGCTGCGGCTCCTGCGCGTTGGCGAGTTGCACGCACAGGCCCAGCCGGTCCAGCAGCTGCGGGCGCAGCATGCCCTCCTCGGGGTTCATGGTGCCGATCAGCACGAAGCGCGCCGCGTGGCCGTGCGAGATGCCGTCGCGCTCGACACGGTTCACGCCCGAGGCGGCCACGTCCAGCAGCACATCGACGATGGCGTCGGGCAGCAGGTTGATCTCGTCGACGTAGAGCACGCCGCCATGCGCCCTGGCCAGCAGACCGGGCGCGAAGGCCACCTCGTGGCCCGCCAGCGCCTTGGCCAGGTCGAAGCTGCCCACCACATGCTCGATGGACGCGCCCAGCGGCAGCGTGACGAAGGGCGCGGGCGCCAGCACGTCGGCCAGCGCACGCGCCGCCGTGGACTTGGCCGTGCCGCGCGGGCCCTGGACCAGCACGCCGCCCAGCGCCGGCTCGATGGCGGCCAGCAGCAGGGCCTGCACCAGCTGCGGCTGGCCCTGGATGGCCGATAGGGGAAATGTCGGTGTCATTGCGGTGCTCGTCCTTCCATGCATTCCTCATGCTCCAGCAGGCGCGCCAGCAGCGCTTCGTGCAGCGCGCCGGGCTGCTCCCACATGCCGCGGTCGATGGCTTCGAGCAGCCGGCCCACGATGTCGCCCAGGGCGCGCGGGTTGTGCTCGCGCAGGAACTGCCGCACGGCATCGTCCTGCACATAGGCCTCGGTGACCAGCGCGTAGTGTGCATCGGACACCAGCTGCGTGGTGGCGTCGAAGCCGAACAGGTAGTCCACCGTGGCCGCCATCTCGAACGCGCCCTTGTAGCCGTGGCGCATGGCGCCCGCGATCCACTTGGGGTTGGTGACGCGGGCGCGCACCACGCGGCCGATCTCCTCGGCCAGCGAGCGGACCCTGGCCGACTGCGGGTTGCCGTGGTCGCCATGGTAGACGGCCGGCTCGCCGCCGCCGAGGTGGCGCACGGCGGCCACCATGCCGCCCTGGTGCTGGTAGTACTCGCTGGAGTCGAGCAGGTCGTGCTCGCGGCTGTCCTGGTTCTGCAGCACCACGTCCAGCGCCTGCAGGCGCCGCTCCAGCGCCTGGCGCGCGGGCACGCCGTCGGCCTGCCGGCCGTAGGCGAAAGCACCCCAGTGCAGGTAGTGGCGCGCGAAGTCGCCGGCGTCGCTCCACTGGCCCGAGCGCAGCAGCTCGTGCATGCTGGCGCCGTAGCTGCCCGCGGGCGCGCCGAACACACGCCACAGCGCCTGTTCGCGGGCCTCGGCCAGGCCCACACCCTGCTCCACCCACGCGGCGGCATCGCGCAGCACGCGGGCGCGGATCGGGTTGTCCTCGGCGTCCTCGTCCTGCTCGGCCACGGCGCGCACGGCGGCGTCGAACATCTGCACCACGCCCGGAAACGCATCGCGGAAGAAGCCGCTGATGCGCAGCGTCACGTCCACGCGCGGGCGGCGCAGGCCCACGCTGGGGATCACCTCGAAGTCCACCACGCGCTGGCTGCCCGGCGCCCACTTCGGGCGCACGCCGATCAGCGCGAAGGCCTGGGCGATGTCGTCGCCACCGGTGCGCATGGTGGCCGTGCCCCAGACCGAGATGCCGATGGCCGCCGGGTACTCGCCATGCTCCTGCAGGTAGCGCGCGATCAGCCGCTCGCTGGCCTGCTGGCCCAGCGCCCAGGCGGTCTGCGTGGGGATGGCGCGCGTGTCCACGGTGTAGAAATTGCGCCCGGTGGGCAAGGTGTCGCAGCGCCCGCGCGACGGCGAGCCGCTGGGGCCCGGCGGCACGAAGCGGCCCTGCAGCGCGCGCGAGAACTGGCGCAGCTCCTCGCCGCCGCAGGCGTCGAGCGCCGGCGCGATCTGCGCGTGGATGCGCGCCAGCACCTGCAGGGTCTGCGGCCAGCCTTGGGCGATCTCGGGCTGCTGCAGCACGCGCAGCGCCAGCAGCTCCAGGCGCTCGCGCGTGTCGCCGCCATGGCGCCAGGGGCTGGCGTCGAGCTCGGCCAGCACCGGCGGGCGCGGGCCCGTCCAGGCGGCGGCCGCATCCATGTCCAGCGGGTTCCAATCATGGCCCGGCAGCAGGTCGGCGGCCAGCGCGTTCAACAGGCCCTGCTCGCCCGCCGCGGGGTAGCGCGCCAGGGCCAGCAGGGTGCTGTCGCGCAGGCCACCCCGGGGCGAGCTGCCGAAGATGTGCAGGCCGTCGCGGATCTGGGTTTCCTTCAGTTCGCACAGGTAGGCGTCGATGCGCTCCAGGATTTGCTCGTCCTGCTCGGCACCCACACCGAGCTCGCGCAGCAGGTCCTGGCCGCGAGCAGCGTCGAGGATCTGGCGGCGCAGCAGGCCGGCGCGGCGCTGGTCCACCAGCAGCGCGTCGTAGTACTCGTCCACCAGCCGCTCCAGCTCCTGCATCGGGCCGTGGTTCTCGGCGCGGGCCAGCGGCGGCATCAGGTGGTCGATGATGACGGCCTGGCTGCGGCGCTTGGCCTGCGCGCCCTCGCCGGGGTCGTTGACGATGAAGGGGTAGACATGGGGCAGGGGCCCCAGGATGGCATCGGGCCAGCACTGCTGCGACAGCGCCAGGCTCTTGCCCGGCAGCCACTCGAGGTTGCCATGCTTGCCCACGTGCACCATGGCATCGACGCCGAAGGCATCGCGCAGCCAGAAATAGAAGGCCAGGTAGTGGTGCGGCGGCACCAGCTCGGCGTCGTGGTACTGGGCGTAGTCGTTGCGGCCATCAAGTGAACGCGCCGGCTGGATGCCGACGAAGACATTGCCCAGCTGCAGCCCGGCCACCATGAACCAGCCCTCGCGCAGCATCGGGTCCTGCTCGGGCGCGCCCCAGCGGGCGGCGATGGCCTCGGCCATGCCCGCGGGCAGCTGCGCCAGCCGCTGGCGGTAGGCCTGCAGCGCATAGCCCTGGCGGGCCGCGCGCAGCGGCCACTGCCTGGGGTCGTTGGCAATGCCTTGCTGCAGGCGCTCCATCAGCGCCTGGCCATCGGCGGGGCGCTCGCCCGCATCGCCCAGGTTCCAGCCGTCGCGCTCGAGCTGCGCCAGCAGCGCGAGCACCGAGGCCGGCGTGTCCAGCCCCACGCCGCTGCCCAGGCGGGCCTCGCTGCCGGGGTAGTTGGCCAGCACCAGCGCGGCGCGCTTGTCGGCCGCCGGCTTGCTGCGCAGCACGCACCAGCGCCGGGCCAGCTCGGCGATCCACTGCACGCGGTCGGGCTCGGCCTGGTAGGCGACCACGTCGGTCTGCGTCAGCTCGCAGCGGTGGGCCAGGCCCTTGAAGCTCATGGCCCGCGTCATGATGCGGCCGTCCATCTCGGGCAGCACCACCTGCATGGCGATGTCGCGCGGGCGCAGGCCCTGCGGGTCGGCCAGCCAGTCGTCGCGGTTGGCGCCGCTGGCGATCACCTGCAGCACCGGGATGTCGCCGGCCAGCGCATCGGCAACCTCGCCCGCGCGCGCATGCTCGCCCAGCGCCGCGAAGGCCGTGGTGTTGAGGATGAGCTGCACGCCATGCGCCGCGCACAGCGCGCGCAGCGTCTGCAGGCACAGCGCGTCCTTCAGCGACTCCAGCGCCAGCGGCAGCGGGTTCAGGCCCTGCGCCAGCAGCGCCTCGGCCATGGCATCGAAGGCATCGGTATTGGCCGCCAGCAGGTGCGAGCGGTAGAACACCAGCATGACCACCGGCGCGCCCGGCTGCCAGCGCGCCTGCAGGTCATCGAGGCCGGGGATGCGGCCCGGCGTATCGTCCGCCCAGGCCAGCGGCACATGCACGGCCACCGGCGGCAGCACGCGCACCGGCGCGCCCTCCACGGCCCGGCCCAGGCCCCAGGCCGCGCCCATGCGCAGGAACTCGCGCGCATTGGCCAGGCCGCCGGCGCGCAGGTACTGCCACAGCGCGCGGCTGTGCTCTGGAGCCAGCGTGCCCTTGGCCAGCAGCTCGGCATCCTCCTGGCTGTCGCCCGAGAACATGGCGAGCTTTTGCCCCTGGCGCTGCGCGAGCCTGCGCAGCTGCTCGATGCCGTAGGGCCAGGCCGACTCGGCGCCGAGGTGGTCGACGATGACCAGCCGGGCGTGCTGCAGCACCTCGTCGATGTACAGGTCGAGCGATGCGCTCTGGCGCAGGTGCAGCAGGTTCACGAGCCGCAGCGTGGGAGCATCCGGCTCGGCCTGCCGCCACAGCCGGTAGGCATCGGCCAGCAGCGACAGTGTGGTGTCGGCCGAGCTGAGCACCACCATCTCGGCGGGCGTCTGGTCGAGGCGGGTGATGATGCTGTCGTCTTCGACAAAGCCGCCGGGGCGGGTGCTGAGCAGGTGCATGGTTCAAAAAATAGAGCTGCTTGCGCTTGATGGATAAGGGCTGGAGGCTGATTTCACTTCAAACTTCTGCAGCCGCCAGCGCCGTGCGCAGCACCGCCGCGTCCAGCCCCTTGCCGATGAAGACCAGGCGCGTGGCGGGCGCCTCGCCCTCGTTCCAGGCGCGGTCGAAGTAGGCGTCGAAGCGCCGCCCCACGCCCTGCACCAGCAGCCGCATCTTCTTGCCCGGCAGCGCGGCAAAGCCCTTGACGCGCAGCACCGCGTGCTGCTGCACGATGGCCTGCAGCGCCTGCAGCAGGCGCTCGCGGTCCACCGCGCCCAGGTCGATGAACAGCGAGTCGAAGGCGTCGTGGTCATGGTCTTCGTCGTGGTCATGGTTGGAGTGGCGCTCGTCGATATGGGCCTCGGCCGCGCGCTGCTGGCCCAGCAGCACGGACAGCGGCACGCGGCCTTGCTCGGCCTCGACCATCTTGACCTCGGCCGGCACCTCGCCCGCGACCAGCGCGCGCACCTGGGCCAGCTCGGCGGGCGAAACCAGATCGACCTTGGACAGCACGACCAGGTCGGCGGCCGAGAGCTGGTCCTCGAACAGCTCGTGCAGGCTGGCCTCGTGGTCGAGGTTGGGATCGGCCTGGCGCTGCTCGTCGACGGCATGCGGATCGTGGGCGAACTGGCCGGCGGCGGCGGCGGGCGTGTCGACCACGGTGACCACCGAGTCCACGGTGAAGGCGCTGGCGATCTCGGGCCACTGGAAGGCCTGCACCAGCGGCTTGGGCAGGGCCAGGCCGCTGGTCTCGATCAGCAGCACGTCGATGTCGGCGCGGCGCTCGGCCAGCGCCCGCATCACCGGAAAGAACTCCTCCTGCACCGTGCAGCACATGCAGCCGTTGGCCAGCTCGTAGATCTGGCCCGCCTGCGTGTCGGCGCCGCCCTCTTCCTGGCAGCCGATGGCGCAGGTGCGCAGGATCTCGCCGTCGATGCCCAGCTCGCCGAACTCGTTGACGATGACGGCCACGCGCAGGCCCTGGGCCTGCTGGAGGATGTGGCGCATCAACGTGGTCTTGCCGCTGCCGAGAAAGCCGGTGACGATGGTGGCGGGGATCTTGGTGGTCTGCATGGAGTGGTCTCTGGTTGAATTGAAAAAGATAGCTGCTTGCGCTTTATTCGCAAGCAATCTGGATCGTTATGTATTTGAAATCATTGAATACCAAGCGCTAAAAGCTATTGTTTTTGAAGTACCTGCCGCGGCCCGTGCACATGCAGCGCCGCATCCACCTCGCCGTGCAGCACATGCTGCACGAGCACGCGCCCGAGGTCGGCCTCAGCGAGCGGCCCGTACCACACGCTGTCGGGGTAGACGATCATCAGCGGCCCGTGGTTGCAGGGGTACTGGCAACCGGTCTGCAGCAGCATCACGCGCTTCCTGAGGCCGGGCGTTTCGCGCACCGTCCGGGCCAGCCCGGGCCACAGCTGCACCGAGCCCTTGGCCGCGCAGCGCGGCCCCACGCACCACAGCACATGGTGCTGGTGCTCGGGCACGCTGGACCAGCCGGCGGGGTCGCGCTCCCAGGTGTCGTCGCCAACCAAGGCGGGCACGTCGGGCGCCGCCAGCGACTGCCGCACCGTGTGGACCAGCGTGTCGGCCAGCCGCGGCGCCTGCAGCAGCGGCTCGGCAAAGACCAGGCGCGGACAGTTGGTGCGGCCCGCCCGCCAGCGCATGACCAGCTTGTGCAGCCAGCGGCGCAAAGAGGGCTCGTCGGGCACCATCATGGGCACGATGACCACGGCCTGCGCGGCGGCGCAGGCATCGAGCGCCTCGGGCAGGGCCGGCTGGCAGCGGTCCACGAAGGCGGGCTGCACGCGCAGCGGCGCCATGCCCTGGGCGGCCATCGCGGCCTGCACGCGCTCTGCCAGCTGCGCCAGTTCGGTTTCACCGGCCGCATAGGCGGCGCCACGGCTCAGCAGGATGACGGCCAGGGATGTGTCGTGCATTCAGGGTGCCTCGTCCGGCAGGTATTCGATCAGCGGCTTGCCGGTGCGCGGACTGGGGCGCACCAGGGCGCGCACGCCATAGACCGCGGCGATGGTTTCGGGCGTCAGCACCTGGGCCGGCGTGCCTTCGGCCACCAGCGCGCCATGGTGCAGCAGGTAGAGCCGGTCGCAGTAGTGCGCGGCCAGCGGCAGCTCGTGCAGCGCGGCCAGCGTGGTCAGGCCCAGGCGGCGGATCAGGTTCATCAGCTCGAACTGGTGGCGGATGTCCAGGTGGTTCGTGGGCTCGTCCAGCACCAGCAGCGGCGCCTGCTGGGCCAGCGCCCGGGCCATGAGCACGCGCTGCTTTTCGCCGCCGGACAGCGTGGAGAACATGCGCTCGGCCAGGGCCTCGGCATCGGTGCGCCGCAGCGCCTGGGCCACGATGCGGAAGTCCTCCTCGCTGTCGCGCGCGAAGGGCGGCTGGTGCGGCGTGCGGCCCATCAGCACCACGTCGCGCACGCGCAGGTCGAACTCGCCGGCGTTCTCCTGCGCCAGGACCGCCATGCGGCGGGCGTTGTCGCGCGCGCTGCCCAGCCACACGTCGCGGCCGTCGACGGCCACCTGGCCGCCAGCCGGCCTGAGGATGCGGTAGACCATGCGCAGCAGCGTGGATTTGCCGCTGCCGTTGGGGCCGAGCAGGCCCACGAACTCGCCCCGCGCCGCGTGCAGGCTGACATCGCGCACGATGTGCGCGGCTGCCGCCTGCCAGTGCAGGTGCCGGGCCTCCAGGTGGTTCATGCCGCCAGCCTCCGCGCCGCGTGGTGGCGGTACAGCATCCAGACGAAGAACGGCCCGCCCACCAGCGAGGTGATGACGCCCAGCGGCAGCTCCGCCGGCGCGAACGCGGTGCGCGAGAGCACGTCCACCCAGACCAGGAAGATCGCCCCCACCAGGGCCGACACCGGCAGCACGCGCCGGTGCTCGGCACCGACCAGCATGCGCGTGATGTGCGGCACCATCAGGCCGACGAAGCCTATCGGCCCGGCCAGCGCCACCAGCGTGCCGGTGACCAGCGACACCAGCACGAACAGCCAGCGGCGCGTGCGCGTGGTGTCCACGCCCAGCGTCGCGGCGCTGTCTTCGCCGCTGAGCAGCGCATTGAGCGCGCGCGCCTGCGCCAGCAGCAGCGCCATGCCGGCCAGCAGCAGCAGGCTGGGCAGGCCCAGCTCGTCCCAGCGCGTGCCCGCCAGGCTGCCCATGGTCCAGGTGAGCACCGCGTTCGCCAGCTCGCGCTGGTCGGCGGTGAGCACGATGAGGCTGGTGATGCCGCCCAGGCAGTAGGCGATGGCGACGCCGCCCAGGATGAGGCGCGAGGCCTGCAGCCGCCCGTCCGAATGCGCCAGCGCATACACCAGCACGCAGGCCGCCAGTGCGCCGCCGAAGGCGCCCAGCGGCAGCGCCCAGCTGCCGGCGAAGGCCAGCACGCCATAGGCCAGCACCGCCACCGCGCCCACCGAAGCACCCGAGGACACGCCGAGCAGGTACGGGTCGGCCAGCGGGTTGCGCACCATGGCCTGCATGGCCACGCCCACCAGCGCCAGCCCGGCGCCGGCCAGCGCGGCCAGCAGCACGCGCGGCAGGCGCACGCGCCAGACGATCTGCGCCTGCGGCAGGCTCCAGTCGCCCGCCGCCAGGTCCAGCCCCAGGCGCTGGCCGATCTCGAACCCGGCGATGTGCCAGACCTGGCCAGCCGCCAGCCGCACCGGCCCGAGCGTGACCGCCAGCGTGAGCGACAGCGCCAGCAAGGCCAGCAGGCCGGCCAGCCACCAGGCCAGGTGGCGCCGCTGCAGCGCGAAGGCAGAGCGCACGGGGGTCGGCACGGGATTCATGGCGTGGGACTCATGGCGTGGGCAGGCGGTCCGGATGCAGCGCCCGCGCGATGCGCTGCACGCCGGCCAGGTTGCGCGGGCCGGGCGTGGCCTCGGCAAAGTCCAGCAGCACGAAGCGGCGCTCGCGGATCGCCCTGACCTGGGCCAGCTCGGGCTTGCCGAGCAGGAAGGCCTGCTTGCCGCCGGGCGCGGGCCGGTCGTTGTCGACGATGACGACCCAGTCCGGGTCGCGGGCGATCACGTCTTCCCAGTTGCCGCGCATCCAGCTGCTGTCCAGGTCGGCGAAGATGTTGCTGCCGCCCGCGGCCTCGATCATGGCCTGGGGCATGGCGTAGCGGCCGGTGGTGACCGGGATGTCGGTGCCGCTGTCGTAGACGAAGACCCTGGGGCGTGCCACGCCCTGCAGCGCCTCGCCGATGCGCCGCAGCTCGGCGCGCTGGCCATCGACCAGCGCCTGAGCACGGGCCTCGATGCCGAAAATGCGGCCCAGCGCCAGCAGGTCGGCAAAGGTGTCTTCGAGCGCCACGCGCTGGCGCGCCACCTTGCGGATGCACGACTCGGTCAGCACATAGCTGGCGATGCCCAGCTCGCCCAGGCCCTGCGGCGTGACCTGCCCGTCGCGGAAGCCATAGCTCCAGCCGCTGAAGACGAAATCGGCCTGCGCGCCCAGGATGGTTTCCAGGTTCATGCCGGTGCTGGACAGGTCGGGCACCCCGGCCAGCTGCGCCCGCATGGCCGGCGGCAGGCGCTGCAGGTCGCGCAGGCCGCCGTAGCCCGCGAGGCGGTCCTCCAGCCCCAGCGCCAGCATCATCTCGACGATGTTGATGCCATGCGCCACCGCGCGCCGCGGCACCGCGGTGTAGCTGGCCGGCTGGCCGCAGACCGACAGGGTGACGGGCGCGCGCGCCTGCGCGGGCGCAGCGGCAGGCCCGGCCAGGGGCGGGGCCTCGCGGCGCTCGGAGCAGCCGGCCAGCAGCACGCAGGCCACGGCAGCGCACTGTAAAAACAGGAGCGCCTGGCGCTTGCCATTTCTAGAGTTCAAATATGTTTTCCGCTGATTCATAGAGCAGTCAATCGCGAGCCGCTATGGTTTTTGCTGCAGTCATCAGAATGCAAACTGCGCCGTCAGGTCGACGCGGCGCCCATCGCCCAGGTAGGCCTGGCTGCCGGAGATGGCCGAATAGCTGTAGAGCTTGTTCGTGAGGTTGCGCACCGTCAGGCGGTAGGTAGCGCGTGGCTGGGGGCGCCAGCTCAGGGCGGCATCCCAGACGGTGAAGCCGCCGGTGCTGGCCGTGTTGGCATTGTCGGCGTAGCGCTGCCCCACCGCGCGCGCGCCCAGCGAAGCCTGCCAGCGGCCCAGGCCGCTGTCGGCGCTGTAATGCGCCCACAGGTTGGCCATCTGGCGCGGCACGTTGGCCGGGCGGTTGCCCTGGCGGTCGGCGCCGCCGGCCTCGACCAGCTCGTCGAACTTCGCATCGACCAGCGCGTAGTTGCCCTCCAGGCGCCAGTTCGGCGACAGGCGCAGCGCAGCGCTCAGCTCCAGGCCCTGGGAGCGCTGCCGCCCCCCTTGCACCGACAGCGATGGCGTGACCGGATCGCGCGTGACGATGTCGCGCTTGTCGATGCGGTAGGCCGCCGCCGTCCACTCGCCCAGGCCCTGGCCGAACTGCTGTTTCAGCCCCACTTCGACCTGGCGTGCCGTGGTGAGCCTGAAGTCGCGGTTGGCGAGGTTCAGCGTCAGGATGTTGGTCACCGGATCGTGTCCCTGCGAGACCTGGCCGTAGAGGTTGGTCTGCGCATCGAGCCGGTACGTCAGGCCCAGGCGCCACGCCGTGCCGCCCAGGGTCTTGTCGAAGGGCTTGCCGCCGGTGAATTCGTGGCGCGACATGTCGGTGATGTCGCGGCGCAGGCCGGCCAGCAGCAGCCAGCGCTCACCCAGCGTCCAGGCATCCTCGGCATAGAAGTCGTGCGTGGTGGCCTCGGTCTGGAAGACGTTCAGCGTAGGGTCGAGGCTGGCCCAGAGGCCGCGGTCCGGATCGCTGGCAGACACCGTGGGCGCCGAGCGGGAGGGATCGCCCCGGTAGGGGGAATTGCCCGCGTAGCGGAACCGGGCCTTGGAAGCCTCCCAGCCCACAACCAGTTGGTGCGCGCCCGCCTGGATCGCGGCTTCCAGCCGGTTGCCGGTCTGCTCCAGGTCATGCCCGATCTCCAGGTAGTCGAAGCGGGAAACGGTGTCGCTGGCCGGGTTGTAGCGGTAGCCCTCGATGTTCCTCCAGTGCCGGTCGGCCTGGAAGTGGTAGAGCTCGTCGCGCACGGTCAGCACCTCGTTGACCTGCCATTGCATGCGGCCGCGCACCCGGTTGTCCTTGATGCGGATAGTGGCGTCCTCGGCGTTGTAGTTGCTGCGCCGCAGGCTGCTCACGATCTGGCCGCCGACCGCCGGGGTGCCGAAGTAGCGCTCGGGCTTCTGGTCGCTCACGTCGGCCAGCAGCTCGAAGCGCAGCGCACCGCTAGGCTGCCAGCGCAGGGTGCTCATCAGCTTGCCGCCGCTGGCGCGGCCGAAGTCGCGCTCGCCGTTGGTGTAGTGGCCGTAGGCGTCCAGGCGGTAGCTCAGCGCCTCGCCCAACGGGCCGGCCAGGCCCACGCCCAGCTTCGCCGTGCCGTGCGAACCTGCGCCCACCAGCACCTCGCGCACCGGTTCGCGGCTGGGCTGCTTGCGCACGATGTTGGCCGTTGCGCCCACCGTGCCCGTGCCGTACAGGATCGAGGCCGGGCCCCGCAGCACCTCCACGCGCTCGTAGCCCCAGCCGTCGCCGGGGTACGGGGTGGTGCTCGAAGCCACGCTCAGCCGCGCGCCGTCTTCGGCAATGCCCACCGAGTTGGTGCCGGTGAAGCCGCGCGTGCTGAACGACAGGCTGTTGTAGCCCGAGGCGCTCATCGGCATCATGCCCACCGTGCGGCCGATGATGTCGGCCATGCGGGTATCGCCACGCTCCTGCCAGGTCTCGCTGTCCACCGGGTCCAGGCTTGCGGGCAGGTCGCGCGTGGCGATGCCGGTGCGGCTGCCCGAGGTCGAAGGCAGGGACAGGCCCAGGCCGCCCTCGGGCCGGGCCGTCACCTGCATTTCGGGCAGCGTCTGCTGCGCCAGCACGGCGGCCGGGCACAGCAACAGGTTCAACGCCGCGCAGCGCGCGGCAACGGGAAAGAAGGAAGCAGGCTCACGAACGCAGCGCATATCCAGACCAGATGCAACTGCCTGAAGCGATGGCTGCGACGCGGGCCGGGCCATGAACGCCGAGCCACCTCCGCCGAGATCGCCATCTACACCCCGCAGACAGTTGAAGGCGAGCGCCCCCAAGGCAGGAGCGCTCCGAGATCATCGGCGGGCCGGTCTCCGGGCTCGCAGGCGGCTCGTTGAACGAGCCCGCACCCCACCTTCCCGGGCGGCGCATGGTGTGCGATCGAGGATCGACATGCGCCTGCCCAGTGGCCGCAAGCGCGCATGGCGCCTGCCTGGGGTGTTTTCCTGCATACCGTTGCGGGGGCAGCCAAGGCTTGAACCTTGTTCCCGTTTCACCCGCCCGAAATCCAATCCGTGGCGAGCACCTTCCGATACGAAACACGCCCCGCCAATCGATTGGCAGGGCATGCGCGGCGGATTTTACCAGCCGCCCCTATGGCCCAACCTGCAGGAACCAGCGAGCCCACCGGCGCGCCAGGCCCTGCCCGCCTGCGAAACGCCTAGGCAAATCCGCATACAATGGCCGGCTCCAGGAAGCGTGGCAGAGTGGTCGATTGCACCGGTCTTGAAAACCGGCAACGGGCAACCGTTCGTGAGTTCGAATCTCACCGCTTCCGCCAAGACATTATGAAAATCAATGACTTATCGACAAGTCTGATTTTTACACCCAACCCACAAAAGACCCAAAAAACAAAGGCTGCAGGCTCCGGTTTGCGGCCTTTTCTGCTTTGTCGCCAACCGCTCCCTCAAGCTTCTGCCGCCAATATTGGCAAGCCGACGACAGCCGGTATGGCAATGCCGGACATGCACCGGGCATCGGGTCCCGCAAGCGTCCTGCTCGCGCGATATCGCCTCTCACCGATTGAGGGATTTCCCCTCAATGGCAAACAGGGCCGTGGCATCACCATAGACATCAGTCTCATCCAACCCGAGGAGTACACAGCATGTCAGACGGCGACCGCAGCAAACAACCCAGCCCCGATCCGGCGGAGTTCAATGCCTATTTCCCCTCCCCCTATTCGCTGGGCGAGTTCACCAGCCCCACGACGCCTATAGATGGCGATGCGTACCCGGATGCCTACCAGGGCAGCCGGAAGGTGCTCATGATCGCGGCGGACGAGCGTTACCTGCCCACCGATACCGGCAAACTGTTCTCCACGGGCAACCATCCCGTCGAGACACTGGTGCCCATGTACCACCTGCACCAGGCCGGCTTCGGCATCGACGTGGCCACGCTGTCCGGCAATCCGGTCAAGTTCGAGATGTGGGCCATGCCGACGGCACAGCCGGAGATCACGGACTTGCACCAAAGCTATCTGCCCCAGTTCCTGAAGCCCCGCAAGCTCTCCGACATCGCCGAAACCTTGGACCGTAATTCGGAATACCTGGCCGTGTTCATCCCGGGCGGGCACGGCGCCCTGATCGGACTGCCGCAAAGCGAGGCTGTCTCCCAGGTGCTGCGCTGGGCCATGGACAACGACCGGCATGTCATCTCCCTATGCCATGGGCCGGCTGCGCTGGCCGCTGCCGGAGCCTTCGGCCAGGCATCGCCCTTCAGCGGATATTCCATCTGCGCCTTCCCTGACGGAGTGGATCGCCAGACACCGGCGATCGGCTACATGCCGGGCGGCCTCACCTGGTTCTTTGGCGAGCAGCTGCGCGCACAAGGCGTCACGATCCTCAACAGCGATGTGACGGGAGCGACGCACCAGGACCGCAAGCTGATCACGGGCGACAGCCCCTTTGCCTCCAACGCCCTGGGCAAGCTCGCCGCGCGGGCACTGCTGGACGAAGTGGCCAAGGGTTGATCCGATGGAGGATGTGGTGCGCACCATCGCCGCCATCGAGCGCAGCGAAACCCTGTCTGCCCTGGCCAGGGCGGTGCGCGCCTTCGCCTGCCCGCGGGGATTCGATCGCTTTGTCCTGTATTCGTCCATGCCATCCAGGAAGGAAGTGGTCGAGCATGTGCACTGGGCCGAAGGTGACTGGTTTGGCGACGGTGCGCCAGTGGATGCCAAGGCCTACCTGAAATCGTGCCCGGTCAACCACCACATCCTGGAGACCGACCGCCCCTTCTTCTGGACGAAGCGCGGCGAACCTGGCTCGGAAACCTACCGTGTCGTGCACAGCCCCCGCGGGCTCGGCATCCATGGCTGGCAGGTGCCGGTCTTCGGCCCTCACGGACTGGTGGGGGCCATGAGCTTTGGCGGCAGCCGTATCGACGATTCCCTGGCCACCCGGCTGGCCCTGACCTTGATCGGCCAGGCGGCGCTCAGAAGGGTGATGTCGTTTTCATCGACGGCCGAAGCAAAAGGACCATCGCGGCTGACCCCGCGCGAACAAACGGTCATGCGCTGGATGGCCGCGGGCAAGCGGCAGGCCGAAACCGCGGCCATCATGGGCCTCTCCGAGCGCACCATCGAAAACCACCTTCGGCGCATCCGCCAGCGATTGGGCGCGAAGACCACCGCGGAAGCGGTCCGCATGGCCATCAGGTCCGGAGAAATTACGTCATGAAGGCGGCTGCCAAGTTCTCTTCTCGCCTCTAATGGCTCGCGCGACGGGGCTTGAGCGTGGTTTCGCTGTGAGGAGACCTGCAAGCCGGATAGTGGAATCGGCAGTAAGTCCCTGCACAGCCCAGGGCAGGCCGTAGCCCAACGCCATGGCCTGCCGGAGGCTTCCCAAGGGATTGCATTGCCGCCAGCCAATCGGGCGCACAATCATCCTCAAGGAGGTGATGATGAAATTCAACACCGGCGACAAAGTGATGCTTACCCGCACTGACGAGATGTCCGTCATGCTGGCCATCGGCTCTGTGCGAACGCTCGCGCAAGCGTATGAAGGACCACATGGTTGGTGGGCACTCAATCCCCCGGTCCTCAACGAATATGGCGAAGAGGCTTTTTGGCGCGAGGACGGGATGGTGCTGGTGCAAAGCGCAAGGAGACGGTGATTGGCGCGACTATCGCGGGACTTCCACGTAAGAGTTGTTACGCAAACGGTTCCACCTCCTGAATGAGAGTACCGTGGGTCCGGGTGCTCCATCCCGACCACCTGACGAGACCGGAGGTCTGCATGTCTGAATTCAAGTCACTCATCCACCGCGTGAGGGATGCCAAGGCGCCAAGTCCGTCGTCTCGCATGAAAAAACCAGCCGTCCCGATCCATGACGAAGATCAAGCGGATGGAGGCTTGTCCGAAAAGGAAAAAAGGCAAACTCAGCAAGAGGGAAACGAGGAGCCGCAGCAACTCGACCAAGCGAAGGCCACGCGCCTGCAGCAGCAAACCTGAAGGCCGCCAGACCCAAACAATGCGAGGCTGGTTGCCGACCTGGGCGCATGGAGGGGAGCAGGACAAATCTTTTTCAGGCATCGGGTCCTGCCTCGGGGCTTCTTGGTATTGAACCAAGGCTTTTCAGACCGATGCCGGAAGTGGGCCGGCTTCGCTCGTGCAAATGGATCAATCTGCATCGGTCACACCCACCGCAGCCTGTCTCTCACACTAGCGCTCAAGAGACCCAACAGGGATCAAGGCTTGCCGGTGAAAACCGCCAACTGGGCAGCGAAGGCACGCACATAGGCCGGACGCGATTCGCCACGGGCGACGTAGGCAGCAAGCCCCGGGTATGCGTCCAGCATGCCGGATGGCTTCAGCCGCAGCAGCGCATGCACCATCAGGAGGTCGCCCGCACTGAATGCGCCATCGAGCCATTCGGAATCGCCGAGGCGAACGGCAAGCTCGCTCAGCCGGTGGTGGATGCGGTCCTGAACCAGCGGCAGGCGTGCTGCGGACCAGGGTTGGTCGCCTTCCAGAAATTTGGCAGTTTGCAGGTCAAGAATGGGCGGCTCCACCGTGTTCAGCGCGGCGAACATCCAGGAAATCGCCCGCGCCCGTGCGTTCTCGTCGTCCGGCAGCAGCCCTGCGTGGCGCTGCGCGATGTGGAGCACGATGGCGCCCGACTCGAACAGGACGAGATCGCCTTCTTCATAGGTGGGAATCTGCCCGAAGGGATGCAGCGCCAGGTGCGCGGGCTCCTTCATCGCCTTGAACGAAATCAGCCGAACCTCGTACGGCTGGCCCACTTCTTCCAGGGCCCAGCGGATGCGCATGTCGCGCGCCAGCCCCTTGCCACGATCAGGCGATTGCTCAAAAGCGGTAATGGTGGGAATCATGGCATGCCCCCAGGTGGTTGCATGACGCCACTGAGCACCAGACGCACGCCCGGTGCCAGGGCGATTACTCCATCTGCCGTCGGCGGCAGATATTGGTGCCGGTGGTCGTCAACTGCAGGCTGCCGCCGACCCACTCCAGCCACGCCAGCGATACCAGATCGTCGATGACGGTTTCATCGATTTCACTGGCCCGGCGCTGCTGCAGCAGATCGGCAACCTGGGGCAGTTGGGCACGAAGTGCGTCCTGCCTGGGCTGAGGAAGGGGCGCTTGGTTCATACAGACCTTTCGTGCCAGGATACCGGCTCAGGTAGCCAGGGTATCAGTAACCGCGACGGTCACCACCGCCGAAGCCACGGCCACCGCCGCCATAGCCGCCGCCACCGCCAAAGCCGCCACCGCTGCGGGGGGGACGCGGCTCCATCGGGCGGGCTTCGTTGACCACCAGGTTGCGGCCGCCCATGGGCTGGCCATTCATGCCGTTGATTGCGGCTTGGGCTTCGTCTGCGCTGCCCATTTCCACAAAGCCGAAGCCCTTGGAACGGCCGGTGTCACGCTCCATCATCACCTTGGCGGATTGGACGGTGCCAAAGGCCGAGAATTGTTGTTCCAGGTCAGCATCGCGCACCGAGTAAGACAGGTTGCCGACGTACAGTTTGTTGCTCATAGTGAGCCTTTCATGAAAAGCGCCACGGTACATGACGCAGGGGAAACAGCGGCGCTACGCGCCGCGGAAATTATCGGGTATGGTGCCGCGGGGGCTGGCCAGACGAGCGGTTCTCCAGGTGGCGGAAGGTGATGCGCCCCTTGGTCAGATCATAAGGCGACATCTCCAGCGACACCCGGTCGCCCGACAGGATGCGGATGCGGAACTTGCGCATCTTGCCACCGGTATAGGCGATCAGGCTATGGCCATTGTCCAACGTCACCCGAAAACGGGAGTCCGGCAGCACTTCGTCCACCTTGCCTTGCATTTCAATCAGTTCTTCTTTGGCCATGGCCTCTCCTCAGTCAGATCAGGCAAAGGCCTGGGGGTAGTGTATCCAGCGGCGCCCTTGCGTTACCGCGTGCAGCAGGGCGCTCTCGCGGGTGATGAATTCGGGCTTGAAGGTGTAGATACGGTCGTTGGTGCCGCAACCCTGACCGCGCCGGATGGACACCGATGCGGTGTAGCGGCCACTCCTCGCGATACGCGACAAGGGAGTGATCAGGTATTTGCCAGCCATGAAAGGCTGGGCAGGGGGTAAGGTCATAAGGACAATAGTGCAGCCGGAGGCTGGCAGGAAAACAAGACATGCAGCGTGCGAATGCACAGTGCTGCATGGGCAGTCAGGGTGCGGTGCGGAGACCGACCGGTGTAGGGCTTGCCGTAGGGAGAAAGTTGACCACCAAAGCGGCCTCTGCGGGGCGCGGTGGTTTCAGGAGTGCGGTGTTGGGGAACCGCTGCCCATTGTCAGACCTTGTTGCAGTGAAGGTAAGCAATTAACTGCAACCTGTCTATTGTACCGTCTTTTGCTTTTGGGCCGAATTCTGGTACATGAACGCCCTGATGCCTGGTGCCCATGCGGATGCGCGCCAACGCGATGCAGGGTCCTCACATCTCATCGATGGCTGTGCTTGCACCACCGCTGCGCACGGCCGCCCGGCCTTCGTGCGCCTCGATGGCAAAGCGCTCGCGGCAGTTGACGTAGAAGCTCGCCCCGAAACGGCCCACGGGAAAGAACTCCTGCAGGCGCACGCGCCAGCGCTCGGTGTCCACCAGCCCCTCGCGCGCGGCCAGCCATTGCACACGGCCGATGAAGACGTAGCGGCTCTCGGTCTCCAGCGTCTCGTGCAGCACGCACTCGAAGGCCACCGGCGCCTGCACGATGCGCGGCGGCGCCACGCTCCGCGCTGGCACTGCCGCCAGCCCGGCGTAGTCCAGTTCGCTCCGGTCCACCGGCAGCCGGTCACCACAACGGTGCATGGCCGCGGCCATGGCCTCGTCGACGATGTGCACCACGAACTCGTGCGTGCGCAGGATGTGCGCCGCTGTGTCTTTCTGCGCACCCGCCTGCAGTTTGTTGACGCTGAGCATGACCACCGGCGGGTCCTCACCCATCATGTTGAACATGCTGAAGGGCGCCGCGTTCACCGTGCCATCCGCGCCCAGCGTGGTGACCAGCGCGATGGGGCGCGGCACGATCAGGCTGGCCATGAGCTTGTAGCGGGCATGGGTGTCCAACCCGGCGAAATCGATCTCGGTCATGTACGGGCGCCTCCTTTGCATGCGCCAGACAGCACGTTTGCAATTCGCGTGCCTGCGGCTTGCACCAGGAAGGTGCCCCCTGCCCCGCAGCCGTTGGCATCGCTCTTGCTTTGCCAGGGAGGTCACCCACTGTCCATCCCGACCATGAAAAAACGCCGCTTCCTGCAGTCTTCGCTGGCCCTGCTGGCCCTTCCGTCCACGCCCGCGGCGCGCGCCGCCGGCCAGCCACCCGTGCCGCTCAAGTTCCAGCTCGACTGGCGCTTCGAAGGGCCCGCCGCCTTCTTCGTGCATCCCGAGCAGAAGGGCTATTTCAAGGAAGCGGGGCTCAACGTCAGCGTCGAGGCTGCCAGCGGCGCCGGCGCCATCCAGCGCGTGGCCTCGGGCACGCACGACCTGGGCTTCGCCGATCTGGCGGCGCTCATGGAGTTCCACGCCAACAACCCCGACGCGCCCATCAAGCCCGTGGCCATCATGGTGATCTACAACACCACGCCCGCCTCCGTCATGGCGCTCAAAAAGTCGGGCATCACCAAGGCCGCCGACCTGACGGGCCGCAAGCTCGGCGCCCCCATCTTCGACGCGGGCCGCCGCAGCTTTCCCCTCTTTGCCCAGGCCAATGGCGTGGGCGATGTGCAGTGGTCCACCATGGACCCGCCGCTGCGCGAAACCATGCTGGCGCGCGGCGACCTCGATGCCGTCACCGGCTACACCTTCACCAGCCTGCTGAACCTGGAGGCACGCGGCATCCCGCGCGAGAACGTGGTGGTGCTGCCCTACGCCACGCATGGCGTGCAGCTCTATGGCAACGTCATCATCGCCAGCCCCCGGCTGATCGCCGAAAAGCCGGAGGCGGTGCGCGCCTTTCTGCGGGCCTTCGCCCGGGGCATGAAGGAGGCCGTGGCCCAACCCGAGGCCGCCATCGCCTCGATGAAGGCCAAGGACGGCCTGGTGAATGTGCCGCTCGAAGTCAAGCGCCTGAAGCTGACCATCGAAACCGCTGTGGACAGCGCCGGCGCCCGCGCCGAAGGCTTTGGCCGCCTGCGCCCCGAGCGGCTGCAGAAGATGGCCGAGCAGGTGGCCAAGGCCTACGCCACCAAAAACCCCATCCCGGCCGCGGCCGTGTGGAACGGCAGCTTTCTGCCTAGCGCTGCCGAGCTGGATCTGCTGCCGCGGGCCTAGCTCTGTTCCCAGCGCGCCAGCGCCTCGTCGTCGCAGACCCGGGCATCGACCCAGCGCGCGCCCTCGGGGGTCTGCTCCTTCTTCCAGAACGGCGCCTGGGTCTTGAGGTAGTCCATCAGGTATTCGCAGGCCAGGAAGCTCTGGCCGCGGTGCGCAGACGACACCGCCACCAGCACGATCTGCGCCTCGGGCGCGAGCAGGCCCACGCGGTGGATCACGCGAGCGCCGTAGATCTCGAAGCGCTCGCGCGCCTGCGCCACGATGCCGGCGATGGACTTCTCCGTCATGCCCGGGTAGTGCTCCAGCTCCATCGAGGCCACGGCGCTGCCGTCGTTGCGGTCGCGCACCGTGCCGACGAAGCAGCACACGGCGCCGATGCGCGCATCGCCCGCCCGCAGCGCCGCGAGTTCCTGGCTCACGTCGAAGTCGGCGGTCTGGATGGCGATATGGGAATGGAACATGGCAGGTCAAAAAAAGCGCTACAGGCCCTAGTATGAACCGGTCTGCGGCACACTATGCCGTTCTCCACCCGATTCCCACCATGGCCACCCAGACCTTCAGCGCCCACGGCTACCTGCTCTACCCCAACCCGCGCAACCGGCACCGCGAGGTGTTCGAGTTCCACCTCTTCGTGCCGCATCCCTACGCGATCATCGACATCCCCGCCATGGACCTGCAGGGCAAGACCAGCGTCTTCGCCGCCTGCCGCGAGTCGGACAAGAAGATGGGCCAGGTCGTGACCTTCGAGCTGGAAGCCGACATCGCCCGCTTCGAGAAGCGCTTCACACCGTGATTTGAATAAAATCAGCCTCCAGACAAATACCATCAAGCGCAAGCAGCTATATATTCAATAGCAATCCATGTCCTCCGATAGCCAGCTCTTCATCCCCGATTCCTTCATCGCGCTGTATGCTGAGCGCCACGGCCGCCTGCGCCTGCCGCTCGCCGAGCTGCAGGCCCGCTACGAGCTGTGCGAGGACCTGGCCAATGCGCTGGTCGAGCAGGCGCAGCTGCTGTACTTCCAGAGCGCGCCGTCCGAATCGGCCATCCTGCTCAGCATCCACCAGGGCCTGAGCGGCGCCGATTCGGGCGTTTCTGCCCCCGAGGCGCGCTGGGTGGTGCTGCGCCTGGCCGAGCTGCTGGACTGGAAATCCCCGGAATTACCCGCAAGCGGCGATTGAGCCCTTTTCGCTATACTGCCGCCCATGCTTGCGTCCGCCACCTTCTGCCAACACCCCTGCGCCATCCGCGCGGCGGCACCGGCATGCGCGGTGGCAGCCAAAGCCAAAAAATCCCAGCTCGTCTGACCGGAGCTGTGGTTCCGTCCAGATGAGCGACGGAACCCGGCAGCCGGCAAGCACAGACTTCCCCCCTCCTTTCTCGCAGCCCTGACTCCGCGCCCATCCGGATGGATTGGTCGGTCATCACTGCGTTCGAAAAGGAAAGCCATGTCTGTTGCGACTTCTGTCTCCCCCGATTTCTCCGGCCTGTGGATCCCGCTGGTCACCCCCTTCCACGCCGACGGCGGCATCGACCATGTGGCGCTGAAGGCGCTGGTGGCCCAACTGGCCGCCAGCGGCATTGCCGGCCTCGTGGTCTGCGGCTCGACCGGCGAGGCCGCTGCGCTGTCCGACGCCGAGCAGGACGAGGTGCTCGATGCCGTGCTGCAAGCCGTGGAGAGCACAGCACCCCGGCTGCGCGTGGCGATGGGGCTGTCGGGCTACCACCTGGGCCATGTGCTGGCGCGCGTGCGCGCCTTCGGCTCGCGCCCGCTGGCCGGGGTGCTGGTGGCGGCACCGCACTACATCCGCCCGTGCCAGCAGGGGCTGCTGCAGTGGTTCACGGCCATTGCCGAGGCCAGCGCCCACCCGCTGATCGTCTACGACATCCCGTACCGCACCGCCGCCACGCTGGAGCTGGCCACGCTGCGCCAACTGGCCGCGCACCCCAACATCCGCGCCCTCAAGGACTGCGGCGCCGACGCGGCCAAGACCCAGGCGCTGATCGCCGACGGCCAGCTGCAGGTGCTGGCCGGCGAGGACGCGCACATCCTCGCCACGCTGGCGCTGGGCGGCCATGGTGCCATCGCCGCCAGCGCGCACTGGCAGCCGCAGAGCTTCGTGCAGATGATGCGTTGTGTGGCCGAGGGCGACCTGCCCGGCGCCCGGCGCCTGTGGCAAGCGCTGCAGCCGGTGGCCGAGGCCTGCTTCGCCGAACCCAACCCGGCGCCGATCAAGGCGCTGCTGGCCGCTAGGGGCCAGATGCAGCCGCATTTGCGCGCACCGATGCAGGCCGCGAGCAGCAGCTGCGCCGCGCACATCGCCGCGCTGGCGGCGGCGCAGGAGTTGGAACTCAGCCGCCCGTGACCGGCGGGAAGAACGCGACCTCGGCGCCGTCGGCCAGGGCCGCGTCTTCGCTGCACATGGTCTGGTCCAGCGCCACACGCACAGCCTTGCCGCGCGCCAGCGCCGTGGCGTAGGCGCCGCCGCGGGCGATCAGCTCATCGCGCAGCGCACCCAGCGTGGCCGCCTGCGTGGCCAGCGGCTCGCTGCCGGTGCCCACGGCCTCGCGGATCGACGCGAAATAGCGCACGGTGATGCGTGTCGTCATACCAGCAGCTCCGCGAACGGGATGAAGCGCACCGTGTCGCCGCGGCGGATGGTGCCGCCGCCGGGGTTGTCGATCAGGCCATCGCCCCAGACCACCGAGGTCAGCACGCCGGAGCTCTGGTTCGGGTACAGGTCGAGCCCGTCGTTGGCGTTGCGGCGCACGCGCAGAAATTCCTGCCGCTTGTCGGGCCGCGCCCAGTCGAAGTCGGCGCGCATGGCCACGCGCGGCGGCTCCAGCTGCGACAGCCCCTGCAGCCGCAGCACGAAGGGCCGCACCAGCAGCAAGAAGGTGACGAAGCTCGACACCGGGTTGCCCGGCAGGCCGATGAAATGGGCCTGGCCCACGGTGCCGTAGGCAAAGGGCTTGCCCGGCTTGATGGCCAGCTGCCACAGGTGCAGCTGGCCCAGCAGCTGCACGGCGGGCTTGATGTGGTCTTCCTCGCCCACCGAGACGCCGCCGCTGGTCAGCACCAGGTCAAAACTCGCCCCCGCCTCGCGCAGCGCGGCCACGGTGGCCTCGCGCGAATCGGGCACGTTGCCCATGTCGTGCACCTCGCAGCCCAGGCGCACCAGCAGCGATCGCAGGAAGAAGCGGTTGCTGTTGTAGATGCTGCCGGGGCGCATGTCCTGCGGCGCGACCTCGCCCGGCATGATGAGTTCATCGCCGGTGGACAGCAGCGCCACGCGCGGCCGGCGCGCCACCAGCAGCTGGGCGCGGCCCACGCTGGCGGCCTGGCCCAGCTCGGCGGGCGTGAGGCGCGTGCCGGCGGCCAGGATCTCGGCGCCGCGGGTAATGTCCTCGCCCGCGCGGCGCACGTTCTGGCCAGCCGTGGGCACGGCGTTGAAGGCCACCGCGCCATCGGGCTGGGCCGCGGTGTCTTCCTGCATCACCACCGCATCGGCGCCGGGCGGAATGGGTGCGCCGGTGAAGATGCGCGCCACCGTGCCGGCGGCCAGCGGCTGGCCGTTGTCGCCGGCGGCGATGCGCTGGCTGACAGGCAGCGCGATGCCAGCCTGCGCGATGTCGGCGCTGCGCACGGCGTAGCCGTCCATGGCGCTGTTGTCCTGCGGCGGCACCTGCAGCTCGGCGCGGATGGACTCGGCCAGCACGCGGCCGTCGGCCTCGTGCGTCGGCACCAGCTCGGGCGCGGCCAGCGGCACGGCATAGGCCAGCAGCTCTTCCCAGGCCTGCTGCAGCGGCTTCAACGGAGGACGGGTGGGGTTCGACATGGGTTTCCTTTCAGGCGACATCGCCGGCGAAGACGCAGGGCGGTGTGTAGGCAAATGCGTCGGCCCGCGCCAGCAGCCAGTGCAGCACGGCCTGCGGGTCGTCGACGGGCAGCAGCGGCAGGCGGGTGGCCAGCGCCAGGTCCGTGACCACGGCCTGCACGCAGGCGTCGTGCGGGTACAGCGCCGGCCGGTCGTCGGAGAGTGCTGCACTGCGCCGGACCTCGAGCTTGGGCAGGTCGCTGTGCTTGAAGCCTTCGACCAGCACCCAGTCCGCCGAGGCGTCGAGCTGCGCGATCAGCTGGTGCACGTCGGGCTCGCGGGGCCGGGTGTTCTCGCGCATCAGCACGGTGCGCATGTCGGACGCGGCCAGCACCTCCAGCGCCCCGGCCTCGCGGTGGCGCCAGGTGTCCTTGCCGGGCGTGTCGACGTCGAAGCGGTGGTGCGTGTGCTTGATGACCGACACCCGCAGCCCCCGCTGGCACAGCAGCGGGATCAGCCGTTCGATCAGGGTGGTCTTGCCGCTGCCCGAATAGCCCGCAAAGCACACCACATGCATATCACGCTCCATTATTGATAGCTACCAGCGCTTTCTACATAAGCGCTGGAGCCATTTTTTATTTGAAATCAGTCGCAGTGCGCGGCGATGTACTGCTTGACCTGCTGCACATCGGCCGGCAGCACCTTGACGCGCTTGGGCAGCGACTCGATGCCGTCGAACTGCGCCGGGCGCTCGGGCGCGCGGCCCAGCGCCTCTTCGATGGTCTCGGCGAACTTGATGGGCAGCGCGGTCTCCAGCACGATCATCGGCACACCGGGCTGCAGCTGCTCGCGCGCCACCTTCACGCCATCGGCGGTGTGGGTGTCGATCATCTGGCCGAAGCGCTGGTACGTGTCCTTGATGGTGGCCAGGCGGTCGGCGTGCGTGCTCTTGCCGCTGGCAAAGCCGTAGCGCGCGGCGGCGTCCTGGAAGGCCGGGTCCTGGCTCAGGTCGAACACGCCCTGCCTGCCCACGCCGTTGGCGAACAGCTCGTTGGTGCGCGCGCCGTCGCGGCCCACCAGGTCGAACACGAAGCGCTCGAAATTGCTGGCCTTCGAGATGTCCATCGACGGGCTCGAGGTCTCGTAGGTATGGGCCGCGCCGCGCACGCGGTACACGCCGGTGCGGAAGAACTCGTCGAGCACGTCATTCTCATTGGTGGCCACGACCAGCTTGGCGATCGGCAGGCCCATCTGGCGCGCCACATGGCCGGCGCAGATGTTGCCGAAGTTGCCCGAGGGCACGGTGAAGCTGACCTGCTCGGCGTTCGCCTTGGTGGCCTGCAGGTAGCCGGCGAAGTAGTACACCACCTGGGCCAGCAGGCGCGCCCAGTTGATGGAGTTGACGGTGCCGATCTTGTACTTCGCCTTGAAGGCGTGGTCGTTGCTGACCGCCTTGACGATGTCCTGGCAGTCGTCGAACACGCCTTCGATGGCCAGGTTGTGGATGTTCTCGTCCTGCAGGCTGAACATCTGCGCCTGCTGGAAGGGGCTCATGCGGCCGTGCGGGCTGGTCATGAACACGCGCACGCCCTGCTTGCCGCGCATGGCGTATTCGGCAGCGCTGCCGGTGTCGCCGCTGGTGGCACCCAGGATGTTGAGCTGCTCGCCGCGGCGCTTGAGCTCGTATTCGAACAGGTTGCCCAGCAACTGCATGGCCATGTCCTTGAAGGCCAGCGTGGGGCCATTGGACAGAGCTTCGATCAGCAAGTTGCCTTCGAGCTGTCGCACCGGCACGATGGCGGCGGTGCCGAAGACTTCCTTCGTATAGGTCTTGGCGCAGATCGCGCGCAGGTCGTCAGCCGGAATATCGTCGATGTACAGCGACAGGATCTCGTACGCCAGCGCCGCATAGCCCTGGGTGGCCAACGTCTCGCGCAGCTGGGTCAGCCTGGCATCGTCGATGCGCGGGTATTGCTCGGGCAGGTACAGGCCGCCATCGGGCGCCAAGCCTTCGAGCAGGATGTCGCAGAAACGCTTGCGGTCTGCGTGACCGCGGGTGGACAGATACAGCATCAGGAACTCGTCAAAATCAGCATTCGGAGCGTGCGCCGCCGCTTCGAGACCTGCATTGCCATGCAAGCGGCCTCAGCCACCGTGCGCCCGGGTCGGCGGCATCAGCCATGCCGCCAAGCCTTCCATTATCGGTCACAGCGAGCGCCCCCTGCCATCGCATTTGCATTGCCGGGCCCGCGCACGGGCTGTTGGCTATCGGGCCGGGGGGAACAAATAGCGGGCAGCCTCGGGCTTGAGAATGGGCTTGAGCTTGCCAAACGGCAGGCTCACGCCGCTGCCAAGGCACACACTCCCGGCATGGCCTATGCCCGAGATCACGAAACCGAGCTTGCCCGGCGCTTCGAACCTCAGCGCCATGTAGTTGGGCAACAGGTCCGTGCATTCATGGTCATCCCGGGGTTTGGGCTGGCTGGCAACCGCCTTCCGGATGAAGCTCACCAGCTGGGGGCTGTATTCGCGGCCCTCCGGGCCATGGCGATAGCCCTTGAGCAGGCGCGAAAAATCCAGATAGCCGCCCCGCAGCAGATCCAGCGTGAACGGATCGAAATGGTTGTTGGGATGCGCCCCGCCACAGGAAGGGGAGCCGGACTCGGTCACGCTCATCAAGGTGGTGGACAGATAGCTGGGCTTGATTTGCTCGTGGTCGAAATAGCCCAGCGTCCCCGCCTCGGGGCCGGTACTCTCGTAGAGGGAGGACTTGCAGGCCAGCGCCTGCAAACTCATGGCCCAATGGCGCTGCTCCAGCAGGGCATTGGCCTGGGCGAGGATGCCTGCGTCGGGGTGGCGTGTCAGGCGCGGATACCAGAACCGGGTGCGCGTATCGCGCACGGGCCGCCAGGCCAGGTTGGAGGTCACCACCACCTCCCTGCCCTGCTCCAGCGGGCGGGCCACGCGCAGGTAGTCGTAAGGCGTGGCCTGCATGCTGATGGCGACGCCTTCCGCAATTCCGCTGCCTGCGCCTTGCACAATGGCCTGGGTCACCGCTTCCACGCCTCGCGGTGCGATCTTCTCGGGGTCGTATTGCGCAACGCGTCCAAGGCTGAATGGCAGCCTGCCGCCGCGGATACCGTCCTCCCACTCGCCCGCCAGCGCATCGCCTTGCAGGCGGGCGTGCCAGATGACCTGCCGCTGCGCGGCGTCCTGGAACAACGGCGCATCCGGTGCGCCGGCCTCCCGCTTTTGCAGCAGCTCGCCGGTCAAGGGCTGGGCTTCGGCCAGCTGGTCCAGGCGACCCCGGAGCGGAATGTCCACGCCGTGGCGCAGGTAGAAATAACGCCCTGTGCGCGTGCCGTCCGCCTGGGGCGCGCCCAACTCCATCACCACCTCGGCCTGGCCCAGGGTGCCGCGGTAGACCTCGACGGGCGCGGCCCCTGCAAGGCTTGAGGCGCCCATGAAAAAGGCTAGCGCCACGGGGCGCCAGCCTTTGGAAAGGTGAGTGCGCGCATCGCACCGCACAGGAATGGCTCCGGGTCGGGTGCGATGGCGCATGGGCCTGGTCAGTTCAGGCCTTCCTTGCGGATGCGGGTGATCGGCGCCAGCACCGACGGCAGGCCCTGGATCTGCGCCAGCGCGGCGTCCATGTCGCCCTCGCGGGTGTCGTGCGTGAGGATGATCAGGTCGGTCTGGGTCGAGCCTTCGCCACCCACCTCATCGGCCTCGCGCTGCAGCAGCGCGTCGATGCTGATGCCGGCATCGGCCAGGATGCCGGTGACCTTGGCCAGCACGCCGGCCTCGTCGGCCACGCGCAGGCGCAGGTAGTAGCTGGTGATGACTTCGGACATCGGCAGGATGGGCAGCTCGCCCGCGGCCTCGGCCAGCGAGCTGGACTGGAAGGCCAGCGCCGGCACGTGGTGCGCCTCGTCGGCACCCTGCAGGCGGGCGATGTCGACCAGGTCGGCGATCACCGCGCTGGCCGTGGGCTCGGAGCCCGCGCCCTTGCCGTAGTACAGCGTGGTGCCCACGGCGTCGCCGTGCACGACCACGGCGTTCATCGCGCCTTCCACGTTGGCGATCAGGCGCTTGGCCGGCACCAGCGAGGGGTGCACGCGCAGCTCGATGCCCTTGTCGCCGCGCTTGGCAATGCCCAGCAGCTTGATGCGGTAGCCCAGTTGCTCGGCATAGCGGATGTCGGACGCCGACAGGCGGGTGATGCCTTCCACATAGGCCTTGTCGAACTGCACCGGGATGCCGAAGGCGATGGCGCTGATCAGCGTGGCCTTGTGCGCGGCGTCCACGCCCTCGATGTCGAAGGTCGGATCGGCCTCGGCATAGCCCAGGCGCTGCGCCTCCTTGAGCACCACGTCGAAGTCCAGGCCCTTGTCGCGCATCTCGGACAGGATGAAGTTCGTCGTGCCGTTGATGATGCCCGCCACCCACTGGATGCGGTTGGCCGTCAGGCCTTCGCGCAGCGCCTTGATGATCGGGATGCCGCCGGCCACGGCCGCCTCGTAGGCCACGATCACGCCCTTGGCGGCGGCGGCCTTGAAGATCTCGGTGCCATGCACGGCCAGCAGTGCCTTGTTGGCGGTCACCACGTGCTTGCCGGCGGCAATCGCCTCCAGCACCAGCTGCTTGGCGATGCCGTAGCCGCCGATCAGCTCGATCACCACGTCGATGTCGGGGTTGGCGATCACGGCGCGTGCGTCGTTCACCACCTTCACCGAATCGCCCACCACGGCACGGGCGCGGGCCTCGTCCAGGTCGGCCACCATGGTGATTTCGATGTCGCGGCCTGCGCGGCGACGGATTTCGTCGTGGTTGCGGCGCAGCACGCTGAACACGCCGCTGCCTACCGTACCGATGCCCAACAGGCCGACTTGGATGGATTTCATATCAGATTACCAGTCAAACAAGGCTTCAGCGCCCTGTCCATGAGCGCCATCAGCTATTAAAAAATGAGTATCAGGCGGCCGCCTTGCCGTGGCGCAGCCGGTAGCTGGCCAGGAAGCCCGCGAGGCGGTTGATGGCCTCGCGCAGGTCGTCCTCGTGCGGCAGGAAGACGATGCGGAAATGCTGGTTGTCCGGGTAGTTGAAGCCCGAGCCCTGCACCAGCATCACGCGCGTAGCGCGCAGCACTTCCATGAAGAACTGGCGGTCGTCCGCGATCGGGTACATCTCCGGGTCCAGCCGCGGGAACATGTACAGCGCCGCCTGCGGCTTGACGCAGGTGACGCCGGGAATCTTCGTGATCAGCTCATAGGCCAGGTCGCGCTGGCGGCGCAGGCGCCCGCCTTCCTTGATGAGGTCGTTGATGCTCTGGTAGCCGCCCAGCGCGGTCTGGATGGCCCACTGGCCCGGCACGTTGGAGCCGAGCTTGAGGTTGGCCAGCATGTTCAGGCCCTCGATGTAGTCGCGGGCGCGCGGCTTATCGCCCGACACCACCATCCAGCCGGCGCGGAAGCCGCAGGAGCGGTAGGCCTTGGACAGCGAGTTGAAGGTGAGCGTGAGCACATCGGTGGACAGCGAGGCCATCGCCGTGTGCTTGACGCCTTCGTACAGCACCTTGTCGTAGACCTCGTCCACCAGCAGCACCAGGTCGTGCTCGCGCGCCAGTTGCACGATGCCGCGCAGCAGCTCGTTGCTATAGAGCGCACCGGTGGGGTTGTTGGGGTTGATCACCACGATGCCGCGCGTGCGCGGCGTGATCTTGGCGCGCATGTCGGCCAGGTCGGGCATCCAGCCGTTGGCCTCGTCGCATACATAGTGCACCGGCACACCGCCCGACAGGCTGGTGGCCGCCGTCCACAGCGGGTAGTCCGGCGAGGGCAGCAGCAGCTCGTCGCCGTCGTTGAGCAGCGCGTTGGTGGCCATCACGATCAGCTCGCTGGCGCCGTTGCCGAGGTAAATGTCTTCCAGCGTCACGCCGGCGATGCCCTGCTGCTGCGTGTAGTGCATCACGGCCTTGCGCGCCGCGAAGATGCCCTTGCTGTCCGAATAGCCGGCGGAATCGGGCAGATTGCGCGCCATGTCCTGCACCACCTCTTCCGGCGGATCGAAGCCGAAGGGGGCCATGTTGCCGATGTTCAGCTTGATGATCTTCTGGCCCTCGTCCTCCATCTGCTTGGCCGCATCCACGATAGGACCCCGGACATCGTAGAGAACGTTGCTCAGCTTGGCTGACTTGTGGATCGACTTCATGGCAAAGACCAGTGCTTGAAAGGGGTGAAACCTATAATTTGACCACAGTTCCCGCGCAGACCCATGAAAGCGCCCACATTCGCTGTCACGCGCCCTCCTTTGCCGCCATTTACATGAAGTTTCAACCTGACAAATCCGACACCAAGACCATCACCGCCTATGGGCCAGGCTGGATCGCCGTCGACCAGGAAAAGCTCACGCACAGCATCGTGCTGAGTTCGCTGGGCGAGCTGCGCGACTGGCATTGCAGCCGCTTCGAGGATCTGGGGGCCGAGCATTTCGCGCAGCTGGCCGATTTCGGGGTGGAAACCATCATTTTCGGCAGCGGCCAGCGGCTGCGCTTTCCGCCGCCGGCCTGGCTCGCGCCACTGATGGGAAAGCGCCTGGGCGTGGAGACCATGGACACACAGGCTGCGTGCCGAACCTACAACATTCTGGCTGGAGAAGGCCGCAAGGTGCTGCTCGCGGCGGTGCTGGAAGCGGCCGTATAACCCCTTTGCCATAGTTTTGGCATATCAGGGGTTAGATAAATATCGCGTTTCGCGCTAAAATAGCGGTCTGCGGTCGAAGGCCCTCACAACAATAACATATTCCCCGTCTCCTTCGGCCTGTTCACGACTATTCTGGAGCAAATGAAGCGCTATGGCAGTTGTTGTCAACAAATCCCTCCCCGAATTTGAGGCTCAGGCGACTGGAGGCGTGAAAGTCTCCAACACCTCTCACCAGGGGCAAATCGTGGTGCTCTACTTCTACCCGAAGGACAACACCCCCGGCTGCACCACCGAAGCCATGCAGTTCCGCGACCAGTACGCCGACTTCGTCAAGGCCGGCGCTGCCGTGTTCGGCGTCTCGCGCGACAACATGAAGTCGCACGACGACTTCAAGACCAAGCTCGAGCTGCCCTTCGAGCTGATCGCCGACACCGAGGAGAAGATGTGCCACATGTTCGGCGTGGTCAAGAACAAGATCATGTACGGCAAGAAGGTCAAGGGCATCGAGCGCAGCACCTTCCTGATCAGCCCCGAAGGCATTCTGGTGCAGGAATGGCGCGGCCTCAAGGTGCCCGGCCACGTGGAAGAAGTGCTCAAGGCCGTCAAGTCGATGAAGGCCGCCCAGAAGAAGGCGGCTTAAACGCCTACTCCCACCTGTTCCGCGGCCTGTCCCGGCCCCGGCAAAGCGCGCTTCGGCGCGCTTTTGTTTTGGTGACCGATGTATGGCAATCCAATGACATTCCGGCGACCTGGAGTGTGCATAATGAAACCATGCGATTGAGCGCGGCGAGCACGTGTTTCCCACCCGAACCAAGGCTATCTTGCGAGCAGGATAGCCTTTTGTCTTGGGGGGTACCCGCGCCGCCCCGGATCGACCCGATGTATTCCCTACCGAAGTAAAGGCCCCGATTCATGCCCTTGCCTCCCGCCCCCACCAAGCGCGCCGCCCGCCTCTCGCCTTCCGGCTACGACAAGGCCGCTGCCAAGGCCAAGGCATCCAACCTGGCCAAAATGCCGGAAGCCGACGACGAGGACCTGGCCGACGTACAGCCGGCAGCAGTCAGCGCGATGGCCGCACCTGCGCCTGCTCATGTACCCGTGGCCAGCAAGCCCGCACCGAAGCCCGCCGCGCCCAAGGGCAACGCCCGCCAGCGCGGCAAGCCCGTCGCCATTGCCCCGTCGCAGCTCGTGCCGGCTGCCGCGCCCGCCAAGGCGCCGAAGACCGTCGGCCATTCCACCGTGCCCAAGCTGTTCGTGCTGGACACCAATGTGCTGCTGCACGACCCGACCAGCCTGTTCCGATTCGAGGAACACGACATCTACCTGCCGATGATCGTGCTCGAGGAGCTGGACGCCCACAAGAAGGGCATGACCGAAGTGGCCCGCAACGGCCGCCAGGCCAGCCGCACGCTGGACGCGCTGGTCGCCACGCAGGACTCGGGGGCGCTGGACCAGGGCATCCGCCTGGATGCCACCGGCCAGCGCGGCGCCGCCGGGCACCTGTTCTTCCAGACCGAGCCGCTGAGCTACGAGCTGCCGGGCAGCCTGCCGCAGGGCAAGGCCGACAACCAGATCCTCGGCGTGGTCGATGCGCTGCGCACGCGCTACCCGACCCGCCAGGTGGTGCTGGTGTCCAAGGACATCAACATGCGCGTCAAGGCGCGCGCGCTGGGCCTGGAGGCCGAGGACTACCAGAACGACAAGACGCTGGAAGACGGCGACATGCTGTATGGCGGCATGCTCGCGCTGCCGCCGGACTTCTGGAGCAAGGTCGGCAAGAAGGTGGAGAGCTGGCAGTCCGGCCCCGCCACGCGCTACCGGATCAGCGGCCCATTCACGCAAGAGCTGCACATCAACCAGTTCGTCTACTACGAGGCGCCGGGCGAGAACAGCCTGTACGCCCGCGTGATCGAGATCCGCGACAAGACCGCGGTGCTGGAGACGCTGAAGGACTATGGCCACCAGAAGAACAACGTCTGGGGCGTGACGTCGCGCAACCGCGAGCAGAACTTCGCGCTCAACCTGCTGATGGACCCGGACGTGGACTTCGTCACGCTGGCCGGCACGGCCGGCACCGGCAAGACCCTGATGGCGCTGGCCGCCGGCCTGACCCAGGTGCTGGACGAGCGCCGCTACACCGAGATCATCATGACCCGCGCCACCGTGAGCGTGGGCGAGGACATCGGCTTCCTGCCCGGCACCGAGGAAGAGAAGATGGGCCCGTGGATGGGCGCGCTGGACGACAACCTTGAATTTTTGGCCAAGGGCGACGGCGGCAACGCCGGCGAATGGGGCCGCGCCGCGACCAACGAGCTGATCCGCAGCCGCATCAAGATCAAGAGCATGAACTTCATGCGCGGCCGCACCTTCCTGAACAAGTACGTCATCATCGACGAGGCGCAGAACCTGACGCCCAAGCAGATGAAGACCTTGATCACCCGCGCCGGCCCGGGCTCCAAGATCATCTGCATGGGCAACCTGGCGCAGATCGACACGCCCTACCTGACCGAGGGCTCGTCGGGCCTGACCTATGTGGTGGACCGCTTCAAGGGCTGGCCGCACAGCGGCCACGTCACGCTGGCGCGCGGCGAACGCTCGCGCCTGGCGGACTTCGCCAGCGAAGTGCTGTAAAACCAGAACTCCTAAAACCATAGCTGCCAGCGCTTGCTACACAAGCACTGGCAGCTATTTTTTATTGAAATCTGGTTAAACGCCCGTGCCGCGGATCTGGTCCAGGCTGCGCGAAGGCGTGATGGCCTGCGGATCGAGCTTGCAGTGCAGCAGCACCGGCAGGCGGTGCTCGGCGGCCCAGGTGCGCAGCTCGGCCAGCGCGGGGGCGAAGTCGGCGGTCTTTTCCACCAGCGCGCCCTTGCCGCCGAAGGCGTGGGCGTAGGCCACGAAGTCGGGGTTGTGCAGCTCGGTGCCGCTGACGCGGTTGGGGTAGTCGCGCTCCTGGTGCATGCGGATGGTGCCGTACATGCCGTTGTCGATCAGCACCACGATCACCGGCAGCCGGTACTGCACGGCGGTGGCGAACTCCTGGCCGTGCATCAGGAAATCGCCGTCGCCGGCGAAGCAGACGAAGGTCTGCTCGGGCCGCAGGCGCTGGCCGCCCACCGCCGCCGGAAAGCCGTAGCCCATGCTGCCGCTGGTGGGCGCAAGTTGCGTGCCGTAGTGGGTGAAGGGCCAGAAGCGGTGCACCCAGGTGGCGAAGTTGCCCGCGCCGTTGCAGAACACCGCATCCGCCGGCAGCACCTCGCGCAGGTGCTGCATCACGGCGCCCATCTGCAGCTCGCCGGGCACGCAGATCGGCGCCGGGTCGCTCCAGGCCAGGTAGGCATCATGCGCGGCCTTCACTGCGGCTTGGCGAGCAGCGGATGCAGCCGGCGCATCTGCCTGCACCAGCGCGGCGCAGAAGGCATCGGGTGCGGCCACCACGGCCAGCTCGGCCTGGTAGACGCGGCCCAGCTCGTCGGGATCGGGATGCACGTGGATCAACGGCTGCTTCGGCGTGGGAATGTCCAGCAGCGTGTAGCCCTGCGACGGCACCTCGGACATGCGCCCGCCCAGCAGCAGCACCAGGTCGGCATCGCGGATGCGCTCTACCAGCTTGGGGTTGATGCCCAGACCCACGTCGCCCGCATAGCAGGGGTGGTCGGCCGGGAACAGCATCTGCCGGCGGAACGAGCAGGCCACCGGCACGGCCAGGCGCTCGGCAAAGGCCGCCAGGTCGGCGTGCGCCTGCGCGCTCCAGCGCGAGCCGCCGGCGATGATGATGGGCCGCTCGGCGGCGGCCAGGCGCGCCACCACCTGCTGCACGTCGGCGGGCGCCGGCGCGGCGCTGGCCGGCTGGTACGGTCGCGCGTCGGCCACCGTGGAGGTCTCGCGCAGCATGTCCTCGGGCAGCGCGATCACCACCGGGCCGGGGCGGCCGCTGGTGGCCACTGAGAAGGCGCGGGCGATGGTCTCGGGCACGCGGTGCACGTCGTCGATCTCGGTCGCCCACTTGACCATGGGGCCGAAGACGGCGCGGTAGTTCAGCTCCTGGAAGGCCTCGCGGTCGCGCGCGGCGCGCTCGATCTGGCCCACGAAGAGGATCATCGGCGTCGAGTCCTGCATCGCGATGTGCAGGCCCGCCGAGGCATTCGTCGCGCCCGGCCCGCGCGTGACGAAGCAGATGCCGGGCCGGCCCGTGAGCTTGCCCTGGGCCTCGGCCATCATGCTGGCGCCGCCCTCCTGGCGGCAGATCGTCACCTCGATGGGGGCGTCGTGCAGCGCATCGAGCACCGCCAGGAAGCTCTCGCCCGGCACGGTGAAGAGCTGCTGCACGCCGTGCACGCGCAGCTGGTCCACCACCAGCTGGCCGCCGGTGCGCGCCGATTTGTTCGCGGATTCCGTCATCGCCTTGTCTCCCTGTCAAACGTCGAAGCGCACGCCCTGCGCCAGCGGCAGCGCGCCGCTGTAGTTGATGGTGTTGGTCGCGCGGCGCATGTAGCCCTTCCAGGCGTCGGAGCCGGACTCGCGGCCGCCGCCGGTCTCCTTCTCGCCGCCGAAGGCGCCGCCGATCTCCGCGCCCGAGGTGCCGATGTTGACATTGGCGATGCCGCAGTCGCTTCCCGCAGGCGACATGAAGCGCTCCGCATCGGCCAGGCTGGCGGTGAAGATGGCCGACGACAGGCCCTGCGGCACGGCGTTCTGCAGGGCGATGGCCTCGTCGGTGTCGCCCTCGTAGCGCAGCACATAGAGGATGGGCGCGAAGGTCTCGTGCTGCACCACCGCCGACTGCGCCGGCATGCGCACCAGCGCCGGGCGCACGTACCAGGCATCGGTGCCCAGGTCCTCCCGCACGCGCTCGCCGCCCAGCACCTGGCCTCCCTGGTCGCGGGCCTGGGCCAGCGCCTGCTGCATGGCGTCGAAGGCAGCGCGGTCGATCAGCGGGCCGACCAGGGTGCCATCGGCCAGCGGATCGCCGATGGCGATGCTCTGGTAGATCTTTTCCAGCCGGGCGAGCAGCGCATCGGCCACCGAGGCATGCACGATCAGCCGGCGCAGCGTGGTGCAGCGCTGGCCCGCCGTGCCCACCGCGGCGAAGGTGATGGCGCGCGCGGCCAGCTCCAGGTCGGCCGAGGGCGTGACGACCATCGCGTTGTTGCCGCCCAGCTCCAGGATGGAGCGGCCGAAGCGCTCGGCCACCTGGACGGCCACCTGCCGCCCCATGCGGGTCGAGCCCGTGGCGCTGACCACGGCCACCTGCGGGCTGGAGGCCAGCGCCTCGCCCACGTCGCGCCCGCCTATCAGCAGC
The DNA here is from genome assembly GCF_054782535.1 of Comamonas humi. Taxonomy (NCBI): domain Bacteria; kingdom Pseudomonadati; phylum Pseudomonadota; class Betaproteobacteria; order Burkholderiales; family Comamonadaceae; genus Comamonas; species Comamonas humi. Next base: position 510,169 of record NZ_BAAGSH010000005.1, on the reverse strand, counting down.
TGGCTCAGGCCCTCGGGCACGGCGCCGGGTTTCTCGGCATTGAAGGCCGCGATGGTCTGCTGCAGCAGGTGCTGGCAGGCGATGGCGGTGAGCGGCGTCTTCTCGGACGGCTTCCAGACGATGGCATTGCCGCAGACCAGCGCCAGCGCCGCATTCCACGACCAGACCGCTACCGGGAAATTGAAGGCCGAGATGATGCCCACCACGCCCATGGGATGCCAAGTCTCCATCATGCGGTGGCCGGGGCGCTCGCTGGCGATCGTCAGCCCGTGCAGCTGGCGCGACAGGCCGACGGCGAAGTCGCAGATGTCGATCATCTCCTGCACCTCGCCCAGGCCCTCGGAGCTGATCTTGCCGGCCTCCAGCGACACCAGCTCGCCTAAAGCGGCCTTGTGGCGGCGCAGCTGCTCGCCCAGGCGGCGCACCAGTTCGCCGCGCACCGGCGCCGGCACGTTGCGCCAGGCCAGGTACGCCCGGTGCGCGGCACCGATCGCGGCCTGTGCCTCGTCGGCCGTGTGTGCGCGCACGCCGGCCAGCGCCGCGCCATCGCGCGGCGCGCGGCTGGTCCAGTCCGGTCCTGCGTGGGCCTGGAGGTCCAGGCCAAGCGCCTTCTGTATCTGCTGCAAACGGGTACGGGAATCCGACATTGCTCTTTCCTCTGAACGACTGAAGCCGCATGCCCCGGCATGCGTACACTGGGCAAACATGCTATGCGATGGAACAGCAACCGCAAAATGCCAAGATTGCGCAATATGGTGATTTTTCCGAACATCCCCGTGGCGGCCGATGCGTAACGCCATTCCCGGTATCGGCCTGCTGCAGGCCTTCGAGGCCTCGGCGCGGCACGGCAGCTTCTCGCGCGCGGCCGACGAGCTGGCGCTCACCGCCAGCGCGGTGAGCCGCCATGTGGCGGCGCTGGAAGAGCGCCTGGGCGTGCCGCTGTTCGTGCGCCACAAGCGCCGCGTGCTGCTGACCGACGCCGGCCGGCGCTATGCCCAGCGCGTGCGCCAGCACCTGAACGGCCTGGAGCGCGACACGCAGGAGATCGCCAACAGCCGCAGCCAGGGCTATGCGCTGCACCTGGCCGTGGTCTCCAGCTTTGCCACGCAGTGGCTGATCCCGCGCCTGCCGCGCTTTGCCGAGCGCCACCCCGACATCCAGGTGCACCTGTCGGTGCGCTCCGACCCGTTCGCGCTGGAGCAGAGCCAGTTCGACGCCGCCATCTTCTCTGGCGACCGGCTCTGGCCCCACACCCGGGGCCGGCGCATCGCGCAGGACGGCGAATGCATCCCCGTGTGCAGCGCCGCCTTTGCCGAACTGCACGACCTCGGCGACGAGGCCGCCTGGAGCCAGCTGACCCACATCGGCTTGCAGAGCCGCCCCGACGCCTGGCGCGACTGGTACGCGCTGGCCGGCTGGGGCTATTCGGTGCCGGCCTCGCGCGGGCCGAAGTACGAACTGTTCTCGATGGTCATCGCCGCCGCGGCCGCCGGCCTGGGCCTGGGGCTGGTGCCGCAGGCGCTGGTGCAGAACGCGCTGGATGCCGGCCAGGTGGTGCGCGCCCACCGCCAGACCCTGCCCGGCACGCAGAGCTACTGGTTCGCCTACCCGCAGCACGGCGAGCCCTCGCAGGCGCTGCAGGCCTTCGAGGCCTGGATAGCCGAGCAAGGCCCCAGCGCGGCAGAATAGGCATAAAAAAAGCGTGTAGCCCTTGCACAGCAAGCGCCACACGCTATCAATTTCACTCCACTCGCAATCCTTGCCGCTGCTCAGAAGCGGTGCCGTACCCCCACCGCGAACGAGGTGCCGCGGTTGTAGCCGGTGATCTTGTCGCCCATGGCCACCGCGTACAGGTCGGTGCGCTTGGAGAGGTGGTGGTCGTAGCCCAGCGACAGCGTGCCGCGCTTGAGGCCGGCGATCGCCACGCCGGCCGAGCCCGTCCAGCGGGTGTTGGCGTAGGCCGCCAGCAGCTTGCCCTGCCCCAGCTCGTAGTCGGCGCTCAGGCTCCAGGTCTTGCTCTTGGCGTTGCCGGGGGCGCCGGCGTAATTGTCGTTCTTGGTCTGCTCGTAGTTGGCGTACAGGTTCACCGGGCCGAAGCCGGCCTTGCCCGACAGCATCCACGCATCCTGCTGCGAGAAGCCGAGCTTGACCTGGCCGATGGTGCCGGGCAGCGGGTTGTCCATGCGCACCCGGTGCACGAAGCCGCCGAGGCCGAAGCGGCCGTTGAAGTACAAAAAGCTCGCGCCCATGTTGCGCTTGCCGCTGTCGCCCGGCACCTCGCCGAACTGGTAGTGCAGGTTCGCCGTGAGGCCGCCGAAACTGGGCGTGGTGTAGCGGATCTGGTTGCTCCAGCCGGTGTCGGCGGCATTGGCCGAATCCCAGCCGGTGCCGTTGTACAGCGGCACGTCGCCGTGCAGGATGATGGGCGAGAAGGTGAACGAGTCGCCGAAGGCATTGAACAGCGCGGTGGGCAGGAAGTTCGGCGCGCCGTCGCGGCCCAGGTGCACGGTGCCGAAATCGCCCGCCAGGCCCACGAAGGCATTGCGGCTGAAGAAGCTCTCGTTGCCATTGAAGCGCCCCGGCGTGCCGCTGTCGGCGCGGAAATAGCCGCCGAGCTTGAACTCGGCCTTGAGGCCGCCGCCCAGGTCCTCCTTGCCTTCCATGCCCCACCATGACGTGCTCATGCCGCCCGAGTTGACGACGGCCGCGCGCTGGCTGCCCGAGGCCTGCATCGAGCCGGCGTAGGCATCGACCAGGCCGGACAACGTGACGTTCTGCGCCCAGGCGCCGCTGGCGCAAGCCGTGGCCGCAAGCATGGCGATTGTCTTTTTCATGATTCGCATCCCCGTGTGGTGTTTGGTGTTTGTGTTCGGTATGTTTGCTGGCAAAAACGGGCAAAGCCCTGCCGCAGGCGCGGCGGCATGCGCGCCGCGCCTTGGGTTTTCAGAGTGAGAAGGAAGGCCTTACTTGGCGGAGCTGCCCGCGATGTGCGGCGTGGCCGCGTCCTCGGACACCTGGGGCGCCTTGGCCGCCGTCAGCTTGCGGAACAGGAAGAAGTAGAGCCGGATGTACTGGCCCACGAGGATGGCGTTGATGATCGTGCCCTCGCGGATGAACTTGGGCTCGCCCAGGCAGATGAGGCCGATCAGCGCCGAGATCACCAGCAGCGTGCAGTCGAAGCCGGTCTTGAGGTTGCCCCACTTCCAGCCCGTGCGCTTGAAGATGGTGTTGACGAACATGTCGATGGGCATGAGCACCAGGTTGGCGCGGATCATCAGGAACAGGCCGAAGGCGAGCAGCGCGTCGGCAAAGGCCAGCAGCGCGAACCTGGCGCCGTAGTCCGTCAGCACCAGGGACTTGGTGAGCATCAGGTTCAGGTCGAGGAAGGCCGCCAGCGCGAAGGCCGGGATCAGCGCGGCGAAGTTCTTCAGCTTGAAGTCCTTGGGCAGCACCAGGTAGGTCAGCAGCAGCATGAACAACTCCAGGATGAAGTTGTAGGTGCCCTGGCTCAGCGGCGGGAACACCAGGGTCATGGTGCGCGTGAGGCTGCTCTGCGGCGAGATGCCTATGCCCGCGCGGATGGCCAGGCTCACGCCCAGCGTCAGGATGTAGATGCCGGCGCCGTAGGTGATCCAGCGCCGCTGCAGGCTGCCGGTGTCGACGATGCCTGCGTCCGTCTCGTGGTGAATCATGCTTGTCTCCTTGGATTCTTTTGTCTTTGCCAGGCGGGCGCGTCGAGGCGCCCGCCGGTTTGCCTGCTAGCGCAGGCCCGTCACACCATGAACCCGAAGCGGTCCAGCGAGATGAACAGGGTCAGCAGCTTGTTGACCACGGGCTCGCCCTCGTTGCGGTTGCCCAGGTCCTCCAGCGCGGCGTCGATGGCGCGGGTGCCCGCCAGCAGCTCGTCCAGGCCCATGTTGGCCATCACGCCGTAGATGGCCAGCGGCAGCCCGGCCTTCACCTGGCGATTGTCGGTGACGATGCAGCCGCCCACCTGGGCATCGACCTGCTGCAGGCAGTGGCACATCTCAGCGCTGTCGCTGCCCACGGCCACGAAGTAGGCCTTGGGCGCCGGCCAGAAGGTGGCGACCGCGCCGCGCTCGATGGACACGCCCTTGAACAGGCCGTTGACCACGTGGCGCTGGCCGTTGGCATAGCGCTGCACCACCGAGATGCGGTTGAGCCGCACGCCCTGGTACTCGGGCACGACCTGGCCGTCCACGTAGGGCACCCAGACTTCCTGGAAGAACTTCTCGTGGCCACGGCCGTAGACGTCGAACAGGTAGACCTTGGCCTGCTGGCCGTCCGCCGAGATTTCCATCGGCGCGAGGTCGAGCTGGGCCGGCGCCAGGTCGGCCAGGCCCGGGCGGGGCTGCTTGGCCATGCCGGAGTAGTCGATCTCCACGCGCTTGAGCATCTTGCGGTCCTGGGCGACCAGCTCGCCGTCCTTGAACACGTAGCGCGGGTTGATCTTCGACAGGCTGTCGGTCAGCACGATGTCGGCGAAGCGCCCCGGCGTCAGCGAGCCGAGCTGCCGGTCCATCTTGAAGGCGCGCGCCGTGTGCAGCGTGGCCATCTTGATGGCCTGGATGGGATCGATCCCCATCTCGGCGCACAGCGAGACGATCCAGTCCATGTGGCCCTTGGTCAGCACGCGGTCGACCGAGATGTTGTCGGCGCAGAGCTGGAAGTTGTCGGTGGGCCACTTGCGCTTGACGATGGCGCGCAGCATGGTCTTGATGACCTCGGGGCTGCCCACGCCGAACTTGATCTGCGTCTGCAGGCCGTAGCGCACGCTCTTCTCGATGTCGTCCTCCTTCCACACGTCGTGGTTGGCATAGGCGCCGATGGCCGGCATGTAGTTCAGCATCATGTCGGACAGCGCGGTCACGCCCCAGTGCGTGTTCATGAAGCCGCCCTTGGCCCGGCCCAGCGCCGACTTGCGGAAGTCGTCGTCGTTGCCCACGCTGTAGGTCAGGTGGGCCAGCTCGCCCAGGCCGATCACCGGCTCCATCTGCAGCAGCGCATCGGTCACCGCCACCGAGGTCTTCTTGCCCGGCGCGAAGGCGAACACGCGGTACGGCAGGGTCTTGTAGTCCTTGAACAGGCCCTGGGTGGCCTCGACGGCCTCGGGGCCGGCGGCGCTGACGAAGTCCAGGCATTCCGAGAAGATGGTCGTCGTGCCGCAGGGCACGATGGCCTCGCCGAAGGCCACCGGGTGGGCCAGCTGCGCCTCGAAGTGGACGTGCGCGTCGATCAGGCCGGGAATCGCATACAGGCCCTGGCCGTCGAACACCTCGCGCACCTTGACCACGGTTTCGTCCGGGTTCAGCGCCACGATGCGCTTGTCGTAGACCAGGATGGAGCCCTGGTAGACGGACTCGCTGTGCACGTCGAGGATGTTCAGGTTCTTCAGCAGCAGGTCGGCGGCGCGCTTGCCGTGCAGGATGTCGAAGATGGCCCGCACGTGGCTCTCGTGCGCGGCGACGGAGTCCTGCGCGCCGGACGCCTGGACGTTTCTTTCGCTGACTTCTTGGTACATGGCTTTTTCTCGCTTTCGTTCGATTGGCGTTGGGCCGAACAGGGTGGGCGCTGCAACGAACGCCAGTCGTTCGCATCGAGGGGCCTCAAAGATTGCAGCGCCGCCGCTAGGGAGCCTCCGTCGCCCTTTCCCGGCGGCGGCGCTCCGTTGCGCGACAGGTGCCATGAAACCGTAAAATACCGCTTCTGAAAAGCAGCGATTTCTGCACGGACTGCTCGCTTTTCGAGTACACACCACCGGGAGAACCCCATGCTGCACTCGCGCCTGCTGCGCTACATCGACGAGGTGGCCCGCTGCGGCTCGATACGCGCGGCCGGCGAGCGGCTGCATGTCGCGCCGTCGGCCATCAACAAGCACGTGCTGCAGCTCGAGGAAGAGATCGGCGAGCCGCTGTTCGAGCGCCTGCCGCGGGGCCTGAGGCCCACCGCCGCCGGCGAAATCCTGCTGGCCCATGTGCGCCGCACCATGCTGGAGTACCGCCAGGTCGAGGCCGAGATCCGCGACCTGAAGACGCTGGCCGGCGGCGAGGTCATCATCGCCACGATGACCGGCCTGGCCAGCGGCATCGTCGCGGCGTCGGCCGTGGGCTTCTACGCGCAGCACCCGCAGATCCGGCTGTCGATCCGCATCATGGCGGCGCAGGAGATCGTGGCCGCAGTGCAGGGCGGCGAGGCTGACCTGGGCCTGGGCTTCAACCTGCCGCCGTCGCCGCAGCTCGAAAGCCTGTGGGAGATGGACACCAGCCTGGGCGCGGTGATCTCGCCGCGCCACGCGCTGGCAGGCATGGAGGCGATACCGCTGGCGCACTGCGCGGCCTACCCGCTGATCTTCGCCGACCGCGCCATGCTGATCCACGGCATCATCGCCGACACCTTCGCGCAGGCCGGGCTGAGCGTGGAGCCGGCCTTCCGCACCAACTCCATCGAGACCATGAAGCGCCTGGCCGCCGCCAGCGACAGCATCGCCTTCCTCAGCAAGTTCGACATCGCCGAGGAGTACCACGCCGGCCAGCTCGTCTACCGGCCGATCCGCGACCGCGCCTTCAGCCGCAACGTGCTCTCGCTGGTGCGCCGCGAAAAGCACGGCCGGGGCCTGGCCGGCCTGCTGTACGCCGAGGAGATCATGGGCGCATTGGGCGCACTGGGCAACTAAAAATGAGAGCTGCTAGCGCTTATTGCTATTGGATTTCAGATAGAAATCCATTTGAATGCATTTAACAGCAAGCGCCAGCAGCTATGCTTTTTAGTATTCGTCGCTGCCGTAGCCCATGGCCAGGTTCTCGAAGCGGGTCTGGTTCTTCTGGAAGAAGAGCTTCACCGTGCCAGTGGGGCCGTTACGCTGCTTGCCGATGATGACCTCGGCAATGTTCGGCTCCTTGCTCTCCTTGTTGTAGTAGTCGTCGCGGTAGATGAACATGATGATGTCCGCATCCTGCTCGATGGCGCCCGATTCGCGCAGGTCGGACATCATCGGCCGCTTGTCGGTGCGCTGCTCCACCGAGCGGTTGAGCTGCGACAGCGCGATCACCGGGCACTGCAGCTCCTTGGCCAGCATCTTCAGGCCCCGCGAGATCTCGCCCAGCTCGGTCGCGCGGTTGTCCGAACTCGCCGAGCCCGAGCCACTCATCAGCTGCAGGTAGTCGACCACGATCAGGCCCATCTGCCCGCACTGGCGCGCCAGGCGCCGCGCGTTGGCGCGCAGCTCCGAAGGCGTCAAGCCCGGCGTCTCGTCGATGTGCAGCGACACGGTGCGCAGCCGCTCAATGGCCTCGGTCAGCCGCGGCCATTCGTCGTCGGAGAGCTTGCCGGTGCGCAGGTTGCCCTGGTTCACCCGGCCGATGGAGCCGACGATACGCACCGCCAGCTGGGCCGCGCCCATTTCCATCGAGAAGATCGCCACCGGCAGGCCCTCGTTCAGCGCCACGTGCTCGGCGATGTTCACCGCGAACGAGGTCTTGCCCATCGACGGGCGCGCCGCCAGCACCACCAGGTCGCCCGCCTGCAGGCCGCTGGTCATGCGGTCCAGGTCGGAAAAGCCCGTGGGCACGCCGGTCACGTCGGCGGGGTTGTCGGCCATCTCCTGCACGCGGTCCAGCAGGTCCACCACCAGCGACTCCAGCGACTGGAAGCCCTGCTTCATGCGCGAGCCTTCCTCGCCGATGGCGAAGATCTTCTGCTCGGCCTCGTCCAGCACCCGCTCCACGGGCTTGCCCTGCGGGTTGAAGGCGTTGGTGGCGATCTCGTCGCTGGCCGTCACCAGCTTGCGCAGGATCGAGCGCTCGCGCACGATCTCGGCATAGCGCCGGATGTTGCTGGCGCTGGGCACGTACTGCGCCAGCTGGTTCAGGTAGGTCAGCCCGCCCACCTCCTCGGCCTTGCCTATGCTTTGCAGCTGCTCGAAGACGGTGATCACGTCGGCCGGCTTGCTGGCGTTGACCAGGCCCGCGATGGCGCTGAAGATCAGCCGGTGCTCATGGCGGTAGAAATCGGTCTCCACCAGCACGTCGCCCATGCGGTCCCAGGCCTGGTTGTCGAGCAGCAGGCCGCCGAGCACGCTGGATTCGGACTCGATCGAATGCGGCGGAATGCGCAGCTGCGCGACCTGCTGGTCGGGGGTCACGAACCCTTCGAGTGCATCGGACATGGATGATCCTGACTGAAAACCGGTGGAGAAAAAGAGTGAGGATAGCGCAATAAAAAAGCCGCTTTGCAGCGGCTTTTTTGGTTTGCACGGCCGGGAACAGGCCCGGCCAGCAAGCGGTGCTTAGACGTGCTCGCCGTAGACGGACACGCTGACTTCCACCACCACGTCGGTGTGCAGAGCCACTTCGACGGTGTTGTCGCTGACGGTCTTGATGGGGCCGTTGGGCAGGCGCACTTGCGACTTGACCACGGAGAAGCCCATCTTGTTCAGTTCGTCGGCGATGTCGTGGTTCGTCACGGAACCGAACAGACGGCCATCCACGCCAGCCTTTTGGGTCAGCTTAACGGTAGCGCCCGCCAGCTTCTCGCCGCTTGCCTGGGCGGCAGCCAGCTTCTCGGCGGCAGCCTTTTCCAGTTCGGCGCGCTTGGCTTCGAACTCGGCCTTGGCGGCAGCGGTGGCGCGGCGTGCACGGCCGGTGGGGATCAGGAAGTTGCGAGCGTAACCGTCCTTGACCTTGACGATCTCACCCAGGTTGCCCAGGTTCACAACCTTGTCGAGCAGAATAACTTGCATGGCTGTGCTCCTTAGATCTTGTGCTGGTCGGTGTACGGCACCAGGGCCAGGAAGCGCGCGCGCTTGATGGCGGTGTTCAGCTGACGCTGGTAGATGGCGCGCGTGCCGGTCAGGCGTGCGGGGATGATCTTGCCGTTTTCAGCGATGAAGTCGCGCAGCGTGTCGACATCCTTGTAGTCGATCTCTTCCACGCCAGCCACGGTGAAGCGGCAGAAACGCTTGCGCTTGAACAGCAGCGACTGGGTGTTGCGCTTGGGGCGCTTGTCTTTGTTGAATTTCTTGAACGTGGCCATTTCGGACCTCTCAATAAGAATCTGGTTGAATATCCTGGATGTGCAGAACCACCGATTTGCTGTTGCGGGGCGTTGCCAGAAAGCCCTGGATCGTCCAGATGCTTCCGACGGCCTGCCGGGCGATTCGCTCGGCCAGCGGGCCAAAGGCCACCGCCTTGATCAGCAGGTTCACCTGTCGCTGCTGCCCCATTTCCGGTTGCGAAGACTGGTGTTCCAGCTTCACATCGACGGCGGGCAGGCCTGCGGGCGTGTAGCGCAGAGCTTGAATCTCCGCCAGGCCTGCAGTCACGACAACGTGGTTCTTCACCTCCTACCGGTGTGATCAGCGATCGGCAGCAGCGTGCTCGGCCTGGGTGGCCTTGCGGGCTTCTTCGCGCTCGACGGTCTTCATCATCGACGAAGGGCCGGTGTCGGCCTTCTTGCGCTGCACGGTCAGCTGGCGCAGCACGGCGTCGTTGAACTTGAAGGCGTGCTCCAGTTCAGCCATCACAGCCTGGTCGGCTTCGATATTCAGGCACAGGTAGTGAGCCTTGGCCAGCTTGTTGATCATGTAGGCCAGTTGACGGCGGCCCCAGTCTTCAACACGGTGGATCTGACCACCGCCGGCGGTAATCATGCCCTTGTAGCGCTCCAGCATGGCTGGAACCTGTTCGCTCTGATCGGGGTGGATCAGCAGCACGATCTCGTAGTGACGCATGCACAAACTCCTTGTGGATAATAGCCGCCCCAAAGAACATCGCACATCGGATGCGATGAGGGTGCGGCAAGGGAAAGCCCACGATTATATTTCAAGCGCCAAAAGCCGTCAAACGGCACCTTGCTGCTCCATTACGCGCATGCGGGTCTTGAAATGCCGCCCGGCGCTCCTACCTATCAGAAAGTCTGTTTTTTGGAACGATTGCACAACGATGACCATGCCACCACAGTCCCCCCACGAAAACCCCATGTCGCCCGAGGAACTGGAAGCCGCGGCAGCCGCCAACGAGGCTGACGCCCTGGCGCAGCTGCAGGCCCAGGTGGCCGAGCTGCAGGCCAAGAACGTCGATCTGGCCGACCAGTACCTGCGCGCCAAGGCCGAGGTCGAGAACGCCCGCCGCCGCGCCGACGAGGAAGTGAGCAAGGCCCGCAAGTTCGGCGTCGAGAGCTTCGCCGAGAGCATGCTGCCCGTGGTGGACAGCCTGGAAGCCGGCCTGGCCGTGGCCGACGCCCCTAACGAAGTGCTGCGCGAGGGCTCCGAGGCCACGCTGCGCCAGCTGCTGTCGGCATTGGAGCGCAACAAGGTCGTCGCCATCGCCCCGGCCGCCGGCGAGAAGTTCGACCCGCACCAGCACCAGGCCATCAGCATGGTGCCCGCCGACCAGGACGCCAACACCGTGGTCGCCACGCTGCAGAAGGGCTATTTGATCGCCGACCGCGTGATGCGCCCGGCCCTGGTGACCGTCGCCGCGCCGAAATGACGCCAAATGCCGCCGTTTTTTGCGTATTCCTGTCTTGAAGCGCCAAAAAACAGCCACAGATAACGACCATCCAAGCAAATTCACCAATTTTTCAAAAATACGGAGTCAGATATGGGAAAAATCATCGGCATTGACCTGGGCACGACCAACAGCTGCGTGGCCATCATGGAAGGCAACACCACCCGCGTGATCGAGAACAGCGAAGGTGCGCGCACCACGCCGTCGATCGTGGCCTACCAGGACGACGGCGAGATCCTCGTCGGCGCCTCGGCCAAGCGCCAGGCCGTCACCAACCCCAAGAACACCATCTACGCCGCCAAGCGCCTGATCGGCCGCAAGTTCGACGAGAAGGAAGTGCAGAAGGACATCGACCTGATGCCCTTCGAGATCATCAAGGCCGACAACGGCGACGCCTGGGTCAAGGTGCGCGACCAGAAGCTGGCCGCGCCCCAGATCAGCGCCGAAGTGCTGCGCAAGATGAAGAAGACCGCCGAGGACTACCTGGGCGAGCCCGTGACCGAGGCCGTGATCACCGTGCCGGCCTACTTCAACGACAGCCAGCGCCAGGCCACCAAGGACGCCGGCCGCATCGCCGGCCTGGAAGTCAAGCGCATCATCAACGAGCCCACCGCCGCGGCCCTGGCCTTCGGCCTGGACAAGGGCGGCAAGGGCGACCACAAGATCGCCGTGTATGACCTGGGCGGCGGCACGTTCGACGTGTCGATCATCGAGATCGCCGACGTCGACGGCGAGAAGCAGTTCGAAGTGCTGGCCACCAACGGCGACACCTTCCTGGGCGGCGAAGACTTCGACCAGCGCATCATCGACTACATCATCGGCGAGTTCAAGAAGGAGCAAGGTGTCGACCTGACCAAGGACGTGCTGGCCCTGCAGCGCCTGAAGGAAGCCGCCGAGAAGGCCAAGATCGAGCTGTCGAACTCGGCCCAGACCGACATCAACCTGCCCTACATCACGGCAGACGCCACCGGCCCCAAGCACCTGAACATCAAGCTGACCCGCGCCAAGCTGGAAGCCCTGGTGGAAGAGCTGATCGAGCGCACCATCGCCCCCTGCCGCACCGCCATCAAGGATGCCGGCATCAGCGTGAGCGACATCGACGACGTGATCCTGGTCGGCGGCATGTCCCGCATGCCCAAGGTGCAGGAGAAGGTCAAGGAATTCTTCGGCAAGGAACCCCGCAAGGACGTGAACCCCGATGAAGCCGTGGCCGTGGGCGCGGCCATCCAGGGCCAGGTGCTGGGCGGTGAGCGCTCCGACGTGCTGCTGCTGGACGTGACGCCGCTGTCGCTGGGCATCGAGACCCTGGGCGGCGTGATGACCAAGATGATCGCGAAGAACACGACCATCCCGACCAAGTTCGCGCAGACCTACTCCACTGCCGACGACAACCAGCCCGCGGTGACCATCAAGGTCTTCCAGGGCGAGCGTGACATCGCCAGCGCCAACAAGCTGCTGGGCGAGTTCAACCTCGAGGGCATCCCCGCCGCACCGCGCGGCGTGCCGCAGATCGAGGTGACCTTCGACATCGACGCCAACGGCATCCTGAACGTGTCCGCCAAGGACAAGGGCACGGGCAAGGAAAACAAGATCACCATCAAGGCCAGCTCCGGCCTGTCCGAGGACGAGATCCAGAAGATGGTGAAGGACGCCGAGCTGAACGCCGCGGACGACAAGAAGAAGCTCGAGCTGGTGCAGGCCCGCAACCAGGGTGAGGCCGCGCTGCACAGCGTGACCAAGAGCCTGGGCGAGCACGGCGACAAGCTGGATGCGGCCGACAAGACCGCCATCGAGGCCGCTTCCAAGGAACTGGAAGAGGCGCTCAAGGGCGAGGACAAGGACGCCATCGAGGCCAAGACCACGGCGCTGATGACCGCCAGCCAGAAGCTGGGCGAGAAAGTCTACGCCGATGCCCAGGCCGCACAGGCGGCGGGCGCCGCCGGCGGTGCTGCCCCCGGCGCCAGCGCTGCGGCTGCCGACGACAACGTGGTGGACGCCGAGGTCAAGGAAGTGAAGAAGGGCTGAGCCCCTCCCCGCTTCCGCCACAGGTGCGCACGATGACCTGAACCCCATGCCGGAGCCTGCGAACGCAGTGCTCCGGCATGGCCTTTTCTCCGACGCGCATTGTTCGCACCGGCCGCCAAGCCCCACCACACGCACAGAACCATGTCCAAACGCGACTACTACGAAGTCCTCGGCGTTGCCAAGAACGCCTCGGACGACGATATCAAGAAGGCCTATCGCAAGCTCGCGATGAAGCACCACCCCGACCGCAACCAGGGCGAGAAGGCCAAGGAGGCCGAAGAGCAGTTCAAGGAGGTCAAGGAGGCCTACGAGATGCTGTCCGACGGCCAGAAACGTGCCGCCTACGACCAGTATGGCCATGCAGGCGTCGACCCCAGCATGCGCGGCGGCCCCGGCGCCGAGGGCTTCGGCGGATTTGCGGAAGCCTTCGGCGACATCTTCGGCGACATGTTCGGCAACGGCGGACGCCGCGGCGGCGGGCCCCAGGTCTACCGAGGCAGCGACCTGAGCTACGCGATGGACATCACGCTGGAAGAAGCGGCCAACGGCAAGCACGCGCAGATCAAGATCCCGTCGTGGGATGAGTGCGATACCTGCAGCGGCAGCGGCGCCAAGCCCGGCACCAGCCCCAAGACCTGCGGCACCTGCAACGGCAGCGGCACGGTGCAGATGCGCCAGGGCTTCTTCGCCGTGCAGCAGACCTGCCCGCACTGCCGCGGCACCGGCAAGATCATCCCCGAGCCCTGCACCGCCTGCCACGGCCAGGGCCGCACCAAGACGCAGAAGACGCTGGAGGTGAACATCCCCGCCGGCATCGACGACGGCATGCGCATCCGCAGCTCGGGCAATGGCGAGCCGGGCATCAACGGCGGCCCGCCGGGCGACCTGTACATCGAGATCCGCGTGCGCGACCACGAGGTGTTCGAGCGCGACGGCGACGACCTGCACTGCAAGGTGCCCGTGAGCATGATCACCGCCGCACTGGGCGGCGAGATCGAGGTGCCCACGCTGAGCGGCAAGGCCGCGATCGACCTACCCGAGGGCACGCAGACCGGCAAGCAGTTCCGCCTGCGCGGCAAGGGCATCAAGGGCGTGCGCAGCAGCTACCCCGGCGACCTGTACTGCCACATCACGGTGGAGACCCCGGTCAAGCTCACCGAGCACCAGCGCAAGCTGCTCAAGGAGCTGGACGAGTCGCTGAAGAAGGGCGGCGCCAAGCACACGCCCAACAACCAGACCTGGTCGGAGCGACTGAAGAACCTCTTCGCCTGATGCCTCGCGCCACCTCGGCGCGAATATGAACCAAATTGGCTGCCAGCGCTTATGGATAAAGCGCTGGCAGCTTTTCTTTTGATAGCATCAAAATGCAAAAGGCCGCGAAGCTGGTGCAGCTTCGCGGCCTTGGATCTGGTCCCCCCAGCAGGAATCGAACCTGCATCTAGCGCTTAGGAGGCACTCGTTCTATCCATTGAACTATAGGGAGCGGAATCGGGCATTGTAGAGCCTGCAGGCGCAGCTCAGAGCAAATCCAGCACCAGCTCCGGCGGACGGCACAGCCTCGCGCCCTTGGGCGTGATGACGATGGGGCGGTTGAGCAACTGCGGATGCGCCGCGACCTGCTCCAGCAGCTGGGTGTCCGTCCAGTGCGGCGCGGCCAGGCCCAGCTCGTCGAAGACGGCTTCCTTGCTGCGGATGATGTCGCGCACCGGCACACCCAGCTGCGCCACCAACGCCTGCAGCTGCGCCAGGTTCAGCGGCTGGGCCAGGTAGTCCACCACCTCGGGCTCGATGCCGTGCTCGCGCAACAGCGCCAGCGCGCCGCGCGAGTTGCTGCAGCGGGCATTGTGGTAGATGGTGGCTTGCGTGGGCATCGGCGGCTCGCTTTCGGTATCCAAAGCCGCGATGGTAACGCCTGCAATCGAGCAATCAGACCAGGGCGGCTTCCAGCTCGGGGACGATGATGCGGGCCTTGGTCAGCGCCATGCCCAGGTTGGCGGTGCGACGGCAGACGAAGACGCTCACATATTCCGGGTTGGTCTTGCCGCGGATGAAGACGTGGATCAGGTTGTCGCTGTTGACGATGATTTCCTGGAAGTAGTGGTGGCCGTCGTCGCTCAGGCCGCGCGACTTCTTGAACATGCGCTCGATCATGGACACATTGGGGCCGTTGAACAGGTCGGCCGTGGCCGCGGCCACCAGGTCGATGACCTCGCGCGGGTGCGAGTCCACCGTGCGGATCGACAGCAGCATCCCCGAAGCCACGTCCACCACCCCTGCGGCCAGGCACTCCGGCACGAAGGCCGCCACTTTTTGCATGATTGCATCTACAGACATCGCGATATCCTCTCTTTGGTAAAAATCACATCTTCCGCAGGAGCAGCTCTTCGTATTCGAAAAGAATCGCCTCCTGCACATCCGACTGCACGTACTGCGACTCGATCGCACGCACGCGCCGCAACGCCTCTTCGGCGGTCACACCCTCGAAAATCAGCCACGCCGCCAGCACCGTGCCCGTGCGGCCCAGGCCCGCCAGGCAGTGCACGGCCAGCACCTCGCCGCCCAGCAGCAGGCGCTTCATCTTGATCATCAGCATCTGCAGCTGCGCCACCGACGGCGGCTCGCGGTCCTTGACCGGCAGAAACACGTTGCGCATGCCATGGCGCGCCAGCGCCGCCTGGTCCATATTGGTTTCGGTCAGCGTGACCAGGGTGGTCACGCCGCAGGTGCGCAGCGCGGTCAGATCCACATCGATGGACTGCACCACGCCCGGCTTGGGCGTGCCGGCCAGCCGCCCGGGCACCACCCAGGCAAAGCCGCGCGGCCCGCGCGACGCGGGGATGTAGCGGAAGGCCGCCGGTATCGGCTGGATCAGCGCCATGTCGGGCACCATCGGCGCGGGCTTGGGCGCGGGCGGCACGTCGGCCACCGGCGCGGTCGCCTGCACGGCAGGTGGCGGCAAGGGAGCCGGCGCAGGCGCGGCCAGCGCGGCCAGCGCCTGTGCCGGCAGCGCGGCCGGCGCGGGCACGTCTTCGGACAAGCTCTCGGGATCGGCGTCCGGCGCCGCCACGGCGCAGCTGCCGGTGCGCACGTACTGGCGCCCGGCCTCGGACTGCGGCGCGGCCAGAAAGGCCTCCATGCCGCCGGCTTCCTGGATGCGGCCGCCGGCCAGCAGCAGCATGCGCTGCGCCACGCGCGCGTGGCGCTGGTTGTGGGTGATCAGCACGATGGCCATGCCGCCCGCCAGGCGGCCCAGCAGATCGAGCAGGCGGGCGCTGTCGGCATCGTCGAGGCCGGCCGTGGGCTCATCCACCATCAGCAAGGCGGGCTGCGCCGCGGCCTCGCGCAGGATGGCCACGGCCCGCTGCTGCAGCGAGCCCAGTTCCACCGTGGATCGATCGAGCAGCGGCACCAGTTCGGCGAAACCCATCTCCACCACGTGGCGGGCGCACCATTGCTTGATTTCGCCGGGGGTGACGGACACGCGTTCGCGGTGGAATTCGGTGATGGCCTGCAGCACCGTGGCTTGCATCAGCCGCGCCTTCTGCACCACCAGGCGCGGATGCTCGCCCGCACCCAGCGGCTGCCCGAGGTACTGCACTTGCCCCCATTGCTTGAAGCGCGGATGGTCCTGGTGCAGGCCGGCCAGCGTGCGCACCAGCGTGGACTTGCCTGCACCGGACGGCCCCAGCAGCGCCGTGACCATGCCGGGCTCGATGCGCACATCCAGCTCCGCCAGCACGACCTTGTCGCCGAAAGCAACGCCCCACCCCTGGGTCGTCAATACCGATGCGTTATCCAAAACATCCCCACCGTGTTTGCGCTACCTATGCTGGTAAGCGTCAATTTGTTAGTTTTTATTGCAAATGCTTTCGCATTATGGTGGGATTAGCTGGTAGGGATTAGTAATTATTAGCTATTGTTAATAGTTTATAAATAGAGTATAGGCATGCCATTTGCCTCGGCGCCCGCCTAGCGGCGGCTCGAATCGTTCAGTTCGCGGCTCAGCAGGATGACCGGGATCAGTCCCACCAGCACCAGCGCCAGCGAAGGCAGCGCGGCCTCGCTCAGGCGCTCGTCGCGCGCCAGCTGGTAGGCCACGACGGCCAGCGTGTCCGAGTTGAAGGGGCGCAGCACCATGGTGGCGGGCAGTTCCTTCATCACATCCACCAGCACCAGCAGCACGGCGGTGATGGCCGAGCGGCGCAGCAGCGGACCGTGGACGCGAAGCAACAGCCGCGCGCCGCCGGCACCCAGCATGCGGGCAGATTCGTCGAGGCTTGCCGGTATCCTGGTGTAACCACTTTGCACGGACTGTAAGGCCACCGCGCCAAAGCGCACCATATAGGCCCAGACCAGGCCGGTGATGGTGGTGGTGACCAGCGCGGGCACGCCCCACTGCGGCAGCACTTGCTGCACCCAGCCCACCGGCAGCAGCAGGCCGACGACGATCACCGCACCCGGGATGGCATAGCCCAGCCCCAGCAACTGCACCACCCAGTGGGTGAAGCGGTCAGCGCTGCGGCGGTGGGCGTAGGCGACCAGCAGCGCCACCGCCACGGCGAGCACGGCCGAGACCAGACCCAGGCGCACGCTGTTGGCGGCCCATTGCAAGAAACGGTCCCAGGGCAGCACCGACCAGTCGGCCGTGAGCGGGCGCAGCATGAACAGCACCGGCGCCACGAAGCCCAGCAACACCGGCAACAGGCAGACCAGCCACGCCAGCAGGCACCAGCGGCCACGCAGCGGCACCGGGTGGGCGTCGGCCGCGCCGGCACGGCGCACATGGTTGGTCACGAAGCGCATGCGGCGCTGGGCGCGCAGCTCGAGCTGCAGCACCAGGATCACCAGCACCAGCAGCATGGTGGCCAGCTGGGCCGCGGCCACATGGTTTTCCATGGACAGCCAGGCCTTGTAGATGCCGGTGGTGAAGGTGGTGATGCCGAAATAGCTGGACACGCCGAAGTCGGCCAGCGTCTCCATCGCCACCAGGGCGACGCCGGCGACCACGGCCGGCCGTGCCATCGGCAGGGCCACGGCCCAGACGCGGCGGTGCAGCGGCGCGCCCATGAGGCGTGCCGCCTCCATCAGGTGCGCGGCGCGCTCGCTCAGCGCCGTGCGCGCCAGCAGGTAGACATAGGGGTAGAGCGCGAACACGAAGACCAGCACCGCGCCGCCCAGCGAGCGGATCTCGGGCAGCAGCCGCCCCTCCAGCCCGAAGGTGGCGCGCAGCCAGGTCTGCAGCGGGCCGCTGAACTGCAGGAAATCGGTGTAGGCGTAGGCGATCACATAGGCCGGCATGGCCAGTGGCAGCAGCAGCAGCCATTCGAGCAGCGCCCGCCCGCGGAAGGCGAACAGCGTCACCGTCGCCGCCGTCACCGAGCCCACCAGCGCCGCGCCGGCGGCCACCAGCACGCCCAGCAGCACCGTGGTGCGCATATAGCCGGGCAGCACGGTGGATGCCATCTCGCGCACGATGGCCAGGGCATCGTGGTCGTTCAACTGCCAGGGCAGCCAGGCGCTGAACACAGTCAGCACCGGCAGCACCAGGAAGGCGGCCAGGATGCCGAGCAGCACGCGAAGGCGAAGGGACGAGGTGGTACGCAAAACGGTGAAGGCCCGGAAACAGCAAAGAACCCGGAATTGTATTTGCTTACTGATAACGCCTATCATTTACCCCTTGCCCGATTTTTTCGCTCCTGGCGCCGCGCGCCGCCACCACGCCCCCATGTTCCTCGAAGTTTCCCGGCTCGAAGTCCGCTACCCCGCCCGCCCCCGCCCCGCCGTCCAGGATGTCTCGCTGCAGCTGCCCGCGGGCGACATCGGCGTGCTGATCGGCCCCTCGGGCTGCGGCAAGACCACGCTGCTGCGCGCCATCGCCGGGCTGGAGCCGGTCGCCCAGGGCGAGATCCGGCTGCAGTCCGAGCTGGTGAGCAGCGCCCGCAGCCAGGTGCCGGCCGAAAAGCGCCGCATCGGCATGGTGTTCCAGGACTACGCGCTGTTCCCCCACCTCAGCGTGGGGCGCAACGTGGCCTTCGGCATCCACCACTGGTCGCGCCCCGACCAGGCCCGGCGCGTGCAGGAGGTGCTTGCGCTGGTGGGCCTGGGCCAGAGCGCCGACCGCTACCCGCACGAGCTTTCTGGCGGCCAGCAGCAGCGCGTGGCGCTGGCCCGCGCGCTGGCGCCGCGCCCGCAGCTCATGCTGCTGGACGAACCCTTCTCCAACCTCGACGTCGAGCTGCGCGAGCGCCTGGCCTTCGAGGTGCGCGACATCCTCAAGACCGCCGGCGCCACCGCCGTCTTCGTCACCCACGACCAGCTGGAGGCCTTTGCCATCGGCGATGCGGTCGGCGTGATGCAGGACGGCCAGTTGCACCAGTGGGCCGACGCCGCCACGCTGTACCAGCGGCCGGCCTCGCGCTTCGTGGCGGACTTCATCGGCCACGGCGCCTTCGTGCCGGCCACCGTGGCGCAGTCGCCCGATGGCTGCACGGTGGACACGCCGCTGGGCCCGCTGCCGCTGGCGGCCGCCGATGCGCCGCGCCCCGGTGCCCGCGAGCTGCTGCTGCGCGCCAGCGACGTGGTCTGCGACCCCACGGCGCCCACGCAGGCCCGGCTGCTGCGCAAGGCCTTCCGCGGCTCGCTGACGCTGTACACGCTGGAGCTGCCTTCGGGCCACACCGTCTACGCGCAGGTGGCGAGCGAGCAGGCGCACGCCGTGGGCGAGCACGTAGGCGTGCGCGCGCAGCCCGAGCAATTGCTGTTCTTCTGAAATAAAAAAGAGAGCTGTTTGCGCTTGCTACATAAGGATTTCAAATAGTTTTCTATTTGAAATGCTTAGCTGGAAAGCGCCAGCAGCTATCAATTCAGGATTGGCGGCTCTGCCACAGCCGGTCGACGCGGCGGTGCAGATGGTGGCCCCAGGCGCGGCGGTCGCGGCCGTTGGCATGCTCCAGTTCGCCGTAATGCACCTGCGCCACCAGCGGCGGCGCGGTCACCGTGCGCCAGATCGAGCCCAGCAGCGTCTCGTCGCCCACATAGCTGGGTGCGTAGCTGGGCGCGCCCGTGGCCCGGTCGTAGAAGCACAGGCCCACCGGCAGGATGGGCGCCTCGGCATCGATGGCCGCCTGCAGCAGGTTGGCATGGAAGGGCAGCAGCCTGCGCCCGTCGCCCGTCGTGCCCTCGGGGAAGATGGCAACCAGGTCGCCCTCGCGCAGCGCCTGCGCCATGCGCTCCACCGTGCGCATCGCGTCGCGCCGCGAGCTGCGCTCGATGTACAGCGTGCCGCCGGCGCTGGCCAGCGTGCCCACCACGGGCCACTGCTTCACATCCGACTTGGAGACAAAGCGCACGTGCTTGCAGGCATGCATCAGCGGGATATCGAGCCACGACAGGTGGTTGGCCACCAGCAGCGCCGGCCCGGCCTGCAGCGGCACGCCCAGCAGCTTCAGCTCCACGCCGCAGCAGCGCAGCAGCCCGGCCGCCCACTGCTCGACGGCGCGGTTGCGCTCGGCATGGCTGAAGCGGCCGAAGCGGGTGTAGATCGTCCACAGCCCGCACAGCATGTGCAGGCCCAGCCGGGCCAGGCGCCCCACGCCGACCAGGGCACGCCGCAGCGAACTCACGATGGCGCCGTCCCCGGGGTATCGAGCGAGCGCAGGTGCTGCTCCAGGATGATGCAGGCCGATGCGGCATCGGCATCGCTCGCGCCCTGCGCCAGCGCCTCGGTGGTGCTGTAGCGCTCGTCCACCTCGAACACCGGCAGCCCGAAGCGGCCGCGCAGCTGGCGCGCAAAGCGCTGCGCGCGCGCCGTGTTCTCGTGCGGCGCGCCGTCGGGGTGGTAGGGCACGCCGACCACAATGGCATCGGGCTGCCACTCGGCCAGGTATTTCTCGACCGAGGCAAAGCGCGCGTTGCCCTCGGCGTGGATGGTGGGCAGCGGCCGCGCCGTGCCCAGCATGCGCGTGCCGTAGGCCACGCCGGTGCGCTTGAGCCCCATGTCGAAGGCCAGAAAAGTTTGGGCGTCCATCACGCCCGGCCCACGTCGGAGGACAGCATCCAGGCCTCGACGCCCAGCAGGCCCAGCGCGCGGTCGTAGCGCTCTTCCACCGGCGTGTCGAAGATGACGCGGGTGTCGGCATCGACGGTCAGCCAAGCGTTCTCGGCGATCTCTGACTCCAGCTGGCCCTCGCTCCACGACGAGTAACCCAACGTCACCAGCACGCGCCCGGGGCCGGCCCCGGTGGACAGGGCCTCGAGCACGTCGCGCGAGGTGGTCATCTCCAGCCCGCCGGGGATGGCGAGCGTGGACGCGTAGGCCGATTCATTCGGGTCGCTGGATTCGATGGCGATGCGGTCGTGCAGCACGAAGCCGCGCTCGGTGTGCACCGGACCGCCCTGCAGCACGGGCTCGTCCTTCAGGTCGTCGCGCCGCAGCACCATGTCCACCTTGTCGAACAGGTGCGACAGCGTGATGGCCGCCGGCTTGTTGATGACCAGGCCCAGCGCGCCCTTGTCGCTGTGCTCGCAGACATAGACGACGCTGCGGCCGAAGATCTCGTCCTGCAGCGAAGGCATGGCGATCAGGAAGTGGTGCGTGAGGTTGCTGATGTCGGTGTCGGACATGCCCCATTCTAGAGGCTGTTACCTACCGAACCCGGCCTCGCCGGCACCATTTCCACCGCTATGCCGCGCCCTCTGTCGCCTGCAGCTCGCGCTGCAGCGCGTACTGCCGCACCAGGCCGAGCAGCACCTCGTCCGAATACGGCTTGCCGAGGTAGTGGTTGGCGCCCAGGCTCATCGCGTGCTCGCGGTGCTTGTCGGCGATGCGCGAGGTGATCATCACCACCGGCATGCCGGACAGCCGCCCGTCGCCACGGATCTCGCGCAGCAGCTCGAAGCCGTCCATGCGCGGCATCTCGATGTCCGACAGCACCAGCACCGGGCGCTCCTCGCCCAGCCGGTCCAGCGCCTGCAGCCCGTCGGCGGCCAGCGCCACCCGGTAGCCTTCGCGCTGCAGCAAGCGCTGCGTCACGCGGCGCACCGTGATCGAATCGTCCACCACCAGCACCAGCGGCGTCTGCAGCGCCACAGCCTCTTGCAGCTGCGGCGGCAGCTCGCCCACGACGACGGTGTCCGCCTCGCCTTCGAGCCGCTGGAGCACGCGCTCGCCATAGACGGTGTGCAGCGCGACCGGGTTGTAGATCAGCACCACGGCGCCCGAAGCCAGCACCGACATGCCGGCCAGGCCTGGCAGGCGCGCCAGCTGCAGCCCCAGATGCTTGACCACGACTTCCTGGTTGCCCAGCACCTCGTCCACATGCAGCGCCACCCGCTGGGCCGCGCTGCGCAGGATCACCACGGCGCTGGTCTTCTCCAGCTTTTCCTGGCTCTTCAGATCGCCCTGCAGCAGGGCGCCGGCGTAGTAGAAAGGCAGGTTGTCATTGCCTTCGGCGTAGTGGCGGCTGTCATGCGCCTGGTCGATCGCTTCCTGCGGCACGCGGCGCACGTACTCGACCATGTTGGCCGGCACGCCGAACTGCACCTTGCCGGCGCGCACCATCACCACCTGCGTCACCGCGGTGGTCAACGGCATGACGAGGCGGAAGGTGCTGCCGCGGCCCACGTCGGTGGTCGTGACCACGTTGCCGCCCAGCGCCTGCACCTCGGCCCGCACCACATCCATGCCGATGCCGCGGCCGGCCACGCCGGTCACTTCGCTGGCCGTCGAGAAGCCGGGCGCGTAGATCAGCGAAGCCGCCATCTCGGCATCCACCACGGCGCCCTTGTCGATCAGGCCCATGCGCACGGCCTTCTCCTGGATGCGGGCCACGTTGAGGCCCGCGCCATCGTCGCGGAACGAGACGGAAATATCATTGCCTTCCTGCCGCACCTCGACCTCGACCTTGCCGGCGGCCGGCTTGCCGGCACGGGCACGGTCCTCGACGCCCTCGATGCCGTGCGCCACGCAGTTGCGCAGCAGGTGCTCGAAGGCCGGCATCACGCGGTCCAGCACGCCGCGGTCCATTTCGATGGCGCCGCCGAAGATCTCGAGCTTGACCTGCTTGCCCAGTTCCTTGGACACCTGGCGCACGATAGCGTATAGGCGCTCGGAGACCGAATCGAACTCCACCATGCGGGTGCGCAGCAGGTCGCGCTGCAGCTCGCGCGCCTGGCGGCCCTGGGCGGTGAGGTCATCTTCCGCGCCTTCGGCCGTGCGCAGCAGGTTGCGCTGCATGGCGGCCACGTCACCCACCGACTCGGCCATCATGCGGGTGAGCTCCTGCACCCGCGTGAAGCGGTCGAACTCCAGCGGATCGAAGCCCGAGTCGGCATCCTTGGACTGGGCCAGGCGCGACTGCATCTGCGACTCGGCCTGCACCTCCAGGTCGCGCAGCTGCGAGCGCAGCCGCTCCAGGCTGGTGGCCAGCTCCTTGAGCGTGGAGCGCATCTGCACCACGCGCATGTCGAGCCGCGAGCGCGCGATCAGCACCTCGCCAGCTTCGTTCAGCAGGCGGTCCAGCAGCTGCGAGCGCACCCGCACCGTCTGGCCGGTGCTCACCCGCACCGGGGCCATGCGCAGGGTCACCGGCATATGCGTGACCCCAGGCGCCGCGCCCTCCTCGTCCATCGCGGGCAGCTCGGCCGTAGCGCGGGCCTGCACCTCGGCCGGGCCGTCGGCCGCATCCACGAGGGCGACCGGAGCCGGCTGCGGCAGCAGGCCCTGCGCCACCACCTGGGTGCCGCGCTTTTGCAGCAGCTGGAACTCGGCCTGCAACGCATCGAAGCGCACCAGCAGCGGCTCGACGTCCGGGCTGGAAGCGCGCTCGGTGTCGATCTCCTCCACCGCGGACTCCATGCGGTGGGCCATCTCGCCCAGGCGCATCGCGCCGGCCAGGCGGGCGCTGCCTTTCAGCGTATGCAGGTGGCGCAGCACCTCGGCGCGCGGCGGCACATGCTGCGGATCGGCCGCCCATTCCCGCAGCGCGGAGGCCAGGCGCGGCAGCAGCTCCTGCGCCTCTTCGTCGAAGATCAGGAACAGGTCGGGATCGATGACATCCACCGCGTCCACGTCGGCCAGCGCGGGCGCCAGCTCCATCGGCACCTCTGGTGGTGCCTCAGGCTGCGGCGCCGGCGGCGCTTTCGCGGCAGGCTGCGAAGGCGCGGCGACCGCCACGGCCGGCGCTGCCACGGGCTTCGGCACCGGTGGCGGCGGCTCCTTCACCAATATCGGCTCGGGCACCTCATCCGCCTGCAGTGCCGCCAGGCCATAGGGCGGGTGCAGGCCGGAATCGACCGGCGCCGCGAGGACGGTCTGCAGATCCTCCAGCACCGACTCGCTGGCCGGCTTCACAAAGCCCGCGGCAAACTGGTGCAGCAGCTTGCGGATGTCCGATCCCGCCGCCTGGAAGGTATTGAGCCAGAACAGGTCCGGCGAAGAAAAATGCTGTACATGCAGCAACGCATGCTCGAGTGCGCGCGCCAGCTCCGACAGCGGCTGGAATCCCACCGTCGCGGAACTGCCGGCCAGCGAATGGGCATAGGCGATGGCTTCATCGGGCAGCATGCGCTCAGGCCGCTCGGCCCAGGCATGCAGCGACTTTTCCAGCGCCCGCGACCATTCCTCTGCCTCGCCCAGGTAGACGCTGTACAGCGCCGGGCTGATGCCCAGCTGCTGCACCAGGCTCTGCGGCACCTCCGCCTCCGGCGCCTGGGCCGGGGTATCGCCGGGCTGGGCCGACTCCACCACGTCGGCTGGCACCACGTCGGCAGACACCACTTCACCGCCATCCTGCGTAGATGCGCTGACGGGCTCTACCATGGGCAGGACCGCCGGCACTTCAGGCTCGGCCAGCACCTCGATCACCACCGGGGCGGATTCGGACTCGGCCCGCATCGGCGGCAGCTCCAAGTCGGGCAGTGCCAGCATCATCGTGGGCGCCAGGTCGTGCTCCCAGTCCTGCTCATCGTCCATCGCCTCCACGGCCGTTTCGGCAGGGGCCGACGCGGCATCCAGGGCCTGGGCGAAGGCATCGAAATCGACCTCTTCCGCCAGGGCCAGCGCAGGTTCGGGCAGATCGGCCTCGACATCGTCCGGCACCGAAGGCGCCGGCTCCAGCTCCAGATCGACGGCCTCCAACGGCCATTCCAGCACCAGCTCAGGCAGCACGGCGGCCGGTGGATCGGCCGGCAGTTCTGCGGGCTCCAGGTCGGCGATCTGCGTGGGCGCGACCAGATCCACCCGGGCCGATTCGGGCACCGCCAGCGGAACATGGCGGCCGTCGACGCGCATGGCGTCGGCCGAGGTACGGAACATCGCAGGGTTCCAGGAGGTCTGCGCCTGGCTGCCGATGTCCTCGGCCCAGCTGCCCAGCCCTTGCAGGGCTTCGCGCGACAGCGCGAGCAGCGGCTCGCTCACCGGCTTGTGCTCGGCCAGCCAGGTGTTGAGCAGCTGCTCCATGGCCCATGCGGCCTCGCCATAGGCTTCCAGCCCCACCATGCGCGAGCTGCCCTTGAGCGTATGGAAGGAACGGCGCACCGTGGTCAGCGCTTCCGCATCGCTGGGGTTGCGGCGCAGCGCACGCAGCGCCTGCGAGCCGTCGTCCACCACGGTCTTGGCCTCTTCGAGGAAGATGCCCAGCAGCTCCTCGTCGATGACCACTGGTGCAGGAGCCTCGGCCTGCGCTTCGCGGGCGGGTGCCACAGGCTCCGCCGCCGCGGCCGGGGGCAATGGCGCCGGCACCGTGGCCTGCGGCGAGGCATCTTCCGCCTCTTTCTGCACACCCATAGAGATACGCAGCTCACCCACGACCTCGTCGAACACGAACAGCTTGCGCGCCAGCGTGCGCTGGTAGCCCAGCATGTCGAGCATGAAGCCCAGCGCCCCCAGGCTGTTGCCCAGCCGGTCGAACACGGCAGGCCGCTCGGCCTCGGAAATCTGGTTCGCCGCCAGCTGGTCCACCACGCCGCGGAAGTGCTGCATGGCCGCCGCGGCCTGGTCCAAGCCAAGCACCGACAGCACGCCGCGGATTTGCGACATCAGGCCCGTCACCGCCCCGAGCATGGAGACATCGTCGGGATGGCGGAAATACTGGTCCAGGCGCTGCTCCACCTCGCCCAGGGTGTTGCGCAGCTCATCCACCACGCTGCCCATGGTCTGGTGGTCGCTGACCTTGCGGTACAGCTCCTCGACCCAGGCTTCCAGCGGCTCGGGCTCGTGGCCTGCCAGGGCCCGTTGCAGCCGCTCGGCGAGCCGGCCCGCGCGGGGGCGCGTGGCATCGGGCGTGGCATCCATGGCATCGAGATTGGCCTGCAGGTAGAGGATGGCGGTAGCCACCTCCATCCCCAGCGAGGTCGAAGGCACCGTACCGGCTTCCGTCAGGTGCTCGGCCACCTTGCCCAGCGCCGCGCCCAGTTCGTCGGCACCCATGCGCAGCTTGTGCAGTGACTCGCGGATCAGGTGGAACTGGTCGCCGACCGGCTTGATCTTGTAGCGGTCGCCATCGGCCAGGCTGGCCCACAGCTCGGCAGCGGTGTCGACGCGCTTGCGCGCCTGCGCCAGCACGGCGGGGTCGTACAGGCCGTAGCGCTCCTCGGCGTAGTGCACGCCGTCGAGCCCGGCCACCGGCAGCGTCTGCCGCACGGCCGCCAATACCGGCATGCCCGAGGCCTGTCCTTCATCGGGCTGTGCCAGTGCACAGAAGAAATTCAGCTCGTGCAGCAGGCCGGCATCGACATCCTCGCGCCCCTTGGCCAGCGCCGCATACTGCAGCAGCACCCGCGAAGCCGTGCGTTTGGTGTAGAGGTCGGCCGGTATCAGCCGGTGCGCCAGGCCTTCGAAAAAGCCCGCGGTCACCTTCCAGAACAGCCGCAGCCCCTGGGCCTGCCGGCCCTGCGCGATGCCCAGGCATACGGCAGTCAGGTCCAGCGCTGCTGCGGCGTCCGCCGACTTGATGATGGGCAGCATGGCCGCATCCATGCGGCTGCGCGTGGCGGCATCCACCGCCAGAGCATGCACGGCGGGCGTGGCGGGCTCGGCCTGGTCGGGCTCGGCGCGCCACAGGTCGGCGGGGTGCAGCCGTTCCACACCCGCCAGCGCCTGCACGTCGCGGTACTGGGGGAACAGAGAGACGAACGAGGCGCTGCGGGCCTTGAGCAGGTGGTCCAGGTACTGGACCAGCGCAAACGACGATTTCTCCAGCACGGCCACCGCCTGCGGCGTGCACAGCTCGGGCTTGACCGCAAACCGCTGCACCACGGTCTCCATGGCCTCCACCAGCCGTGCGGGCTGGTCCATGCCCACCATCACCAGCGCGCCACCTATGGTGTGCAGTTGCTGCTTGGCAAAGCGGGCACCGGCGGGATCGACCGCCTCCAGGTCGCCGCCTTGCGAGGACTCCAGATCATGCAAATGCCGCCGCAGCGCCTTGACCGCTCCCTCCAGTGCACGCCGCACTTCGGCACGCACCCATGCCAAAGGCCGCAGATCGGTTTCTTCGCTGAGCCAGGAAGGCGGCGTGGTCGCCGCGGTGTGGGGAGAAGACATGCAAAGTTCCTGTTGTCGGACTCAGTTATCCAAGCGCTGCCCTTGCAACCGACGCATCCCGCCTACGGGATGACGGCATGGGCCGCCTCGCGGCAAAGGCGGTCGCCCCCTGCGGGGAAGGAGCGACACGGCTCGGAGGAGGTTTCATCTCATGCGATCTTGAACCGCGCCACGGACTGGCGCAGCTCTTCGGCGATCTGCGACAGCTCTCGCACCTTCTGCGCCGTGGTGCGCGTGCCATCGCTGGTCTGCTCGGAAACGGCGAAGATGTGCTGGATGTTCTCTGCCACCTCGTTCGCCTGCGCGGCTTCGGACGATGCCGAATGCGAGATGTGCTCGATCAGCTCGGCCAGGCGGCGCGACACGCGGTCGATTTCGGCCAGCGCGGTGCCGGCCGAGTCGGACAGCTTCGCGCCCTCGACCACACCCTGGGTCGAGCGCTCCATGGCCGCCACCGCATCCTGCGTGTCGGTCTGAATGGCCTTCACCAGCGCGGAAATCTGCCGCGTCGCATCGCCCGAGCGCTCGGCCAGCCGCTGCACTTCCTCGGCCACCACCGAGAAACCCCGGCCCGCCTCGCCGGCCGAGGCCGCCTGGATGGCCGCGTTCAGCGCCAGCACGTTGGTCTGCTCGGTAATGTCGGAAATCAGGTCGGTGATTTCGCCGATCTCCTGCGAGGACTCGCCCAGCCGCTTGATGCGCTTGGCCGTTTCCTGGATCTGGTTGCGGATGGAGTTCATGCCGTCGATGGAGTTCTCCACCGCCTGCAGGCCGGTCTTCGCGGCGCTCAGCGACTGGCGCGCCACCGCGGCCGATTCCTGCGCCTGGGCCGACACCTGGTTGATCCGCGTCGCCATGTCCAGAATCGACTGGCCGGTTTCGCGGATCTCGCGCATCTGCTCGGTCGAGGCGGCCAGCAGCTCCGTCGAGTTCTGGTCCACCGAGGCCGTGGTCTGGGCCACCCGCGATGCCGTGTTCTGCACGCTGCCCACCAGCAGGCGCAGCTCTTCCACGGTGTAGTTCACCGAGTCGGCGATGGCGCCGGTGATGTCTTCCGACACCGTGGCTTCCTGCGTCAGGTCGCCCTCGGCCACCGACTGCAGCTCGTTCATCAGCCGCAAGATGGCCGCCTGGTTGGCGTCGTTCAGGCGCTTGGCGTCCATTTCCTGGTTCTTGGCGTCCTGCTGCAGCTTTTCTGCCGAGCGCTGGCGCTCGCGGCTGTCGGTCAGTTGCAGCCACACCAGCGACCAGCCGCTCAGCATCACCAGCAGCAGCGTCAGCACGATGCCCAGCGCGATCGGCCAGGACACCCAGGTGCGCTCGCCCAGCGAATCCTGCAGCGTCTCCATGCCTTTGCGCAGGGCCTCGCTGTCGGTGAGGATGGACACCTGCGCCTCGCGCGCCACCGAGATGCCCTTGATGTTGCTGAGCACCGCGCTGCCCTCTTTCAAGGTGTTCTCGTACTGCTTCACCAGCGTCTGCAGGCGCTCGCGCATCTGCGCGTCGCGCGCCGGCGCCAGGCGCAGGTCGGCGCTGCCGTCCAGCAGGCCGGTGGCAATCTCCTTGAAGGTGTTCAGGTCCTTGCCGAGCAGGAACACCGCCTCGGGGCTTGCGCCCTCGCTGGACTGGAACTCGCTGGCCGACTTGCCGATCCGCTGCGTCAGCATGGTCAGCTGGCTGGCCGCCGCGATCTCGCCGACCGGCGCGCCCTGCTGCAGCTTGGCGCTGACCACGCTTTCCGCCTGCTCCAGCAGGGCGGAGGTATTGCGCTGCACGCCCTGCAGGGCCTCGCTCATCTTGGTCAGCGAATCCTTCTGCTTGCCCACCACGTCGGCGTTGCGCTGCGCCCGCTCAACCAGCGCCGACAGGGGCTCCAGCATGGACTCGTGCGAACTGCCCAGCGCGCTCACGCCCAGCTCGGAGTCGCCCGCTTCCAGCGCCTTGGTGTTGCGCGTCAGGATCGCGGCGCTCTCCGCCACATCGGCAAAGGCGGGCGCACTGCCGGAGGTGGCCTGCACCACCGACTTCGCCAGGCGCTGCGACTGGATCAGGGCCTGTCCGGCCGCGGCCGACTGGCGGTTGGCGCTCTGCGTCTGCAGCAGCGCCCAGATCACCAGCGCCACGAAGCTGAGGATGCTCAGCGCCAGCAGCGCGAACAGGGCGCGCTGGTGCTTTTCGACCGGCGCCGTTCCCAGCACGGGCAGCGTGACCTGGCCCTCCAGCTCCGGCAGTACGACGGGCTCCAGCACCGACGGCTCGCCGGCCTCAACCGCCTCGTCAGCGGGAAAAACGCTGACGGCGGCATCCACGGCGGCCTCGTTGCGCGGTTCAGATTTCAGTAGTCTTTTCAGCATAGTGGCTCACATGCAGGTGCAGCGCGCGTCGGGTTTCAAGCGCTGATATCCAGGAAATCGCGGGATTCCGCCAGCTTTTGCAGGTCCAGCTCCTGCCAGGCCTGCCCATCGACGGCCACGTAGCTCGCGCTGACGAAGGGCGGGGCCTCGTCGGCCGGCGGCTGCGAACGGGCAAAGTCCTGCACCCGCCGCAGACCTTCCAGCTGCTCGACCAGCAGCGCGGCATGCACGCCCAGCAATGGATTGAGCACCACCAGCTTGGCCTCCGCATAGAAGCCTTCGGTGCGGCGGGCGGGCTGGCCCAGCATCAGTGCCAGGTCCACCACCGTCAGCAGCAGGCCGCGCAGGCTGGCCACGCCCAGCATCCAGGGCTTGGTATAGGGCACCGGCGTCACGCCGCTCCAGGGCAGCACTTCGCCCGACTGGCTCAACGGCAGCAGATAGCCCTGCCCGGCCGCCTTCACGGCCAGCCAGGCCGCACCGGACACCTTTTGTTCGCGGGCCTGGTCCAGGCGCTCGGCCAGGCGCGCCTGCAGCGCCCGCAAATCCCCTTGGTTCGCCATCGCTCAGCCCAGCGCTTCGATCTTGGCCTTGAGCTCGGCCGGGACGACGGGCTTGGTCACATAGCCCTTGGCGCCCTGGCGCAGGCCCCAGACCCGGTCCGTCTCCTGGTTCTTGCTGGAGCAGATGATGATCGGAATATTCATGAACTGCGGATCGCGCGACAGCACCCGCGTCAGCTGGAAGCCGTTCTGCCCCGGCATCACCACGTCCATCAGGATCAGGTCGGGCTTGTCTTCCTGCAGGCGCAGCATGGCCTCGTCCGCGCTCTGCGCCGTCCGCACTGCCAGGCCATCCTTGGCCAGCAGCTCGCTCAAAAACATCAATTCCGTCTTGGAATCATCAACGATCAATACCTTGTGAATCGGCATGCCCTCTCCTCAAATACACAACACGCGTTATTTTTCCACCACGAAGCGCTCGACGGCCTGCAGCAGCTGGTCTTTCGTGAACGGCTTGGTCAGATAGTCCTGGCAGCCCACCATGCGGCCGCGCGCCTTGTCGAACACCCCGTCCTTCGACGACAGCATGACCACGGGCGTGGTCGCGAAACTATGGTTTCTCTTGACGATGGCGCAGGTCTGGTAGCCGTCCAGCTTGGGCATCAGGATGTCGCAGAACACCATGTCCGGCCGGTATTCGTTGATCTTGGCCAGCGCATCGAAGCCGTCTTCGGCCAGCAGGACATCGTACCCGCCCTGCTTCAGGAAAATCTCCGCGCTGCGGCGGATGGTGTTGCTGTCATCCACCACCAGCACCTTGAATCCCTCAGTTGATGTGGTCACAGTTGCACACTCCTAAAATTATTTTGTTACACGCAGTCCACAAAGATCCGTCACAAGTACTTCAGTTCAAACAACGGATCCCTCTCTTCTCTCTACGTGCGCATCGCTGGAGTAGCGTGCGCCTGGGCTCTCGCAGATTGCACAGGCCTAGGTGCTGCCTGTCTGCGCGCCAACATCTCTTGTTTTGCTACGAATTTTTCGCAGCTTAATGCCCCTGCCCCTAGAATGCAACGATTGTATATTTTTAACACTCGGAGCTGTCGCTCAGGCGGTACGGTGTACCCTGAGAACGTGTTGACGTTCTAATACATGACCAATCCTCGCACCTTCCCCGAGCTCTCCCCTGCTTCCGCCATCACCGCCAGCGTGCTGTGCATCAACGCCAACGATCCCAGCGGTGCCGGCGGCCTCGCCTGCGACAGCCTGGTGGTGTCGTCCATGGGCGGGCACTGCTGCCCCGTGGCCACTGGCACCTATGTGCGCGACACGCTGGAGATGGAGGATTTCTACGCGCTCAGCGACGAAGCCGTGCAGCAGCAGGCGCGCGCCGTGCTGCAGGACATTCCGGTGCGGGCCATCAAGCTC
This sequence comes from Comamonas humi, assembly GCF_054782535.1. Taxonomy (NCBI): domain Bacteria; kingdom Pseudomonadati; phylum Pseudomonadota; class Betaproteobacteria; order Burkholderiales; family Comamonadaceae; genus Comamonas; species Comamonas humi. The sequence continues at coordinate 478,791 of NZ_BAAGSH010000005.1, read as the reverse complement.
GGCTTCCTGGGATCGCTGGCCAACATCCGCGCCTGCGCCGAGCTGTCGAACGACTATCCCGACCTGCCGGTCGTCGCCTATATGCCCAGCATGTCGTGGTGGGACCCGGCGTTGATCGACGACTACCTCGATGCCTACCAGGAGATCGTGCTGCCGCAGGCCACGGTGCTGGTGGGCTCGTACGGCCTGCTGTGGCGCTGGCTGCTGCCCGACCGCGACAGCGCCCACCCACCCACGCCGCGCGACATCGCCCGGGCCGCCGCCGAGAAGGACGTGCCCTTCGTGCTGGTGACCGGCATCCCCTCGCACCCGCAGCATGTGGAGAACGCGCTGGTGTCGGCGGATACCATCTATGGCAATGGCGAGTTCGAGCTGTTCGAGACCGAGTTCATCGGCGCGGGCGACACCCTGTCCGCCGCGCTTGCCGCGCTGCTGGCCTCAGAGACCAGCCTGAGCGACGCCACCGCCGAAGCCCTGGCCTACCTAGACAAGTGCCTGGAAGGCGGCATCCGCCCCGGCATGGGCAAGACCATTCCCGACCGGCTGTTCTGGGTGCAGCCGGACGACGATGAAGAAGACGATGGCGCCGAAGCCGGCGAGCCCGCCGAGGGCGAGCCGAAGCGCTGATTACTTCCTCCCTTTTTTCCGTTTCCTGCACCATGACAGCCTCCAATGATGTGAATGCCTCTTTGTTCGAACGCGCACGCCGGGTCATCCCCGGCGGGGTGAACTCGCCGGTGCGCGCCTTCAATGCCGTCGGCGGCACGCCGCGCTTCATCGCACGCGCGCAAGGCGCCTACCTGTGGGACGCCAACGCTCAGCAGTATGTGGACTACATCGGCTCCTGGGGCCCGATGATCCTGGGCCACGGCCACCCCGAGGTGGTCGAGGCGGTGCAGCGCGCCATCGCCGAAGGCTTCTCGTTCGGTGCGCCCACCGAGCGCGAAATCGCGCTGGCCGAGCGCATCCTGGCGCTGGTGCCGTCGATGGACATGGTGCGCCTGGTCAGCTCCGGCACCGAGGCCGGCATGAGCGCGCTGCGCCTGGCGCGCGGCTACACCGGGCGCAACAAGATCATCAAGTTCAACGGCTGCTACCACGGCCATGCGGACTCGCTGCTGGTCAAGGCCGGCTCGGGCCTGGCCACCTTCGGCACCTCGTCGAGCGCTGGCGTGCCGGCCGATGTGGTCAAGGACACGCTGGTGCTCGAGTACAACGACGTGGCCCAGCTCGAAGAGGCCTTCGCGCTGCACGGCCCCGAGATCGCCTGCGTGATCCTCGAGCCCATCGCCGGCAACATGAACTTCGTGCGCGCCAGCGTGCCCTTCACGCGCCGCATCCGCGAGCTGACGCGCGAGCACGGCGCGCTGATGGTCTACGACGAGGTGATGACGGGCTTTCGCGTGGCGCTGGGCAGCGCGCAGAGCCTGTATGCGCAGCAGATCGACGGCTTCGCGCCCGACCTCACGGTGCTGGGCAAGGTGATCGGCGGCGGCATGCCGATGGCGGCCTTCGGCGGGCGCCGCGACATCATGGAAAAGCTCTCGCCGCTGGGCCCGGTCTACCAGGCCGGCACGCTGTCAGGCAACCCCATCGCCACGGCCTGCGGCCTGAAGACGCTGGAGCTGATCGCCGCGCCGGGCTTCCACGAAGCGCTGCATGCGCGCACCGGCCAGCTGATGGCGGGCCTCAAGGCCGAGGCCGATGCCGCCGGCCTGCCCTTCAGCGTTGACCACCAGGGCGGGCTGTTCGGCTTCTACTTCCTGCCGCAGCTGCCGACGCACTACGCCGAGGTGATGAAGACCGACGGCCAGGTCTTCAACAAGTTCTTCCACGGCATGCTCGAGCGCGGCCACTACTTCGCGCCGGCGCTGTACGAGGCCGGCTTCGTCAGCGCCGCGCACAGCGAGGCCGACGTGGCCCGCACGCTGGAGGCCGCGCGCGCGGTGTTCCAGACGCTGTAGGCGACACGCCCTCCCCCACCTTGCCGGTGCGCGAGCACGGCAGGGTTTTTTTATTGGTCGGCTCGATAAGCCCTCAGCTATCCAGGCCAAAAATCGAACCAATCCGCTATCGCTCGAACTTACAATTGTTTCCGCTAGACACTTTTGGAGACACCATGGTTCGCACCACCCGGCGCCACTTCACCTCGTGGCTCGCTGCCACCGCAGCCAGCTCGGGGGCGCTGGCGTCCTGGGCGCAGGCCGCGCCGCTGCCCCAGCTGCGCATCGTCATTCCGGCCAACGAGGGCGGCGGCTGGGACCAGACCGGCCGCGCGCTGGGCACCGCGCTGCTCGATGCCGGCGCGGTGGCCCGCGTCGACTACGAGAACATCGGTGGCAAGGGCGGCACCATCGGCCTGGCGCGCTATGTGGAAAAGTACGACGCCGACCCGAATGCCCTGCTGATGGGCGGCACGGTGATGGTCGGCGCGGTGGCGCTGCAGCAGCCCGCAGTCGACCTGAGCCGCATCGCGCCGCTGGCCCGGCTGACCAGCGACTACGAGATGCTGGTCGTCAAGAGCGACTCGCCGATCAAGAGCCCCAAGGACCTGATCGCGAAAATGCGCGCCGATGCCGCCGCCACGCCCATCGCCGGCGGCTCGGCCGGCGGCATCGACCACATGTTCGCCGGCCTGCTGGCGCGCGCGGCCGGCAAGCCCGAGGCCCTGGTCTACCAGCCGTTCGCGGGCGGCGCGCAGGTGATGGCGGCGGTGGAATCGGGCAAGGCCGTGGCCGGCATCTCGGGCTACAGCGAGTTCAGCGAGCACCTTGCCAGCGGCAAGCTGCGCGCCATCGGCGTCTCGTCCAAGCAGGCCTTCCTGGGCGTGCCCTCGGTGCGCCAGCAAGGCGTGGACGCCGACATCGCCAACTGGCGCGGCGTCTTCACCGGCAAGGCCGTGCCAGCCCCGCGCCAGGCCGCGCTGCTCGATGCGGTGCGCCGGGCCGTCGCCACCGAGGGCTGGACGCGAACCCTGAAGCGCAACAACTGGGACAACTACTGGACCGAGGGCCGCGACTTCCAATCCTTCCTGGAGCTGGACCTGGCCATGGCCAACGTGCTGACCTACGTGCTCAAGCTCAAGGCCTGAAAGCCGGCTCCCTGCCCGCATCTGTGCGCGCCGCGCACAGATGTTGTGGCCGCGGCGGTCTGGTAGCCGCCGGGCCCGCTGCCTAGACTTCCCGGCACGACCTGCGCATGGTGCTGCAGGTGTTCTTCAGGGAGTCTTTCCATGTCCACCGCTTTCCTCCGTTCCTGGCTGCGCCTGCTGGCCCTGGCCAGCGCCCCCGCCATGGCGGCCCAAGCCGCCGCTGCCGAGGCCGCCCCCACGCCCACCATCCGCGCCATGTCGGGCGCCACGCCCGCCACCCAGCTGGATGCGCGCTCGACCGCGCTGCTGGTGATCGACTTCCAGAACGAATACTTCAGCGGCCGCATGCCCATCGCCGGCGGCCCCGCCGCGCTGGCGCGCACGCAGCAGCTGCTGGCCTGGGCCGATGCCGCCAAGCTGCCGGTGTTCCAGGTGCAGCACGTGGCGCCCGCCGGCTCGGCGCTGTTCGCGCTCGATGGCAAGACCGTGCAGTTCCACCCCGGCGCCCTGCCGCGCCCGCAGGACCAGGTGCTGCAGAAGACCACTGTCAGCGTGTTCGCCAGCACCGACCTCGACCGCCGCCTGAAGGCCGCGGGCATCAAGACGATCGTGATCGCCGGCCTGATGACGCATGCCTGCGTCGCCGGCGCCGCGCGCGACGCCGCGCCGCTGGGCTACCAGGTGGTAGTGGCGTCGGACGCCAGCGCTACGCGCAGCATCGTGCGCGCCGACGGCAGCGCCGTGGATGCGGACAGCCTGCACCGCGCGGCGCTGGCCGAAATCGAGGACACTTTCGGCGACGTGATGACCACGGCCCAGATCCTGGCGCTGCCGCTGCGCTAGGAGTTCAACCCACAGGAAAGTCCATGGACCAGTTGCTCGCGATGCGGGTGTTCCAGACCATCGTCGATGCCGGCAGCCTCACGGCCGCCGCCGAGCGGCTGGGGCTCACCCATTCGTCGGTGTCGCGCCAGCTCAAGCAGCTGGAGGCGCAGTTCGGCACCCAGCTGCTGCTGCGCAACACCCGCCGCCTGAGCCTGACCGAGGCCGGCCAGCGCTTTCACGCGGCTTGCCTGGACATCCTGGCCCGCGTGGACGCCACGGCCGAGGCCATGGACACGCAGCGCCAGCGCCCCCGCGGCACGCTGCGCGTGGGCCTGCCGCATGCCATCGCCGTGCTCGAGCTGCCCGACTGGCTGCCCGGCTTCCAGCAGCGCTACCCCGAAGTGCAGCTCGACCTGGTGTGCAGCGACCGGCGCGCCAACCTCGTCGCCGAAGGGCTGGACCTGGCCGTGCGCATCAGCAGCGCGCTGCCCGACAACCGGCTGGTGGCGCGGCTGCTGCTGGCCACCGAGCAGATCCTCGTGGCCGCGCCGCTGTACATCGCCCGGCACGGCCTGCCCGAGCCGGCGTCGCTGGCAGCGCACCACCGGCTGGTCTACCAGGGCCAGGCCGGCGGCGATGCGTGGGTGCTGCAAGACCGCGGCGGCGGCGAATCCTTGACCTGGGACGGGCCGGCGCGCCACCGCTTCGACGCCATCACCGCCGTGCACAGCGCCACGCTGGCGGGCCTTGGCGTCGCCAGCTTCACCCGCCCCACGGTGCAGCGCGAGCTGGACCAGGGCCGGCTGCTGCAGGTGCTGCCGCAACACCACCTGGGCCGGCGCCACTACCATGCGCTGTACCCGCAGACCCCGCACGTGGCGCCCAAGGTGCGCGCGCTGATCGACCACCTGGCCGCGCACTACCGGCAGCAGGCGAACCATGCGCTACAGCAGATTTGATAGCTGCTAGCGCTTGATACACCTTGATTTCAGATAGAAAACCATCTGAAATCCAATAGCAACGAGCGCTATCAGCTCCTGTTTTTAAAGGCTTTCCGGCCGCGTTCGCACCAGCCGCTGCAGCACGGCGACCAGCACCACGGCCGCCACCACGTCCAGCACATGGTGCTGGTGCACCAGCATGGTCGAGGCGCAGATGGCCACGCCCCATAGCGCGATCAGCGCGCAGCGCCCCGGCCGGCCGCGCCGCCACTGTGTGGCCCACAGCGCCAGGCCCGTAGCCACGGTGTAGACGATGTGCAGCGAGGGCAGCAGGTTGTGCGGCGCATCCACCGCGAACATCCAGCCGAAGATGCTGCGGTAGGGCTCGGCCTCGGGCAGCACGCGCTCGAAGGCCAGGTTGGCCGGAAACAGCGCGAACACCACACCGCACAGCACCGTGGCCAGCACCTGGCGCCGGCCCAGCGCGTCGATGTCGTCGCTATCCACCCACCAGATGGGCAGCAGGATGAAGACGAAGAACGAGAAGTAGACCCAGATGAACTCGGGCACCAGCGGGATCTGCGCATCCCAGGGCGTGAGGAAGTCGTAGCGCCGGCTCTGGCGCGCGGCCAGCCAGTTGCTGGCCGGGTAGATCGCGTAGAACACCACCAGCGTGCACAGCGCCCAGAACAGCAGGCCGCGGCGCCGGGGTGCGGTGGAACGGCTCGCGGCGGGCGCCATGCGGCAATCCTCGGCGGCGGATCAGCGGGCCGCCGGCGGCGCTGCCAGCACCCACTCGGCCATGCGCCGGGCGTCGTCCTCGCCGATCTGCGGATGGCGCGGCATCACGACACGGCCCCAGTCGCCCACGCTGCCGTTGCGGATCTTGCCGGCGAGGAACTCCACCGCATCGGCGCGGTTGGCGTGGCGCGCAGCGATCTCCTGGAAGCTCGGCCCCACGGCCTGGCGCGCGGCGGCATGGCAGCGCATGCAGTCGCTGGCCTCGACCAGGGCCTTGGCCGCGGCCAGCTCGGGGCGCGCGGCAACGGCTGCATCCACCGGGTCCGGCCGCAGGATGAGCCGGCCGATGTTGAGCAGCCCCAGCACCACGGCCAGCAGCACGATGGCGATCAGCCAGCCCAGCCAGCGCGGGCGCGCCGGGGCTTCGTCGTCCATGTCCACCATCAGTGGCGGAAGTGGCGCACGCCGGTGAAGACCATGGCCACGCCGCGCTCGTTGGCGGCATCGATCACCTCCTGGTCGCGCATCGAGCCGCCGGGCTGGGCCACGCAGGTCGCGCCCGCGTCCACCACCACGTCCAGGCCGTCGCGGAAGGGGAAGAAGGCATCGCTCGCCACCACCGTGCCCTGCAGGCTGAGCTTGGCGGCATCGGCCTTGATGCTGGCGATGCGCGCCGAGTCGAGGCGGCTCATCTGGCCCGCGCCCACGCCCATGGTCATGCCGTTCTTGCAGAACACGATGGCGTTGGACTTGACGTACTTGGCCACCTTCCAGGCGAACAGCAGGTCCTGCAGTTCTTCAGGCGTGGGCTGCTTGACGGTGACGACCTTCAGGTCGGCCAGCGCCAGCTCGTGGTTGTCGGCGGTCTGCAGCAGCAGGCCCGAGCCCACGCGCTTGGCGTCCACGGCGTTGCGGCCCTGGTCCCAGGCGCGCTCGCCACCGGCCGGCAAAGCGATCTTCATCAAGCGCACATTGACCTTGGGCTTGAAGATCTCCAGCGCCTCGGGCGTGAAGCCGGGCGCCATCAGCACCTCGACGAACTGCTTGACCACGGCCTCGGCCGCGGCCTTGTCCACCACGCGGTTGAAGGCGATGATGCCGCCGAAGGCGCTGGTCGGGTCGGTCTGGAAGGCCTTGGCATAGGCTTCGTGCGCGTCCTTGCCCACGGCCACGCCGCAGGGGTTGGCGTGCTTGACGATCACGCAGGCCGGGGCCTCGAAGCTCTTGACGCACTCCCAGGCCGCGTCGGCGTCGGCGATGTTGTTGTACGACAGCTCCTTGCCCTGCAGCTGTTCGCCGGTGACCAGCGAGCCTGGCGCCGGGTACAGGTCGCGGTACAGCGCGGCCTGCTGGTGGCTGTTCTCGCCGTAGCGCAGGTCCTGCACCTTGATGAAGTGGCCGTTGCTCTGGCCGGGGAAGGCGCTGCGCTCGGGCACGTAGGCTTCGGAGAGCTTGTCCTGCTCGAACTTCACCGACGACAGGTAGTCGCTGATCGCGCCGTCGTACTGGGCGATGCGGTTGAACGCGGCCACCGACAGCGCGAAGCGCAGCTGGTCGGACAGCTTGCCGCCCGCCTTCAGCTCGGCCAGCACGGCTTCGTACTGGTCGGCGGACGTGACCACGCCCACGTCCTTCCAGTTCTTGGCGGCGGAGCGCACCATGGCCGGGCCGCCGATGTCGATGTTCTCGATGGCGTCGGCCAGCGTACAGCCGGCCTTGGCCACGGTGGCTTCGAACGGGTACAGGTTCACCACCAGCAGGTCGATGGTGTCGATGCCGTGCTCCTGGATGGCCGCCATGTGCTCGGGCAGGTCGCGGCGCGCCAGCAGGCCGCCGTGCACCTTGGGGTGCAAGGTCTTGACGCGGCCGTCCAGCATCTCGGGAAAGCCGGTGACCTCGGCCACCTCGGTGACGGGCAGGCCTTCCTTGGCCAGCAGCTGGGCCGTGCCGCCGGTGGACAGCAGGCGCACGCCCAGCGCGTGCAGGCTTTTGGCAAACTCGACAATGCCGGTCTTGTCGGAGACGGAGATCAGTGCGTTCATGAGGTTCTCTTCAAGATAAAAACACGTTCCAGCCCTTGCCCATCAAGCGCAAGCAGCTATCAAATCAATAACATCCAGGGGGTCACAGCAGCTTGTGCTCAACCAGCTTCTTGCGCAGCGTGTTGCGGTTCAGCCCCAGCCACTCGGCCGCGCGGGACTGGTTGTGGTCGGCCTGGCTCATCACCACTTCCAGCATCGGCCGTTCGACCATGCGCACCACCATGTCGTAGACGCGGTCAGGGATCTCGCCGTCCAGATCGCGGAAATAGGTCTGCAGGCTTTCGCGCACGGACTGCTCGATGGTTGTTGTTTTGCTCATACCCAGTTACTCGTTGTTGTCGTTGCCAGGGGCAGCTCCTCGCCGTCTCCCCCGGGTGCGGCGCCCGCAGCGGGCAGCCGGTCCATCTGCGCGGCCAGCGCGTCCAGATAGTCGGCCACCGCCTGCCATTGCGCGGCGCTGTTGTCGATCCCATTCATCACGCGCCGGAACGCGTCCCCCCCGGGCAGGCCCTGCACGTACCAGGCGATGTGCTTGCGCGCCGAGCGCACGCCGGTGCTTTCGCCGTACAGCGCGTAGTGGTCCTGCAGGTGCGCCAGCAGCAGCCGGCGCAGCTCGGCCACCAGCGGCGGCGCAAGGTGCTCGCCGGTCTGCAGGAAGTGCACGATCTCGCGGAAGATCCACGGCCGGCCCTGCGCGGCGCGGCCGACCATCACCGCGTCGGCGCCGGTGCGGGCCAGCACGTCGCGGGCCTTCTCGGGGCTGGTGATGTCGCCGTTGGCCACCACGGGCACGGCCACCGCGGCCTTGACGGCGGCGATGGTGTCGTACTCGGCAAAGCCACGATAGCCCTGCTCGCGCGTGCGGCCGTGGACGGTCAGCATCTGGATGCCCACGTCCTCGAACTGCCGGGCCAGCACCACCGCGTTGCGGTGCGTGTCGCACCAGCCGGTGCGCATCTTCAGCGTGACCGGCACGCCGTGCGGCGCGCAGGCCTCGACCACGGCCTGCGCGATCTCGACCGCCAGCGCCTCGTTCTGCATCAGCGCCGAGCCGGCCCATTTGTTGCAGACCTTCTTGGCCGGACAGCCCATGTTGATGTCGATGATCTGCGCGCCGCGGTCCACGTTGTAGCGGGCGGCGTCGGCCATCATCTCGGCCTCGGTGCCGGCGATCTGCACGGCGATGGGGCCCGGCTCGCCATCATGGTTGGCGCGGCGGCTGGTCTTGAGGCTGGCCCACAGGTCGGGGCGCGAGGTCACCATCTCGCTGACCGCGTAGCCCGCGCCCAGCTCCTTGCAGAGCTGGCGGAAGGGCCGGTCCGTCACGCCCGCCATGGGGGCGACGAACACCTGGTTGGCCAAGGTATGGGGACCAATGCGCACGGACATGGAAGCAAGAATGCATGCGCTTCACGCGAAGCGCGATGGTGGGGGGTGAATGGGGGAAGGGGGCGATTGTACCTGCTCAAAAAAGCGGCACGGAAAAAGTAGCGCCCCGGCCCCGGTTTCAGCGCGCCGGCTGGCGCTGCCCGGCCATGTGCTGTAGATAGGCGATCAGGTCGTCGAGCGAGGCTTCGCTGAGCTGCTCGGCGCTGAAGGCCGGCATGGCCTGCGCCGGCCAGCGGCGCACGCTGGCGGTGTTGCGCACCAGCTGGCGCAGCGCCTGGGGCTGGAAGTACTCGACCGGACTCATCGGCCGGTTCAGGTCCGGCCCCATGGTGGCGCCGCCCGCGCCGTTCATGGCGTGGCAGGTCAGACACTGGACGATGAACACGGCCTGGCCGCGCCGCGCGGGGGCATCCGCCGGCAGGCTGGCCGCCACCGCAATCTCGGGCCAGCGGCGCTCGGGCGACTCGCGCACGTGCAGCCGCGCCACCGCGTAGGGCCACTGCTCGCTGCTCACGCCTTGGTCCACCGGCCAGACGATATACATCGGCCCGGCGCCGTGCGGGCGGTCGGGCAGCACCGGCCAGGGCGCGTCCTTGGGCTCGATGGCCAGCCAGGGCTGCGGCTTGCCCGCGCCCTGCTGCAGCGCCAGCGCGCCGGGCAGCTGGGCGACGAAGCCATCGGTGGCCACCACCTCCAGCGTGTCGGTGGCCGTGAGGCCCAGCTCGCGCAGCACCACGGCCAGCGGCACGGCGCGGTAGCGCATGGCGCGGTGGTACGAGGCATCGCGCGGCACGGCGATGTCGCGCGCCTCGGCGTGGTGGGCCAGCACCTCGCTGTCGAGCTGGCGCTGGCCGCCGGGGCCGTCCAGCGTCAGCGTGGCGGCCTGCAGGCCAGCGGCCGCCAGCATGCAGGCCAGGGCAATCGCCAGGCGGGGAAAAAGGGATGCGTTCATACAAGTGCTCCAAGGCCAAACCCCGACAAGATACAAAAGGCAATCCCGCTCGGCAAGAGGCTTTTGCCGGCGGCCCGGATCAGGGCCAACCCCTACACTCGCGCCATGGAAGTGTGGATTCAACAATTGCTGCAATGGCTGGCCCTGCCCCAGTTCGGCCTGTCCACCGTGTTCGTCGTGGCCCTGGTGTCGGCCACCCTGCTGCCGCTGGGCTCGGAGCCGGCGGTCGTCGGCCTGCTCAAGCTCAATCCCGAGCTGTTCTGGCAAGCCATCGTCGTCGCCACCATCGGCAACACCATCGGCGGCGCCATCAGCTGGTGGATGGGCCTGGGCGCGCACCAGGCCTGGGACCGGGCTCGCCGGCGGCCCGCCGCCGCAGAGGCTAGCGAGGCCGAAGCTGCCACACCCACCACCCGCCCGCGCCACGAGCGCCTGGCCCGCGTGTGGCTGCGCCGCTTCGGCCCCAAGGCCTGCCTGCTGAGCTGGCTGCCGGTGGTGGGCGACCCGCTGTGCGCCGTGGCCGGCTGGCTGCGGCTGCCGTTCTGGCCCTGCGTGCTGTACATGGGCATAGGCAAGTTCCTGCGCTACCTGGTGATGACCAGCGCGGTGCTGTACCTGTGGCCCACGCCCGCCTGATCCCGGCCCCCATCCCGCAAATACGGGATGGCTTTTGCCCCCGGTTGCGCCAGAATCCCCCGATGCCCGCTGAGATGCCCGAAACGCCCGACACGCCCCTGCCCGTCCTGATGGTCGACGACGACCCGGCCCTGCTCGCGCGGCTGGGCGAGGTGCTGGGCTCGCTGGGCATGGCCGCGGCCCGCCTGCGGCCCACCGGCTCAGTCGCGCAGTGCCAGGCCGCGGCCGCGCATCCCGGCGGCGGGCTGCAGCCCTTGGCCATGGCGCTGGTGGACCTGGGCCTGCCCGATGGCAGCGGCATCGAACTGATCGCCTGGCTGCGCGCCCGCGACGAGCGTCTGCCCATCCTGGTGGTATCGGCCTGGAGCACCGAGGAGATGATCCTCGGCGCGCTGCGCGCCGGCGCCAACGGCTACGTGCTCAAGGAGCGCGACGACCTGGAGATCGCGCTGTCGATCAAGAGCGTGCTCAAGGGCGGCGCGCCCATAGACCCGTTCATCGCGCGGCGCATCCTCGACCTGGTGGGCCGCCAGGCCGGCCCCACGCCGGCGCCCGACCCGGCCCTGCGCGACGCGCTGAGCGAGCGCGAGCGGCAGATACTCGACCATGTTGCCGCGGGCCTGAGCAATCGCGAGATTGCCGAATGCCTGCACCTTTCCCGATGGACCATCGACTCGCACATCCGGCATATCTACGACAAGCTGGCCGTCAGCTCGCGCACCCAGGCCGTGCGGCGCGCGCGCGAGCATGGCTTGCTGCCCTAGCGGCGCTCTGTCTCTGGCTCTGGCTGGCCGCGCCCGCCCAGGCCGCGTGGCCCGGCACGGTCGAGGCCGCGCGCGCCGACTGGCAGGCGACTCAGCCGCCCGAGACCGGCTGGGTGCCGGCGTCCGTGCCCAACGACTGGAACCAGCAGTGGCCGGGGCACGACGGCGTGGTCTGGTACCGCCTGCGCTGGAACATCGACGGCCCGCCGCAGAACCAGGGCCTGTTCGTGCACTACCTGATCTTCGCGGGCGTGATCTCGGTCAACGGCGTGGAGCTGCAGCGCGACGCGAACCTCGTCGATCCGCTGTCGCGCACCTGGAACCTGCCGCGCTTTCTGCTGCTGCCCGCGCCGCTGCTGCACACCGGCCGCAACGAGCTGCTGATCCGCGTCAGCGGCTTCGCGGCCCACCAGCCCGCGCTGGGGCCGGTGGAGATCGGCCCGCCCGGCGCCATGCAGGACGCGCAGCGCAGCAGCTACCTGAAGCGGCAAAGCCTGCAGTGGCTCAACCTGGGCATAGGCTCCACGCTGGGCTGCTTCTTTCTCGCGCTGTGGCTGATGCGCCGCCAGGAGACGGCCTACGGCTGGTACGGTGCGCAGCAGGCGGCCTGGTTCGTGTTCGCGGTCAACTTCGTGCACACCAGCACCTGGCCCTTTGGCAGCACCGACACCTACGCCGCCGTCACCTCGGTGGCCTATGTGGTCTACCACGGCTGCAACGCCATGTTCGTGCTGCGCTTCCTGGGCTGCCGCTGGCCGCGCCGCGAGCGGGGCATGTGGCTGCTGATCGCCGCTGCCACGGCCGCCATGCTGCTGGCCCCGCACGAGCAGGTGGGCGCGATGCGCAACGCGCTGGCCTGGATGTCGTCCGCGCTGCTGTTCGCCACGTCCGGCGTGTTCCTGTACCTGGCCTGGCGCGGGGGCAACCTGCCGCAGCGCATCCTGTCGCTGACGGCGATCGCCGGCGCGCTGGCCATGGCGCACGACCTGCTGGTCTTCCTGCGCATCGTGGACAGCAACTTCTACCTCGTCACCTATTCCGAGACCGTCTCCACCATCGGCATCGCGCTGGTCCTGGCCTGGACCTTCGTGGCCAACACCCGGCGCATCGAGAGCTTCAACGACGAGATGCAGCACGGCATCACGCAGGCCCGCGCCGAGCTGACCGCGTCGCTCGCACGCCAGCACGAGCTGGAGCTGCTGCACGCGCGCCTGGGCGAGCGCGTCAACCTCGCGCACGACCTGCACGACGGCCTGGGCGGCATGCTGATCGGCAACATCACCACGCTGGAGCGCGCCGGCGGCCCGCTGCCGCAGGACCAGGTGCTGGACATGCTGCGCGGCATGCGCGACGACCTGCGGCTCATCATCGACACCGCCTCGGCCCAGCACTACGGCGAGCTGTCGCTGGCCGAGCTGCTGGCGCCGCTGCGCCACCGCATGAGCGTGCTGTTCGAGCTGCACGACATCGACGTGCACTGGCAGGTGCAGCACCTGGACGAGGTGCACCTGGGCACCACGCCCAGCCTGGACGTGCTGCGCATCCTGCAGGAGGCGCTGACCAATGTCTTCAAGCACAGCCGCGCCACGCGCGTGGAGGTGACGCTGGCCTACGAAGCACGGCAGCTGCAGCTGCAGGTGCGCGACAACGGCGTGGGCCTGGCCCCCGGTGCATCGGGCACGCCAGGCAGCACGGGCCTGCACAGCATGCAAGCCCGCGCCCAGCGGCTGGGCGCGCAGCTCATGGTGGATTCGCAAGGCCATGCCACCACGGTGTCGCTGCGCATGCCCTGGCCCCAGGATCTTTAAAAAGCAGAGCAGCTGGCGCTTGTTATCTCTGGCTTCTAATGCAAAAAAGCATCAAAAACCAATAACAACAAGCGCCAGCAGCTCCTTTTTTTGACAGACACGCTGCCTGGCCTTCACCGGCCTTGCGCGGCCCTCAACCGCAGGGCCGCAGCCCACAGCAGCAGCAGGCCCAGCACGGCCAGCATGAGCCGCGAATCCACCGGTATCGATGCCGGAGCGCCGACATCGGCATCGGCCACGGTCACACTGGCCGTCTGATGGCAGTCCGAGGCGGGCGCATCGCAGCCGGGGCCGCCGCCGCGGGTCACGCTAGCAGTGTTGGTGACGGCGCCGCTGCCCGTCTTGGTGGAGACGATCTCGGCCACCAGCTCCTGCGCCGCGCCGGCCGCCACGCCGGCCGCCTTCACGCAACGGATGTCCACCGGGCCTTCGCCCGAGCCGGGCGTGCAGGTCCAGCCCTCGCCGCCGCGCACCGCCACCACGCGCAGGCCTTCGGGCACGCTGTCCACGATGGTGGTGTCGGCGCCGCTGGCCACCAGGCCGCCGTTGCCCACCTGGATGCGGTAGTGGATCGTGTCCCCGCGCCGCGCGCTGGCACGGTCTGCAGCCTTGGCCACGGCCAGCGCCGGTGCCGGCGGGCTACCGCCGTCCTCCACCGTGGCGCTGCTGCTGCAGCGCCCGGCCACCGGCGTGGCCTCGCAGGCGGCGTCGCCGCTGGCCACCGAGGCGGTGTTGGTCACGCTGGCGGTGCCGGTCTTGGTGGCGACCACGGTGACCACGGTTTCATCCGTCGTGCCCGCGGCCACGCCGCCGGCCTTGGTACAGCGGATGCTGTGGTCGCACGTCCAACCCTCGCCGGCGGTCACGCTCACCAGGCTCAGCCCTGCGGGCAAGGTATCGGTGACCGTGGTGTCGGCCGCGCTGGCCACCTGGCCGCTGTTGCTCACACGGATGCTGTAGGTGATGTTCTCGCCCTGCGCCGCGCTGGCGGGCGCTGCGCTCTTGGCCAGCGCCAGCGCCGGCTGGCTGGCATCGGCCACCGTGGCGCTGCTCGTGCAGCGGGCCGCCGGCACGTCGGACTCGCAGGCCAGGTCGCCGCTCGCCACCCGCGCGGTGTTGGTGACGGCGGTGGTACCGGTCTTGGTCGCCACCACGGTGGCCACGGTTTCATCGGCCGCACCGGCCGCCACACCGGCGGCCTTGACGCAACTGACGCTGCTGTCGCACACCCAGCCCGTGCCGCCGGTCACGCTCACCAGCGCGAGCCCTGCGGGCACGGCGTCGCTGACCGTGGTGTTGGCAGCGCTCGCCACCGGGCCGCTGTTGCCCACGCGGATGGTGTAGGTGATGTTCTCGCCCTGCGCTGCGCTGGCCAGGTCTGCGCTCTTGGCCAGTGCGAGTGCCGGCTGGCTAGCATCGGCCACGGGCACCACGTCCACGCAGCGCTCCGGGGCCGGGGTGGCCTGGCAGGTCTCATCGCCTTGGGTGATGCTGACCGTGTTTCTCACCGCATTGGTGCCCGTCTTGGTGGCGGTGATGGTGGCCACCGGGAGCTTGCTGGCTCCTGCCGGCACGCCAGCCGCGTGCACGCACTGGATGGTGAGGGGGCCGGCGCCTGCCGTGGGGGTGCAGGTCCAGCCGTCGCCACTGCGCACGGCCGTCAGCTCCAGGCCTTCCGAAAGGTTGTCGCTGATGATGGTTTTGGCCGCGCTCGGCACGGCGCCGCTGTTGCTCACCTGCACCGTGTAGGTGATGGCCTCGCCCTGGGCCGCACTGGCCTTGTCGGCGGCCTTGCTCACGCTCAGCACGGGCTGGGTGCTGTCGGCCACCACGACGGCGGCACTGCAGCGATCCGGCACCGGCGTTTCGGCGCAGGCGGGATCGCCGCTGCCCACGCTGGCACTGTTGGTGACGGCGCTGGTGCCGGTCTTGGTGGCCGTGATGGTGGCCACCGGCGCGTTGCTCGCACCAGTCGCCACGCCGGACGCGTTCACGCAGGCGATAGTGACCGGGCCCGTGCCGGTGGTGGGGCTGCACGACCAGCCTGCGCCGTTGGTCACGCCCACCACGCTCAGCCCTTCGGGAACGTTGTCGCTGATGGTGGTGTTGGCGGCGCTTGCCACCGGGCCGCTGTTGCTGACCTGTAGCGTGTAGGTGATGCTCTCGCCCAGCGCGGCGCTGGCCTTGTCCGCCGCCTTGCCCATGGCCAGGACAGGCTGGCTGTTGTCACCCACGGTGGCCGTGGCGCCGCAGCGCGCAGGGGGCGGGTTGGCCTCGCACTGCGCATCGCCGCTGGTCACGCTGGCGGTGTTGGTCACGGCGCTGGTCGTGGTCTTGGTGGTGGTGATGGTGGCCACCAGGGCATCGACGGCGCCGGCCGGCACGCCGGCGGCACTCACGCAATCGATGCCCATGGGGCCGGCTCCGCTGGTGGGATTGCATGCCCAGCCGGTGCCGCTGTCCACCTGGGTGACCGTGACGCCTTCGCGCACGTAGTCGGTGATGGTGGTGTTGGCGGCGCTGGGCCGCGGTCCGCTGTTGCTCACGCGGATGGTGTAGGTGACGGTATCGCCCAGGGCCGCGCTGGATGGGGAGGCGTCCTTGGCCACGGTCAGCCGCGGATCACCGGCGAGCGGTGTCGTCACGAAGGCTTCGTCGCTGATGGGGCCGCCGCCATCCGGGTCCATCCCTGACGCGGTGGCCGTGTTGCGGACCTCGCCGGCATCGAAGTCGGCCTGGGTCAGCGTATAGGTGGCGCTCGCCGTGCCGGTCTGGTGGGGCGCCAGGGTAGCCGGCGACACGGCCAGCCCGCTGACCCCCAGCTTGGGATCGCTGATGGCCACGCTGTTGAGCGTGACGTTGCCGGTGTTCTCCACCGAGAAGGTGTAGGTGATGGTGTCGCCCACATCGTCGTATCCGTTGCCATTGGCATCGGTCACGGCGCCCGCGGACTTGGTCAGCGTCATTTCGGCCACCGGCGCGATGCGCTCCACCTGCGAGGCAAATGCCGAGACATCGCCCCCTGCCGGCGTTTTGCCGCTGGCGGTGGCATCGTTGGTGACAAAGCCGGCATCGACGTCTGTCTGCGTCAGCGTGTAGTCCCCCGAGGCCGTGCCCGATTGTCCGGGCTCGAGGTTGGCGGGGGTCACCGCCAGCGGGGTGGTGCTCAATTTGGGGTCGTCGATGGAGACACCCGTCAAGCGCACGCCGCCGATGTTTTTGACCGTGAGGGTGTAGCTGAAGCGATCACCGACGCTGCGCCTCCCGTCGCCGTCGACATCGGTGTAGTTCGACATGGCTTTGTCCAGGGTCATTTCGGGGCTGCCCGCCACCGGCGTGGTGACGCTGCCGGTCGCGCTGACCGGGTTGCCGTCGGGGTCGGCTCCGTTGGCGGTTGCCGTGTTCGTGACCTTGCCGTTGTAGATGTCCTGCTGGGTCAGCGTGTAGCTGATCGGGCCGACCGACGCCGACTCGGCCGGAGCGAGGCTGGACGGGTTCAGCGGCACGGCGCTCATGCCGAGCAAGGGGTCGTCGATGCTGAGGTTGTTGATGGTTATCGGACCGATGTTCTCGACCCGGATCGTGAAGTTGACGGTATCGCCGGCGTTGACCTTGCCGTCGCCGTTGGTGTCGATAACGGCGCCGGAGGTCTTGGTGACGCGCAGCTCGGGCGTGTCGTTGACCACGGTACAGGCGATCTCGCTGTCCGCGGCGATGGCGCTCGCGCTCAAGGTGAAGGAAGTGGGGCCGACGGTGACCGTGCCGCCCGGCGCCATGCCTGTGCAATTCACCGAACTGAGTTTCCAGCGTGGCGGCAAGGACTCGGTGATCGTGGTCTCCACATGGGCGGCATCCAGCACCTGTATGTCGCCATAGGCCGTGCGCAAATTCTGGGTGGTGGTGATGGTTTGCAGGTCCCAGCCGTTGTTGCCCGAGAAGCTGAAGCTGCCGGCACCGCCACGCGTTATCTTGTTGATGCCCAGCGACGGCGTACCTGCCAGGAAGTCCAGCGGTGCCACATCGGTGTCATTGTCAGTGTCGTAGTCATCATTGGTGGGATCGTCATCGTCGTCGGGTGTCGAGCGCTCCAGGCTGGCGGTGACCATGCGGGTGCCGCTGGTGACGGAGGCATTGGTGGTGACCGGAATCGTGAAGGCCAGTTGCCCGCCATTGGCGCCCGGCGCGGAGGCGGCAGCCATCACCGTGTCGATCGGGCAAGTCAGCACCTGGCCCGAGACCGTGCAGCCCGGCACGGAGCCCGGCGTCCAGCCGGCCGGAATTTCAACCCTGAGGGCAAAGCCATCCGTGTCGCCGACGTCGCCCGGGCCCAGGTTGGTCGCCGTGAGCGTCAGATTCTGGGTCTGGCCCACGGAGTTGTAGCGAATGGGCGGGGGGGTGATGTCGACGAAAATGTCCGGCCGTCCGGCCACATTGAGCATGCAGGACTGGTCCTGCCGGTTGGCCATCGGCATGCCGGCCGCGCAGGTGTTCAAGGCGACGTAGGTGTTCTCGGCGATGCCGCTCGGCCGCTGCGAAACGGCAGCCCCGTAACCCGCATTGGGCAGCACGTACAGCTCGCTGTCGGCTTGGTAGTCCTCGGGATCGTTGTCGCCCGCCGCGGCGTAGGGCGTCTTGTTTTCTCCGGACATGCCGGCAAGGTTGTCGAGCAGCGTGCCGTCACGCGTCAGGTTCACCAGCCAGCCCGATCCGCCCAGGGTCTGGTCCCAGGCGAAATCGGTGAACGTCATGATCGCCGACAGGCGGGCCTGCTGCAGCTGTCCGCAGTACACGTTGATGCCGTCGTAGCCCTCGCCGCCGGCCTGCCGGTAGATGCCGGAAACCGCCTGGTCCGCCGCATTGGGACAGAAGTAGCCGCGGAAATTGTGGGTGGCGTTGGTTTCGATAACGCCGGCCCGGGCCTCGGTGGCGGTGGCACCGGTATCGATCTGGACCCAGTCGCCCGCGCCGGTGTTGGCCGGGCGGCAGGCGATCACCAGGCTGGATGCCCATGGCGTGTTGTAGGGGCTGGGCGTAATGCGGTCGTAGCCGCCCAGGCGCTGCACGACCTGCCCGGCCGGGCAGTAGGCGGTCTGCTCCGTGCCAGGCTGCGGATAGGCAAAGCCGTTGGAGGTGGGCGTGCCGTCGGGCGTGACATTCACCACCTGGACCGTACCTGCGGGGGTGATGTTGATCCGGGCGCAGTACAGGCTGGCCTGGCTGGTCATGCCACGGGTCGAGCCATTGGTCGCGCTCATGGATTTGTCGGTGTGCCGAACGCCGCGCAACACCGAACCAGGTGGACATTGCACAGGCCCGGCCGTGCCCTTGTTGGAGCCTATCGTGCCGCTATAGGAGCCATTGGAGCTGAAACCGACGCCCACCTGCGCCTGCGCGGAGGTGCTTGCCAGCGTGGCGGCGAGCACGAGAGACGCTACCGATAGCAGCGATGCCGCCCCGTGCATCCCCCGAAGGGACAGGCCACCACCGCGCATGGCCAGAAAGAAATTGCCTCCCGTGAAGCTCGTTTTGCTCATTGACCGGCTCCTTCATGCACACGGTCAAACTATAGTTAAATTTTCTTATTGATTATAAGTTGATTGTTTATATCTATTTAAAAATGACGCGATTCCCATCACGCAAACAAAACAATCCTCAGCCGATCGTGGACGCACCATGCCACCCCGGTGACGCTGCGCCTGCCCTGGCTGCCAGCGCAGCCATGAAAAAAAGTGAGCTGCTAGCGCTCACTCTCTCTTGGTTACAGACAGAAAAATATCCAAAAACCAATAGGAATGAGCGCTGGCAGCTCCTTTTTTTGAACGCCAGCGAACCTCAGCCGCGCACGAAAACCCCTTGGCGCTCGTCGTCGTAGAACTCCAGCCACACGCGGGCGCCGCCGCCATCCAGCGTGAAGCTGGCCAGCGAGATGCTGTGTGGCGCCGCGCTTTCGTTGGCCGGCACAAAGCTGAACTGCTGGCCGCTCCAGTGGCGCAGCGCGTAGGTTTGCCGCGCAGGCCCCAGCGTGAGCTGCAGCCCGTCGCCCGCCAGATCGACCTGCAGCGGGCCGTAGTAGGCGTTGTCGTAGCGGCCGGCGTACTGCGCGAGCGGGCCCGCCGGCACGGCCGGCGACGGCGGCTCCTGGCCGCGCAGCGCGCCGGTGGGCGCCATCAGCGGGGCGATGGCCTTGCTGTAGGCCTCCCACCAGTCGCGGGTGAGGTGGCCGTTCTCGAGCAGGTCCACGAACTGTCGGCACAGTGTCTCGGGCACGCCGATGGGGATGCCGTTGGTCAGCACGACGATGGCCGCGTCCAGCGATGGCACCAGCATGAAGCAGGTGGCCGCGCCGAGCATGAAGGCGCCCGAGTGGCTGACGAAGCCCAGCCCGGCCTCCGTCGCCCCCACGTTGAAGCCGTAGCCGTAGGCCCCGCCCGGCGCCTGCGGCTGCCACATGGGCTGCAGCGCCGCCGGCGCGACCAGGCTCGCGCCCTGCCAGCGGCCCTGGGCCAGCAGCAGCGCCAGCCAGCGCGCCATGTCGTTGACGCTGGAGCTGGCGCCGCCCGCCGGCGACTGCGCATCGGCATTGCGCGGCGCGCCGGGCCGCCACTGGCCATCGTCGCCGCGCACATGGCCGACGGCCCGGTTGCCCTGGCGCATGAATTCCTCGTAGACCGAGGTGGTGCGCGCCATGCCCAGCGGCGCGTACAGGCTTTGCCGCGACAGCGTGGCCCAGTCCGTGCCCGCGGCCTGGGCCACGGCGATGGCCGCGGCGGTGAGCCCGGCGTTGGTGTAGGCATAGGTCGAGCGCAGCGGCTTGACGAGCAGCAGGCGCAGGCGCTCCAGCACCTCGCGCTGGGGATAGCCCAGCTCCTCGAGCTTGTCGCCCGCATGGTCGGGCAGGCCGCTGCGGTGGGCGTAGAGGTCGCCCACCGTCAGGTACTCGGTGCTGCCGCTGTCGCTCAGCGCAAACCAGGGCAGCAGCTCGCGCATGCGGCTGTCCCACGACACCCGGCCCTCGCCCACCTGGCGCGCGACCACGGTGGCGCCCAGCGGCTTGGAGACCGAGGCCAGCTGGAACACGGTGTCGGCGTCCACCGCAGCGCTGCCGCCGGCCTGGCACACGCCCAGGCCATGGGCGGCCACGGTCTCGCCGCCATGCACCACGGCCCAGGCGAGGCCGGGCACGCCGGTGCCCTGCAGCAGCGCGCGCGCCAGCGCGGGCAGCTGGTCGGTCGCGGCCTGCAGGCGGTTGCCGCTGCTGCCGCCGCAGGCGGGCAGCGCCGCGCCCAGGCTGCCCAGGCCGGGCAGCGCCAGCGTGCGGCCCAGCAGCTGGCGGCGGCTCAGAGCCGGCGGGTGCTGGTGCAGGTTCATGTCCGTGTTGTGGTTGCCGTCCGCCATTGCCACCCTCCGTTGTCTGGTTCCCGACGCAGGCCCCACTGTAGGCGCACGCGGCGGCGCAGACATCCCGTAAATCAGTGATTCAGGCGCCGCCGAGGCGATCGAAGGCGCGCACCAGGTCGGCCAGCGAGGCCGCGTCCATCTTGCGCATGGCCTGGGCGCGGCGCACCTTGACGGTGACCTCGCTCACGCCCAGCTCGGCCGCGATCTGCTTGTTGAGCCAGCCCTGCACCACGAGGCGCACCACGTCCTGCTCGCCGCGCGACAGCTGCTGCCAGCCCTGCTGCGCCGCCTGCCGCGCCACGTCGCCCGCGCGGCGCAGGCGGTCGCGGGCAATGCCTTGCTGGATGGCGTCGATCAGGTCCTGGTCGCGGAAGGGCTTGGTCAGGAACTCGATGGCGCCGGTCTTCATCGCCTCGACGCCCATGCGGATGTCGCCATGCCCGGTGATGAAGATGGTGGGCAGCGCCAGCCCGCGCTCCAGCATCTGGCGGCGGAACTCCAGGCCGCTCACGCCCGGCATGCGGATGTCCAGCACCAGGCAGGCGGGACGGTCCTGCGCACCCTGCTCCCAGAACTGCCAGAACTCGGCCGCCGACGCGAAGCTGTGCACCGCCAGGCCCACGGAGGCCAGCAGGTCGTCCACCGCCGCGCGCACCGAGGCGTCGTCGTCGAGCACGTAGACGATGGCTTCGTCCGTCATGCAGCCTCCTGTGCGGCGGCGCTGCCCACGGACGGCAGCAGCACCTCGAACTGCGCGCCGCTCTTGCCATCGGTGCGGGCACCGGCGGCGATGCTGCCGCCATTGACCTCGACCAGGTTGCGGCTGATGTTGAGCCCCAGCCCCAGGCCGCGGCGCTTGGTGGTCCAGAAGGCCTCGAACAGATGCGGCATGGCGGCCGGCGGCACGCCGGGGCCGCTGTCCATCACCTGCAGGCGCAGCAGGCCGGCATCGGCCAGCGCGCTGCGCAGCACGATCTGGCGTGCGCCGGCCGGCATGGACCGCACCGCGTCGATGGCGTTCAGCAGCAGGTTGCCGGCCACCTGCTGCACATGCACGCGGTCGGCCCAGGCGGGCGGCAGGTCGGGCGCCAGCTGCAGCTGCAGGGCCACGCCGCCGCGCTGCAGCTCGTCCTCGGACATGGCGGCGATCTCGCGCAGCGCATCGTTCAGCGCAAAGCGCGTGCGCTGCGGCAGCTCGCCTCGCGCCGCGCCGCGGATGCGGGTGATGACGTTGCTGGCGCGCTCGGCATCGGCCAGCATGCGCGCCAGCGCCGCGCCGGCGCGCTCGAGCTGCGGCGGCTCCTGCGCCAGCCAGCGCTGGCAGGCATGGCCGCTGGTGACGATGGCCGCCAGCGGCTGGTTGACCTCGTGCGCGATCGAGCCCGCCAGCTCGCCCACGCTGGTGGCCTGCGCGAGCTGCGCCAGCCGCGCCTGAGCGGCATGGGCCGCCGCCCGCGCCGCCACCAGCTTGAGCCCCAGGTAGGCGGTGACGGCGATCGCCACGATGCTGATGCAGGTGTTGATCAGCCCCAGGTGGTAGATGCCCGCCGGCGTGAGCGCAAAGCTCAGCAGCGTGAGCGCGATGCACAGCAGCGTCAGCGCCACCACCGCGCGGGCGCTGAACCAGCGCACCGCCAGCAGGATGAGCACCGAGTGGAACACCGCCACGGCCACCGCGTACTCGGTGAGCGTGTCCAGCACGAAGATCGCCACCAGGCCCGCGGCAATGGCCGCGGCCGCGAGGGCGCGGCGCAGCGAGTAGGTGGACAGCGGGTTGGGCAGCATGATGGGGAATTATGGCCGCTCGTCAGTCCTCGGCGCTGGCGTTCCAGAAGGCCTGCTGCACGCCGGGCTCGGCCATCAGCCGCTCCATGATGGCGTCGAGCGCCGGCGCCTCGACCGCGGTGGCGTACAGCGTGGCCTCGATCTCCACGTCGGCTGCGCCGAAGGCATGGTGGTCGATGGTGCGCACCGGGTAGTGCGCGGCGTGTAGCCATTCGTCGAGCTTGTCGTGCACGGCGGCGCGGTGCTCGCTGCGGCAGACCACGTAGACGGTGTAGGTCGCCTCGCTGGATTCCTCGCGCACCGGGCTGCGGTTGATGCGGTTGGCCACCGGCCGCAGCAAGGTGTTGGCCGCCAGCACGAACAGCGTGGCCAGCACCGCCTCGGGCAGCAGCTTGGCGCCCGCGCAGCAGCCCACGGCGGCCGAGCACCACAGCGTGGCCGCGGTGTTCAGCCCCGAGACATTGGCGCCCTCCTTCATGATCGCGCCCGCGCCCAGGAAGCCTATGCCCGAGACCACGTAGGCAATCACCTGCAGCGGGCTGGGCGAGCCGCCGTACTGCACATGAAAGCGCACCGCCAGGTCGACGAACACCGCCGCGCCCACCGCCACCAGCGTGTTGGTGCGCAGCCCCGCGGTGCGCTGGCGCACCTGGCGCTCGAAGCCGATCAGCAGCCCCAGCACGAACGCGAGCGACAGGCTGGCCAGCGTGCTGAGCGCGGCCATGGTGTCGAAGGCAGGCCATCCATATTTCATGCAGGTTCCCCTCAGTTTCTATTGCCAGCCGAAGCGGCGTATGTACAGGCGCTTGGCCACCGTGGCCAGCACCGCGTAGCCGCCCAGGATGAGCAGCAGCAGCGGCCAGTACAGCGGCGGCAGCGCCTGCATTTTGAAGTAGCCGGCCAAAGGCCCCATGGGCAGGAAGACGCCCACGGCCATGATGCACAGCGTCGTCGCCAGCAGCGGCCACGCGGCGCGGCTCTGGAGGAAGGGCAGGCGCGGCGTGCGGATCATGTGCACGATCAGCGTCTGCGTGAGCAGGCCCACCACGAACCAGCCCGACTGGAACAGCGACTGCTGCTCCACCGTGCGGGCGCCGAAGACGAACCACATCATCGCGAAGCAGAGGATGTCGAACAGCGAGCTCAGCGGCCCGAAGCACAGCATGAAGCGGCCGATGTCCGCCGGGTTCCAGGTCATTGGCTTGCGCACCTGCTCGTCGTCCACCCGGTCGAAGGGGATGGCGATCTGCGACAGGTCGTACAGCAGGTTCTGCACCAAGAGTTGCAGCGGCAGCATGGGCAGAAAGGGCAGGAAGGCCGAGGCCACCAGCACCGAGAATACGTTGCCGAAGTTGGAGCTGGCCGTCATGCGGATGTACTTGAGCATGTTGCAGAAGGTGCGCCGCCCTTCGACCACGCCCTCCTCCAGCACCATCAGGCTCTTTTCGAGCAGGATGATGTCGGCCGCCTCCTTGGCGATGTCCACCGCGCTGTCCACGCTGATGCCGATGTCGGCGGCGCGCAGCGCCGGCGCGTCGTTGATGCCGTCGCCCATGAAGCCGACCACATGCCCGGCCGAGCGCAGCACGCGCACCAGCCGCTCCTTGTGCAGCGGCGTGAGCCGCGCGAACAGGCGCCGCTGCTGCGCCAGCCGCAGCAGCGCCTCGTCGCTGATGTGCTCGATCTGCGGGCCGGTGACGGGCGCGCCCACGTCCAGCCCCACCTGGGCGCAGACGCGCGCGGCCACCAGCTCGTTGTCGCCGGTCAGCACCTTCACCTCGACGCCGTGCTCGGCCAGCGCCTGCAGCGCCGGCGCCGTGGTTTCCTTGGGCGGATCGAGGAAGGCGATGTAGCCCACCAGCGTGAGGCCGGCCTCGTCCACCACGCCGTACACGGTCTGGGCCACGGGCTCCTCGCGCGCGGCCACGGCGACCACGCGCAGGCCCTGCTCGTTGAGCTCGTGCGTCACGCCGCGCACGCGCGCCAGCATGGCCTCGTCCAGCGGCAGCACCTCGTCGCCATGGCGCACCTGGCTGCACACGGCCAGCATCTCCTCGACCGCGCCCTTGCAGATGAGCAGCGGGCGGCCGCCGCCCTCCGGCGCCACCACCACCGACATGCGGCGGCGCTCGAAGTCGAACGGGATCTCGTCCACCTTGCGCCAGCGGGCCGACAGCCCGGCGCCCAGCTCGGACGCATGCGCCAGCACCGCGTGGTCGAGCAGGTTCTTCAGCCCGGTCTGGTGGTAGCTGTTGAGGTAGGCCAGGCGCAGCGCCTCGTGCGACTCCTGGCCGAAGACGTCGGTGTGGCGCTCGAGCACGATCTTGTCCTGCGTGAGCGTGCCGGTCTTGTCGGTGCACAGCACGTCCATCGCGCCGAAGTTCTGGATCGCATCCAGCCGCTTGACGATGACCTTCTTGCGCGACAGCGCCACCGCGCCCTTGGCCAGCGTCGAGGTCACGATCATCGGCAGCATCTCGGGCGTGAGCCCCACAGCCACCGACAGCGAGAACAGGAAGGCCTGCATCCAGTCGCCCTTGGTGAAGCCGTTGATCAGCAGCACCACCGGCACCATCACCAGCGCAAAACGGATCAGCAGCCACGACACGCTGTTGACGCCCGCCTGGAAGGCCGTGGCCTCGCGCTCGCCGGCCGTAGCGCGCTGCGCCAGCATGCCGAAGTAGGTGTGGTTGCCCGTGGCCACCACCAGCGCCGTGGCCGAGCCCGACACCACGTTGGTGCCCATGAACAGCAGGTTCGACTGCTCGAGCACGCTGTCGTTGAGGCCGCGGCGCTCGGCGAACTTCTCCACCGGCAGCGACTCGCCGGTCATCGCCGCCTGGGCCACGAACAGGTCCTTGGCCGCCAGCACGCGGCAGTCGGCCGGCACCATGTCGCCGGCGGACAGCCGGATGTGGTCGCCCGGCACCAGCTCGCGGATGGCCACCTCGCGCTGCGTGGCGGCGCGGCGCGTGTGCAGCCGGGCCTCGAAATAGCGCTCGGCCACCTCGGCGGCCTCGGTGCCCAGGCTGCGCCGCAGCACCGTCGCGGTGTTGCCCACCAGGGCCTTGAGCTGCTCGGCACTGCGGTGCGAGCGACCCTCCTGCACGAAGCGGATCAGCGTGGACAGCAGCACCATGATGGCGATCACCACCGTGGCCTCGCGGTCGTCGGTGACCCACGAGACGATGGCCAGCACCGTCAGCAGCACGTTGAACGGGTTCTGGTAGCACTGCCACAGGTGCAGCCACCAGGCCAGCGGCTTCTCGTGGTCGACCTCGTTGGGGCCCAGGCGCGCGAGCCGCTCGGCGGCCTCGGCGTCGGACAGGCCGTCCTCGTGCGAATGCAGGCGCACCAGCGCCGCCGGCACGTCGTCGCATGCCACGCGCCACAGCTCGCGCGTGCGGTACTCGTCCACGCGCACGCCCTGCGCCACGCCGGCCCCGGCGCGCGCGCTGGGCAGCGCGCGGCGGCCGAACAGCGCGCGGCGGTGGCGGCGGCGCAGAAAGTTGCCGAACCAGGTTTTCAGGATCTTCATGGTGTGCTCCTCGGGCCGTGCGCCGGGCGCACAGCCTTCAAAAACCATAGCTGGCAGCGCTTTGTACTTGGCCATCTCCAATTCAAACCTATTGGAAATGGCCGTAAATCAAGCGCTGGCAGCTATGTTTTTAGTGAATCAACGCGCCCAGGCCAGCAGCCCCAGGCCCATAGCTCTCGGAGCGCGCGGCATCACCTCCACGCCCAGCGCACGCAGCTCGGCGCGCAGGCCGCGCGGCAGGCGGCGCAGCACGGCATCGCGCTCGGCGGCATCCAGCAGCGTGAGCAGATCGGCGGCCACGCGCGGCGAGCACCGCGCCACCGCGTCGGCAAAGGCAGGTTGGCCGTGCAGGGCCAGCAGGTCGGAAATCAGGGAAATGCGGCGGGCGGCCAGCGCTTCGCGCAGCGCCGCCTGCAAGGCTTGGCGGGTCATGGTCAGGCTCCTTGCGGGGTGCATCACCCGCACAGGAGCCCCTCGCGCTCAGGCGATGCCGGGCCTCCCGCGGGCAACGCGGTGGTAGGAAAGATGCGGAGTGGGGAAGGCGCGGCTGCGCCCTTGCGGGTCGGGGTCCATCGTGCGTTCCTCGCTGGTTGGTGGGTGGATGGGTGGCGCCGGAGCCATGCCGGCCCTGCCATGGCAGCTATTGTCCGCAGGATGGCGGCGCGGCGCCAACCTCTCTTGGGATGGCCGCGCTATACCTTGGCGGTGGGGGGATATACCTTGGTATATGACGGCTAGGCCCAGAAATGAAAAAATCCAAGCACCAGCCACCTCTGTTATGCCCAAATGTGAAAATTCACCGTGCGTGCTTTAGCACGCTCTCATGCGCCTCACCACCGATTATTGGCAACAAGTCTGTAACACATTACCGATTACGCACCGTCACGACTAAGGCAATTTCCGAACAGGAAGAGGCCCGATCACTTGAATATTGAGAGATTGAAATCCGTCTTTCACTAGGACCTAGTGAGCCTATAACCCTCTTTGCGTGTGATTTTTCCTGCCCGAGCAAGTAACTGGGAACGCTCAGCGCGTAACGTACGAAGCAATTCCACTGGTGTAACACCAAAACTCTGTTTGAATCTCCTCTGGAAAGTCCTGCGAGACATGTTGCTCGCATCGGCCATGTCATCTACAGTCCAAGGTAGGGTTATGTTCGACTCGATGCGCTCGATCAGCGCGCCAAATGGTGCGCCTGCCCGATCCTGTGCCCGCAACACTTGGCTGTACTGGCGTTGATCGCCGCTTCTTCGCATATGCACCACAAGACGGCGAGAGACTTTTTGGGTCAATAACGCACCTCCGTCTTGCTCAATCAGGGCGAGTGCTAAATCAATTCCCGCCGTGACGCCTGCGGTCGTCCAGTACTTGCCAGACTCACAATAGATTTGCTCATCCTGTACCTTTACAGAGGGAAATTGCTGCCGTAATTGTTCGGCCGCCCGCCAGTGAGTGGTGACTTCTCTCCCATCTACTAAACCAGCCGCTGCCAACAGAAACACCCCCGTGCAAACGCTACAGGTGCGCTCAGTCACATTATCTTGATGTTTGAGCCAATCTCTCATCTGGGCATCACCTATCGCAGCGTGTACACCTTCCCCACCCGGTACGATGACCGTATGTGGTCGCAAGCTGTGTGACTCCCCTAGGGTGTAGTCGAGCAGTACACGCAGTCCATGACCGGTAGTCGCGGCGACGGCTTGCGCGCCACAGGTAACCAATTCGTAGAGCATGCGACCGCTTTCTTCATTTGCGGTGGTGAAGGCCTGCCATGGCCCGCTTAGGTCAATAGGCTGAAAGCCTTCGAAGACGAGGAATGCGATGCGAATTGGCGCAATAGCTGTCGTTTTTGGCGCACTGATGAGTCGTGCACCTCCCATCATTGAACTTTTACGGAGGTCTTTCATGCACGTCAACTTTCTACTATTTGAAGCTCTCACGCAACTGGACTTGGCTGGCCCCTATGAAATACTAGCTCGGTTGCCAGGGGTCACCATCGATTTTGTTTCACCTACTCTCGACCCAGTCCGCTCAGACCGTGGTTTGATAATGATGCCTACCACAACCTTAGAGTTAGCCGCGCCGTGTGATCTCCTGGTAGTCCCTGGTGGGCCAGGCACGGATGACGCGCTGATCGACCCACGTTGGATCAGCTTCATTACACAGCAAGCCAGCAGTGCGCGCTACATCTTGGGTATCTGCACTGGCTCCCTGCTACTCGGTGCAGCCGGCCTATTGCATGGCAAGCGAGCGGCTTGTCACTGGCAGTCTCGCGAGTTCATTGCTGCTTTTGGAGGTATACCGGACGCCTCTCGCACATGTGTGGATGGCAACATCTTTACTTCTGGTGGCGTGACCTCGGGAATCGACATGGCGCTTCGTGCGGTAGCTCTAATGTTCGATGAAGACACAGCTCGACAGATTCAACTGCAGATCGAATATGACCCTGAGCCACCTTTTGAAGGGGGCCGACCGGAGACTTCACCTCCGGCCATCGTTGAGCATTGTCTGGCCGCAACTCAGCAGCGTCGCACGATTCGAGCAGGCATCGTCAAACAAGCTGTGGCCGCACTTAAATCCTAGTGCATACGTGAGGCTATCGCTTTCAGCTCGCCGATCCGAGGACGAAAGGCTAGGCGGGGAGCTTAGCCCATAAACGAAAAAATAGATCAACGTCCACACTTAGATAAACATGAAAATGTCTTTTAGAGCTTTAGTGCATCTCGTTCTCGTGTCGTGGTTGATTGCCTGTATGCCAGCATTGGCTGCGGATTGGCCCACTAGACCTATCAGGCTGGTAATCCCATTTGCAAGCGGTGGAGCAACTAACATTATTGGTCGTCTTGTCGCCGATAGTCTGTCAAAAGAGCTAGGGGTACCTGTTGTACCGGATAACCGTGGTGGAGCGGGCGGCGCGCTTGGTACGGGCATCGTGGCGAATGCTCCTGCTGATGGTTACACCATTGGAGTTGCCACCGTTTCAACCCATGTGACAAATCCAGTTTTTATGAAACTAGGCTATACCCCTGATAAAGATCTGATTCCCATCATCAAGATTGCAGAAGTGCCAAACGTCCTAGAGGTTCACCCTTCGGTGCCTGCCTCAGACCTAAGATCATTTATTAAATTGTTGGCTGCCAACCCAGAGAAATACAATTTCTCCAGTGCAGGGACAGGAGGGATAAATCACGTCAACTGTGAGATGTTTGCTGCCGCCACTAGAACCAGGATGACACATATTCCTTACAAAGGCTCAGGGCCAGCACTCGCCGATTTGCTCTCTGGGCAAGTTCAATCGATGTGTGACCAGATTAACTCCAGCCTACCCTTCATAAAGGCAGGAAAAGTTCGTGCATTGGCTGTGGCGGCGCCCACACGTCTGTCCAGCTTGCCTGGAGTCCCCACCTTCGCGGAGCTCGGCTATCCAGAACTCAACACCATGGCGTGGTATGGCCTTATGGCCCCTGCAAGGACTTCTCAAGTGATTGTCGACAAGCTTAATACTGCTGCGAACAAAATCATCAAAACACAGGCATTTCGCGATGCATTAATAGTTAATGAGGCAATTGCAGCAGGTGGAACCGAAGCAAAGTTTCGAGCGGATATTCTATCGGAGCTCAAGCAGGTGAGAACATTGATAGAGGAGCGGCATCTTAATGTAGAGTGATAAAATTTGGATAAATATTTTCCCACAATGAAATAGTCATTGATTGAATATATCTCCCGCATTTTGCACAGCAAATTCACATCAGAGCCATGATAGGGCATCATTGAATAATGAGGAATTATAGGGATGAATATAAAGCTTGAGCTCCTGATCCGAGGGGGCACGGTTATCGACGGAACTAGGCGCCCCAGATATCGAGCCGACGTTGGCGTAAGGGCTGGGCGTATCGTTGCGATTGGCGATCTGTCAGCCTATAACGCGGATCAGGTCATTGATGCTTCGGGAAGGGTTGTTGCTCCCGGTTTCATAGACTCGCACACACACGATGATGATGCATTGCTGTCGAATCCTGATCTTCCTTTCAAGGTATCGCAGGGAGTAACCACTGTAGTTACAGGCAATTGTGGCATCAGCGCGGCACCACTCCGCCTGGATTCCCCGCTCCCCATGCCGCTCGGACTGTTACATGATGGCAGTCGATACTTTCCGACCTTTAAGCACTACCTCGACGAGCTGAAACGGTGTCCGCCAGCAGTGAACGTAGTACCGATGGTGGGACATACGAATTTGCGACTCATGGCAATGGAGGATATCAATCGCTCGGCAACCTGCGAGGAAGTAGCAGTAATGCAATCCCTTCTGAATGAGGCTCTCGATGCAGGAGCTGTGGGTATGTCAACTGGAACCTACTATCCACCTGCTGCAGCGGCCTCCACTGAAGAGGTGGTTGAGGTATCTCGTCCGCTCGGCGTTCGGCGTGCGCTACTTGTCGCACACATTCGCAATGAGGCAGACAAGTGTCTCGAATCGATAGAGGAGATTTTCCGAGTTGGCAGCGAAGTGTTAGCACCGGTTGTGATCTCCCATCACAAGCATCTACAAGAAGCCAACTTTGGCAACTCTCTGATCACGCTGCGTCGCATTGAAGAAGAAATGCACTGCCAGTGTGTGAGCCTCGATTGCTATCCATATACCGCAAGCTCCACCATGCTGCACCAGGAGGAATCCCGGCTACGAGGCCGCGTGACCATCGCGTCCAGTGAACCTCATCCCGAGTGTCAGGGGATGGACCTGCAAGACATCGCGGATAGCTGGGGAGTCTCTCGATTGAAAGCGGCGAATCGGCTTCATCCTGCAAGCGCGATCTACTTCAGTATGAGTGAAGAGGACGTCCAGCGCATCCTGGCATTCGAGTGGACCATGGTAGGTTCAGATGGAATCCCAAAGGGGGCTCACCCACACCCGCGTCTTTGGGGTACCTTCCCACGCGTGCTGGGGCGTTATAGCCGAGACATTGGTTTATTCCCGTTAGAAACGGCGGTCTGGAAGATGACGGGCCTCACAGCAGACACCTTCGGCTTGGAAGGCCGTGGAATGATCTCAGATGGTTGCTATGCAGACATAACCGTGTTTGATCCTGCCACAGTGCAAGACGTAGCCAGCTATGAAGACCCCACTAAACCTTCGGATGGCATCGAAGTTGTCATCGTCAACGGCACCGTTGCATACTCTAACCGTGAACATTTGCATACTCGGACTGGCCAAGTCTTGGCACGTAGTGCGCCTCCTGTTGGGGAAAAATCGATTCGCAAGTAGCGCGGCTGCAAATTCGCTGCTCCTTGACATTTGCCATCATCGATCATCACCCTGCAGAGGGTGGTCTGGAGTAGGTTGCCAGTTTCGCCCCCTGCGCAATGCGAAGTGAGATGAGGGGGATACAAAACGGCGATACCGCCAGTATCCATGCGGGTTGTGAGACTGCTGGAGGCACGAGATCCCCAGTATCCCAGGGCACACGGACGCATGCCCCCATATGAGGCGAACACCCCTGAACACTCACGTTCAACGGCGAACAGTTCCCCTATATCTTTTCAGAGGGTTAACCAACGCCTGGGGACATCGGCGAACCCTGAAGAACAGCTCTTCCTGCTTACACGTTGAACAGGAAGTTCATCACATCGCCATCCTTGACGATGTATTCCTTGCCTTCGGCGCGCATCTTGCCCGCGTCCTTGGCGCCCTGCTCGCCCTTGTACTGGATGAAGTCGTCGAAGGCGATGGTCTGGGCGCGGATGAAGCCGCGCTCGAAGTCGCCGTGGATCACGCCGGCGGCCTGGGGGGCTGTGGCGCCCACGGGCACGGTCCAGGCGCGCACTTCCTTCACACCGGCGGTGAAGTAGGTCTGCAGGCCCAGCAGCTTGAAGCCGGCGCGGATCAGGCGGTTCAGGCCGGGCTCTTCCAGGCCCAGCTCCTGCAGGAACATGTCGCGGTCTTCATCTTCCATCTCGGCCATCTCGGCCTCGATCTTGGCGCAGATGGCCACCACGGGCGCGCCCTGGGCCGCCGCGTATTCCTTGAGCTTGTCGAGCAACGGATTGTTCTCGAAGCCGTCTTCGGCGACGTTGCCGACGAACATCGCCGGCTTGGCGGTGATCAGGCAGAACTGCTTGAGCAGCGGCGCGTCTTCCTTGCTGTGCGGCACGGTGCGCGCGGGCTTGCCCTGGTCGAGCGCGGCCTGGATGGGCGTGAGCAGCGACACCAGCTTGGCGGCTTCCTTGTCGTTGCCCGACTTGGCGGCCTTGCTGTAGCGGTTCAGCGCCTTCTCCACCGTGGCCAGGTCGGCCAGGCACAGCTCGGTCTGGATGACCTCGATGTCGGCGATGGGATCGACCCGGCCGGCCACGTGAATCACGTTCGGGTCTTCGAAGCAGCGCACCACGTTGACGATGGCGTCCGTCTCGCGGATGTGGGCCAGGAACTGGTTGCCCAGGCCCTCACCCTTGGAGGCGCCGGCCACCAGGCCCGCGATGTCCACGAACTCGACGATGGCGGGCACGATGCGCTCGGGCGTGATGATGCCGGCCAGCTGGTCCAGGCGCGGATCGGGCACTTCCACCACGCCGGTGTTCGGCTCGATGGTGCAGAAGGGGTAGTTCTCGGCCGCAATGCCGGCCTTGGTCAGCGCGTTGAAGAGGGTGGACTTGCCCACGTTGGGCAAACCGACGATGCCGCATTTCAGGCTCATGGCAGGGCTTTCCGTATTTTTTCGATCAAACCCGGCATTTTACCGCCCATGCGCATAGCACAGTGCAGCGAGGCCAATGCAGTGCTCCCGCCCTCGATTGATGTCATTTTCATGACAATAAGTTCTGCCAGAGGTGGTTTATCCCGAAATCCTGTAGTTCTAAACTTCGCACATCGTTGAACAAAAGCACAACACCTCAGCGCTCTCGCTCAACGACGCGGCCCGCCAGATCGACCCGCCGCCACTGTTGAAAGGAATTTGAAAATGTTGAACGCCCGTATTTTTGCCGTTGCCGCTTCCCTGGTTTTTGGTGCTGCTGCAGCACAGGCCGCCTCGGTGTATGAAGGCGAAGCCTCGCAGGCTCCCGCCGTGGCCGCCACCAGCGCGCTGAGCCGCGCCGAAGTGCAAGCCCAGACCGTGCAAGCCATGCACGACGGCACCATGGCCCTGGTTGGTGACCGCGTGAATGCCCGCGAAGCCCTGCGCCCCTCGACCCAAAGCCGCGACGCCGTGCGCCAGGAAGCCGCCCAGTTCGCCCACGCCGGCCACAGCTTCGAAGGCGAAAGCTACGGCGAATAAGCGCCGCAATGCATGCCGCACAGGTCTGCACCATGAAAAAAGCCGCTGAGCGATCAGCGGCTTTTTGCTTTTCAGCGAGGCTATATCAATCGAACTGAAGCATGCCGCCCGCCGCCTGGCCCACGGCCAGATTCACCGGCTCATCGGCCTGCAGCGCGATGGCATTCATGCCGAAGGTGATGGCGCCGTCCAGCCGCGCGTCCTGGCGGTAGCCGCGCAGGGTGTCGCTGACGCTGGGGTGGCTCTCAGCCGTCCGCGGGTCGATGTCGGGGATGGGACAGCGCGCGCAGGGCTTGACCAGGGCCAGCCGCAGCCAGGCGTCGCCGGCGGCATCGAGCCGGATGCTGCACTCGTCCACCCGGTCTTCGTCGTGCGCCTGCCAGCCGCCGATCAGCAGGTTCGGGCGGAAGCGCTCGGGCCCCACCGGCGCATGGCCGGCGCGCACCAGGCGCTCATTCAGTTCCTCGACCGCCGCCTGGGTGATGACCAGCAGCGGGTAGCCGTCGGCGAACTGCGTGGGCGCCTCCACGCCGCGCGTCCACTTGGCGCTGGCCAGACGGCGCTCGCCGGGCGCGAAGCGCACCAGCGCGCAGTCCTGGCCGAGAAAGTCGCTGAACCACTGGTTCACCGCCGCCGGCGCGGCCAGGGCCTGCACGCGGTCGTCCCAGACCTGCACCGTGCGCTCGGGGCCGTCGAAATCCAGCTCGACGGCGAGCGGCGGCATGCCCGGCGCGCCGACCTGCATCGCGCCGTCCGCCGGCAGCTGCGGCTGGACCAGCGCCATGCGCGGCAGGCTGCGCTGGGTGAGGAACTCGCCCTGCCCGTCCACCAGCATGAAGCGGCGGTCGTGCTCCAGCCCCGTGGGCAGCAGGCGCGCCTCGGTCAGCGCGATGCCCGCGCAGGACTTGATGGGGTAGGTCCACATGCGGGCGATGTGCCCGTCTATATCAAATGCATCCATGTCACTGTGTCCGTCCCGCGAATGGGGGCACCTCTACAATAGCCAGCCTATGGCTCCCCACTTTGACGTATGTATTCGCGGCGCAGGCATTGTAGGCCGCGCCCTGGCATTGCTGCTGGCCCGGGAGCGGCTGCGCGTGGCCCTGGTCGAGACGCCCGGCGGGCCTTCCGGCCATTCCGACGTGCGCGCCTATGCGCTGAACCAGGCCTCGCGCCAGCTGCTGCTGGCGGTGCGCAGCTGGCCCGAGTCGGCCTACGCCACGCCGGTGCTGCGCATGGACGTGCAGGGCGACATGGGTGGCCAGGTGCATTTTGATGCCGCGCTGCAGGGCGTGGAGGCGCTGAACTGGATCGTGGACGTGCCCGCGCTCGAGGCGCAGCTGGCCGCGGCCGTGCGCTACCAGCCGATGGTCGAGGTGGTGGCCGAGCCCGTCGCCGCCGAGCTGACCGTGGTCTGCGAGGGCAGGCACAGTCGCACGCGCGAGGAATTCAACATCGACTTCGCCGTCACCCCCTACCACCAGACGGCGATCGCCACGCGGCTCGAGTGCGAGCTGCCGCACGGCCAGGTGGCGCGCCAGTGGTTCTCGACGGCCGGCGACATCCTCGCCTTTCTGCCGCTGGGCGGCCCCGAGGGCCGCACCGTGGCCGTGGTCTGGTCGCTGCCCGCCGCGCAGGCCCCGGCGCTGCTGCAGATGGACGACGCTGCCTTCGTGCAGGCGCTGCAGTCGGCCAGCCAGGGCGCGCTGGGCGCGCTCACCCTCGCCGCGCCGCGCGCCAGCTGGCCACTGCAGCAGGCCGTGGCCGAACGCTGGTGCGGCAGCATGCCCGATGCGCCGTCCACCAGCTGGGTGCTGGCCGGCGATTCGGCCCACAACGTACACCCGCTCGCCGGCCAGGGCCTGAACCTGGGGCTGGCCGACGTGGCCGCGCTCGCCCGCCTGCTGTGCGACAGCCAGGGCCGCTGGCGCCGCCTGGGCGACCTGCGCGTGCTGCGCCGCTACGAGCGCGAACGCAAGGCCGGCCTGCTGCCCATGGGCCTGGTGATGGACGGGCTGCAGCAGCTGTTCGCGCGCTCCGAGCCGGCGCTGTCCAGCCTGCGCAACTGGGGCATGAATGGTTTCGAGCGCAGCGGTCCGCTGAAGGCCTGGGTGACCCGCCAGGCGATGGGAATGAACTTTTGACCGCGCACCTGCTCGAACGGCGCAGGCCCACTCTTTACACAAATACGCATATGCAAGCAAAGACCACCACGCGACTTCTTCCCGCCCTGCTGGGCGGCGCGGCGCTGCTGCTGGGCCTGTCGGCCCAGGCGCAGGAAACCGCCATCCGCAAGGCACTGTCCGAGCGCATTCCCCAGCTGCAGAAGATCGACGAGGTGTCGGCCACGCCCATGGCTGGCCTGTACGAGGTGCGCGTGGGCACCGACGTGTTCTACAGCGATGCCAAGGGCAACTACCTGATCCAGGGCGAGCTGATCGACACCCAGGCGCACCGCAACCTGACCGAGGACCGGCTGAACAAGCTCACCGCCGTGGACTTCAGCAGCCTGCCGCTGAAGGACGCGATCAAGGTCGTGCGCGGCGACGGCTCGCGCAAGATCGCCGTGTTCGAAGACCCGAACTGCGGCTACTGCAAGCGCTTCGAGAAGGAGCTGCAGGGCGTGAACAACGTCACCATCTACACCTTCCTCTACCCCATCCTCAGCCCCGACTCGGTCGAGAAGTCGCGCAACATCTGGTGCGCCAAGGACCCGGCCAAGGAATGGACCGACCACATGACCAAGGGCAAGGACGCCGCCGCCGCGCCCTCCTCGTGCGACGTGGCCGCCGTGCAGCGCAACATGGAGTTCGGCCGCAAGTACAAGATCACCGGCACGCCGACGATCTTCTTCGCCAACGGCACGCGCGTGCCCGGCGCCATCACCGCGCCCGAGCTGGAAAAGCGCATGAAGGCCGCCGGCGGCTGAGCCCGCGCCCACACCGATAGCCACAAAAATATAGCTGCTGGCGCTTGCTTGCATTGGGTTTCAGATATAAATTCATCTGAAACCTAGGTATACCAAGCGCAAGCAGCTATTGTTTTTATAAGAACCTACTCCACCACCATGGCCATCCCCGCAATCCAGTACACCATCGCCCCCGCCGACCTGCACGCACACCTGTACGAGATCACGCTCAACGTGGCGCGGCCCCAGGCCGGGCAGCGCGTCTCGCTGCCGGTGTGGATACCGGGCAGCTACCTGGTGCGCGAGTTCGCCAAGAACCTGCAGGGCCTGCAGGCCTTCCAGAGCGGCCAGCAGATCGCCGCGCAGCAGCTCGGCAAGAACACCTGGCAGCTGGACTGCGCGGCCGGCGCCATGCTCACGCTGCGCTACCAGGTCTGCGCCTACGACACCTCGGTGCGCACCGCCTGGCTCGACAGCCAGCGCGGCTTCTTCAACGGCACCAGCGTCTTCCTGCGCGTGCACGGCCACGAGCAGGAACTGCACGCCGTCCACATCCGCGCGCCCGCCGGCCAGCCGCAGGCCCGGAGCTGGCAGCTGGCCACCGGCCTCGCGCCCGCTAGGGTCAACCAGCGCGGCTTCGGCCTGTACCACGCCGCCGGCTACGACGAGCTGGTGGACTGCCCGGTGGAGATGGGCGACTTCTGGAGCGCCGAGTTCACCGCCTGCGGCGTGCCGCACCGCTTCGTCGTCGCGGGCGCCGCGCCCAGCTTCGACGGCAAACGCCTGATCGCCGACACCAAGAAGATCTGCGAGGCCGAGATCCGCCTGTGGCACCCCAAGGGCAAGCCGCCGTTCGCGCGCTACGTCTTCATGCTCAACGTGCTCGACGACAGCTACGGCGGCCTCGAGCACCGCAACTCCACCGCCCTGGTCTGCAACCGCCGCGACCTGCCGCGCGTGGATGAGGCCAAGCCCAGCGCCGGCTACACCACGCTGCTCGGCCTCATCAGCCACGAATACTTCCACACCTGGAACGTCAAGCGCCTGCGCCCCATCGAGCTGGCCCAGTACGACTACGAGCAGGAGAACTACACCGAACTGCTGTGGTTCTTCGAAGGCTTCACCAGCTACTACGACGACCTGGTGCTGCGCCGCGCCGGCCTGATCGACAACGCCGAGTACCTCAAGCTCATCAACAAGACCGCCAACCAGGTGCTGCAGACCCCCGGCCGGCTGGTGCAGAGCGTGGCCCAGGCCAGCTTCGACGCCTGGGTCAAGTACTACCGCCAGGACGAGAACACGCCCAACGCCACTGTCAGCTACTACACCAAGGGCAGCCTGGTGGCCCTGTGCCTCGACCTGGCCCTGCGCCAGGAAGGCGCTACCACGCTCGACCACGTGATGCGCGCCGTCTACAAGCGCTGCAAAGGCGGCCCGATGCGCGAGGAAGACCTGCTGCAGGTGCTGCAGGAGCTGAGCGGCCGCAGCTGGGCCGGCGAGATCGCCGCCTGGGCGCACGGCACGGCCGACCTGCCGCTGGCCGAACTGCTGGCCGCGCACGGCGTGCACTGCCAGGACGACCGGCCCCAGCTCGCGCAGCGGCTGGGCCTGCGCGTGGCCGAGGCCAATGGCAGCATCACCATCAAGGCCGTGCTGCGCGGCGGCGCGGCCGAGGCCGCCGGCATGATGGCCGGCGACGAATGGCTGGGCATCGAACACGTCCACGAAGGCCAGCCGCAGGCCTGGCGCCTGCGTCGGCTCGACGACCTGCCGCTGTACGCCGGCACGGCCGCCAGCGTGCAGGCGCTGGTGGCGCGCGACCAGCGCCTGCTGCGCCTGCCGCTCGCGCTCCCCGGCGCCGGCACGGCAAAAGCTGCCAAAAAGCAGGCCGATGCCGCCAAGGGCGACGGCTCCACCGTCACGCTCGCGATCCGCGACGCGGCGCTGGTGGATCGCTGGCTGAATCCCTCGGTATAGTTAGCACCGCCCATGCATCAACAGGAGACTCCCTTGGCATACGAAACGATCGAGGTCCGCACCGAGGCGGACAAAGTCGGCATCATCACGCTGAACCGCCCCAAGCAGCTCAACGCGCTGAACGACCAGCTCATGAACGAACTGGGCGAAGCCCTGAAGGCCTTCGACGCCGACGAGAAGATCGGCTGCATGATCATCACCGGCAGCGAAAAAGCCTTCGCCGCCGGCGCCGACATCGGCGCCATGGCCAAGTACAGCTTTGCCGATGCCTACAAGGGCGACTACATCACCCGCAACTGGGAAACCATCCGCAGCATCCGCAAGCCGGTGATCGCGGCCGTCAGCGGCTTCGCGCTGGGCGGCGGCTGCGAGCTGGCGATGATGTGCGACTTCATCATCGCCGCCGAGAACGCGAAGTTCGGCCAGCCCGAGATCAAGCTCGGCGTCATCCCCGGCGCCGGCGGCACGCA
Organism: Comamonas humi; assembly: GCF_054782535.1. Taxonomy (NCBI): domain Bacteria; kingdom Pseudomonadati; phylum Pseudomonadota; class Betaproteobacteria; order Burkholderiales; family Comamonadaceae; genus Comamonas; species Comamonas humi. Next base: position 440,255 of record NZ_BAAGSH010000005.1, on the reverse strand, counting down.
GCGCCTGCCCCGCGCCGTGGGCAAGAGCAAAGCCATGGACATGGCCCTCACCGCCCGCATGATGGACGCAAACGAGGCCGAGCGTGCCAGCCTCGTCAGCCGCGTGGTGCCCACCGACAAGCTCATGGAAGAAGCCCTGGGCGCGGCGATCATCATCGCCGGCTTCTCGCAGATCGCGGTGATGGCGGCCAAGGAATCGGTCAACCGCGCCTTCGAGGGCGGCCTGTCCGACGGCGTGATGTTCGAGCGCCGCCTGTTCCACGCGCTGTTCGCCACCAACGACCAGAAGGAAGGCATGGACGCCTTCGTCAACAAACGCGCAGCGAATTTCAGCCACAGCTGAAAATTGTGTATATAATGCTGGTCTTCCGGTCGTATAGCTCAGTTGGTTAGAGCGCAGCATTCATAATGCTGATGTCGTAGGTTCAAGTCCCACTACGACCACCATTTCAAGCACCAAGCCCTGTCGCAAGACAGGGCTTTTTGCTTTCCGGAGTCTGGCCATGAAGACAAGCATCATCCAGAATGCCGCCGCCCATGTGCTCGAGCACGGCCTGGCCGACGAGTCCATCCGCACCATCGCGCAGGGCATAGGCACGAGCCACCGCATGATCAACTACCACTTCGGCGGCTCCGAGGGCTTCTGGGAGGCACTGATCAACGAGATCCGCCGCATCGAGCTGGACAAGTCGCGCAAGTACTTCGCCGACCAGCAGGCGGAGCCCGCCCACGGCATCTCGCGGGCCTGGGCCTATTTCTCGACGCCGGAATACCAGAAGATCTTCCGCATCATCTTCGAGATCTATGTGAAGGTGCTGCGTTCGCCGCAGGGCCACGAGGCCTTCGCGCGCTCCTTTGTCGACGAGTGGCTGGGCCTGCTGTCGGCCAGCTACGCGCAGCACTACCAGTTGCCCGCCGGCGAAGCCCTGCAGTATGCGCGCCTGCGCCTGGCCTGCATCCGCGGGCTGATGCTCGACCTGCTGCTGACGCAGGAGGCCGAGAGCATCGCCCAGGCCGCTCAGCTGTTCGACCAGATGCTCGCGGGCCAGCTCAAGCGTCGATAGTCGCGAACTCCAGCGTCTTGGGCGTAGCCACCAGCACCTCGGGCGTGCCGCCCACCACCACGGTGTCGTCGATGCGGAAGCCCCCCAGCCCGTGCACATACAGGCCGGGCTCCGACGAATAGACCTCGCCCACCAGCAGCTCGCGGTAGTTGAAGGCCATGTCCTCCGGGTACTCGTGCAGCATCAGGCCCACGGCGTGGCCGGTGCGGTGGAACACGTATTCATCCAGCCCCGCCTTGCAGATCACCGCCAGCGCCGCCGCATCGATGTCGCAGACCCGGTTGCCCGGCCGCGCCGCCGCCACGCCGGCTTCGGTGGCCTCGCGCGCAGCCTCGAAGCAGCGCTTCTGCATGTCGCCCGGCTTGCCGACGAACCAGGTGCGCTCGTTCTCGACGTAGTAGCCATTGAGCCGCGGCAGCACGAAGTTGACGATGGTATCGCCCTTGCTGATGACGGCGCCGCAATTCGCCCCGTCGCCGTGCGGCGAGGCCGATGCCGGGCCGCTCAGCGTCCAGCAGCGCAGCACGTCGAAGCTCTCGCCGGGAAAGCGCCGGGCCGCTTCCTCGGCCATCAGCGCCGCCACCTGGAAGTCCAGCACCTGGGTCTGCAGGCCCGGGCGGTACAGTTCCTTGAAGCGCTGCTGCGTCCAGTCGGTCAGCCCGGCCAGCGCGCGCATGATGGCCAGCTCCTCATCGTTCTTCACCCAGCGCAGCGAGCGCAGGGCCTGCGGCATGGCGCTCACGCGGGTCGCAGGCAGCTGCGCCACGGCCTGCTGCAGCACACCGCCCACCCCATCGGCCATCAGGTGCCCGCCCGCCAGGCCCAGCCGGCGCAGCACGGAGGCGAGCAATGCCGGCAGCTCGCTGGCCAGCGGCAGGCGGTTGGTGATGCGCGGGTGCTCGGCGTAGAAGCTGATCTGCTCCAGTCCCACCCACAGGTCGCCCTTCTCGATCGAAAAGCGCGTGTGGTTAGTGGACAACTCGTTGAAGACCACGCGCACCTGGCCATCGGCGGTCACCACCGCGAAGATCGGGCGCTCCCAGGGCAGCACGTCGACGGCGAAGTTTGTCGCGTACTGGATGAAGTCGGCCGAGGTGAACACGATCGCATCGGCGGCGTGGCTCTGCATCAGGGCCTGCATGGTCTGCAGGCGCTGCTGGAAGGTTCTGGTGCTCAGCTTCGGCATTACTGCTTGATTCCCAGTTCGTTGATCAAGGCGCCCCAGCCCTTGGCGTCGCGCTCCATGAAGGCCTTCACGTCGGACGGTTGCGAGCGCACCGCGTCGAGCGACTGCGCCTGCATGCGGTCCTGCACGGCCGGGGTCTGCAGGGCCTGGTTGATGGCCTGGTTCAGGCGCTTGACGATCTGCGGGTCGGTGCCCTTCTTCGCCACGATGGAGTACCAGCCCGGCACCACGACGTCGTAGCCCAATTCCTTGTAGGTCGGCACGTCGGGCAGGGCCTTCAGGCGCTTGTCACCGGTGACGGCGACCGCCACCAGCTTGCCGGACTTGATCATTTCCGAAATCGCGCCCGGCGGCGTGGTCATGAACGGCGTGTCCCCGGCGATCACGCTGGTGGTGCTGCCGGCGCCATTGAACGGCGCGTGCTCCATCTGCAGGCCGACCTGCTTCTTGATCAGCTCGGTGGCCAGGTGGGTGGAGTTGCCGATGCCGGCCGAGGCATAGGTGTACTTGCCGGGATGCTTCTGCACCAGCTCCTTGAACTGGGCGAAGTTCTTCACGCCCAGCCTGGGTGAGACGATGGACACGAAGGGCGTATCGGCAAACACCGCCACCCCGTCGAAATCGCGGGCCGGATCGTAGGACAGGTTGCTGTACAGGTACGGGTTCCACGACAGGTTGGAGACCCCGGCCATGAACAAGGTGTAGCCGTCGGCCGGCTGCGACAGCAGAAAGCTGGCCGCCAGCGAGCCGTTGGCACCCGGCTTGTTTTCCACCACGACGGCCTGCTTCAGCTCGCGGGACAACTGCTCTGCCAGCGTGCGCGCCAGCACGTCGTTGGCCGATCCGGCCGCCTGCGGGATTGCGAATCGGATGGGCTTGGCGGGCCAGGCGCCGTCCGCCCAGGCCCCCGCCGCCGCGCTGCCGAGCAGCATCGCCGCCAGCGCCGTTTTCAGATAGGTTCTACGCATTTTTTCCTCATGTACCAACTGGTACATAGATTATCGAAGAAAGCCAGGCACGCTGGCCTGGGGTAAATACCAGGGACCCATGACCGATGCAATCGACGGCCGGCAAGGCTGGCCTTGAAAGGCGGCAGGCGCCCTCATCTACATGCCATACTGAACCGCGCCGCAACCCTGGCCCCACCCCACCATGACCAATACCGTCTCCACCGCCCGCATGCCCGTGTACTTCATCTCCCACGGCGGCGGCCCCTGGCCGTGGATGAAGGCCGAGATGGGCGACACCTACCGGCTGCTGGAAGACTCGCTGGCCGACATGCCGAACCAGCTGCCGCGCCCGCCCGAGGCCGTGCTGATGGTCTCGGCCCACTGGGAGGAGCCGGCGTTCACCGTGCAGGCCACGCCGCAGCCGGGCATGCTCTATGACTACGGCGGCTTTCCCGCGCACACCTACCACGTGCATTACCGCTCGCCCGGCTCGCCGGCGCTGGCGCAGCGCGTGGCGCAGTTGCTGCAGGCGGCCGGCCTGCCCCAGGCGCTCGACGCCGAGCGCGGCTACGACCACGGCATGTTCTCGCCCATGCAGGCCATCTACCCCGAGGCCCGGATCCCGGTGGTGCAGCTGTCGCTCAGGCGCGGGCTCGACCCGGCCGAGCACCTGGCACTGGGCCGCGCCATCGCGCCGCTGCGGGACGAGGGCGTGCTCATCATCGGCAGCGGCCTTTCGTACCACAACCTGCGCGCCTTCGGCCCGCAGGCGCATGCGCCGTCCAAGGCCTTCGACGACTGGCTGGACGACACCATGCGCGCCGCACCCGCCGAGCGCAGCCAGCGGCTGGTCGACTGGGAAGCCGCGCCCGCCGCACGCCTGGCGCACCCGCGCGAGGAGCACCTGCTGCCGCTGATGGTGGCCGTGGGCGCGGCCGAGAACGAAGCCGCCACCCGCGTCTACCACGAGGATGCCTTCATGGGCGGGCTGGCCGTGTCGAGCTACCGCCTGGACGCCTGAGGCCCGCTATAGTGCCATCCAGGGCGGTCCGGCGCGGTCCGCCCATCCCTGTCTGTCCACGAAGGAGCATCCCATGCATATGGCCTTGGTGATCGGCGGCGGCATCGTGCTGCTCGGCCTCTTTGCCCTGTTCGGCTGGCTGTGGGGCGCCAGCACGGCCAATGTGGCGCTGGGCGCCAAATGGTTCGTGCCGGCCTGGCTGGCGGTCGCGCTCGCCAACATGTGGGTCGGCGTCACCCATGCGGGCTACAGCGTGCGCGAGGAGCTGCCCATCCTGCTGATCGTCTTCGCGGTGCCGGCGGTGGTTGCCGCCGCCCTGGCGGCCTGGTTGCTGTCGCGTGGCTGAAGGCCCGGCAAGCCCCAGCGGCCGACTGCGGCACCGCCGGGCTTTGTAGAATGCGAGCCCCAGCCCCTGGATATACACCATGCAACGCTGCTCCCCCCACCGCTCCCTGCGCCGGCTCGCGCTGGCCACCTTGTCGGCCGCGCTGCTCGCGCCCTTCGCCACCTGGGCGCAGGCCCAGACCTATGCGGGCTTCAACGGCCCGGTGCGCAACTTTCCCGCCGCCGCGCTGCGCGGCACCCTGGTGGTCGCCAGCCTGAGCGAGGCCACGGTCGACGGCAAGGCCATGCTGCTGGCGCCGGCCTTCAAGCTCTACACGCCGCAGAACACGCTGGCCCGCCCAAACACGGTGATCGGCCAGCCGCTCAAGGTCAACTACGTGATCGAGAAAGCCACCGGCCGCCTGCACGCCGCGTGGGTGCTGAACCCCGCCGAGGCGCAGCAGAAGCGCGACAGCGCCGACAACGGCTTCTTCAGCGGCCTGCTGAAGTAATCCTCTATTTTTGATAGCTGCCAGCGCTTTCCCAGCAAGCGCTGGCAGCCATTTTCATTGCAAGAACACCATGTCCAAAAAAGTCTTCATCAAAACCTTTGGCTGCCAGATGAACGAGTACGACTCGGACAAGATGGCCGACGTGCTGGGCGCGGCCCAGGGCTATGAATCCACCGACGATCCGGAGCAGGCCGACCTCATCCTGTTCAACACCTGCTCGGTGCGCGAGAAGGCGCAGGAGAAGGTGTTCTCCGACCTCGGCCGCTACAAGCACCTGAAGGAAAAAGGCGTGCTCATCGGCGTAGGCGGCTGCGTGGCCAGCCAGGAGGGCGAAGAGATCATCAAGCGCGCGCCCTACGTGGACGTGGTCTTCGGCCCGCAGACCCTGCACCGCCTGCCCGACCTGCTCAACGCCCGCGCGGCCAAGGCCAAGCCGCAGGTGGACATCAGCTTCCCCGAGATCGAGAAGTTCGACCACCTGCCGCCCGCGCGCGTCGAAGGCGCCTCGGCCTTCGTCTCCATCATGGAAGGCTGCTCCAAGTACTGCAGCTACTGCGTCGTACCCTATACGCGCGGCGAGGAGGTCAGCCGTCCGTTCGAGGACGTGCTGGTCGAGGTCGCGGGCCTGGCCGACCAGGGCGTGAAGGAAGTCACGCTGCTGGGCCAGAACGTGAACGCCTACCTGGGCAAGATGGGCGACACCACCGAGATGGCCGACTTTGCGCTGCTGCTCGAATACGTGGCCGAGATCCCCGGCATCGAGCGCATCCGCTACACCACCAGCCACCCCAACGAGTTCACTCCGCGCCTGATCGAGGCCTACGCCAAGCTCCCCAAGCTGGTGAACCACCTGCACCTGCCGGTGCAGCACGGCTCGGACCGGATCCTGATGGCCATGAAGCGCGGCTACACGGCCATGGAGTACAAGAGCACCATCCGCAAGCTGCGCGCCATCCGCCCCGAGATGGCGATGAGCAGCGACTTCATCGTCGGCTTCCCCGGCGAGACCGAGGACGACTTCCAGAAGATGATGAAGCTCATCCACGACGTGCGCTTCGACAACAGCTTCAGCTTCATCTTCAGCCCGCGCCCCGGCACGCCCGCCGCCAGCCTGCACGACGACACGCCGCACGACGTGAAGCTGCGCCGCCTGCAGGAACTGCAGGCCGTGATCAACACCCACATCCGCGAGATCAGCGAGGAGCGCGTGGGCACGGTGCAGCGCCTGCTGGTCGAGGGCATCAGCAAGCGCGACGGCAGCGAGCTCATGGGCCGCACCGAGTGCAACCGCGTGGTGAACTTCCCCGCGCATGGGAAACAGGAGCGCCTCATCGGCCAGATGATCGACGTGAAGATCACCGAGGCCAAGGCCTACACGCTGCGCGGCGAGGTCGTCACGCAGGGCTGATTTTCAAGAAAAATCGGCCTCCAGCACCCGTCCATCAAGCGCGAGCAGCTATCATTTTGTGATCTGCGCGCGCACGGCGCGCAGGCTGGCCTTGACGCGGCTTGCATGCTCCGGGCCCATGCGCAGCAGGATCTTCTGCCCCGAGGACAGCGCCTGCAACTGCGGATCGGCAAACTCGTAGCGCAGCCAGGGCTGCTGTGGTGCCACCTGTCCTTGCACCTGCACCAGCTTCAGCGCCAGCGGCTGCACCGGCTCGGGCGTCTTGAGCAGGTGGTCGATCACCGCCACCAGCCGGTCGTTGAAGTGCTTGCCGGGGTAGCCCAGCTCTTCATAGGTACGCTGCAGCACCGGGTAGACGCGCTTGTACAGCGCCACGCCCGGCGCCGGGTCCAGCCCAGTCACGAAATCCACCACCGCGCCATAGCGCGCGGCGTTGCCGGCGGCGATGTGCAGGTCCGCGCCGCTGCCCTCGACCGCCATGCGCCCGCCCACCGGATGCAGCGGCCACAGCTGCGAGGCCACGTGGCTGCGCGGCAGGTTGTCGATGGTGGCGACGATGCGCCGCGCCAGCCCGTCGGCCGCCACGAAGCGCAGGCTGCGCTCGCGGCCCAGCCAGCCGGTGACGGCGCTGTCGAAGGCGGTGTTCGCATCGGGCGCCAGCGGCGGGTTGCCCTGGGCATCCGCGGCGGGCTCCAGCGGGTGGTGCTCCTCGGCCTCGGACGCAGCCTTGTCAGCCGCGCTGGGCGGGCTGGCAGCCTCGGGCGCGGGCTGCGCCGGTGTCTCGGCCTGCGGGGCCGGCGCCACCATCTGCCGGCCGTATTTCCACCAGCCGTAGCCACCGGCGGCAAGCACCAGGACCAGCAGCGCCACGGCCTTGCCCATGCCGCCCCGGCGGCGCTGGCGCTGGTACTGGCGGGACACGGGTTCGTGCGCGTTGATCTCTTCCATGGGCAGGTCTCTCTCAAGGGCCAATGGCAGCTACCTTAAAGCCATTTGCGGGCCTGCATCCCGCGCTTCACCCTTTGTTGCAACACTTTTACCTGCCATCCACCCGCACCGGAATTTTCAGGTACGACACGCCATTGGCCTCGGCCGGCGGCAGCCGCCCCGCGCGCATGTTCACCTGCACCGACGGCAGCAGCAGCGCGGGCGCTGCCAGCGTGGCGTCGCGCTTTTCGCGCAGTGCGACAAAGGCGTCTTCGTCCACGCCCTCGTGCACATGCACATTGCTCGCGCGCTGCGCGACCACCGTGGTTTCCCAGGCATAGTCCTCGCGCCCCGGCGCCAGGTAGTCGTGGCACAGGAACAGGCGCGTGGCGGGCGGCAGCGCCAGCAGGCGCTGGATGGAACGGTAGAGCTGGCGCGCGCTGCCGCCCGGAAAGTCGGCCCGCGCCGTGCCGTAGTCGGGCATGAACAGCGTGTCGCCGACGAACACCGCATCGCCCACGCGGTAGGCCACGCAGGCCGGCGTGTGGCCGGGCGTGTGCAGCACCTCGATGGACAGCGCGCCCAGCGCCAGCACCTCGCCGTCGCGCAGCAGCCGGTCGAACTCGCGGCCGTCGCCCGACACGTCGTCCGCATGGAACACCGGGCCGAAGAGGGCCTGCACCTCGCGGATGTGCTCGCCAATGGCCACCGGCGCGCCGGTGTGCCGCTGGAGGTACGGCGCCGCACTCAGGTGATCGGCATGGGCGTGGGTCTCCAGGATCCAGCGCAGCGCGAGCCCCTGGTCGGCGATGGCCTGCAGCACGCGGTCGGCCGACGCGGTGCTGATGCGGCCGCTGCGGTGGTCGTAGTCCAGCACCGGGTCGATGACCGCGGCCTCGCCGCTGCCTGGATCGGACACCAGGTACGTGACCGTGAACGTGGCCGGGTCGAAGAAGGCCTGGATGCGGGGCGAAGGACTGGAAGGGTTCATGGCAGCGATGTCCGCAGGGGTTTGCGCATTTATTTAGAATAATCTAAATTAGAAATATCTAAACCAAATATGTCAAGCACCGACCCCCAACAGCTCTTCATGCAGCAAGGCGCGGCCCAGGCCGCCGCGCTGCTGCGCGCCGTCGGCAACGAAAACCGGCTGCTGGTGCTGTGCCTGCTGCTCAGCCACGGCGAGATGACCGTGGGCGCGCTGCTCGAGCAGGTGAGCCTGAGCCCGTCCGCGCTGTCGCAGCACCTGGCGCGCATGCGCGACGAAGGACTGGTGAGCTACCGGCGCGAAGCCCAGACCCTGTACTACCGCATCGCCAACCCGCACGTGGCCCGGCTGATCGCCACGCTCAAAGACATTTTCTGCCCCTGAAAGCGAGCACTGCCATGACCCTCCAGACCCTCTCCCCCCAGGCCGCCAAGGCCCTGCTTGATGAAGGCAAGGCCGTGCTGGTGGACATCCGCCCGGCCGACGAGCATGCGCGCGAGCACATCGCCATCGCCCGCAACATCCCCATGGACCAGTTGCCCGCCGCCGCGCCGGCGCTGCAGGGCCGGGCCGTCGTCTTCCACTGCCGCTCGGGCCAGCGCACCCGGCTCAACGCCCAGGCGCTGCGGGCCGCCACCAGCGGCGAGGCCTATGTACTCGAAGGCGGCCTCGACGGCTGGAAGCAGGCCGGCCTGCCGGTCCGGCGCGACACCTCGCAGCCTCTGGAATTGCAGCGCCAGGTGATGATCGCAGCCGGCACCCTGGTGACGGGCGGCACGGCGCTGGGCACCGTGGTTTCGCCCTGGTTCTACCTGCTGCCGGGCTTCGTCGGCTGCGGCCTGGTCTTCGCCGGCCTGACCGGGTTCTGCGGCATGGCGCGGCTGCTGATGAAGATGCCCTGGAACCGTCGCGCACTGGCCGCCACCGGTTTGTAACAGGCGGTGAAACTCTGGCCGCCGGCCCCCGGGGCGGCGTGCGCAGCGGCTAGGATGCAGGTTTTTTGTGGGGGCTGCCGCCCCCTTTTGCAACCGAGGCTCCATGAATTCCACACGCCAAGCCGCCGCGCTGCACGGCGACGCCCTGCACGCTTTTCTGGACCAGGCCCATGAGCTGCTCCACGACGACGGGCATGGCAGTGGCGCCATCGACCACCGCGACCGCGTGGCCGCGGCCGTCGAGCTGATGCAGCAGCAGAGCTTCGCGCCGGCCAGCGTGCCCGAGCTGGAGCGCCTGCACGATTTCTGGCTGCTGCTCGACCAGCCGCAGGCCGCCAACGCCCTGCTGCAAACCCACCGCGAGGCGGCCCTGCAGGCCCACGAAGGGACCGACCGCGCCACCGGCGCGGCCAGCCTGGCGCTGAGCGACATCCAGAGCCGCCTGCGCTTCGACCGCGATGGCGCCTGCGCGCTGCTGCTGCCCGCGGCCACGCTGCTGGCGCAGCTGCCCGACAGCGCCGACCCCGAGATCTACTGGAACGGCTGGCAGACCCTGGCCCAGCAGGCCGAGGCCTACGGCATTGCCGAGCAAGGCATAGACCTGCGCCGCGAATACGAGCGCAGCCGCTCCGAGCACGAGGCCGACCAGGCCTTCGGCGAAGCCTGGGCCTGCCTGCAGAAAGCCGAGCTGGCCCAGCTGCGCGCCGACGACACCGCCCAGGCCCGCCAGGTGCAGGCGGCCATCGACGGCCTGCGCCAGGCCGATGCCGGCCAGGCGCTGGACTTCGACCGCTGGATGCGGGTGGCCCAGCGCCTGCTGCCGCTGGCCCCGCAAAGCCTGCCGGCGCTGCTGCTGGCCTGCGAGCAATGGCTGGCGCGCGCCGAGGTGCCGCCGCCGTCGCAGGCCGTGAAGGCCCACCGCCGGGTCAGGATCGCCCGCCTGCAGACCCAGGCCTGCGAGCAGATGGGCCAGCAAGACGCCGCGCTGCAGCTCGCGCCGCAGGGCCGCTTCAGCCTGACCGACGACGACGGCGACCCGTTCACCGCGCAGTTGCTGCAATGGCTGCTCGACGCCGGCCGCCTGGACGAGCTGGCCCCGCTGGCGCTCGAGAGCGTGCTCCACGCCCGCCCCGGCTCGGCCGAGGCCGCCTACCGCATCGCGCTGGAGCTGGCGGACACCGATTCCCCCCAGGCCAACACCTGGGCGCTGATCCTCGCCTGGGCGCAGATCGAGGAAGACATGCGCCGGCTGCTGGCCCAGGCCGATGAACGCCTGCCGCCGCTGCCGGCCGACGACTACCTGGCGCGCGTGCGCGCCAGCGAGCCCGGGCATCCCGTGCTGGCGCTGATCGAAGGCATGGGCCACGCGGCCAAGCGCCGCATGGACCAGGCCCTGCCGCTGCTGGAGCAGTCCGTGGGCCTGCACCCCGAGATCGCCGATAGCGACAAGCTGCCCACGCTGTGGGCCGCGCGCTTTGCGGCCCTGCCGCTGCAGGAGGCGCTGGCCCGCCCCTTCCCCGAGGCCCACGGCGCCCATTGGTGCTATGCGGCCGGCGTGGTGCTGGACGACGAGGACGACCTCGCCCCGCTGATGGGCGGCAAGAAGCACGTGCCCGCGCAGGAGGTGCGCGAGCCGCTGGTGCTGCGCTACTACGAGGAAGGCCTGGCGCGCTTCGAGCATTTCTGGGCCACGGGCCAGGGCCGCTTCAAGGATGCCGACCTGCACGTGTACTCGATGCTGTGCAACAACCTGGCCATCAAGTACCGCGACCAGGAGCGCTGGGACGAGGCGGCCGAACTGCACCGCAAGGGCCTGGCCGCCAGCCCGTTCGCCGAGCACCATGACGGCCTGTGGTGGTGCGCGAACGGCCGCGACGACGATGCCGGCATCGTCGCCGAGGCCGAACAGCTCTGGCACTTTGCGCAGGACCATGGCTACGGACGCCACGAGCCGACGCGCTACTTCCCCACCGTGGCGCTGTCGCTGTACAAGCTCGATCGCGGCGACGAGATCAGCATCTGGCTCGAACGCCTGGACGAGTGGTATGCCGGGCTGGACGAGGACGAGCAGCGCGACGAGCGCCGCGACTACCTGGCCTGCATGATGTCGCTGCTGGACTTCTTCTCGGTCTTCCGCCCCGAGCTGGTGCTGCCGCGCCTGCGCGCCCACCAGGCCGAGGTGCGCGCCCTGCAGGACAGCTACCCCCTGCGCCGGCTGGCCGGCGCGCTCGAAGCCTGGCCCGAGCACCTCGAAGAAGCCGTGGCCCTGCACCGCGAGTCCGCGACCCATCTGGGACGGAACGCCAAGCGGCAATTCGCACTGGGCAACGACAACGAGGCCGAAGCCCGCATGTCGCAGGACGGCCTGGAAAAGGCCGAGCGCAAGCTGGCCGAAGCCCGGGGCCAGTCCCCGGCCGCCGGCCGCAAGCCCTGGTGGAAGTTCTGGTGAGCCAGGCCGGCGCCCAGGCAGGCAGCGCCTACCAGGCGCGCGACGTGGTCAACGCCCCGCACATCAAGGCGCGCATCCGCGAACGCAGCGCCGCGCGCGGCGATGCGCCCGAGATCACGGCCTGGCTGGGCAACCACTTCTACCGCCATGTCGTCGGCAACCTCCAGGCCGAGCCGCCGGCGCTGCAGCCCATCGCCGACGGCCAGGCGCTGGCCGCGGTGTTCGGCCGCCAGACGCCGCCCGGCTGGGTGCTGGAGCGCCTGGAGCAGCAATCCCGCGGCTTAGCCCTGCCCCGGCTCTGGTGGGTGGACCCCGACGCGCCCGTGGTGCTGGCGCTGGAGGCGCGCCTGGTGGAGTTCCTGTCCACGCGCCAGGGCACCTCGCTCGAAGGCAAGCTGCAGCGCGTCAACTGCCCGCAGGCGCTGGCGCGCTGGACGCTGGAGCACCTGGCCTTTGCGCAAAAACAAAGCCGTGGCTGGGTCGAGCACACGCCGGCCGCCGTGCGCGGCCTGCTGCCCGGCCAGCACGGCAGCTTCGTCGAGTTCGATGGCCGCAGCCCCCAGCTGCGCCAGGAGATGGCCTACGAAAGCCAGATGATGGGCCACTGCGTGGGCCAGTTTGCTGACCGCAAGCAGCTGCGAGGCGGCTATGGCGAGCACTATGCCGAGGCCTGCGAGCAGGGCCGCATGCGATTGTTCAGCTACCGCACCGGCCAGGCCCAGCCGCGCATCACCGTCAACGCCCAGGTGCAAAAGGACGGCAGCCTGCAGGTCGAGCAGATCAAGGGCAAGCAGAACCGCCCGCCGATCGCGCGCTACGCGGGCGACGTGGTGGCCCTGCTCAACCACCTGCAGCCGCGCGGCGAGGAACCGGACGACGCCATCGCCATGGGCGTCGTGCGCCGCCCTGTCCACCTGCTGCCCCCCGGCCAGGAGGCCGCGCCCTGGTGCGCCGTGGCCGAGCTGCACACCGAGGCCGAACAGCTGTGGCTGCTCGCCGAGCACCCCGACCTGCTGCCCCGGCTCGACCTGCGCTCGCCCTTGCTGCAGTGGATGGTGGCCGCGCGCAAGGACGACGTGGATGCGGCCATCGTCGAGCACATGCCCAAGACCGCCGCGCTGCAGCAGGCGCTGCAGCTGGCGAAAAAGCGCGAAAGGCGTGCCAGGACGGTGCCCTGATGCGCAAGTTCCTCTTCCTCGTCACGCCCTGGGTGCTGGTCTACCTGCTGGGCCGCATCCATTGGCTGCTCGGCACCGTGGCCCTGCTGGGCCTGCTCTGGATCGTGCGCGGCAGCTGGCGCCGGGTCCAGGAGGCACGCCGCCGCGGTGACGCCTCCACCAGCTACAGCGCGGGCAGCGCAACGCTGGACTGGTCGCTGGCCCTGGCCCACCCCATGGCCTTCCACAGCATCCACGGCGGCTTTGCCCACCGCGAGCTCGCCGGCGCCGACGATGCGCTGACCCGCAGCTTGCGCCCCATGGTGCTGCACCACCTCGGCATGCGCACCGACCTGGACGACGCCAGCATCGCCAAGCTGCTGCCCGACCTGCTGCGCCAGCGCTGGTTCACGCTCGACCTGCACAAGCTGCAGGCCGGCGACGACCCTCGCGCCGCCATGGCCTTCGCCTGCGCGCGCGTGGCCTTCTATGTGCGCTGCGCCTTCCTGCTCGGCTGGCTGCCCGAAGACATGCACCGCGAGGTGCTGCGGCTCAACGCCTGCCGCGCCCAGCAATGCTTCGGCGATTGGCTGGCCTACGGCCAGGCCTGGGCGCGGGGCCGCGCGCAGTGGATCGCCCAGGGCCGCGCCGACACCTTGGGCAAGGCCTTCAGCGAGGCCGACGTGGCCGACTGGACCGCCTCGCCGCAGCATCCCTGGCACGCGATGCCCTGGCAGCTGCCGCTGGACGAGCTTTCAAAAACATGAGCAGCTACCGCTCATTCCATCTTGATTTCAATACTATTTGATACTGAAATCGAGATATGGCAAGCGCCAGCAGCTATGGTTTTTAAACGGCAAACACCGTGCGCGCATCGGTGAAGCGGCGCGAGAAATACGGGTTGTTCATCGGCACCGTCCTGACGATGCCGCCCGTAGACGGCGCATGCACGAACTGGTCGTTGCCCGCATAGATGCCCATGTGCGAATAGCGCCCGCCCAGCGTGTTGAAGAACACGAAGTCGCCGCGCTGCAGCCGGCCCGGATCGATGGACGCGCTCACCGTCGCCCACTGCGCCGTGGTGCGCGGCAGCCGGCGGTCGGTGATGCCCTGCACCGCATACAGCACCAGGCCGCTGCAGTCGAAGCCGCCCTCGGGCGTGTTGCCGCCATAGGTGTAGGGCGTGTTCACCACCATCATCAGCCGCGCATACAGCGGCTCGCGCAGTTGGCCGTCCAGCCCCAGGCTCACGCCCTCGGCCACCGCCCCGCCCTGGCGCACCGGCCCCGAGCCGCGCGCCGCGCCGCCCTGCCCCGCCGGCCGCGAGGCACAGCCCGCCAGCAGCGCGCCCGCCCCCAGCACCGCGGCCAGCAGCCATTCGCGCCGCGAGGCCGCGCCTTCCTTGTACATACCGTCGTCGTTCATGCGGCCTATTATTCACAAGTGGGCCGCCGCCGGGACAAAAGCCGTTTTCTATCAAAACAATATTCACGCAACGCAAAACATATCGACCGTAGAATCGTTGCTTGGCAAACTGTTTCCATTTCTATAACCTCCTTCCCAGAGAAAGCGAGGACGCCCCATGAAGCAACTCTCCAGACGCCGGTTCATGCAAGTGACCGGCTCCACGCTGGCGGGATCGAGCCTGGCGGTGATGGGCTTTTCGCCCACCGCCGCACTCGCCGAAGTCCGCCAGTACAAGCTCGCAGCGACCACGGTCACGCGGCAGACCTGCACCTACTGCTCCGTCGGCTGCGGCATCCTGATGCACGCGCTCGGCGACGGCAGCAAGAACTCCCGCCAGGCCGTGATCCACGTCGAAGGCGACCCGGACCACCCCGTCAACCGCGGCACGCTGTGCCCCAAGGGCGCAGGCCTGCTGGACTTCATCAACAGCCCCAACCGCCTGCACTACCCCGAGTACCGCGCGCCCGGCTCCACCGAGTGGAAGCGCATCTCGTGGGACGAGGCCTTCGAGCGCATCGGCGGCCTGATGAAGGCCGACCGCGACGCTAACTTCGTCGAGAAGACCGACGACGGCCTCACCGTGAACCGCTGGACCACCACCGGCATGCTCGCCGCCTCGGCCGCGAGCAACGAAGTGGGCTACCTCACCGCCAAGATCGCCCGCTCCTGGGGCTTGCTCGCATTCGACAACCAAGCCCGTGTCTGACACGGCCCGACGGTGGCAGGTCTTGCCCCGACGTTTGGCCGTGGAGCGATGACGAACCATTGGGTCGACATCAAGAATGCGGACGTTATCCTGATCATGGGCGGCAATGCCGCCGAAGCACACCCCTGCGGATTCAAGTGGGTGACCGAAGCGAAGGCGCACAACAAGGCGCACTTCATGGTGGTCGATCCGCGCTTCAACCGCTCGGCCTCGGTGGCGGACTTCTACGCGCCGATCCGCTCGGGCTCGGACATCGCCTTCCTGGGCGGCGTGATCAATTACCTGATCAGCAACGACAAGATCCACCACGACTATGTCCGCAACTACACGGACATGAGCTTCATCGTGCGCGAGGACTTCGCGTTCAACGACGGCATCTACTCCGGCTACGACGAAAGCAAGCGCACGTACGACAAGAGCTCGTGGGACTATGAGCTGGGCGAGGACGGCTTCGTCAAGACCGACACCACGCTGCAGCACCCGCGCTGTGTCTACCAGCTGCTCAAGGCCCACTACTCGCGCTACACGCCCGAGGTGGTCGAGAGCGTCTGCGGCACGCCCAAAGCCAAGTTCCTGCACGTCTGCGAGCAGTTCGCCAGCACGGCGGTGGCGGGCCGCGCGGCCACCATCATGTACGCACTGGGCTGGACGCAGCACTCCATCGGCGCGCAGATCCTGCGCACCGGCGCGATGGTGCAGCTGCTGTGCGGCAACATCGGCATCGCCGGCGGCGGCATGAACGCGCTGCGCGGGCATTCCAACATCCAGGGCCTCACCGACCTGGGCCTGCTGTCGTCCAGCCTGCCCGGCTACCTGACGCTGCCGCGCCAGGCCGAGCAGGACTACGGCAAGTACATCACCGCGCGCACGCAGAAACCGCTGCGCCCGGGCCAGATGAGCTACTGGCAGAACTACCCCAAGTTCCACGTCAGCCTGATGAAGGCCTGGTACGGCTCGGCCGCCACGGCCGAGAACAACTGGGCCTTCGACTACCTGCCCAAGCTCGACAAAGAGTACGACATGCTGCAGGTCTTCGACCTGATGAACGCAGGCAAGGTCAACGGCTACATCGCCCAGGGCTTCAACCCGCTGGCGGCGCTGTCGGACAAGAACCGCGTGCGCTCGGGCCTGGCCAAGCTCAAGTTCCTAGTCATCATGGACCCGCTGGCCACCGAGACCTCGGAGTTCTGGAAGAACTACGGCGAGTTCAACGACATCAAGACCGAGGAGGTCCAGACCGAGGTCTTCCGCCTGCCCACCAGTTGCTTCGCCGAGGAGGAAGGCGCGGTGGTCAGCTCGTCGCGCGTGCTGCAGTGGCACTGGAAGGCGGCCGAGCCGCCGGGCGAGGCCAAGACCGACGTGGAGATCATGTCCACGCTGTTCCTGCGCCTGCGCGAGATGTACCGCAAGGACGGCGGCAAGTTCCCTGACCCCATGCTCAATCTCTGGTGGCCCTATGCCCAGGCCAAGCACCCCAGTTCCGAAGAGCTGGCCAAGGAGTACAACGGCCGTGCGCTGGTCGACCTGACCGATCCAGCCGACTCGAGCAAGGTATTGCGCAAGGCTGGCGAGCAGGTCTCCGGCTTTGGCGAACTGCGCGACGACGGCAGCACCATGAGCGGCTGCTGGATCTACGCCGGCGCCTGGACGCAGGCCGGCAACCAGATGGCGCGGCGCGACAACAGCGACCCCACCGGCATCGGCAACACGCTGAACTGGGCCTGGGCCTGGCCGGCCAACCGGCGTGTGCTGTACAACCGCGCCTCGGCCGACCTGGAGGGCAAGCCCTTCAACCCCAAGCGCGTGCTGGTCAAGTGGAACGGCTCGTCCTGGGGCGGCGCCGACGTGCCCGACTACGGCCTGGCCATCAAGCCTGAGGCCGGCACCGGCCCGTTCATCATGAACCCCGAGGGCGTGGCGCGCTTCTTCGCCCGCAAGGGCATGGCCGAAGGGCCGTTCCCCGAGCACTACGAACCCTTCGACACGCCGCTGGGCTACAACCCGCTGCACCCGAAGAACCCCAAGGCCACGAGCAGCCCCGCGGCGCGCGTGTTCCCGCATGTCTGGGAGACCTTCGGCAAGGCCGCGGACTTCCCGCACGTGGGCACGACCTACCGCATCACCGAGCACTTCCACTACTGGACCAAGCATGCGCTGGTGAACGCGGTGACGCAGCCCGAGCAGTTCGTCGAGATCGGCGAGGCGCTGGCCAAGGAGATCGGCATCGTCGCGGGCGACCGCGTCAAGGTCAGCTCCAAGCGCGGGTACATCAAGGCCGTGGCCGTGGTCACCAAGCGCATCAAGCCCATGCAGATCGAGGGCAAGCCCGTGCACCACGTGGGCATCCCGATCCACTGGGGCTTCAAGGGCGTGACCAAGCCGGGCTTCATCGCCAACACGCTGACGCCCTTCGTGGGCGACGGCAACACCAACACCCCCGAGTTCAAGACCTTCCTCGTGAAGGTCGAGAAGGCGTAAGGAGAAACCGATGTCACTGCAATCCCTCGACATCAAGCGCCGCTCGGCCACCACCACGTCCTCGCCCAGCGCGCGCTCGCCGCGCTCGGGCGAAGTCGCCAAGCTGATCGACGTCTCCAAGTGCATTGGCTGCAAGGCCTGCCAGTCGGCCTGCATGGAATGGAACGACATCCGCGACGAGGTCGGCTCCAACCACGGCGTGTACGACAACCCCAACGACCTGACCGAGAACTCGTGGACGGTGATGCGCTTCACCGAGTATGAGAACGAGGAATCGGGCAACCTGGAATGGCTGATCCGCAAGGACGGCTGCATGCACTGCGAAGACCCCGGCTGCCTCAAGGCCTGCCCGTCGCCCGGCGCCATCATCCAGTACAGCAACGGCATCGTCGACTTCCACCAGGAGAACTGCGTGGGCTGCGGCTACTGCGTCACCGGCTGCCCGTTCGATGTGCCGCGCATCTCCAAGAAGGACCACAAGGCCTACAAGTGCACGCTGTGCTCCGACCGCGTGGCCGTGGGCCAGGAGCCGGCCTGCGTCAAGACCTGCCCGACCGGCGCCATCATGTTCGGCACCAAGGAAGGCATGAAGGCCCAGGCCGATACCCGCATCGCCGACCTAAAGGAGCGCGGCTTCGCCAAGGCCGGCCTGTACGACCCGCAAGGCGTGGGCGGCACGCACGTGATGTACGTGCTGCACCATGCGGACAAGCCGTCGATCTACCACGGCCTGCCCGACGATCCGAAGATCAGCCCCATGGTCGGACTGTGGAAGGGCGTGGCCAAGCCGCTGGCCCTGGCGGCGCTGGGCGTGGCTGCCGTCGGCAGCTTCTTCCACTACGTCGCCAAGGGTCCGCTGGAGGTGCCGGAAGAGGACGAAGACGAGGCACGAAAGGAGACAGGCGTATGAACCGCAATCCCCGTGACATCGTGCGCTACCGGGCATCGGAGCGCATCAACCACTGGATCGTGGCGATCTGCTTCGTGCTGCTCGCGCTGTCCGGCCTGGCGTTCTTCCACCCGGCGTTCTTTCCGCTGGCGCAGCTCTTCGGCGGCGGCCCGTGGACGCGCATCCTGCACCCCTACATCGGCGTGGTGATGGCCGTGTGCTTCCTGGTGCTGGCGGCGCGCTTCGCCTGCGCCAACGTGGTGCGCGAGCGCGACATCCAGTGGCTCAAGCAGGTGCCCAAGCTCGCCGCCGACAGCCACCACCCCATGCCCGAGCAGGACAAGTACAACGGCGGCCAGAAGCTGCTGTTCTGGGGCCTGGTCATCGGCATGCTGTTGATCACCGTCACCGGCGTGCTGATGTGGCGCTCCTGGTGGAACCTGCCGGTGGACGTGGTGCGCGCCGCGGCCCTGGTGCACGCCATTGCCGCCGTGTGGATGATCGGCCTGATCATCCTGCACGTCTACGCGGCGATCTGGACCAAGGGCACCATGGGTGCCATGGTGCGCGGCACCGTGACCCGCGCCTGGGCACGCCACCACCATCCGCTGTGGTTCCGCCGCATGACCGGCGGCAAGGACTGAGCCCTGCCATTGGCTGACCCTGCCGGCAGCATCCCCCGGGTGCTGCCGGTCTTCATTTGGAATCCCCATGCAACGCATTCTCCAGCCCGGCGACATCGAATCGCTGGACCGCACCAGCTTTCCGCGCGTGGTGCTGCCGCAGCCGCAGACCCTGTTCGGCGAGCGCGCCGCGCGCATCCTCCAGCTGGCCGAAGGCAACCCGATCGCCGACTACCTGCGCTTCGTGGCCCAGCTGGTGCAGGCCCAGCACGCGGCGGCGCAGTCGCTGCAACTGAGCGCGCCCGATGCCGCGCTGATCGCGCGGGCACAGCAGTTCTCGATGCCATTGCTGCCCGCCGCCGAGCACCTCGATCCCGCCTGGCAGCAGGTGCTGGACACCATGCTGCAGGCGCTGTCGGGCGAACACGGCCTGCCGGCGGCACTGCAGCCGCTGATCGCCGAGCTGCAGGCCTTGGACGCCGCAGGCCGCGACGCCATCGCCAACCGCCTGCTCACCAAGGAGCTGGCCGCGCGCGACGTGGGCCTGGCGCCCTTCGTGATGGCCGCGCTGCAGGTCGTCTTTGCTGTGCGTGCCAGCCGGCTTGACGTGGCGGACATCCCCTACACCGACCCCGCCACGGTCTGCCCGGTCTGCGGCGGCGAGCCGGTGGCCTCGGTGCTGCGCATCGGCGGCCAGGCCGCGGGCCACCGCTACTTGCATTGCGGCTGCTGCGCCAGCGAGTGGCACATGGTGCGCGTCAAGTGCTCGCACTGCGAATCGACCAAGGGCATCCACTACCAGGGCATCGATGGCGGCAAGGACGTGGTCGTGGCCGAGACCTGCGGTGAGTGCGGCAGCTACCGCAAGCTGGTCAACCAGGAGAAGGACCCGTTCGCCGAGCCGCTGGCCGACGACCTGGCCACGCTCACGCTCGATCTGTTGATGAGCGACACCGCGTTCCAGCGCGCCAGCGGCAATCCGCTGCTGTATGTGGCGGTGGCCGAGCCGCAATAGTCCCGGGGCTGTTCAGCGGATTTCGGGCAGCAGGATCGAGTCCACGCCATAGACCGAGGCTTTGCCAGGCGCGGCGCTGGCCCGCAGGGTATCGAGCGCCACCTGCGAGGCCTCGCTGACCGGGGCCTGCAGCGCGCTCATCAGCCGGGTGATCAGCTCATTCGCATGGAAGACCACCAGCGGGTCACGCAGACCCGGGTGGCGTTCGCGGACGTTGTGATCCACATCCGCAAGGACGTGGAACATCTCGCGCAGCCCCATGATGATGCGCAGGTGCAGGATGTCCGCGGGCACGGCCAGCGGCATGCGCCGCAGCAACAGGTAGCAGCGGATGATGCTGCGGCGATTGCGCCGCGGCACCACCTCCCAGGTATCGAGCTGCGGCACGCGGTTGATCGCGGAGAGGAAGCGCACATAGTGGTTGTCCGCGGCATCGCTCAGCATGGTTGCCGCCAACGGCCACACGGCAATGCGCAGAACGTCCTCAACGCTCGGCTGCCGCCCGCTGCGCTGCAGCTCATCGAGCATGTGGCTGCGCTGCTGCTCCACCGTGGGGGCCCGGTACTCGAAGATCGCGGTGATCACGCCCTCCAGCGAGCCGAAGTGGTAGTGGATCGCCGAGAGATTGCGGGCGCCGGCCTCGGCGTTGATGCGGCGCAGCGACACCTGGCCTGCGCCCTCCTCGGCGATCAACCGCTCCGCCGTCAGCAGCAGGCGTTCGCGGGTTTTCATGGCCTTGGCCGGCGTCCCCGGTTCGGCTGCTGCGGTGTCCCTTTCCACTCCACATCCTCGCGCTTGAATCAACGCAGCGAGTGTATCCGGCGCTGCAGCCGGGCACGCTCAGTCCTTGCCCGCGGAATACCCGCCATCGACGACCAGATTGCTGCCAGTGACAAAGCTGGCTTCATCGCTCAGCAGGAACAGCACGGCGTTCGCCACCTCGCCGTCCAACCCCAGCCGTCCCATCGGATGCAGCCTCGCCAAGGCCTGCCGCTTGTCGTGCGGCATCGCGGCCAGCAGGGGCGTATCGATGAACCCGGGGCTGACGGAATTCACCCGCACCTGCCGCGGTGCCGCCTCCATCGCCAGGGCTCGGGTGAGGTTGACCACGCCGCCCTTGGACGCGCAATAGGCCGAGGCACCCGCGCGCCCCGACGCTCCGAGCACCGAGGCGCAGTTCACGATGCTGCCCTGCCCCTGGCGGCCCATCAGACGCATGGCCGCCCTGGCGACGCGGAACACGCCGTGCAGATTGACATCGAGCACACGCAGATAGTCCTCGTCCCCGAAATCAACCGCCGGGCCCGCCAGGGCAATGCCGGCGTTGTTGAACACGCCGTGTACCTCGCCCCAGGAAGCGGCCAGCTCGCCAAAGAGCGCATCGACGCTGTCCGCCGAGGTGACATCGGTGGCGATGAAGCGCGCGGTGCGCAGCAGCGGATCGGCCGCTCGCGCCGCCTCGAAGCCACGCTCACTGGCGGCAAGATCGGCGATGGCGACGCGGGCGCCTTCCTCCAGGCAGCGGCGGGCCGTGGCCAGCCCGATGCCGCTGGCGCCGCCGGTGACGACGACGTGCTTGTTGGCCATGCGCATGCAACTGCTCTCCTGCAAAGTTACCGAATGGACTTCTAGGCCAGATCCTGGACGGCGGGCTCGCGCTCGGACACCCGCGGTACACCATGCTGCAGGCTGCCGCCATAGACCAGCGCCCCATCCTCCAGGCTGGCAGCGGGCAGTTCCTCGCTGTCGCGCCAGTAGTCCTGCGTGTGCTGCCAGGGCTGCTGGCTGCCTTGCTGCGGCATGCGGTCCATCACGCGCATCAGATAGCCGGGGTTGAAGCTGGACGGCTCGACCCAGGGCAGGCGTTGCATGCCGGCATCCTCGGGGCGCAGGGCGGGCGTGACCTGCGTTGCCCCCTGCTGGTCCATATGCGCCAGCAGGCGGCCGAAGAAATCGCCCAGCAGGTCCACCCGCAGTGTCCAGCTGGCACGGAAGTAGCCGAAGACCCACAGCAAGTTGGGAACACCGGTGAACATCGCGCCGCGGTACATCACGGTTTCGGCGAAATCGACCGGCCGGCCATCGACGGAGAACGCAATCCCGCCCATCACCGCCAGCTCCAGGCCGGTGGCCGCCACCACGATGTCGGCCTCCAGCAGATCGCCCGACTTCACGCGGATTCCGCCAGCCTCGAAGCGCTCGATCTCGTCCGTGACGACCGACGCGCCACCCGAGCGGATGGCCTTGAACAGGTCGCCATCGGGCACGAAGGCGATCCGCTGGCGCCAGGGCAGGTAGCGTGGCGTGAAATGTTGGTCCACCATCTCCTGCGAGCCCAGGTGCTCGAGCACCCCCGCGAGCAGGCGCTCGCGCAGTTCCTCGGGATCGGAAAATGCCGCGTCCACCACGTCCTGCTGCTCCTTGAGCAGCTTGCGGCGCACGATCTCGTGCACCCATTCCTCGGGAATGGACAGGCCGCGCAGCATGTCGGCCAGTTCGTTGGCATTGCGTCCGGTCTTGAAATAGGTGGGCGAGCGCTGCAGCATCGTCACGTGCGCGCAGCGCCCGGCGATCGCGGGAATGACGGTGGCCGCCGTGGCGCCAGAGCCGATCAGGACCACGCGCTTGCCGCCGATGTCCAGGTCTTGCGGCCATTGCTGCGGATGGATGAGCGTTCCCTGGAAGTCCGCCATGCCGGGCCACTCGGGGATGTAGCCCTTGTCGTGGTGGTAGTAGCCCTGCCCCATCCACAGGAAGCGGGCCTGGATGGCGAAGGGCTCCTGGGTGTCCGTGCGCACGCCTTTCACCGTCCAGCGCGCCTCCGCCGTCGACCACGATGCGCTCAGCACCCGGTGCTGGTAGCGGATATGCCGGTCCAGGCCGCTCTCCTCGACGACATCGCCAAGGTACTTGAGGATCTCCGCCGCGGTGGCGATCGGCGCCCCGACCCAGGGCTTGAAGCGGTAGCCGAAGGTGTAGAGCTCGCTGTCCGAGCGGATGCCGGGGTAGCGGTGCGTCCACCAGGTGCCGCCGAAACTGTCCTGCTCGTCGAGGATGGCGAAGCTGCGGTGGGGCGACTGCTGGCGCAGGTGGTAGGCGCCGCCGATGCCGGAGATGCCGGCGCCGATGAAAAGCACATCGAGGCATTCCGCGGATAGGTCGGCTTGGTCGCCGCGAACGTGGGAGGTGGAAGGCATGGACACTCCTGGCAAGACTGGAGGGGACTACAGGTCGAACACGATGACGGAACGGGTCGTCTCGCCGCGGCGCAGCGCATCGAACCCCTCGTTGATCTGCTCCAGCGGAATCCGGCGCGAGATCAGCTCGTCGATCTTGAGCCGCCCCTGCAGGTAGAGATCAACCAGTGCCGGAATGTCCTCGGGCGGCCGCACCGAGCCCAGCATCGAGCCGCGCAGCTGCTTTTCCTGCAGCAGGTCCATGCCGGCGACGCTGACCTTGGCGCCGGGGCCGAAGATCCCCAGGATGGTGGCCACTCCGGCAGGCTTGAGCATCGCCCAGCACTGCTCGACGGTGGCCGGCAGGCCGATGCACTCGAACGCATAGTCCACCCCGCCGCCGGTCAGTTGCCGCACCTGCTCCACCGCATCGCCGCTGGAGGCATCGATGGTGTCGGTGGCGCCGAACTGCCGCGCCTGCTCCAGCTTGTGCGGCAGCCGGTCGATCGCGATGATCCGCGCCGCACCGGCGATCTGCGCGCCATTGATCGCGGCCAGCCCGATGCCGCCGCAGCCGATGACGGCCACGCTGGAGCCGGCACGCACCTGCGCCGTGCGGAACACCGCGCCGGCACCCGTCGTCAGGGCGCAGCCCAGCAGGGCGGCGCGGTCCAGCGGCATCTCCTTGGGGATGCGCACCAGCGTGCTGCGGTGCACCAGCATCTGCTCGGCAAAGCCGGACAGGTTGTAGACCTGGCTGACCGGTGCGTCTGCTGCGCGCAGGCGCCTGGCCTGTCCCGGCGGCTGCTTGACGCTGGTGTCCTGGCACAGCACCAGCCGGCCCGCGATGCAGTGCGGGCAATGGCCGCAGAAGGCCGCCAGCGTGCCCACCACGTGGTCGCCCGGCTGCAGGTCGCGCACGCCGGAGCCGACCTGCTCGACCACGCCCGACACCTCATGGCCCAGCACCGCCGGCAGCGGCAGGTTCGGCCGGATGCCTTCCTGCATGTGGATGTCGCTGTGGCAAATGCCCACGGCGGCGGTGCGCACCAAGACCTCGTCGGGCCCCGGCGCTGCCAACTCGATGTCACGGATGACGAAGGGCTCGTTGAATTTCTCCAGAACTGCGGCTTTCATGTGGCGACTCCTTTGCAAATCAAGTACGGATCAGGCGGTAGGCATCGGTGATCCAGGCTTTGTCGCCCTGGATCTGGTGGCGGAACTTCTCGGGGTCGTCCTCGACGTCCACCGACTGCCCCGTGCCCTCGAAGCGCTCGCGCACCTCCGGCAGCTGCGCCACGCGCCCCAGCAGCTTGGACAGGCGCTGCACGGTCTCGGGCGGCGTGCCCACGCGGGCCACGTAACCGCCCCAGTAGCGCAAGGGGTCCACCGGAATGCCGGCCTCCTGCAAGGTCGGTACCTCGGGAAAATCCGACCAGCGCTGGGCATCGAACACCGCCAGCACCTTCACCCGCTTCGACGGCGCATACATCTTGGCGAAGAGGCCCGGCGCCATGTAGCAATCGACCGCGCCGCCGATCAGGTCCTTGACCGCATCGGGGCCGGTCTTGTAGGGCACGGGCGTGGCAACGACGCCGGCGGCCTTGGTGATCTGCGCCATCTTCAGGTGCTCCACCCCGGCATCGCCCAGGGTGGCGTAGTTCAGCTTGCCGGGGTTGGCGCGCGCAAAGTCGAGCATCTCGCGCAGGGACTGGAAGGGCGAGTCGCCGCGCACCAGCATCACGATGCGCGAGGTGCCGACCCGGGCCAACGGGATCGTGCTCTTGTCCAGGTCGAACAAGCGCTGCGTCACCTGGGTGGCAACGTAGCCGCTGTAGATATACAGCAGCGTATTGCCGTCGGCCGGCTGGCCCGCCAGCGCCTCCAGCGAAATCACCGATTGCCCGCCAGGCCGGTTGTCGACCACCACCGGCACCTTCAGCTCGGCCTCGATGCCTGGCCCCATGGCTCGCACGATCGCATCCGCCGCGCCGCCCGCGGCCGTCCCGACGATGATGCGCAGCGGCTTCTTGCCACCGCCCAGCTGCGCCATCGACGGCAGCGAAACGCTGGTGGCGCTTGCCGCGGCCGCCTGCAGCAGGGCGCGGCGTGTGATCCACGTGGATTGCATGTTGTCTCCTGTGATGGTTCTGATCTGCACACCAGGCCAGCCGCCATGCCTGGCCAACCTTTGCAGCAAATTAAATCAGTTGATTTAATTTTTGTCCAGAGACAGAAAACCGCCACCGCACATCGTTTATCCGGATAGTGTTTATCCCTAGGCGACTGATTCCGGGGCTGGAGTCAGGGCAGGGTTGGCGCAACGAAGCCAGGAGCGCGCGGCCTGGGCTGTTGGGAGGTTTATCTAAAAAGAGAGCATCCAGCGCTTGTCAGACGATGAATTTCAATAGAAATCCTATTGAACCCATTGCACAGCAAGCGCCAGCCACTCCTTTTTTTGATCAGTACTCAGCATGCAGCCGCAGCGCATACGCGCGCACCGGCCCGCGGTCGGCGTTGTAGGCGGGGTTGCGCACCTGCTGGACATCGAGCCCCAGCCACAGGCCCTTGGCCAGCTGCAGGTTGTAGTAGATCTCGGTCACCCGCTCCGGCCGGTAGTTCAGCCGCCCGTCGCCGATGAAGCCGCCCAGGCCGCCCTGCGCCAGGTAGCCGCGGTGCGATGCCGACAGCTGGTTGCGCACCGCCAGCAGGCCCAGCGTATCGCCCTCGCGGCCCCAGGCCGCGCCCTTGAGGACCACGCCCAGCTGCGTGCTGCGGTCCACCTCCTCGAAGGAGTAGGTCTCGGTGCGGCCATCGCCCCAGCTGTAGCGCACGAAGGCGCCGATGTTCTCCGCCAGCGCCTGGTCCAGGTGCAGGCCGTAGCCCCACTTGGTCTGCGGCCGGCGCACATTCGCCAGCGCCGGCGTGCCGCCGTTGGCACGGGCGAAGTCCAGCGCATCCTGGAAGCTGCCCATTTCCTCGTGGTTGCGCCACAGCAGCACGCGCACCGCGCCGGGCTTGCCGTCCCAGTCGTGGTGGTGCACGGCCTCGACCTGGTCGCCGTAGAAGCGGAAGACGCGGTAGTTCAGCTTCTGCCCGTTGGATTCGCGCGGGCCGACGAAGCGGCCGGCGCGCAGCTCCCAGTCGTCGTGGAAATACTCCAGCGCCGCGCCCCAGGTGTAGCCCTGCGCGTCGGCCACGTAGTCGTAGGCGCCCTGCGCCAGCGACGACCAGGTCATGAACTGGCTGCGCGCGTCGTGGCTGTAGGGGTTGGCATCGAAGACATCGACCACCGACATCTTGCCCGCGCTCAGCACCACGCGCCGCTTGCTGCGCGTACCCGCCATCTGGTTCGGCGCCGACTCCACGGCCTCCTGCTCGCCGGCCAGATTCCAGGTCTTGCGCACGAAAGCGCGCGGGATATAGCCCTTGGGGTTGGCGCCGGCCACCTTCTGCATCTCGCCGTTGGTCGGGCTGCCCAGGCCCGTCAGGTGCGACAGCGGCACGCCCTGGATCACCTCGGGGTTCAGGTAGAACTCCAGCCCCGGCGCCGCCCGCACGCCGAGGAAGGCCGTGCCGGAGAAGGAATAGGATTTCTCGCGCTCGGGGCGCAGGCTGTTGGCGCCGCTGTAGGCCGCGCCGAACGCGGGCTTGCGCTGCCAGATATAGGTGGCCTGCAGGTGCGCCTCCACATTGGCGGGCTCGTCGATGCGCAACCGGTCGGCGTCGCCGGCGTTTTCCTGCGCCCGCGCACCGGCGGCAACAGCGAGCGCGGCCAGGGTCAGCACAGGCAGCAGGTGGCGGTTCATTGTTTTTCTCCAGGCACGGGCCGTCGCCCGGGTTGCCCAAACCTGCACCCGGGCGCGCTGCCGCCGCGAATTATCGGCGCTCTTCATGACAGAAAAATGAATAAATGATGACCCGGCCGCGGCAGCACTGGGCGCTCGCCGCATCTGCCGTACCATCGGGACTTTTGCCCGCCCCCATGACTCGATGACGCCCGCGTTCCAGCCCCCATCCGTCGACCGCCTGCTGCAGGCCCCGGCCGCCGCGCCGCTGCTGGCACAGCATGGCCGCACGGCCGCCACCGCCGCCGTGCGCGAGGCCGTGGCCGAGCTGCGCGGCCACTGGCGCGACGGCAACGCCCTGCCCGACTGGGCCGGCAGCGACGAAGGCATCCTCGCGCACACCGCCGACCAACTGGCACGGCGCAATGCCTCGCGCCTGGTGCCGGTGTTCAACCTCAGCGGCACCGTGCTGCACACCAACCTGGGCCGCGCGCTGCTGCCGCGGGAGGCGGTGGACGCTACCGTGCAGGCCCTGACCGCGCCGGCCAACCTCGAATACGACCTGGCCAGCGGCGGCCGTGGCGACCGCGACGACCTGATCAACGACCTGCTGTGCGAGCTGACCGGCGCCGAGGCCGCCACCGTGGTCAACAACAACGCGGCCGCCGTGCTGCTGGCGCTGGCCACGCTCGCGCCGGGCAAGGAGGTCATCGTCTCGCGCGGCGAGCTGGTCGAGATCGGCGGCGCCTTCCGCATCCCCGACGTGATGGCGCATGCCGGCGCCCGCCTAGTCGAGGTCGGCACCACCAACCGCACCCATGCGCGCGACTACGAGAACGCCATCACCGACGCCACCGCGCTGCTGATGAAGGTGCACTGCAGCAACTACGCCATCACCGGCTTCACCAAGAGCGTGCCCGATGCCGAGGCCGCGCAGATCGCCCACGCGCGCGGCCTGCCGCTGGCCGTGGACCTGGGCAGCGGCACCCTGGTCGACCTGCGCCAGTGGGGCCTGCCGCACGAGGCCACGGTGCAGGATACGCTGGCCGCCGGCGCGGACCTCGTCACCTTCAGCGGCGACAAGCTGCTCGGCGGCCCGCAGGCCGGCCTGATCGTGGGCCGCAAGGATTTGATCGCCCGCATCAAGCGCCACCCGCTCAAGCGCGCGCTGCGCGTGGGCAAGCTCACACTGGCTGCGCTCGAAGCCACGCTGCGCCTGTACCGCCACCCCGAGACGCTGGCCCAGCGGCTGACCACGCTGCGCCTCTTCACCCGCCCGCAGGCCGATATGCGCGCCCAGGCCGCGCAGCTGCAGCCGCTGCTGCAGCAGGCGCTGGGCGAGGCCTACCGGGTGGAGGGCGCCGACATGCTGAGCCAGATCGGCAGCGGCGCGCTGCCCGTCGAGACCCTGCCCAGCCACGGCCTGAAGATCACGCCCGCCGACCGCAAGCGCGAAGGCCAGCTGCTGCAGCAGCTCGAAGCCAGGCTGCGCCAGCTGCCGCGCCCGGTGATCGGCCGCATCCGCGACGGCGCGCTGTGGCTGGACCTGCGCTGCCTGGAGGCCGACCAGCAGCCACTGTTCGAGAATCAAGCCAAATTGCTCGCCAGCGCTTGATACACAAGCGCCAATAGCTCATATTTTCATAGTATTCGCATGATCATCGGAACCGCCGGCCACATCGACCACGGCAAGACCACGCTGGTGCGCGCGCTGACCGGCGTGGACACCGACCGGCTGCAGGAAGAGAAGGCGCGCGGCATCTCCATCGAGCTGGGCTACGCCTATGCGCCCTTGGCCGACGGCGGCGTGCTGGGCTTCATCGACGTGCCCGGCCACGAGAAGTTCGTGCACACCATGGCCGCCGGCGCAGCCGGCATCGACCATGTGCTGCTGGTCGTGGCGGCCGACGACGGCGTGATGCCGCAGACCCGCGAGCACCTGGCCATCGTGCAGCTGCTGGGCGTACGCGAGGGCACCGTCGCCATCACCAAGGCCGACCGCGTGGACGGCGCGCGGCTGCAGGCGGTGGAGCAAGAGGTGCAGGCCCTGCTCGCAGCCACGCCGCTGGCCGGCGCGCCGCTGTTCTGCACCGCTGCCGCCCAGCCGGGCGATGCGGGCACGGCGGCCTTGCAGGCGCACCTGTGGCAGCGCGCGCAGCAGGCCGCCAGCCATAGCGCGCAGGGGCTGTTCCGGCTGGCCGTGGACCGCGTCTTCACGCTGCCCGGCCAGGGCACCATCGTCACCGGCACCGTGTTTGCCGGCGAGCTGCGCGTGGAAGCCAGCGTGCAGCACAGCGCCAGCGGCCAGGCCGTGCGCGTGCGCGGCATCCATGCGCAGAACCGCGCCAGCGACACGGCCCGCGCCGGGCAGCGCTGCGCGCTCAAGCTGGCCGGCATCGCCAAGGACGCCATCGCCCGCGGCGACTGGATGGCCGACCCGCGCGCGCTGCAGGCCAGCCAGCGCCTCGACGTGCAATGGCAGTCGCTGCCCGACGCGCCCGCCGTCGCACCCTGGACCTCGGTGCATGTGCATGCCGCCACCGGCCATTGCACCGCGCATGTGGTGCCGCTGCAGGATGGCGCCATCGCCCCGGCCGGCGCCGCACGCGCCCAGCTGGTGCTGGACGCGCCGCTGTTCCTGCTGCCCGGCGACCGCTTCATCGTGCGCAACGCCCAGGCCAGCCAGACCATCGCCGGCGGCCGGGTGCTCGACCCCGACGCCCCCGCGCGCAAGCGCCGCAGCGCCGAGCGCATGGCCTGGCTCGATGCGGCGCAAACCTTGGTCGACGACGGCGACGCCGGGGCGCTCATCGCCCAGGCGCCGCATGGCATGGAGCGCAGCCGGCTGCAGCGCCTGTGCGGCCGCGAGCTGGCCGACGAGGCCCTGCCCGCCGCCACGCTGCGCCTGCCCCTGCCCGGCGGCGATGCGCTGCTGGTGGCCAAGGCGCGCCGCCAGCAGCTGGCCGCGCAGGTGCTCGGTGTGCTGCAGCGCTTTCATGAGCAGTACCCCGACGAGCCTGGCGTCAACTCCGCGCGGCTGCGCCGCATGGCCTGCCCCGCGCTGGCGCCGGATGCACTGTGGCAGGCGCTGCTGGCCGGACTGGCGGCCGACGGCGCCATCGCCGCCCAGGGCGCCTGGCTGCACCTGCCCGGCCACCGGCTGCAGCTCAGCGACGCCGAGCAGGCCCTGGCCGAGCGGCTGCGGCCGGCGATCGCCGCCGGCCGCTACGATCCGCCGTGGGTGCGCGACCTGGCACGCGACCACCAACTGGGCGAGGAGGTGGTGCGCCAGTTGCTGCCGAAGCTCGCGCGCCAGGGCGCGCTGCACCAGGTGGTCAAGGACCTGTTCTACGACAGCGGCCGCATGGACGAGCTGGCCGCGCTGCTGGCCCGGCTGGCGGCCGAGGCGCGGCAGGCCGGCGGGCCCGGCGAGGTGCCGGCCGCGGCCTTCCGCGACGCCACGGGCCTGGGCCGCAAGCGCGCGATCCAGCTGCTCGAATACTTCGACCGCGTGGGCTACACCCGCCGCGTGCGCGACGCCCACCTGATCCGGCCCGATGCGAGCTGGGCCGGCCAAGGCTGAGCGCGCACTGGCTACAATCGCCGCTTCATGTTGGAAGGCAATCGCACCCGGTGGTGCGGCCGGGCTTCAAACCCGGTGGGGGGCGTCAGCCGCTCCCGGGTAGGTTCAACTCCTGCTGCTTTCCGCCACCGCCCCTCAGGGCAAGGGCACGATGATGGCCACGCGCCGGTTCTCGGCGGCCTGGCCGGGCACCACGGGCTTGGAGCGGCCCAGGCCCCGGATCTCCAGGCGGTCCCGGGCCATGCCGGCCTCGGCCAGCAGCTGCGCCACGGCCTCGGCGCGGCGCTGCGACAGCCGCAGGTTGTAGCCATCGCTGCCGCGGTCGTCGGTATGGCCTTCGATGCGCAGCCGGTCGACCCCCGCCTCCGACAGCGCCCGTCCCAGCTCCAGGATGCGCGTCCGCGCCCCGGCGCCCAGATCGGCCGAATCGAACTCGAACAGCAGCTTGCCCGGCATCTGCAGCTCCCAGCCCTGGTCGGATTGCACGAAGCCCTGGCTGCGCAGCACCTGCTGCTGCGGGGTCAGCCCCGCCTCGGGGGGCGCCACCGGCGCCGACTGGCAGCCCGCCACGACCAAGGCGGCGGCCAGCAGCCCCGTCCGCAACCACGCCATGCCACCGGCGCGTCCCATCAGATATCGATCTCGTTGCACTTCATGCCTCTTTGAACGTGTGCGCGCCAACCTCGCGGCGCCTGGCCTTGTCCTCGTACATGGCCCGGTCGGCATGCGCCAGCAGGGCCTGCATGTCCGCACCATGCTCCGGGTAGACGGCCATGCCCACACTGACGGCGGGATAGAGCCGGTCTCCATTTTCAGTCAGGATCGGCGGCTTCATCGCCGCCACGATCTTCTCGATCACGGGCTGCACATCGCCGGCGCCGCGCACCGGGTGCAGCAGCACCGCAAACTCGTCGCCGCCCACGCGCGCCACCAGGTCGGTCTCGCGCACCTGCTGGCGCAGCCGCTCGCCCAGTGCCCGGAGCAAACAGTCGCCGGCCGCGTGGCCGAGCCGGTCGTTCACTTCCTTGAAGCGGTCCGCATCCACGAACAGCACGGCCACCATCTGGTCCAGCTCCATCGCCTCATCGAGCGCGCGCTGCAGGCCCTGCTCGAAGTGCGCGCGGTTGGCCAGGCCGGTGAGGCTGTCGCTCATGGCCTGCTGGGCCAGCAGCGAATTCTGCTGCTGCAGCCGCAGATGGCGCAGCTGCAGCTCGGCCATCAGCGCGTTGAAGTC
This sequence comes from Comamonas humi, assembly GCF_054782535.1. Classification (NCBI taxonomy): domain Bacteria; kingdom Pseudomonadati; phylum Pseudomonadota; class Betaproteobacteria; order Burkholderiales; family Comamonadaceae; genus Comamonas; species Comamonas humi. Next base: position 408,375 of record NZ_BAAGSH010000005.1, on the reverse strand, counting down.
GTCGCCCAGCTCGCGCAACTCGGCAATGCGCGCCGGCGGCACGCGCTGCTCCATCGAGCGGTCGTGGCGCACGGCGCGGGCCACCCGCGCCAGTTCGCCCAGCGGCTCGGCAATGTCCGCCAGCATACGGCGTGACAGGCGCAGCCCCACATAGCCGCTGATGCCCTGGCACAGCAGCAGCGCCACCAGGCCCGTGCCCAGGAAACGCGCCAGCCCGGCGCCGTCGCTGCGCAGTTGCACCTCGCCGATCAGCCGGCCTGCCTGGCGGATCTCGGCGCTGCCCGGCGGCAGGCGCAGGCCCGCGGCCAGCCACTCGCCCACGCGGGCCGAGGCCTCGGGCTCGGGCGGCAGCCACTCGGCGAAGACCTGGCCATCGGCCTCGACAACCCGGGCCTGCGCGATGCCTTCGTGGCGCAGCATGTCGTCCAGCACGCGGCCGGCCTCCGCCCGGTCGGCGAACACCACCGAGGCCTCCACCGTGTAGGCCACCGAGCGCGCCATCAACTGCAGGTTGTTGGCCAGGTACAGCCGCAGCACCACCAGCCCCACGAGCAGCAGCAGCACTCCGGCCAGCGTGATCGACACCCAGGCCATGCGCAGGTGGGCCCGCCGGATGACGGCGTGCAGCGAGGCATTGCTCAGGATCGCGGGCCTCATCATGGCGCCGCACCCTGGCGCGCCAGCTGCAGCACCCGTGGATTGACCCGCACCCCGCTGCGCGCGACCGAATCGAGGTTGACCTCGAAGCCCACGGCCTCCTTGGCCGGCTTGAGGCAGAACATGGCGCCGATGCGGCACAGCGCCCCGCGTTCGCTGATGGTGAGCATGGCGCGGCCCTGCAAGTTGCGCATGAGTTCGCGCCAGGCGGGCTCGGCCAGGTGGCCGGCGTAGATGCCGTCGCAGTTGGCTAGCGCGTCGGCCTGCCCAGGGTCGGCGCGCAGCACCTCCAGCGGCCGGTTCCCCACCGTCTGCGCCTTGGCGTTCAGCAGCGTGCGCGCATAGTCGGTCTCGCCCACCACGCACAGGCGCAGCACCGGGCCTTCCACCGGCCAGCGGGTATAGCCCAGGATGCCCAGCACCGTGCGCGACACGCCCTCTTCCACCGCGCTGTCGGCGCGCGCCAGCGGCAGCGCCGCCGCCAGCCCCCACAGGGCCAGCAGCAGCCAGCGCCAGGCCCGCCCCGGCCGGGCGAGCGCTCTCGTTTGCTCGTGATATGCCAACTGCAGGCTCCTTGAACCGGCGCAGCCACTGCCTGCGCCCCACCATGGTGCATTCTGAATCATTTTTCCCCACGCACCGCGGGCGCACGATAGCGTCCGATAATAGGCGGCCGCGCCCCGCGGCCGTTCCTCCCTTTCCGTCCCCTTGCGGGCCAGATGGCATGACCCCAGACACCAACACTTCCTTCCCCCGCCTCACCTCGCTGTCGCATGGCGGCGGCTGCGGCTGCAAGATCGCGCCCGGCGTGCTGGCCGAGCTGATGAGCAAGAGCGCGCTGCCCAAGCAGTTCTTCCCCCAGCTGCTGGTGGGCACCGAGACGGCCGACGACGCCGCCGTCTACCAGATCAACGACGAGCAGGCCATCGTCGCGACGACGGACTTCTTCATGCCCATCGTCGACGATCCGTTCGACTTCGGCCGCATCGCCGCGACCAATGCGCTGTCCGACATCTACGCCATGGGCGGCACGCCGCTGATGGCGCTAGCCATCGTGGGCATGCCGATCAACACGCTGCCGCACGACGTCATCGCCAAGATTTTGCAGGGCGGCGAATCGGTGTGCCGCGACGCCGGCATTCCGCTGGCGGGCGGCCACTCCATCGATTCGGTCGAGCCGATCTACGGCCTGGTCGGCATCGGCCTGGTGCACCCCAAGCTGATGAAGCGCAACGCCAGCGCGCAGGCGGGCGACGTGCTGATCCTCGGCAAGCCGCTGGGCGTGGGCGTGCTGTCGGCCGCGCTCAAGAAGGAACAGCTCGACGCCGCCGGCTACGCCGCGATGATCGAGAACACCACCAAGCTCAACCGCCCCGGCCCCGACCTGGCGCGCATCGAGGGCGTGCACGCGCTGACCGACGTGACCGGCTTCGGCCTGCTGGGCCACACGCTGGAGCTGGCGCGCGGCGCGGGCCTCTCGGCGCATATCGACAGCCGCCACCTGCCGCTGTTGCCGGGCGTGCGCGCACTGGCCGAACAGGGCCTGGTGACCGGCGCCTCGGGCCGCAACTGGGCCGCGTATGGCGGCGATGTCGACCTGCCCGCCGAGCTGCCCGAGGCCACGCGCCACCTGCTGACCGACCCGCAGACCTCGGGCGGCCTGCTGGTGGCCTGCGAGCCCGAAGCGGCGCCGGCGGTGCTGGCCAGCTTCCGCCAGCATGGCTTCGCCGACGCGGCCGTGGTCGGCGAGATGCGCGCCGGCGCGGCGCGCGTGGTCGTGGCCTGAGGCTTCGCCGCCCCCAGAAAAAACGCCTGCATCTGCAGGCGTTTTTTCATAAAGCATAGCGGCTTTCGCTTATTCCACCTAGGTTTTCAATAGAAATCCATCTAAAAACCTTACTGATCAAGCGCTAGATGCTCACATTTCAGAACGGCAGCTTGGGCATGCCACCGCCGCCCATCATGCCTTTCATGGCCTTCATGCCGCCCATCTTCTTCATCATCTTCATCAGGCCGCCGCCCTTCATCTTCTTCATCATCTGCTGCATCTGGTCGAACTCGTTGAGCAGGCGGTTCACCTCCTGCACCTGAACGCCGGCGCCGGCGGCGATGCGCTTCTTGCGCGTGGCCTTGATGATCTCGGGCTTGGCGCGCTCCTTGGCGGTCATCGAGCAGATGATGCCCTCCTTGCGGCGCACCTCGCGCTCGGCCTTGTCCATGTCCACCGAGCCGGCCTTCTTGGTCAGCTCGGTCGGCAGCTTGTCCATCAGCGTCGACAGGCCGCCCATCTGCTTCATCTGCTGCAGCTGCGCGAGGAAGTCGTTCAGATCGAAGCCGTCGCCGCTCTTGATCTTCTCGGCCATCTTCTGCGCGGCCTGCAGGTCCACGCCCTGGGTCACCTGCTCGACCAGCGCGACGATGTCGCCCATGCCCAGCACGCGCTGCGCATGGCGGTCGGCGTCGAACACCTCCAGGCCGTCGATCTTCTCGGATACGCCGGCGAACTTGATCGGCGCACCCGTCACCTGCCGCACCGACAGCGCCGCGCCGCCGCGCGAGTCGCCGTCGAGCTTGGTCAGCACGATGCCGGTCAGCGGCAGCGCCTCTTTAAAAGCCTTGGCGGTGTTCACCGCGTCCTGGCCCTGCATGGCGTCGACGACGAACAGCGTCTCCACGGGGTTCAGCACCGCGTGCAGGTCCTGGATTTCCTGCATCAGCACTTCGTCGATGGCCAGGCGGCCGGCGGTGTCAACCAGCAGCACGTCGAAATAGTGCTTGCGCGCATAGTCGATCGCGGCCAGCGCGATGTCGCGCGGCTTCTGGTCAGGACTGCTGGGGAACCACTCGGCGCCGGCCTGCTTGGTCACCGTCTTGAGCTGCTCGATGGCCGCGGGGCGGTACACGTCGCCCGAGACGGTGAGCACCTTCTTCTTGCGCTTCTCAATCAGGTGCTTGGCCAGCTTGGCCGTGGTCGTGGTCTTGCCCGCGCCCTGCAGGCCGGCCATCAGGATCACGGCCGGCGGCTGCGCATTGAGGTTGATGTCGGCAATGCCCTCGCCCATGGTCGCGGCGAGTTCCTTGTTGACGATGGACACCAGGGTCTGGCCCGGCTTGAGCGAGCCCAGCACCTCCTGGCCCAGCGCCTTGTCCTTGACGCGGGCGATGAAGTCGCGCACCACCGGCAGCGCCACGTCGGCCTCGAGCAGGGCCATGCGCACTTCGCGCAGCATGTCCTGCACGTTGGATTCGGTGATCCGCGCCTGGCCGCGCATTTCCTTGACGAGTCGCGAAAGTTTGTCGGTCAGCGCGGATGCCATGCGGGTTTCCTGAAAAGAGTGGGGGCGGGTCAAAAAGGCCTGGGGCGTGCCGCCCTGCGCCGCATTGCCGCGGGTGTGAAAGGCTACACTGTGAACCCATGATTTTACCCAGTGCCTCACCTGTCGGCTGGCTGCTCGCCATTGGCGCAGCAGTGGCATACGCCATTCCGGCCCTGCTGGGATCGCGCACCAGCGAAGCCCGGGCCATGGGCGTGCTGCGGCTGGCCTGGGTGCTGCATGCCTGCACGCTGGCGGCCGCCTGGTTGCTGGGCACGCCGCGCTTCGGCTTTGGCCCGGCGCTGTCGATGACGGCCTGGCTGGTGATGACCGTGTATGCCATCGAGCGCCAGATGTTCCCGCAGTTGCGCATGCGCTGGGCGCTGGGCCTGCTGGGCGCGGCGGCGGTGCTGCTGGCCGCGCTGTTCCCGGGCCAGCCGCTGCACATGCAGGCCTCGCCCTGGCTGCCGCTGCACCTGGCGCTGGGCGTGGCCTCGTACGGCCTGTTCGCGGCCGCCGTGGTCCACGCGGTGCTGATGGGCCATGCCGAAAAGCAGATGCGCAACCCCGCCGCCCAGCCCGGCAGCCTGCCGTTGCTCACGCTCGAGCGCCTGACCTTCCGCTTCGTGCTCGCCGGCTTCGTGCTGCTGTCCGCCACGCTCCTGGCCGGCTGGCTGTTTGGCGACGTGCTGTACGGCGGCGCCTGGAAGTGGGACCACAAGACCGTGTTCTCGCTGCTGTCCTGGGTCACCTTCGCCGTGCTGCTGATCGGGCGGCGCCGGTTCGGCTGGCGCGGCCGCAGCGCCGTCAACGTGCTGTATGCCGGCGCGGCCCTGCTGCTGCTGGCCTATGCGGGCTCGCGCTTCGTGCTGGAAGTCATTCTGAGTCGACCATGAAATACCTGCTCGTGCTGGCCGTCCTGCTGGTGGCCTGGCATTTCTGGCGCAGCGGCCGGGCCTCCGGCGATACGGCTGCGCCGCCCCCTCCGCCCCGCAAGCTGGCGCCGCCGGAGCCCATGGTGCACTGCGCCGTCTGCCAGGTGCACGTGCCGCAATCCGACGCGGTAGCCAGCCGCGGCAAGTTCTATTGCTCGCGCCAGCACGCGGCGGCCGACACCTCCGCGCCGTGACGTGAGCGCAGCAGCGGCCCCGTATTCCGACGCCCCGCGCCTGCGCCTGTGGCGCGGCTTCCTGGCCGGCCGCCTGCTGGTGGCGCTGCTGCTGGCGATCGCCGAGGCCTCCACCACGCCTTCACATGCGCGCATGTGGCCCATCGGCGTGCTGGCCATCTACGACGCGCTGGCCCTGATCTACGCGGCCGTGGTGCGCAGCCCGCCCGCGCCGGACAAGGTCCATGCCTGGCTGCCCACGCTGGGCCTGGACCTGCTGCTCATCACCGTGCTGGAATTCGGCCGCACCGGCGGCTTCAGCGTGACGCCGCTGCTCGGCCTGCCGGTGCTGATCGCCGGCGCGCTGGGCGGCTGGCTGGTGGTGCTGGCCACCTGCGCCTACGCCACGCTGTTCCTGCTGGTCCACGCCTTCCTGTCGGCGGTGAACGGCAGCGGCGGCGACCTGGCCCGCAGCCTGTTCCAGGCGGGCATCTCGGGCGCTGCCTATTTCGGCGTGGGCATCCTGGTGCATGTGCTGGCCATCCGCCTGGAGCGCGAACGCCTGCAGACCCTGCGCAGCACGGCGGCCGCGCACCAGCAGGAGCAGATCAACGGGCTGGTGCTGCAGAACCTGTCCGACGGCGTGATGGTGGCCGATGCGCGCTGCCGCATCATTGCCGCGAACCCGGCGGCCAGCAAGCTGCTCGGCCGGCCGCTGCTGCCGCTGGCGCTGGACCAGCTGCCCATCTGGCGCCCCGTGCTGGAGCAGATCGCCACGACCTTCGCGCAGAAGCAGCCGCTGAGCTACCAGGTCAACCTGCTCGCGCCCGGCGAGAGCCCGCTGGGCCTGCAGGTGCACAGCTGGCTGACCGAGCCCATCCCCGACCCCGAAGCCGGCCTGGCCCAGGGCGACAACCAGCCGCTGTGCGTGCTGTTCGTGCACGACGTGCGCGAGATGGAGGCGCGGCTGCGCACCGAGAAGATGGCCGCGATGGGGCGCATGTCCGCCGCGGTGGCGCACGAGATCCGCAACCCGCTGTCGGCCATCATGCAGGCCAATGCGCTGCTGGAGGAAGACCTGCGCGATCTGGGCAACCCCGCGCTCGCCCGGCTGACCACCATCGTGCGCCAGAACGCCGAGCGGCTGTCGCGCATCGCCGAGGAGGTGCTGGACATCGCCCGCGTGCAGAGCCAGATCCAGCGCGACGGCGACACCGTGCTCGAGCTGGACGCCCAGGTGCGCGCCATCGGCGAGGAATGGCTGGCGCAGCCGCCCGGCGAGCGCCAGCTCACGCTGCACCTGGCCGCCGACACCAGCCTGGTGGCGTTCGATGCCGGCCACCTGCGGCAGCTGCTGGTGAACCTGCTGGACAACGCCCAGCGCTACCACAGCCGCAAAGCCGGCGCGCTGCGCGTCGTGACCCGCAGCAACACCGCCGGCGCCGTGCAGATGACGGTGTGGAGCGATGGCCCGACCATCGACGCCTCGGTGCAGAACCATCTGTTCGAGCCCTTCTTCTCGTCCGAGAGCCGCTCCAGCGGCCTGGGCCTGTACATCTGCCGCGAGCTGTGCGCGCGGCACGGCGCCATAATCCGCTACGAACGCCAGTCGCTGACCAGCGATCCCGCCGTCGCGGGCAACGCGTTCGTGGTGCAGTTCCGGCTGCCGGCCCAGTCCAACTACACCGAGTGATTCCCCTGCCCCGTTGACCCCGTTGCGCATGACCTCCGACAGCACCCATATTCTTGTCGTCGACGACGAACCCGATCTGCGCACGCTGTACGAGCTGACCCTGCTGCGCGAGGGCTACCGGGTCAGCACCGCAGCCTCCGTCACCGAGGCGCGCGAGCAGCTGGCGCAGCAATCCTTCCATGTGCTGATCACCGACATGCGCCTGCCCGACGGTATGGGCATGGAGCTGCTGCTGCTGCTGCGCCAGCAGCAGCGCAACGAGCGCTGCATCGTCATCACCGCCTATGGCTCGGCCGACAACGCCGTGGCCGCGCTGCGCGAAGGCGCGTTCGACTACCTCACCAAGCCGGTGGACCTGAAGCAGTTCCGCCAGGTCGTGGCCTCCGCCAGCCAGGGCGTGGCCACCGAGTCCGGCAGAAAGGCGCCCGAGCCGAAGGCGCCGCAGGCCCCGGGCGGCGTGGCGCTGCAGCGCCTGGTCGGCACCTCGGCCGCGATGCAGCAGGTGCGCGAGCGCGTCGCCAAGGTGGCCAGCAGCATGGCGCCGGTGCTGATCCACGGCGAATCCGGCACCGGCAAGGAGCTGGCCGCCCAGGCGCTGCACGCGCTGAGCCAGCGCGCCGGCGGGCCGCTGATCGCCGTCAACTGCGGCGCCATCCCCGAGAACCTGCTCGAGGCCGAGTTCTTCGGCGCCCGCAAGGGCTCGTACACCGGCGCGGCGCACGACCGCGACGGCTTCTTCCAGGCCGCGCGCGGCGGCACGCTGTTCCTCGACGAGATCGGCGAGCTGCCGCTGTCCATGCAGGCCAAGCTGCTGCGCGCCGTGCAGGAACGCAAGGTGCGCCGCCTGGGCGACAGCCAGGAGGAGTCGGTGGACGTCCGCATCGTCAGCGCCACGCACCGCGACCTGGCCAGCGACGTGCAGGCGGGGCGCTTCCGCCAGGATCTCTATTACCGCATCAATGTCATCGAGGTCGTGATCCCGCCGCTGCGCGAGCGCCGCGAAGACCTGCCGCAACTGTGCGAGGTGCTGCTCGAGCGCCTGGGCGCCGACAGCCCGCAGCCGCTGCCCCGGCTGACGCCGGCCGCGCTGCAGCAGATCGCCCGCCACCCGCTGCCGGGCAATGTGCGCGAGCTGGAGAACCTGCTGCAGCGCGCCGCGGCGCTGAGCGATGGCGCCGAGCTGCGGATCGAGCCGCCGATGCCGGAAGCCGCTCCCCAGCCGCCCGCCGACGGCGGCACGCGCCCCGTTCCGCTGGAGCCGGCGCTGGCCGCGGCAGCCGCCGTGCCCGCCGCTCCCGAGGCCGCCACCCCGGCCTACCCGCGCGAAAAACCGCTGCCCAGCGACTTGCAGGGCTGGATGGACCAGCAGGAGCGCGACATCCTGATCCGCGCGCTGCGCGAAAGCGGCTTCAACCGCACGGCCGCGGCCAGCCGCCTGGGCATCAGCTTGCGCCAGATCCGCTACCGCATGGACCGCCTGCAGATCAACGACAGCGAAGGGGCCGGCTGATGCCAGGCCCGCAGTGGAACGATGGCTGGCTGCAGCGTGCGCGGCCCTGCCCGTCGCCGAACTTCGGCGAGCGCCCGGCCGGCATGCCGGTGGATCTGCTGGTGGTGCACTCCATCAGCCTGCCGCCCGGCCAGTACGGCACCGGCGCGGTGCAGCAGCTGTTCACCAACCGGCTCGACTGGGACGCACATCCTTATTACCAAGGCATCCGCGGCATCGAGGTGTCGGCGCATTTCTTCATCGAGCGCGACGGCGCGCTGTGGCAATTCGTCAGCTGCGACCAGAGGGCCTGGCATGCCGGCGCCTCGGAGTGGCAGGGGCGCGGGCGCTGCAACGACTATTCCATCGGCGTCGAACTCGAGGGCCTGGAAGGCCAGCGCTTCGAGCCGGCGCAGTACCGGCAGCTCGCGCAGCTGGGCCGGGAGCTGCGCGCGGCCTACCCCATCGCCCAGGTCGCGGGCCATGAGCACATCGCGCCAGGCCGCAAGCAGGACCCCGGCCCCGGCTTCGACTGGCAGCGGCTGCGGCACGAGCTGGGCTGGCCGCCGCAGATGTTTCCGCCGCCCGCCTGAGCCGGCAACGCCACGCACACAAAACCCCTAGGGTTTACCCGTTGTGCAGCTTTTGCCACAATCACGCCCTTTTTGCGCCCCCCATCGCCCCGCCGCCATCCGCATGGTGCCGAGGGCCGGCAGCCAAAGCTCCGCACCGGATCGCATGGATGCTGATTCCGGCACCGCAAATGCAGATGCCGCAAGGCGCTGCGGCGGCTCCCGGCGGGTCGCGTGCCCACCTAACACAATTGCTGACACCAACAAGGCAGCCATTGCGCTGTACACTACCAGTAGTGTTTCGCAGGATCTCCAGACACTACCTATAGTGTTGCAGTCCATCACGCCGATCGCTGCCTTGCTGGTCATCCGCGCCTGTTTCCCCCCTGTTTTTCCGTACCATCCAAAGAGGACACCATGAACGCTGCGCCGCTTTCTGCAGAGTTGACCGCTGTCGCCACCAGCGACCGATCCATCCCCGGTTCCACGGTTCTTCCTGACTACCAGATCATGCGCCGCAACGGCGCCGTGGTTCCGTTCGAGCCGCAGAAAATCACCACGGCGATGATGAAGGCCTACCTGGCCGTGCACGGTGCCCAAGGCTCGGCCTCGGCCGGCGTGCGCGAAGAAGTCGAAGAGCTGACCCAGACCGTGGTGCGCGCCCTGATGCGCTCGCGCCCCGGCGGCGGCACCTTCCACATCGAGGACGTGCAGGATCAGGTCGAGCTGGGCCTGATGCGCAGCGGCAAGCACGAAGTGGCCCGCGCCTACGTGCTGTACCGCGAGCGCCGCAACCAGGAACGCTCGCAGCTGCAGACCCAGCACGCCCCGGCATCCTCGCCCAGCCTGCATGTGCTGGAAGGCGGCCAACGCGTCGTGCTCGACGTGAAGAAGCTCAACGACCGCATCGCCGCCGCCTGCCAGGGCCTGGGCAAGGACGTGGAGCCCGCGCCTATCCTGACCGAGACGCTGCGCAACCTGTACGACGGCGTGCAGATGGACGAAGTGTTCAAGGCCTCGATCCTGGCCGCGCGCACGCTGATCGAGAAGGAGCCCGACTACAGCTTCGTCACCGCGCGCCTGCTGCTGCACACCATCGTGCGCGAAGTCATCGGCCAGGACGTGGCCGCCAGCGACATGGGCGCCGCCTACGCCGACTACTTCCCGGGCTTCATCCAGAAGGGCGTGGACAACGAGCTGCTGAACCCCGAGATGCTGAAGTTCGACCTGCCGCGCCTGGGCGCGGCGCTGAAGGCCGAGCGCGACCAGCAGTTCGACTACCTGGGCCTGCAGACGCTGTACGACCGCTACTTCCTGCACGTCAAGAAGACCCGCATCGAGCTGCCCCAGGCCTTCTTCATGCGCGTGGCCATGGGCCTGGCGCTGGGCGAGGCCGACCGCAACGGCCGTGCCATCGAGTTCTACGAGCTGCTGTCGTCGTTCGACTTCATGTCGTCCACGCCCACGCTGTTCAACAGCGGCACGCTGCGCTCGCAGCTGTCCTCGTGCTACCTGACCACGGTGCCCGACGACCTCGACGGCATCTACGAATCGATCAAGGAAAACGCGCTGCTGTCCAAGTTCGCCGGCGGCCTGGGCAACGACTGGACGCGCGTGCGCGCCCTGGGTTCGCGCATCAAGGGCACGAACGGCGAATCGCAGGGCGTGGTGCCCTTCCTCAAGGTCGTCAACGACACGGCCGTGGCCGTGAACCAGGGCGGCAAGCGCAAGGGCGCGGTCTGCACCTACCTGGAGACCTGGCATCTCGACATCGAGGAGTTCCTCGAACTGCGCAAGAACACCGGCGACGACCGCCGCCGCACGCACGACATGAACACGGCGAACTGGATTCCCGACCTGTTCATGAAGCGCGTGATCGAGAAGGGCTCGTGGACGCTGTTCTCGCCGTCCGACTGCCCTGACCTGCACGACAAGTTCGGCACCGAGTTCGAGAAGGCCTACCGGGGCTACGAGGCGAAGGCCGCCAGCGGCGAGCTCAAGCTGCACAAGACCCTGCCCGCGGTCGATCTGTGGCGCAAGATGCTGTCGATGCTGTTCGAGACTGGCCACCCCTGGATCACCTTCAAGGACGCCTGCAACCTGCGCTCGCCGCAGCAGCACGCCGGCGTGGTGCACTCGTCCAACCTGTGCACCGAGATCACGCTGAACACCAGCGACGAGGAAACCGCCGTCTGCAACCTGGGCTCGGTGAACCTCAGCCGCCACCTCAAGGACAACGGCCAGGGCGGCCGCACGCTCGACCACGACAAGCTCAAGAAGACCATCGCCACCGCGATGCGCATGCTCGACAACGTGATCGACATCAACTACTACGCCGTGGACAAGGCGCGCAACTCCAACCTGCGCCACCGCCCGGTGGGCCTGGGCATCATGGGCTTCCAGGATGCGCTGTACCTGCTGCACACGCCCTACGCCAGCGACGCCGCCGTGCAGTTCGCCGACGAATCGATGGAAGCCGTGTGCTACTACGCCTACTGGGCCTCGACCGAGCTGGCCCAGGAGCGCGGCAGCTACTCCAGCTACCAGGGCTCGCTGTGGAGCCAGGGCATCCTGCCGCTGGACTCGCTGAACCTGCTGGCCGATGCGCGCGGCAACGCCGACTACGTGCAGGTCGACCGCAGCATGACGCTGGACTGGGATGCCCTGCGCAAGAAGATCGCCAAGGACGGCATGCGCAACTCCAACTGCGTCGCCATCGCGCCCACTGCCACCATCTCCAACATCGTCGGCGTCGACGCGTCGATCGAGCCCTCGTTCGGCAACCTGTCGGTCAAGTCCAACCTGTCGGGCGAGTTCACCATCATCAACCAGTACCTGGTGCGCGACCTCAAGCGCCTGGGCCTGTGGGACGAGGTGATGGTCATGGACCTCAAGCACTTCGACGGCTCGCTGTACCCCATCGACCGCGTGCCGCAGGAACTCAAGGCCCTGTACGCCACCGCGTTCGAAGTCGATCCGCAGTGGCTGGTCGAGGCCGCGTCGCGCCGCCAGAAGTGGATCGACCAGGCCCAGTCGCTGAACATCTACATGGCCGGCGCCTCGGGCAAGAAGCTCGACGAGACCTACAAGCTGGCCTGGCTGCGTGGCCTCAAGACCACCTACTACCTGCGCACCACCAGTGCCACGCAGGTCGAGAAGTCCACCGTGCAGAGCCGCGTGCTGAACGCCGTGCCCAGCGCCTCGCAGGCCGCGCCGGCGATGAGCGCACTCGATGCCGCAGCCGCCGCCGCGCTCGCACAGGCCCCGGCCACCGACATCAAGTTCTGCGCCATCGACGACCCGGGCTGCGAGGCTTGCCAGTAAGCGCTCATTGAAAAACCATAGCTGCCAGCGCTCATGTTCCAATGATTTCAATATGAAATCACTTCATAACCGAAGAAACATGAGCGCCAGCAGCTCTTCTTTTTGAATCACCGGAACACCCCATGCTGTCCTTCGACGACGACTCCAACACCACCTCCCCGGCCGCCGAAGGCGCGGCGCAGTCGCAGCGCGTCAAGGCCTCCGACAAGCGCATCATCAACGCCAAGACCGACGTGAACCAGCTGGTTCCGTTCAAGTACAAGTGGGCCTGGGAGAAGTACCTCGCCACCTGCGCCAACCACTGGATGCCGCAGGAAGTGAACATGAACCGCGACATCGCGCTGTGGAAGTCGCCGAACGGCCTGACCGAGGACGAGCGCCGCATCGTCAAGCGCAACCTCGGTTTCTTCGTGACCGCCGACTCGCTGGCCGCCAACAACATCGTGCTCGGCACCTATCGCCACATCACCGCGCCCGAGTGCCGCCAGTTCCTGCTGCGCCAGGCCTTCGAGGAAGCCATCCACACGCACGCCTACCAGTACATCGTGGAGTCGCTGGGCCTCGACGAATCCGAGATCTTCAACGCCTACAACGAAGTCCAGTCCATCCGCGACAAGGACGAGTTCCTGATCCCCTTCATCGAGGCGATCATGGACCCGAACTTCCACACCGGCACGCCCGAGACCGACCAGACCCTGCTCAAGTCTCTCATCGTCTTCGCCTGCCTGATGGAAGGCCTGTTCTTCTACGTCGGCTTCACGCAGATCCTCGCGCTGGGCCGCCAGAACAAGATGACCGGCGCCGCCGAGCAGTACCAGTACATCCTGCGCGACGAGTCCATGCACTGCAACTTCGGCATCGACCTGATCAACCAGCTCAAGCTCGAGAACCCGCACCTGTGGACCGCCGAGTTCAAGCAGGAAATCACCGAGCTGTTCCAGAAGGCCGTCGAGCTCGAATACCGCTATGCCGAAGACACCATGCCGCGCGGCGTGCTGGGCATGAACGCCTCGATGTTCAAGGGCTACCTGCGCTACATCGCCAACCGCCGCGCCACGCAGATCGGGCTCGATGCGCTGTTCCCCAACGAAGAAAATCCCTTCCCCTGGATGAGCGAAATGATCGACCTGAAGAAGGAGCGCAACTTCTTCGAAACGCGCGTGATCGAGTACCAGACCGGCGGCGCGCTGTCGTGGGATTGATGGGAAATTCGCGGATCAGCGGCCGTGCAATTGTGGTTTTATGTTGAAAAACTGCAAAATTGCTAGCAAAAATGCTTGACAGGGCTATGCCGCGACGGGATCTGTGATGCACAATTGCAATTGCTATCAAAACTTCGTGTCGAATTCTTATCGGGCATGAAGTCTGTTGTTCATTTGACCGAAGGAGAAGAGCATGGCAACGACGAAGAAGTCCGCTGACACCAAAGCCGCCGCACCCAAAAAAGCAGCGGCAGCGAAGTCGGCTCCCGGTAAAACCGCAGTGAAGAAGGCAGCCCCCGCCAAGAAGGCTGCAGCTCCTGCGAAGAAGGCTGCCCCCGCCAAGAAGGCCGCCGCTGCCAAGAAGGCTGCTCCGGCCAAGAAGGCTGCAGCTCCCGCAAAGAAGGCTGCAGCTCCTGCGAAGAAGGCTGCTCCGGCCAAGAAGGCTGCAGCTCCCGCGAAGAAGGCTGCTCCGGCCAAGAAGGCTGCTGCTCCCGCGAAGAAGGCTGCTCCGGCCAAGAAGGCTGCTGCTCCTGCGAAGAAGGCTGCTCCGGCCAAGAAGGCCGCTGCTCCTGCGAAGAAGGCTGCTCCGGCCAAGAAGGCTGCTGCTCCTGCGAAGAAGGCAGCTCCGGCCAAGAAGGCTGCAGCTCCTGCGAAGAAGGCTGCTCCGGCCAAGAAGGCCGCTGCTCCTGCGAAGAAGCCTGCCGCCCCGGCCAAGAAGGCTGCTGCTCCTGCGAAGAAGGCTGCTGCCCCGGCCAAGAAGGCCGCTGCTCCTGCGAAGAAGGCCGCTCCGGCCAAGAAGGCTGCAGCTGCTCCTGCTGCGAAGAAGGCGGCTCCTGCTGCCAAGAAGGCCGCATCGGCCAAGAAGGCCGCCGCCAAGCCTGCCCCTGAAAAGAAGGCTGAAGCTGCAGCCCCCGAGCAGGTGAAGACGGTGCTGAGCACCAACGCCGCATGGCCCTTCCCGACCAGCAACCGTCCCTGATTCCGATCACGGGACACGCCTAAAAAAACCGGCCTCGGCCGGTTTTTTTCATGGTCCCTCGGCATGGGCCGAAGCCCGTCGCCGTACGGCCTTTTCACTGCGGATCAAGCACTCGCATCGAAGGCATCGCTGTAGCGAACCGTGCCCTCGGGCACCACTCCCTGCAGGGCCAGCGCCAGGAAGTACGCGGGCGGCACGCCCGGCAGCACCAGGCCCGCATGGGTCTGAAAACCAAAGCGCGTGTAGTACGCAGGGTCGCCCAGCAATACGCAGCCCGCGGCCTGCATGGCTCGCAAATCGGCCAGCGCCTGCTGCATCAGTCGCGCGCCTATGCCCCGCCCTTGCCGCTGCGGCACCACAGAGATCGGCCCCAGGCCATACCAGCCGTCGGCGCCGCCACGGCCTCCGGTGATCGCCACCGGCGACACGGCGACGTGGCCGACGATCTGCCCCTGCTCCTCGGCCACGATGGACAGCGCCAGCTCGTTCGCTCGGCGCAGCGCATACACGATGAACTGCTCGGTGTGGCTGGTGTGCGGCGCATCGGCAAAGGCCGCGACCGTGACGGCATCGATTGCCGCCACGTCATCCGGGGTTTCGTGCCGCAGCTGGAGCGTCATGCCCACAGGGCCGCGGGATCGAAGTCCAGCTGGTAGTTCTGCGGGCCGCGCTGGGCGATCTTCAGCGCGCCCATGCGGTTGCCCAGCGCCACGCAGTCGCGCAGGCTGCGGCCGTTCTCCAGGCCCCACAGCAGGCCGCCGCGCCAGGCATCGCCGCAGCCCGTGGGATCGACCGTGGCGGCCGCCTGCAGGCCGGGCACCACGGCCTGCTCGCCGCGTTCCCACAGCGCGCAGCCCTGCGCGCCCAGCGTCACCATCAGGCCGCGCACCTGCTGCGAGATGGTGGCGAAGTCCCAGCCGGTGCGCTCGCTCAGCATCTGGCCTTCGTAGTCGTTCACCGCGACCCAGTCGGCCAGCGCGATGAAGCGGCGCAGCTCCTCGCCATTGAACATGGGCAGACCCTGGCCCGGATCGAAGACGAAGGGAATGCCCGCGGCATGCAATTGCTCGGCGTGCTGCAGCATCGCATCGCGCCCGTCCGGTGCCACGATGCCCACGCGCGCGCCGCAATCCGCCGTCACCACGTTGGTGTGCGCCTGCATCATCGCGCCGGGGTGGAAGGCTGTGATCTGGTTGTTGTCCAGGTCGGTGGTGATCATGCACTGGGCCGTGTAGATATCGTCCAGCTGCGCCACGAAGCGCGTCGAGATGCCCAGCTCCTGCATGCGCTGCAGGTAGCTGCCGCCGTCATGGCCCAGCACGGCCATGGGCAGCGGATCGCCGCCGAGCAGCTTCAGCGCATAGGCGATGTTGCCGGCGCAGCCGCCGAAATCGCGGCGCAGCGTGGGCACCAGGAACGACACGTTCAGGATGTGGATCTGGTTGGGCATGATCTGGTCCGCAAACCTGCCCTCGAAGGTCATGATGTTGTCGAACGCCAGGGAACCGCAAATCAACGAAGCCATATTCGCTTTCTTGTCAGAGAGATCTATTCAGGGGTAGAAGGCCAGCACGCGGTAGCCGACCACCTCGGCCTCGCCGGCGACGACCTGCACCACGGCGTTGGCCGTCCATTCACCGCTGGCCGGCAGGGCCGCGGGTGCGCCGAGCTCGGCCGGCAGCAGCACCTTGCGTATCACCAGCTTGTCGGCCGCATCGTTCAGCGTCAGCTCCAGCGCCGGCATGGCCACCACATGGGCGGCCTGGTTGCGCAGCACCACGCTCAGCTCGAACTGCTGGGGCGCGATCTTGCGAAAGCTCGTGCTGTCGATCTGCACGCGCTCGATCTGGCGCACCGGCGCGATCTGGCAGCCGGCCCAGGCGCACCAGGGCTCGAGCACCGCGCGCACGGCGGGGTAGCGGGCCACGATGCCGTCGCGCTGCTGGATGCCCCATTGCGCGAGCAGCGCCAGCACCAGCACCAGCGCGGCCAGCAGCGACACTGCCACCACGCCGGGCCGGCCCCAGAAGGCCTTGCGCCGCGCATCGCGCACGAAGCGGGGTTCGTCCGCCGGCGCCGCCGACGCACCGGCCAGCAGGCCATCGGCGGCCTCGGCATCGGCAGCGACCGGCTGGGGGCGGTCCAGTATCTTGTCTTCGGCGGCGCTCCACGACGACAGCCGGGAATGGGCCGGTGCCTGCGGCGCCTCGGCCTCCGGCGGCAGCGCGGGCTGTGCGGCCGCGAGACCGCTGTCGTGCGGCTCGATGGCCTCCGGGTCTGGCTCCACCAGGTCTGCATCGTCGCGCCGGCCGGCCGCGGCGGACAGCAGCCTTTCCTCGCGCTCGTGCAGTTCCTTCATGTCCTCGTGCGCGGAGAACAGCGCGGGGCTGATGCGCGCGCCAGCGGCCTGCGCGCCGTCCCACTCGCTTTCCAGCGCATGGGGCTGCGGGTCTGCTTCGGACTCGGGCTGCGGCTCGGCCAGGCCCGGCTCGGGCATGGGATCGAGGTAGGAGTCCTTCCAGGTCGAGTCCACGTAGGTGGAGTCGCCGAAGCCTGCGCGCCGCGGAAACACCAGCACCGACAGCTCTGGCACCGGTGCCTCGGGATCGATGGCGATGGAGTTCGCCGTGACCAGCACCGCCGAGGCGCCTTCGTCGCTGGCATCGGCGGGCGTCCGGTCTTCGGCCGCCACCGCGGCAGCCGGCTGCACCGGCTCGGCCGCATCCGCCTGCGGCCTGGACGACAGGTGTGCCAGCGCGTCAAACACCGCCTTGCACTTGCCGCAGCGCACCCAGCCGCCGGAGATGCGCAGCTGATCGTCCACCACCTTGAAGCGGGTGTGGCACTCCGGGCAACGCGTGATCTGGCTCATGGTCTGCGCATTGTAGAAGTCAGGCGCCGCGCCGGGCCGTCATCAGGATCCAGCCGTCTTCCGTGTCCGCCACCTCAAGCTGCAGGTAGGGCGCGTAGGCGGCCTTGAGCTCGTCGGCCTGGCGCTCCAGGATGCCCGCCAGCACCAGGTTGCCGCCGGCGGCCACATGGCCGCATAGCAGCGGCGCCAGCACCTTGAGCGGCGTGGCCAGGATATTGGCCAGCACGGTGTCGTAGACGCCCTGCGCGCGGTCCGGCAGGCCGGCGGTCAGCTGCACGCCGTTGGCCTGCGCGTTGTAGTCGGTGGACTCGACGGCCGCCGGATCGATGTCGACGGCATCGATCTGCGCCGCGCCGAACTTGGCGGCGCCGATGGCCAGGATGCCCGAGCCGCAGCCATAGTCCAGCGTGCGGCCGAGGCTGCCCTCGGGCTGGCGCGCGATCCAGCGCAGGCACATGCGCGTCGTCGGATGGGTGCCGGTGCCGAAGGCCAGGCCCGGGTCGAGGCGGATGCTGCGCGTGGCCTCGGGCGGCAGCTCGTGCCAGGTCGGCACGATCCAGAAATCGGGTGTGATGTCCACCGGCGCGAACTGCGACTGCGTCAGCCGCACCCAGTCCTGCTGTGCCACCTCGCGCACGGCCAGCACGCTGCAGCCGGCGAAGAAGTCCTGCACCTGCAGCAGCTGCTGTGCCTCGGCTGCGGCCTCGCGGCTGGGGAACAGCGCGACCACGCGGCTGCGGCTCCAGCCCTCCTTGGGCGGCGGCATGCCGGGCTCGCCGAACAGCGCCTGCTCGGCCTCGGTGTGCGCGTCGGCATCCTCCACCGACACGCTCAGCGCATCGAGCGCCTCCAGCGCATCGCTGAGGCTCTCCACCCGGTCTTCCGGGCACAGCAGGCAGAGTTCGAACATGGTGGGCATCCTTGCAAACATGGCTTGCGCAGGGCAAGTCCTCAGAAAGTAAAAAGCTGGCATTCCCAACGAAATGCCAGCATCCATCACTATGGAATCAAGAGCTGCTTGCGCTCACTGTATAAGGTTTTCAACATGTTTTCATTTGAAAAACCTTGCACGATGAGCGCAAGCCGCTATGCTTTTTCAGCGCTTGCGAGCCGCCAGCCACTCTTCGAGGTAGTGGATGTTGGTGCCGCCCACATTGAACTGCGCATCCACCATCAGCTCGCGGTGCAGCGGCAGGTTGGTGGTGATGCCTTCCACGGCGGTCTCCAGCAGCGCGGTGCGCATGCGGGCGATGGCCTCTTCGCGGGTGTCGCCGTGCACGATGATCTTGCCGATCATCGAGTCGTAGTTCGGCGGCACGAAGTAGTTGGCATAGACGTGCGAATCGACGCGCACGCCCGGGCCGCCCGGCATATGCCAGGTCGTGACCCGGCCCGGCGACGGCGTGAACTTGTACGGATCTTCCGCGTTCACCCGGCACTCGATGGCGTGGCCGCGCAGCTGGCCGTTGATCTGGCGCTGCGTGAACGGCAGCTTTTCGCCGGCCGCGACCATGATCTGGGTCTTGACGATGTCGATGCCGGTGATCAGCTCGGTCACCGGATGCTCGACCTGCACGCGGGTGTTCATCTCGATGAAGTAGAACTCGCCGTCCTCGTACAGGAACTCGAAGGTGCCGGCGCCGCGGTAGCCGATGCGCTTGCAGGCGCTCACGCAGCGTTCGCCGATGCGCTCGATCAGCTTGCGCGGAATGCCGGGGGCGGGCGCCTCCTCGATCACCTTCTGGTGGCGGCGCTGCATGGAGCAGTCGCGCTCGCCCAGGTAGACGGCGTTGCGGTGCTTGTCCGCCATGATCTGGATCTCGACGTGGCGCGGGTTCTGCAGGTACTTTTCCATGTACACCGCAGGATTGCCGAACGCCGCGCCGGCCTCGGCCTTGGTCATCTGCACCGCATTGACCAGCGCTGCCTCGGTGTGCACCACGCGCATGCCGCGCCCGCCGCCGCCGCCCGCCGCCTTGATGATGACGGGGTAGCCGATGGCCTTGGCGATGCGGCGGATCTGCACCGGATCATCGGGCAGCTCGCCGTCCGAGCCGGGCACGCAAGGCACGCCGGCCTTGATCATCGCCTGCTTGGCCGACACCTTGTCGCCCATGATGCGGATGTTCTCGGGCGTCGGGCCGATGAACTGGAAGCCGCTTTTTTCCACGCGCTCGGCGAAGTCCGCGTTCTCGCTCAGGAAGCCGTAGCCGGGGTGGATGGCCTCGGCATCCGTCACCTCGGCGGCGGAAATGATCGCCGGCATGTTGAGGTAGCTGTGCGTGGACGGCGGCGGGCCGATGCACACGGCCTCGTCCGCGAGCTTCACGTACTTGGCATCGCGGTCGGCCTCGGAATAGACCATCACCGCCTTGATGCCCAGCTCGCGGCAGGCGCGCTGGATCCGCAGGGCAATCTCCCCACGGTTCGCAACCAGTATTTTCTTGAACATAGGCACAGCCTTATTCAATCACGAACAAAGGCTGGCCAAACTCGACCGCCTGGCCATTCTCAGCCAGGATGCGCTTGACGATGCCCGACTTGTCGGACTCGATCTCGTTGAGGATCTTCATCGCCTCGACGATGCACAGGGTCTCGCCCTCCTTCACCTCGCTGCCGATTTCGACAAAGGGCTTGGCGCCGGGGCTCGACGAACGGTAGAAGGTGCCGACCATCGGCGACTTGACCGTGTGGCCTTCCGCAGCCGGGGCTGCAGCGGGCTCGGCACCGGCCGCAGGCGCGGCGGCAGCAGGCACGGCCGCCGCGGGCTGCACCGGCATGGGCATGGCCGGAATGTATTGCTGGGCTACCGCGCCACCGCCCTTGACGATGCGCACCTTGCCTTCTGCTTCGGTGATTTCCAACTCGGACACGTTGGACTCCGACACCAGGTCGATCAAGGTTTTCAGTTTGCGTAAATCCATGGCAGCTCCCACCGCGAAAAATCGAATAGGGCGCAAATTTACTCGAAATCCGCCCTATTCGATTCAAAATATCCTATTTCCAGGCATCTGCACATAGCCAGGCTATGTAAAGATTTATACCCGACCGCTCCAGGTTTGCAGGTCGGACTCGTGAAGTTGTCCCATTTTACGTTCTTGAACTTGCCCCTTGGCATCAAACAGAACGCTGTAGGGCAAACCGCCTGCGGTATTGCCCAATTCCTTGCCCAGCGATGCACCCGGCATGCCCGCAATGGCGACGGGCATCGACAGCGGCATCTTCTGCAGAAAGCGCGCCACGGCGGCCTCCTGGTCCACGGCCAACGCCAGCACCGTCCAGCCCTGCGCGCGCCGCTCCTGGTAGAAGCGGTCGAGCAGAGGCAGCTCGTCGACACAGGGCGGGCACCAGGTGGCCCAGAAGTTCAGCAGCAGGGGTTTGCCCAGGAACTGGCGCATCGCCACCGCCGGCTGCCCGGACAGCCCCGGAAACTGCTGCGACCACAGGCCGGCCGCCGCATCGGGAGCCATCTCGGCAGGCTGGTGCCGCCACCAGGCAAAGCCCGCGCCGGCCAGACCGGCCGCCGCGGCCACGGAGCCCAGCAGCCAGCGGCGGTTCGGCGAAGAAGAAGAAGAAGAAGAAGAAGAGGACACATCGTTCATGGTGCAGCCCCGGATTCTGCCAGCAAACGGCGCAGCGCCTCGGTGCTGCCGCGCGCGACGCGGCCGCGCCCATCGGGCTTGAGCGCGCCGCGCAGATCATCCTTGTCGTAAATGATGAAATGCACGCCCACCACCTGCCCGAGCGGCTTGCACTGGCTGCCCACGCTGAGCACGTCCACGCTGTCGCCGCGCATGCCCGAGGTGGACGACACCTCGTAGCTGGCCCCCTGGTTGATGAGCGCGATCTCGGCGGACTTGGGATCATCGCAGAACAGCTGGATATGGATGTCGGAATGCCGCGTGGCCACGCCGCCCCAGACCGCGCCGGTCAGGTGCGGGCGGAACTCCTGCATGCGTTCCATCCACACCAGGGCCAGCTCGCGCAGCGCCTGCAGTTCCTGCGGCTGGGTGTCGGCGCAGAACAGCGCGATGTAGTCGCGCACGGCCTCTTCCAGCACCCCGTTGTCGGGCAGCGCCGTGCGGGCCGGCGCGCCCAGCAGCTTGACCGCACGCTTCTTGGCCGGGCCCCATTCCATGCCGTCCTCCACCACCATGCGGGCGGCGGCATTGGCGATTTCCAAGGTCAGATCATTGTCCATGGCCCATTGTGACCCATCTGCCGAACCCGGCCGCCTGCCCCCGTAGAATCGCCGCATGCATATTCATATCCTGGGTATTTGCGGCACCTTCATGGGCGGGGTGGCTGCGTTGGCGCGAGAAGCGGGTCACAAGGTCACCGGTTGCGATGCGGGCGTCTACCCGCCGATGAGCGACCAGCTGCGCGCACTGGGCATCGAGCTGATCGAAGGCTATGGCGCCGACCAACTGGCGCTGAAGCCCGATGTGTATGTGGTGGGCAATGTGGTCAGCCGCGCCCGGCTGGCCGACGGCAGTGCCAAGTTTCCGCTGATGGAGGCCATCCTCGAATCCGGCGCCCGCTACACCAGCGGCCCGCAGTGGCTGGCCGAGCACGTGCTGCAGGGCCGGCACGTGCTGGCCGTGGCCGGCACGCATGGCAAGACCACGACCACCTCGATGCTGACCTGGGTACTGGAGTCCGCCGGCCTCGCGCCCGGCTTCCTGGTCGGCGGCGTGCCGCTGGACTTTGGCGTCTCGGCCCGCCTCGGCGGCCCGGACCGCGAACGCCCACTGTTCGTGATCGAGGCCGACGAGTACGACACCGCCTTCTTCGACAAGCGCAGCAAGTTCGTGCACTACCGCCCGCGCACCGCCGTGCTGAACAACCTGGAGTTCGATCACGCGGACATCTTCGACGATCTGGCCGCCATCGAGCGCCAGTTCCACCACCTGGTGCGCACCGTCCCCGGCTCGGGCCGCATCGTGGCCAATGGGCTGGAGGAAAGCCTCACCCGCGTGCTGCACCAGGGCGTGTGGAGCGAGGTCGTGCGCTTTGGCAGCGCGGTGGACGAATTCAGCGCCGAGGGCGAGCCGCATGCCTTCGACGTGCTGCGCGCCGGCCGCCCGGTGGCCCGCGTCGAATGGGGCCTGAGCGGCGTGCACAACCAGCTCAACGCGCTGGCCGCCATCGCCGCCGCCGAGCACGTGGGTGTGGCGCCCGCCACCGCGGCGGCCGCGCTGGGCAAGTTCCGCAACGTCAAGCGGCGCATGGAGCTGCGCGGCACGGTCAACCAGATCGCGATCTACGACGACTTCGCCCACCACCCCACGGCCATCCGCACCACGCTCGACGGCCTGCGCCGCCAGGTGGGGCCGGCCACGCGCATCCTCGCCGTGTTCGAGCCGCGCAGCAACACCATGAAGCTGGGCACGATGAAGTCGCAGCTGCCCTGGTCGCTGGAGGCCGCCGACCTCGCCTTCTGCCACACGGCCGGCCTGGACTGGGACGCCGCGCAGGCCCTGGCCCCCATGGGCGCCCGCGCCCAGACTGCGCCCGATGTGGACACGTTGGTGCGCCAGGTGCAGGCCGCGGCCCGCCCGGGCGATGTGGTCGTCTGCATGAGCAATGGCGGCTTTGGCGGCGTGCACGGCAAGCTGCTGGCTGCCCTGCAGCCCTGAAACTCCCAAAAAAATAGCGGCCAGCGCAGATCCCATCTGCCCTGGCCGCCGTTTTGACTGGAATTTTCTGTTCTAGAAATCCACCGTCATCTTGCGGGTGTTGACGATCACGCTGGGCCGGGCCAGCGCGCCGATGCTGGCCGCCGCGTACTGCGTGAACCAGTCGGCATCGGCAAACCCGGCAGCGCCTGCCGCCCTGGCCACCGAGATCACCTTGTCCACGATCAGCACCTTGCCGCTGGCGCGCAGCGGCTCGCAGTCCATGCGCACGAATTCCTGATCCAGCCAGCGCCGGCCATCCTCATGGCTCATGGCCTCGCCGCTGTCGAAGTCGTGCAGGAACTCCTGCCCGTCGTCCAGAACCACCTTCATTGCATTGCGCATCCAGCCATCTCCTCTAGGTTGCGGCGCAGCCGCCCGCCTGCGCGGCACGGCGGCGCCCCGAACCGAAAAGCTTACACGACCGCTGCTTCGGCCTCTTCGGTGTTTGCGCGCATGCGGCGGGCCTTCACCGACTCGGACAGCTCGCGCAGCGTGGCGATCGAGTCATCCCAGCCCAGGCAGGCGTCGGTGATGCTCTGGCCGTAGGCCAGCGCGGCCGGATCGTTCTTGCCGGGCGTGAACTTCTGCGCGCCCGCCTGCAGGTGGCTTTCGATCATCACGCCGAAGACCTGGCGCGAGCCGCCGGCGATCTGCTGGCCGATGTCACGCGCCACTTCGCGCTGCTTCTCGTGCTGCTTGGAGCTGTTGGCGTGGCTGCAGTCGACCATCAGCGTGGCCGGCAGGTGCGCGGCCTCCAGGTCCTTGCAGGCAGCCGCCACGTGCTCGGCGCTGTAGTTGGGCGTCTTGCCGCCGCGCAGGATCACGTGGCAGTTGGCGTTGCCCTTGGTCTGCACGATGGCGACCTGGCCGTTCTTGTGCACCGACAGGAAGTGGTGCGGGCGGCTGGCCGACTGGATGGCATCGGTGGCGATGCGGATGTTGCCATCGGTGCCGTTCTTGAAGCCGATGGGCGCCGAGATGCCCGAGGCCAGTTCGCGGTGCACCTGGCTTTCGGTGGTGCGCGCACCGATGGCGCCCCAGGAGATCAGGTCGGCGATGTACTGCGGCGAGATCACGTCGAGGAACTCGCTGGCCGCCGGCACGCCCAGGCGGTTGATGTCAATCAGCAGCTGGCGCGCGATGCGCAGGCCCTCGTCGATGCGGTAGCTCTCATCGAGGTAAGGGTCGTTGATCAGGCCCTTCCAGCCCACGGTGGTGCGGGGCTTCTCAAAGTACACGCGCATCACGATCTCCAGCGTGTCCTCGTACTCCTTGCGCACGGCCTGCAGGCGGCGGGCGTACTCGATCGCAGCCTGGGGATCGTGGATGGAGCAAGGGCCGATGATGACCAGCAGGCGGTCGTCGTCGCCGGCCATGATGTTGTTGATGGTCTTGCGGGTGTTGTTCACCAGCGATTCCACGGGGGTACCCTGGATCGGGAAGAAGCGGATCAGATGCTCGGGAGGCGGTAACACGGTGATGTCCTGGATGCGTTGGTCGTCGGTCTGGCTGGTCTTTTCGCCGCCGCGATACCAGGCATCGCTGGCAGAGTGCGCTGTCGGGTTCATCTGTCGTTCCTTTGAAGGTCGTGGGAGTGTGGAAGGGGTAACAAAAAACCGCCGGGCTTTGCAGCTGCGGCGGTTTGGTGGGAGGTTTGGGTGCTCGCGCGCTCAGGCCTCTCGTCCGCCTTGGACCGAGAACCAAAAGTAAAAATAAAAAGCGCTGCGAACTTGCATCCGGTCAATGTACCACAGTCTGTGCAGGCGCAGCAATCATTTTTGCTGCAAACGCAAAAAAACTGCAAATCATCACTGCGCACCATTAGATTCACAAAAATCCTGCATTCAAATACATTTCAGGCAATAAAAAAGCGCATCCACGGATGCGCTTTGCAAAAATCGGTACTAACCGAGTCTCAGGCGGTGCCGCCCACCGTGAGGCCGTCGATGCGCATCGTGGGCTGGCCCACGCCGACCGGCACGCTCTGCCCTTCCTTACCGCAGGTGCCCACGCCGCTGTCCAGGCGCATGTCGTTGCCGATCATGCTCACGTGCTTCAGGCACTCGGGCCCGCTGCCGACGATGGTCGCGCCCTTGACGGGGTAGAGGATCTTGCCGTTCTCCACCCAGTAGGCCTCGCTGGCCGAGAACACGAACTTGCCGCTGGTGATGTCGACCTGGCCACCGCCGAAGTTGGTGGCGTACAGGCCCTTCTTGATCGAGGCGATGATCTCCTGCGGGTCCTTGTCGCCGCCCAGCATGTAGGTGTTGGTCATGCGCGGCATGGGGATGTGGGCATAGCTCTCGCGGCGGCCGTTGCCGGTGGGCTTGACCTTCATCAGCCGGGCGTTCATCGCGTCCTGGATGTAGCCCTTGAGAATGCCGTCCTCGATCAGCACATTGCGCTGCGAGGGGTGGCCCTCGTCGTCCACGTTCAGCGAGCCACGGCGGTCGGCGATGGTGCCGTCGTCCAGCACCGTCACGCCCTTGGCGGCCACGCGCTGGCCGATCATGCCCGAGAAGGCGCTGGAGCCCTTGCGGTTGAAGTCGCCTTCCAGGCCATGGCCGACGGCCTCGTGCAGCAGCACGCCGGGCCAGCCGGGACCCAGCACCACGGTCATCTCGCCGGCCGGTGCGGGACGCGATTCGAGGTTGGTCATCGCGGCCTTGACGGCCTCGTCCACGTATTGCTGGATCAAGGCATCGTCGAAATACGCCAGGCCGAAGCGCCCGCCACCGCCAGCCGAGCCGACCTCGCGACGGCCCTTGTGCTCGGCGATCACCGTCACCGACAGGCGCACCAGCGGGCGCACGTCGGCAGCCAGCGTGCCGTCGGCGCGCGCGACCAGCACCACGTCGTGCTCGCTGGCGAGGCCGGCCATCACCTGCTTGACGCGCGGGTCCTTGGCGCGGGCCAGCTTCTCGACCTTTTCGAGCAGTTGCACCTTGGCCGTGCTGTCCAGCGTGGCAATCGGGTCCAGCTCGGGATAGAGCGAGCGGCTGGGCGCCACGACGCGCTTGGGCACCGAGACCCGGGCCGAGCGGCCCTGCGCGCCGATGGCGCGCACGGTGTGCGCCGCATCCAGCAGCGAGGCCAGCGAAATATCGTCCGAATAGGCGAATGCCGTCTTCTCGCCCACCACGGCGCGCACGCCCACGCCCTGGTCGATGGAGAACGAGCCGGTCTTGACGATGCCCTCCTCCAGGCTCCAGCCCTCGGCGCGGGTGTACTGGAAGTACAGGTCGGCATCGTCCACGCGGTGGGCGCGGATGTCGGCCAGCGCCTGGCTCAGGTGCGACTCGTCCAGCCCGAAGGGCGTCAGCAGCAGGTCGCGGGCGATGGCGAGGCGCTGCGTGGTGGATTCGATCTCGGGCAGCGCGGAGGCGGGGAAGGCGGCAGTGGTCATATCGGGATTCTAGGGCTTGGCACCATGCATGCATCGCATGTAAGGGCGAAACCCCGCGGCACAAGCCGCGCCGCGCCTCAGAGCAAGGGACCGCGGTCGTCCACCAGCTGCCGCTGCGCCCGCGCCACCGACATCAGGATGCCCAGTGCCAGCC
Source organism: Comamonas humi (assembly GCF_054782535.1). Classification (NCBI taxonomy): domain Bacteria; kingdom Pseudomonadati; phylum Pseudomonadota; class Betaproteobacteria; order Burkholderiales; family Comamonadaceae; genus Comamonas; species Comamonas humi. Next base: position 381,924 of record NZ_BAAGSH010000005.1, on the reverse strand, counting down.
CCAGCGTGACCATGGCCGTGCCGCCGTAGCTCACGAAAGGCAGCGGCACGCCCACCACCGGCAGGATGCCGCTGACCATGCCCATGTTCACGAAGGCGTAGGTAAAGAAGATCATCGCCACCGCGCCGGCCATCAGCCGGCCGAACAGCGACGAGGCGCTGAGCGCGATCGCCAGGCCGCGCCACACCAGCAGCAGGAAGAAGAAAATCAGCAGCAGGTTGCCCGCGAGCCCGAACTCCTCGGAGTACGCCGCGAAGATGAAGTCGGTCGTGCGCTCGGGGATGAACTCCAGGTGCGTCTGCGTGCCCGCCATGAAGCCCTTGCCCAGGAAGCCGCCCGAGCCGATGGCGATCATGCCCTGGATGATGTGGAAGCCCTTGCCCAGCGGGTCGCGCGTGGGGTCGAGCAAGGTGCAGATGCGCTGGCGCTGGTACTCGTGCAGCACCTTCAGGTCCATGCCGTCCTCGCAGATATGGTGGCCATACAGCGCCACCAGCACGATGCCGACCAGGCCCAGCAGCACTGGCGGCAGCACCAGCTTCCACGGCAGGCCCGCGAAATAGATCACCGACAGGCCCGCGGCCAGCACCAGCAGCGAGGTGCCCAGGTCGGGCTGCTTCATGATGAGCCCCACCGGCACCGCCAGCAGGCCCAGCGCCACGACGAAGTCCACCGGCCGCAGCGCGCCCTCGCGCCGCTGGAACCACCAGGCCAGCATCAGCGGCATGGCGATCTTGAGCAGCTCGCTGGGCTGGATGACGATGCCCACGTTCACCCAGCGCTGCGCGCCCTTCTTGGTGATGCCGAACAGCGCCACCGCCACCAGCAGGGCCACGCCCAGCGTGTACAGCGGCACGGCCAGCAGCATCAACCGCTGCGGCGGGATCTGCGACACCACCAGCATGATGCCGCAGGCCAGCAGCATGTTGCGGCCATGGTCGGCAAAGCGCGTGCCGTGGTCGAAACCCGACGAGTACATGGCCGTCAGCCCGATGGCCGCCAGCACCGCCACGATGAAGATCAGCGGCCAGTCGTAGCCGCGCAGCATCGGCAGCGCGCGCTGCAGCACACTGGGTTTGTCGAGAACATCCTGCATGGCCGCCATTATCGCCGCGCCCTCTATCATCGACGGCATGCCCACCACCCATTTGCTCTACCTGCACGGCTTCCGCTCATCACCCCGCTCCGCCAAGGCGCAGCAGATGCATGCCTATGTGCAGGCGCATGCGCCCGGCCTCATCTGGTGCTGCCCGCAGCTGCCGCCGTCGCCGCGCGAGGCCATGGCGCTGGTGGCGCAGCTGACGGCCGGCTGGCCGGTGGCCGAGCCCGGGCACGAATCCCCACAACTGGCGGTGATCGGCTCGTCGCTGGGCGGCTTCTATGCCAGCTGGGCCGCGCAGCGCCTGGGCTGCAAGAGCGTGCTGATCAACCCCGCCGTGAACCCGGCGCGCGACCTGGCCAAGTACATCGGCGAGCAAACCGCCTGGCACGACCCCGAGGAGCGCTTCTTCTTCCGCCCCGAATTCATCGCCGAGCTGCAGGCGCTGGACGTGCGTGCGCTGCTGCCCGCCGGCCCCGAGCTGCTGCTGGCCGCCAAGGGCGACGAGGTGCTGGACTGGCGCGAAATGGTGCAGCGCTACCCCCATGCCACGGTGCGGCTGCAGGAGGGCGGCGACCATGCGCTGTCCAATTTTGCCGACTACCTGCCGGAGATTGCCGCCTTCCTCGGGTGGCGGTTATAGGGGAACGCCCCCTGCGCCATGGGACAATACGGCCCCATGTACGCATTGTTCGACGATGCCGGCAAATTCCTGGCCGGCCGCATTCTCTCCGAAGCGGAAAGCTCCGCACAGATCGAGTTGGACTCCGGCAAGCGGGTCAAGGCCAAGGCTGCCAACATCCTGCTCAAGTTCGACAAGCCCGCGCCCGCCGAGCTGATGGCGCAGGCGCAGGCGCAGGCCGCCGAGCTCGACCCGCAACTCGCCTGGGAGTTCGCGCCCGACGAGGAGTTCGGCTTTGCCGACCTGGCGCGCGACTACTTCTCGGCCAGCGCCAGCACCGTGGAGCAGGCGGCGGCGCTGTTCGCGCTGTTCGAGGCGCCGCACTATTTCCGCCGCGCCGGCAAGGGCCGCTTCAAGAAGGCGCCGGCCGAGATCGTGCAGCAGGCACTGGCCGCGATCGAGAAGAAGCAGCAGATCCAGGCCCAGATCGACGGCTGGGCCGCCGAGCTGGCGGCGGGCCGCTGCCCCGAGCCGGTGCAGCAGCAGCTCTACAAGATCCTGTTCCGTCCCGACAAGAATGCGGCCGAGTACAAGGCCGTGGTCGAGGCCAGCCGCAGCGCGCACAAGCCGCCGCTGCAGCTGCTGCAGGAGGCCGGCGCCATCCGCTCCTCGTACCAGTTCCACTGGCAGCGCTTCTTGTTCGACAACTTCCCCAAGGGCACGGGCTTCCCGCAGCTGTCGGCGCCGCAGCCGCCGGCCGACCTGCCGCTGGCCGATGTCCAGGCCTATTCCATCGACGATTCGGCCACCACCGAGATCGACGATGCGCTGTCGGTGCAGGGCCTGGGCAGCGGCACGGTGACGGTGGGCGTGCACATCGCCGCGCCCGGCCTGGCCATCGTGCCTGGCTCGCCGCTCGACCAGCTCGGCCGCAGCCGCTATTCCACCGTCTACATGCCCGGCTACAAGGTCACCATGCTGCCCGACGAGGTGGTGCAGATCTACACGCTGGACGAAGGCCGCGCCAACCCGGCGGTGTCGCTGTACGTGAAGTACAACGAGGAAACGCTGGAAGTCATCTCGAAGGAAACGAAGCTCGAGCGCGTGCCAGTGGTGGTCAACTTCCGCTACGACAAGCTCGACCATATCGCCACCGAGGAATGGTTGGGCGACCCGTCGATTCAGGTCGAAAACACGCCCCAACCCTTGCTGGACAAGCGCAGCGAGCTATCATTTTTGCATAGGCTTTCCAAGCACCTCAAGGCCCAGCGCGAGGTGGTGCGCGGCAAGCCCGAGAACTTCAACCGGCCGGACTACAACTTCCGCCTGCAGGGCAACGGCGACAACGTGCCCGACGGCAGCGAGACGGTGCAGATCAGCGTGCGCAAGCGCGGCGCGCCGCTGGACCTGATCGTGGCCGAGGCCGCCATCGTCGCCAACAGCAGCTGGGGCGAGTGGCTGGCCGAGCTGGGCGTGCCCGGCATCTACCGCAGCCAGGCGAGCCTGGCGCCGGGCGTCAAGGTGCGCATGTCGACCAAGGCGCTGCCGCACGCGGGCATCGGCGTCAAGAGCTATGTCTGGGCCACGTCGCCGCTGCGCCGCTACACCGACCTGGTGAACCAGTGGCAGATCATCGCCTGCGCGCGCCACGGCGCCACGGCCGCGCTGGCCGCGCCGTTCAAGCCCAAGGACGCGGAGCTGTTCTCCATCATCAGCGGCTTCGACGCCGCCTACGGCGCCTACAACGGCTACCAGGCCGGCATGGAGCGCTACTGGACGCTGAAGTACCTGGAGCAGAACCAGCTCACCGAGCTGACCGCCAGCGTCATCAAGGAAGGCGCGAACGGCAGCTTCATGGTGCGGGCCGATGCGCTACCATTGGTGTTTCCGGTGCTGGGCGCGCAGAACCTGCCGCGCGGCGCGCAGGTGCGGGTCAAGCTCGGCGAGATCGACGAGATCACGCTCGACGTGACCGGCACCGTGGTCGAACGGCTCGACGATGCCGCGGCCAACCCGGTGGCGGGCGAATCGCCGCAGGACGAAGAAGAAGACGAGGAGGCTGTGGCCGGCCCCATCGCGATCGCGGTGGACGTGGGCGACAGTGAGGGCAACACCCCAGTGGCAAGCACTGACAATTAAAACCATCGACCGTGACCCGGCTGGCTTTTCTGCGCAACCTCAGCACGCTCCAGGTGGCGCTGCTGTTCTCGGTGGCCGTGCATGCGGCGCTGCTCAGCGTGCGCTTCGTCGACCCCGAGGCCTTCAACCGCGTCTTCGAGGACACGCCGCTCGAGGTCATCCTCGTCAACGCCAAGTCCGCCGAGGCGCCCGACAAGGCCCAGGCGGTGGCGCAGGCCAACCTCGCGGGCGGCGGTGAATCCGCCAACGCCAAGGAGCGCGCCAGCAGCCCGCTGCCCTACTCGGCCATGACCGCCATGGGCGACGACTTCGAGGAGCGCCAGCGCCAGATCGACGCCATGCAGGCCCAGCAGATGCAGCTGCTGGCCAGCCTGCGCAAGCAGCTCGCCAGCTACCAGCCGCCCGACAACCGCAAGGCCAGCGCCACGCAGTCCGACATCGACCAGGAAGAAAAGCACAAGCAGCTCTTGAAGATGCTGGCCGAGATCGAGAAGCGCATCAACGAGGAAAACGCCCGGCCCAAGAAACGCTTCGTGAGCCCCGCGACGCGCGAGGAAGTCTACGCGCTGTACTACGACGCGCTGCGCCGCAAGGTCGAGGACCGCGGCACCGAGAACTTCCCCGAGGCCGGCGGGCGCAAGCTCTACGGCGAGCTGATCATGGTGATGACGGTAAACTTCGACGGCCGCGTGCTGGGCACCGAGGTCTACAAGAGCTCGGGCAACCAGCAGCTCGACCGGCGCGCCGAGGCCATCGCCACCAGCGCCGGCCCGTTCGGCCATTTCGGCCCGCAGCTGCGCGCCAAGGCCGACCAGATCGCCGTGGTCTCCAAGTTCCGCTTCACCCGCGAGCAGACGCTGGAGACCGCCAGTCTTCAATAAAACCATAGCTGCTGGCGCTCATATACAGACGATTTCAAATACAAAATCATTTGAATTTGACTGTAGTCAAGCGCCAGGAGCTCATTTTTTTATAGTACCCATGTCATCCATGGACCACTACTGCGTGATGGGCAACCCCATCGCCCACAGCCGCTCGCCCCGCATCCACGGCCTGTTCGCCGAGCTGACGGGCCAGGCCCTGAGCTACGAGCGCCAGCTCGTGCCCGTCGACGGCTTTGCCGAGGCCGTGCGGGCCTTCGCCGCCGGCGGCGGCAAGGGCCTGAACGTGACCGTGCCCTTCAAGCTGGAGGCCGCGGCCATCGCCACCACGCAGAGCGACCGCGTGCGCCGCGCCGGCGCCGCCAACACCCTGGTGCTGCAGGCGGATGGCGGCATCCACGCCGACAACACCGACGGCCTGGGCCTGGTGGCCGACATCGTGCGCAACGCCGGCGTGCCCATAGCCGGCCAGCGCGTGCTGCTGCTGGGCGCGGGCGGCGCCGCGGCCGGCGCGCTGGCGCCGCTGCTGGAGCAAGCGCCCGCGCAGCTGGTGGTCTGCAACCGCACCGCGGCCAAGGCCACGGCCCTGGTAGCGCAGCATGCCGACCTGGCAACGCTATACAAAACAGAGCTGCTGGCGCAGGAGCAGCAAGCGCTGCAAGGCGATTTCGACATCATCATCAACGCCACGGCCAGCAGCCTGGCGGGCGCGCAGATCCCCGTCGCCGCCAGCGTGCTGCGGCCCGGCAGCCTGGTCTACGACATGATGTACGGCCCGGCGGCCCAACCCTTCCTCGACTGGGCCACGCAGCACGGCGCCATCGGCCGCGACGGCCTGGGCATGCTGGTGGAGCAGGCGGCCGAGGCCTTCGCGCTGTGGCGCGGCGTGCGGCCGCCGTCGCAGCCGGTGCTGGCCCAGCTGCGGCTGGAGGTGCAGGCCCAGTGAAGCCCGTACTGCGCTGGCTGGCCTGGCTGGTGCTGCTGGCGCTGGGCCTGCAGCTGTTCTTCGTCGGCCGCATCGCGCTGATGGCGCAGGTCGATCCGGCCTCCACCGCGTTCGAGCGCTCCGAGGCCTGGCGCCAGGTGCGCGACGACGGCCGGCTGCGCTGGCGCCAGCAGTGGGCGGACTACGAGCGCATCGCCGATTCGCTCAAGCGCGCCGTCATCGCATCCGAAGACGAGAACTTCGCCACGCACGACGGCGTGCTGTGGGACGCCATCCAGAAGGCCCGTGCGCGCAACGAAAAGGCCCTGGCCCGCGCCGAGCAACTGCAGGAGCAAGCCATCGCCCGCGCCGAGGCGCTGGCCAAAAAGCGCGGCGAGGAGTTCGACCCGGCAGCCGTGCCGATCCGGCCGGTCAAGCTCATGGGCGGCTCCACCATCACCCAGCAGCTGGCCAAGAACCTGCTGCTCTCGTCCGAACGCCACCTGCTGCGCAAGGGCCAGGAGCTGGTGCTGACCTATGCGCTGGAGCTGCTGCTGGACAAGCAGCGCATCCTCGAGCTGTACCTGAACCACGCCGAATGGGGCGACGGCATCTTCGGCGCCGAGGCCGCCGCGCAGCACTACTTCCGCAAGAGCGCCGCGCAGCTCACGCCCGCCGAGTCCGCGCGCCTGGCCGTGATGCTGCCCCGCCCCAAGGACGCCGAGAAGAACCCCCAATCGGCCTACATGAACCGCCGCACCGGCACCATCCTCGCGCGCATGCGCTATGCGGAACTACCTACCCCCTGAGTCGCTGCGCGCCTTCCCCCTCTCTCGCTACGCGGGAGGGGGACGACACCGTCGCTGCGGGGCGGCCCTTGCTCGGTGTCCGCCGCTGGAGCACGCCAGTTTTCCATGCAGCGCCATGGAGGCTGGTTGTGCTGGGTGAAAATACCAGCTTCAACGCTCGCTACTCCTAATGAGAATCCTCGGCATCGACCCCGGCCTGCAGACCACCGGCTTTGGCGTCATCGACGTGCATGGCCACAAGCTGTCCTATGTGGCCAGCGGCACCATCCGCACCACCAAGCTGGAACTGGGCGACCTGCCGGGCCGGCTCAAGGTGCTGTTCGACGGCATCAACGAGGTCTGCGCGCGCTACCAGCCCGAGGCCGCGTCGGTCGAGATTGTCTTCGTCAACGTCAACCCGCAGTCCACGCTGCTGCTGGGCCAGGCGCGCGGCGCGGCGCTGACGGCCCTGGTCGCCAACGACCTGAAGGTGGCCGAGTACACCGCGCTGCAGATGAAGAAGGCCGTGGTCGGCCACGGCCGCGCCGCCAAGTCGCAGGTGCAGGAAATGGTCCGCCGCCTGCTGCAGCTGCCCGGCCTGCCCGGCACCGACGCCGCCGACGCGCTGGGCCTGGCCATCACCCACGCCCACGCCGGCATGGCCATGGCGCGCATGGCCGAGGTCAGCCCGCTGCAGCGCCGCCAGCACGCGATGTACAAGGCGGGGCGCAGCTACTGAAGCCCTGCGGCAAGCCCTACTGAAGGCGGATGCCGCGCTTCTGGATCAGCGCACCCCAGCGCCGGCTCTCCGTCGCGAGCAGTTCGCTGAAACGGGGGCCGTCGAGCGCCATGATTTCAGCATCCAGGGCCGCCAGCCGGGCGCGCACCTCGGCGGAGGCCATGGCATTCGCGAACTGCCGGCTCAGCCAATCGACCACCGGCGCCGGCGTCCTGGCCGGCGCGGCGACGCCGTACCACGACTGCACCAGCGTATCGGCAAAGCCAGCCTCGGCGACGGTGGGCACCTCGGGCAGCGAGCGCGTGCGCGCGGCGGCGTTGACCGCCAGCGCGCGCACCTTGCCGGCCTGGATCAGCGACAGTGCCAGGTTCTGCGACACCAGCGCGAACTGCAGCAGCCCCGAGCCCAGGTCGAGCAGCGCCGGGGGCTGGCCCTTGTAGCTCACATTGGTCAGCTTGAGGCCGGTGCGCTCGAAGAACAGCTCCTGCGCCAGGTGGATGGAGCTGCCGGTGCCGGGATTGGCCACGTTGAGCTGGCCCGGCTTGGCGGCAGCCAGCGCGACGAATTCCTTCAGCGTCTTCGCCGGCACCGCGCTGTGCACGAGGAACACCGTGGGCGCCGCGGCGATGCCGCAGATGCCGGCAAAGTCCTTGCTGCTGATGCGGGACTCGGGCAGCAGGTGCTCGGCCGTGGTCAGGATCGGCGAGGCGGCCAGCAGCGTATAGCCGTCGGCCGGCGCCCGGGCCACGGCATCGATGCCGATGCGCCCGTCGGCGCCGGGGCGGTTGTCGACCACGATGCGCTGCGGCAGCGCCTCGGACAGAGGGTCGCACACGGCGCGCAGCACCACGTCGACCACGCCGCCCGCGGGATAGGGCACGACGAGGCGCAGCGGCCGCTCGGGGTAGCCGCCCGGCCCGGCCGCTGCGGCGGCGCGCGCCAGCCCCGGCGCCAGGCCCAGGCCCAGGCCGGCCGATGCGCCAGCGAGCAGCGCATGGAGATTGAACTGCCGACGATCCATGGCGGACTCCTCAGGTTGCGGCGACATAGGTCGCCATCGATTGCAAGGCCTGGCGGGTCTCGGCCACCAGGCGCTCCATCACCGTGGCCACGGGCTCGACCTGGCGCAGCCAGTGCACGCTCTGGCCCGCGGCCTCGTACATCAGCGGTGCGATCTCATGCTCTTCCACCGCCGCCAGCAGCTCGCCGGTGAGCGCCTGCTGGTAGGGCATGGACAGCGGCTCGGGCGCGCCGGGCCGGGCCCAGGCGTCGCTGAACGCGCTGCGCACCACACGGCAGGGCTTGCCACTGTGGGCACGGGTGATCACCGTGTCCTCGCTGCCGGCGGCGATCAGCTTGTCGGCCAGCGCGGCGGGCAGTTCATGCTCGCGCGTGCCCAGCCACAGCGTGCCCAGCCAGGCGCCCTGCGCACCCAGCGCCAGCGAGGCCGCCACCTGCGCGCCGGTGCCTATGCCGCCGGCGGCGATCACCGGCCGGCCTTCGGCCGCGGCGACGATCTGCGGCACCAGCGTGAAGGTGCCGATCGGCCCGGTGTGGCCGCCCGCATCGTAGCCCTGCGCCACCAGGATGTCGGCACCGGCCGCGATCGCCTTCTGCGCATGCCGCACGCTGCCGACCAGCGCGATGGTGTGCAGCCCGCGCGCCTTGATGCGGGTCAGTGCCTCGACCGGCGTGCCGACGCCGGCGGCGAAGACGTCGATGTCGCTGCCCGCCACCGCATCGACCTGCTCCTCGAACAGGCTCTGCGAGCGCACGTACTGCGAGAAGAAATTGCCCTCGGTGGCCGGTGGCACCTGGTATTCGGCGAACAGCCCCTGCACGAACTGCCGGTGGCCCTGCGGCAGCGCGGCGGCCACGGCGGCACGGTCGTCATGCTCGGGCAGGCCCGTGGGCAGCAGCAGGTCCACGCCTACGGGATGGTCGGGGCAGAGTTCGCGCAGCTGGCGCAGCTTTTCCTGCAGCTCGTGCGGGCCGTCGCGCGCGGCGGCATACACGCCCAGCCCGCCGGCGCGCGAGATCGCGGCGGCGACCTCGATGCGGTGGGCCAGCCCGAAGATCGGCAGGCGGATGCCCAGCCGGCGGCACAGGTCGTTCGTCAGTGCATCGGTCATTTCCACAGCTCCGGCTCCATGTCGAGGCAGGGGTGCTGCGGCAGCGCGGCGGCGCGGCGCAGCACGTGGCGGCCGATCAGGTTCTTGTGGACCTCGCTCGACCCCTCGCCGATCTGGTTCATCTTGGCGTCGCGCAGGAAGCGCTCCAGCGGGAAGGCCTTGAGGTAGCCGTTGCCGCCGAGCAGTTGCAGGCAGTCGACCACGATGCGCATGCCTAGGTCAGTGACGTGCATCTTGGCGATCGAGGCGTGGATGGCCACATCCGCATCGCCCGCATCGTAGCGCTGCGCGGTGCTGTAGACCAGGCAGCGCGCGGCCTCGATCTGCGCGGCCATCTCGGCCAGCATCCATTGCACGCCCTGGTGTCCGCCGATGGGCTGCCCGAAGACCTGGCGCTGGTTGGCGTACTGCGCGGCGATCTGCAGCGCGCCGGCGGCGCGGCCCAGCGCGATGGCAGCATGGCCGATGCGCGCCCGCAGCAGTGTGTCCTGCGCCACCGCCATGCCCTCGCCCGCCTGGCCGAGCAAATGGTCCGGCGGGATGCGCACCTGGTCGAACCGGATCGAGGCAATCGGCACGCCGTACCAGCCGAGCTTGGGAACCTCGGCCGAGACCGTGATGCCCGGGGTATCGCGCGGCACGACAAAGCCACTGAGCCCGCGGGCGCCTTCCGGTCCGTCGGCCTGGCGCGCCACCACGACGAACATGTCGGCCACATTGGCGCGGGTGATGAACTTCTTCTGCCCGTTCAGGATCCAGCCGCCGTCCGGCGCCGCCGTGTAATGCGCCGCCAGGCGCGCCACGTCGCTGCCGGCGCCCGGCTCGGTGAGCGCGAAGGCCGACTGGCGCGCGCCGCTGGCCAGGTCGGGCAGCAGCGCGCGCTTCAACTCTTCGCTGGCGCCGGCCACGATGGGGCGCGACGACAGGTCGGTGCCCGTGATCAGCGAGGCGGCCGTCGAACACACGGACGCCACCTCCTCGATGATGCGCACGCGCAGCAGCATCGATGCCTCGGTGCCGCCATAGGCGCGCGGAAAGGCGGTGGCAACGATGCCTTCGCTGCACAGCAGGCGGAAGGTGTCCCACGCGAACACGTCCTGCTGTGCCACGCGGTCGGCGTCGGGGCCGATGCGCTCGGCCACCAGCGCTCTCACGCGCTCGAGCATCGCGGCCTCGTCGGGCGCGAGCTTCACCAGGGGATGCCGGGATTCGGGAATGGACATGGTGCTTTTCCTTTGCTTCAGATGACGCCTGCTGCGCGCAGGCGGGCGAGTTCGGCGGCGGGCATGGCCAGCTCGCCCTGGTAGAACGCTTCGTTGTCCTGCCCCAGCTGGCCGCCGGCATGGCGGATGCTGCCGGGCGCCCGGGCAAAGCGCGGCACGACGTTGGCCATGCGCACGCTGCCGAAGTCCTGGTCGGGCACGTCGCACAGGGCCTGGCGTGCGCGCAGGTGGGGGTCGGCCTCGATCTGGTCGATGCCATAGACCGGCGCGATGGTGCCCTGCGCCGCCTCGAAGGCCGCCAGCACCGCCGCCAATGGATGCGCCGCGCACCAGGCCGCGAAGATGCCGTTCAGCTCCTGCGCGTGCTGTACGCGGCTGCGGTTGTTGGCGAAACGCGGCTCGTCGATCAGCTCGGGCCGGCCGATGGCGCGGCAGTTGTTGGCGAACATGGCGTTGGTGCTGCCCGAGAGCGACACCCATTGCCCATCGGCCGTGCGGTAGACCGCCGCCGGCGCCGAGTACTGGTTGGCGTTGCCCGAGCGCTGGTAGACGGTGCCGAGCTGCTCGTGCTGGATCGGCAGGAACTCGAGCAGCTTGAGCGTGGCCTCGGTCAGCGACAGGTCGATCTCCTCGCCCGCAGCCTGCGGATCGCGGGCGCGGCGCCACAGCGCGGCCAGCACGCCCACCGCACCGAACAGGCCGCCGACGTTGTCGGCCAGCGGGTAGCCGGAGTGCATGGGCGCACCGTCGGCCTCGCCGCTGATGTAGGTCAGCCCGCCCATGGCCTCGAACACGCGCGCAAAGCCCGGCCGGTCGCGGTAGGGCCCGGTCTGGCCGAAGCCCGTGGTGCGCAGGATCACCAGGCTGGGCTGCGCCTGCCACAGGGCCTCCTTGGTCAGGCCCCAGCGGTCCAGCGTGCCGGGGCGAAAGTTCTCGATCAGCACATCGAACTGCGGCAGCATGCGCAGCAGCAGCGCCGCGCCTTCGGGCTTGCGCAGGTCGAGCGTGACCAGGCGCTTGCCGCGGTTGGTCACCTTCCACCACAGGGGCTTGCCGTCCTTGTGCGGGGGAAAGTCGCGCATGCCGTCGCCCGCGCCTGGCAGCTCGGCCTTGACGACGCTGGCGCCGTAGTCGGCCAGCAGGGCCGCGGCCGACGGCGCAGCGATGATGGTGGCGATGTCGAGGACGCGCAGTCCGGTGAGGGGGCCGTTCATGGTGTGTCTGTCTCCTGGGGGTCCACTGTAGGAAACCAGCACCCGCCAGCCAACCGGAAATGTGAGAATCAGCTATCTCACATTGAGATAGCAGGAACGCCCCATGACCCATACCGCCGAAGCCCTGGAACTGCTGACGCTGAAGTCGCTGCGCACGCTGGCCGCCGCCGCCCAGGGCGGCAGCCTGACGCGCGCCGCCGTCGAGCGCGGCCTGGCGCAGTCGGCCGTGAGCCGGCAGATCGCCGAGCTGGAGCGCGCGCTGGGCGGCGCCCTCTTCTACCGCACCGGGCGCGGCGTCAAGCCCACGGCGCTGGCCGAGCAGGTGCTGCCGCGCGTGCAGGCACTGCTGTCGGAAGCCGATGCGCTGGTGCACCTGGGCAAGGAACTGACCGGCGTGCCCAGCGGCCTGGTCACGCTGGGGCTGGTGCCGGGCGTGGCTGGTTTCATGGCCGCGGCGCTGTATGCGGAAGTGGCGCGCCGCTACCCCGAGATCCGGTTGCGCGTGATCGAGGGCTACAGCGGCGACATGGAGGTGGCGCTGAGCCAGGGGCGCATCGACATCGCGATCCTGAACCGCTACCGCGCCCGGGGCAACAACAGCTACCGCAAGCTGGCCGATGCGCAGGTCTGCCTGGTGGGCCGGCGCCAGTTGCTGCAGCGTGCGCTGGCGCCCGCCAAGGCGGCCCTGCCGCCGAGCATCGCGCTGGCGGCACTGGAGCACCTGCCGCTGGTGCTTCCCGTGCCGCCCAATGCCATCCGCAACCTGCTCGACGAGCAGACCAGCCGGCATGGCCTGCGCCTCAATGTGGTGCTGGAAGGCAGCTCTTCGGTGATCCTCAAGAGCATGCTGGCGCAACACGACTGCGCCACGCTGCTGCCGCGCCATGCGGTCAGCGAGGAGCTGGCCGGCGGCCGCCTCGCGGCCATCCCGCTGGCGGAGCGGGTGTTTCGCCAGCATGTGGTGCTGGCCACCAGCAGCCAGCGCCCTTTCACGCTGGCCGGCAAGGCCGTGGCGGGCCTGGTGACCGAGGTCGCGGGCGCCCTGGTGGCGCAGCGCGATGCCACCTGACGGCCAGTGCCGCACCGGTTTCCGGGCACAAAAAAACCTGTGCGCATCGCGCACAGGTCTGGTCGACCGCAGGACTCCTCATACGTGGATCCAGCTATTCCGTTGAGTCAATAACTGGTATGAAGTGCGGCCACCACAAGAAGGGATTCAGTTTGAAAAGATGATGTTGGCAATCAGGCCGGTGCCGATCGCTATCAGCAGGTAGTCGCCGCCGTATTGGATCCACTGGTAGCCGCGTGGCGGCGCAGAGAGGCGATGCCCACGCCAGTCGTTCACGACGTAGGTGTAGCCGCGGTAGGGCCCAGGCACATAGCCTCCGCGCACCCAGTCGTGGCGCGGGCCGACACCGGGGTGGCGGGGATAGGCGGCACGCGGCGGCGGGGGAGCGCGGAAATCGCGGTCGTGGCGATGCTCGCGCTGCCAGTCACGGCGGTCGTCGCGGCGGTCATGGTCATGCTTGCGGTGACCAGGAGGGCCATAGCCATCCGGTCCCCGGCCATGCGGCTGGGCCAGCGCCTCCAGGGGAGCCGCTCCCGTTGCAAGCATCACGCCCGCCATCAGGGCAGAAAGATACCAGCGCTTCATTGTTGCTCCTTTCGCAGTTGCTGCCCGCTGCTTGTGCATGTTCTCGGGCTTGCCAGAGCAGCCATGGGCTGCACGCCTCTATTCAACGCTCCATGGCGCGGCCCGGTTTACCCGGTCAGGCGACACACTGACAATGTAAAGCACCTGATGCCGGCCGAATCTGGTACGAATGGGTAAATTTCTACCCCGGCATGTGCACCGGCTTTACACCGCTGTTGCCCAGGTAACCAAATGATCGGCGTTCAGGCGAGGCGGCCCACGAACAGCACCGCGAAGAAAGCCAGGGCCGCAATGATGGTCCATTTGGCCAGCAGCAGCGCCCAGGTGCGGTAACGCACTTGCCCGGTCCCCAGGTAGAAGACGAAGCTCAGCGCCGCCATCAGGATCAGCAGCGCGACCAGCCAGCGGAAGATCAGCATCGTGCGGAGGAAAGGCGCTTACCAGGCCAGCGAGGGCTGCGCAAAACCCTGCGGCGCCTGGCGCTCGTGTTCGAAGGTGACCAGCTCCCAGGCGTCCTGCTGTTCCATCAGCGCGCGCAGCAGCAGGTTGTTCAGGCCATGGCCCGAGCGGAAGGCGCTGTAGGCCGCGAGCAGCGGATGGCCGACGATGTACAGATCGCCCATCGCGTCGAGGATCTTGTGCTTGACGAACTCGTCGTCGTAGCGCAGGCCGTCGCTGTTGAGCACCTTGTAGTCGTCCATGACGATGGCGTTGTCCAGGCCCCCGCCCAGCGCCAGGCCGTTGGCGCGCAGCATTTCCACGTCCTTGGTGAAGCCGAAGGTGCGGGCGCGTGCGATGTCGCGCGTGTAGTTGCCGGTGCCCAGGTCGAACTCGTAAACCTGGCCGGTCGAGTCGACGGCCGGGTGCGAGAAGTCGATCTCAAAGCGCAGCTTGAAGCCATGGTAGGGATCGAGGCGCGCCCACTTCAGGTTGTCGCCCTCGCCCTGGCGGACCTCCACCGGCTTGAGCACTTTCAGGAAGCGCTTGGGCGCGTTCTGCAGCGCGATGCCGGCGCTTTGCAGCAGGAACACGAACGAGGCCGACGAGCCGTCGAGGATGGGGATTTCTTCGGCGGTGACATCGATGTAGAGGTTGTCCAGCCCCAGGCCCGCGCAGGCCGACATCACGTGCTCGACCGTGTGGATGCGGGCATCGCCGCTGCCCAGCGTGGACGCCATGCGCGTATCGACCACCGCGGCGGCCGACACCGGCATGTCCACCGGCTCGGGCAGGTCGACGCGCCGGAAGACGATGCCCGTGTCCGGCTGCGCGGGACGCAGCGTGAGTTCCACGCGCTGGCCGCTGTGCAGCCCGACGCCGACGGCGTGGGTCAAGGTCTTGATCGTGCGTTGCTGGAGCATAGCCATGTATTTTACCCGGGGCGCTGCCGGCGAGCGGCTGAATATTTCAATCATCGCCATAGATAAAACAACGCGCTGCTCCCCCTCAGGTTAACAGCGCGTTGTCAACGAAGTGTTGCGGAATGTGGCCCTTGCGCAGGGCCGCATCCGCCGCTCCATCAGTCTGCCTGCTTGCGCAGGAAGGCCGGGATCTCCAGGTCGTCCATGCCGCCGGAGGACATGGCGTCCACGCGGGCGGCGGCGCTGTTGCGGCCGGTGCGCCACACCTTGGGCACGCTCATGTTGGAGTAGTCCGCGTTCTGCACGCTGGTACCGCCCGTGGCCAGGCCGGGCTGCACGCCCAGGCCGCCAACGGTATTGGTCACCGGCTGGGCCGCGAAGGGCATGTCGTCGGTGCCGGTGCGCAGACCCAGGCTGCCCTGGATCACCGAGATCGGCTGGCGCTTGGCCTGCGGACGGGACAGGCCAGTGGCCACCACGGTCACGCGGATTTCCTCGCCCAGCGACTCGTCGTAGGCGGCGCCGTAGATCACGTGCGCGTCGGGCGAGGCGTAGGCGTTGATGGTGCTCATGGCCTGGCGCGACTCGGACAGCTTCAGGCTGTCCTTGGCGGCCGTCACCAGCACCAGCACGCCCTTGGCGCCCGACAGGTCGATGCCCTCCAGCAGCGGGCAGGCCACGGCCTGCTCGGCGGCGATGCGGGCGCGGTCGGGACCGCTGGCGGTGGCCGTGCCCATCATGGCCTTGCCGGGCTCGCTCATCACGGTGCGCACGTCGGCGAAGTCGACGTTCACATGGCCGTACTCGTTGATGATCTCGGCAATGCCGCCGACGGCGTTCTTCAGCACGTCGTTGGCATGGGCGAAGGCCTGGTCCTGGGTGATGTCATCGCCCAGCACGTCCAGCAGCTTCTCGTTCAGCACCACGATCAGCGAGTCCACATTGGCTTCGAGCTCGGACAGGCCGCCTTCGGCATTGTTCATGCGGCGGCTGCCTTCCCACTCGAAGGGCTTGGTCACCACACCGACGGTGAGGATGCCCATTTCCTTGGCCACGCGGGCGATCACCGGCGCTGCGCCGGTGCCGGTGCCGCCGCCCATGCCGGCGGTGATGAAGAGCATGTGCGAGCCGACGATGGAGGAGCGGATTTCCTCGATGGCCGACTCGGCAGCCTCACGGCCGTTGTCGGGCTTGCTGCCCGCGCCCAGGCCGCTCTCGCCGAGCTGGATCACGCGGTGCGCGTGGCTGCGCTGCAGCGCCTGCGCATCAGTGTTGGCGGAGATGAACTCCACCCCTTGCACGCTGCGGGAGATCATGTGCTCCACCGCATTGCCGCCGCCCCCGCCAACGCCGATCACCTTGATCTGGGTGCCTTGGTTGAACTGGTTGTCTTCGTACATTTCGATGGTCATTTGGCTGCTCCTGTCGCTCTCGCGTGAATAGGGTTCGATGAATATGGCTGGATGTCTGCGGACGTTGTTGATAAACCTGGACATCGCGGCGGCCCGGTGGAACGCCACTGGTCACAGATGCGGTGCGGTGGTGGGCTGCTCTTGGCCAGCCAGAGAGGGTAGCTGTGCATGGTCAGAAGTTCCCCACGATGAAGTCTTTCAAACGCCCGAACGCGGATTTCATCGATCCGCTCTTCTGGGCCACCTTGTAGCCGCGCATCCGTGCCACGCGGGCCTCCTCCAGCAAACCCATCACCGTGGCGGCGCGCGGCTGCGCCACCATCTCGGCGAGGGTGCCCGAGTACTTGGGAATGCCGCGGCGCACGGGCTTGAGGAAGATGTCCTCCCCCAGCTCGACCATGCCAGGCATCACCGCACTGCCGCCGGTCAGCACGATGCCCGACGACAACACCTCTTCGTAACCCGATTCGCGGATGACCTGCTGCACCAGCGAAAAGATCTCTTCCACGCGCGGCTCGATCACGCCGGCCAGCGCCTGCTTGGACAGCAGGCGCGGCCCGCGGTCGCCCAGGCCCGGCACGTCGACCTGGCTGTCCGGGTCGGCCAGCAGTTGCTTGGCGCAGCCGCTGTCGACCTTGATGTCCTCGGCGTCCTTGGTGGGCGTGCGCAGCGCCATCGCGATGTCGCTGGTGATCAGGTCGCCGGCGATCGGGATCACCGCCGTGTGGCGGATCGCACCGCCGGTGAAGATGGACACGTCGGTCGTGCCCGCGCCGATGTCGACCACCGCCACGCCCAGCTCGCGCTCGTCGTCGGTCAGCACGGCCTGGCTGGAGGCCAGCGGGTTCAGCAGCAGCTGCTCCACCTCGAGGCCGCAGCGGCGCACGCACTTGATGATGTTCTCGGCGGCGCTCTGCGCACCGGTCACGATGTGGATCTTGGACTCCAGGCGCAGGCCGCTCATGCCGATGGGCTCGCGCACGTCCTGGCCGTCGATGGCGAATTCCTGCGGCTCGACCAGCAGCAGGCGCTGGTCGGAGGGGATGTTGATCGCCTTGGCCGTGTCCAGCACGCGGGCCACGTCGGCCGCCGAGACCTCCTTGTCCTTCACCGCCACCATGCCGCTCGAATTGATGCCGCGGATGTGGCTGCCGGTGATGCCGGTGTACACGCGCTGGATCTTGCAGTCGGCCATCAGCTCGGCCTCCTTCAGCGCCTGCTGGATGCTCTGCACCGTGGCATCGATGTTCACCACCACACCGCGCTTGAGCCCGTTGCTCGGCGCCACGCCCAGGCCGGCGAGCTTGAGCTCGCCATTGCCCTGCACCTCGGCCACGACCGCCATGACCTTGGCCGTGCCGATGTCGAGGCCCACCACTACATCTTTGTAATCTCGTGCCATCGTCAGTTGCCCTCGCTCTGTCGGTGATTGGTGTGGTACATGGTTGCGGTCTCTCTTACTTTTTGGGTGCGGGTTTGGCGGGCGCCGCCGAGCCGGTGGTCACGCCCTGCATGCGCACGGCATAGCCGCTGGTATGGCGCAGGTCGGCCGACTCCAGCGCCGACACGCCGCGCCGGTAGCTGCTGGTGACCTGCGGCAGCGACTCCACGAACTTGCTCGTGCGCAGCCGGATGTCGGCCTGCGTGCC
Source organism: Comamonas humi (assembly GCF_054782535.1). Taxonomy (NCBI): domain Bacteria; kingdom Pseudomonadati; phylum Pseudomonadota; class Betaproteobacteria; order Burkholderiales; family Comamonadaceae; genus Comamonas; species Comamonas humi. The sequence goes on along the minus strand of NZ_BAAGSH010000005.1, from coordinate 364,086 downwards.
CTGCCCTAACTCGATGGTCGCGCCGCTGTGCAGCGTGGCGCGCCAGCTGCCGCTGTCGGACTCGCGCAGCGCCACGAGCGTGTTGTTCAGCTTGGCGAATTCCGGCGACAGCAGGCGGTACATGGTCAGCACCTCGATGGAGCGGCCCTCCGGCCCCTGCAGGTTCGGCAACTGCTGCAGATCCGGGTCTGCCGAATCGCCCTCGAAGATCTGGCCGTCGCTGTTGAGCAGCCGCGCCTCGCCGGCGCTGCCCCAGATCGCGGCGGCGTCCTGCTCCTGCAGCACCACCGACAGCGTGTTCGGGAACTCGCGCTTGACCCGCGCCTCGCGCACCCACGGCGCCTGCTCGAAGGCCTTCTTGGTGGCGGCCAGGTCCATGGTGAAGAAGTTGCCCTTGAGCACCGGCATCACATTGGCCTGCAGCGACACGGCGTTGTTGTGCTCCAGCTCGCCCTGCACGATGATGCGCGCGATGCCCAGGGCAGGCAGATTGGCGACCCAGCGCACACCAGCGGCCAGCACCAGGGCCGCGCAGCCGAGGAACAGTGCCGAAGCCAGCACGTTCATCAGCTTCACGTCCAGGGGCATAGGCATGGTCTGCTCCATGTCGTCTTACTCCTTGGCGGTGCCCTGCCAGGCGTCGAGGCTGGCCATGGACAGGATGCGCACGCACAGCGCCTCGTAGGACAGGCCGGTGGCGCGTGCGGCCATCGGCACCAGCGAGTGCCCGGTCATGCCGGGCGAGGTGTTGATCTCCAGCAGGAAGGGCTTCTGGTCGCCGGCCCGCACCATCACGTCGGCGCGCGCCCAGCCACGGCAGCCCAGCGTGCGGAACGCGGCCTCCGACAGCTCGCGGATCTGCTGCTCCAGCGCCTCGGGCAGGCCGCTCGGGCAGTGGTACTGGGTAGTGTCGGTGTAGTACTTGTTCTGGAAGTCGTAGTTGCCGTTCTCGGCCTCGATGCGGATGACCGGCAGCGCCTGGCTGCCCAGCACCGCGCAGGTGGTCTCGATGCCGTCGATGAACTGCTCGCACAGCACCTCGGGGTCGTAGCGCGATGCGAGCCGGTAGGCCTGTTCGCATTCTTCGGCCGTGGTGACTTTGGTCAGGCCGATGGTCGAGCCCTCGCGCGCCGGCTTGACGATCATCGGCGCGCCCAGCGCCGCCAGCGCGTCGCGGGTGTCCTGCGCGCTTTGCGCCATGCGCCATTCGGGCGTGGACAGGCCCTCGAAGCGCCAGATGCGCTTGGTCATGATCTTGTCCATCGCGATGCTCGACGCCATCACGCCCGGGCCGGTGTACGGGATGCCCAGCAGCTCCAGCGCGCCCTGCACCGTGCCGTCCTCGCCATGGCGGCCGTGCAGCGCGATGAAGCAGCGCGCAAAGCCCTGCTCGCGCAGCTGGCCCAGGTCCTGTTGCGACGGGTCGAACGGGTGCGCGTCCACGCCCTGCGAGCGCAGCGCCTGCAGCACGCCGTTGCCGGACATCAGCGAGACTTCGCGCTCGGCAGAACTGCCGCCCAGCAGCACCGCCACCTTGCCAAAGTCGCGCACATCGATTTTTTGATTCATTTCACTCATACCGCGCGCCCCTCTTGCGCAACACGCTCTTTATTCAATAGCAATTCAACCAGCTGGCCAGCCACCTGGCCGATCGAGCCCGCGCCCATGCACAGCACTACGTCTCCGTCCTTGGCGATGCCGGCCAGCGCCTGGGGCAGCTCGGCCACCAGCTCGACGAACACCGGCTCCACCTGGCCGCCCACGCGCAAGGCGCGGGTGAGCGCGCGGCCGTCGGCGGCGACGATGGGTGCCTCGCCCGCGGCATAGACCTCGGTGAGCACGGCCACGTCGGCCGAGCCGATGACCTTGACGAAATCCTCGAAGCAGTCGCGGGTGCGGGTGTAGCGGTGCGGCTGGAAGGCCAGCAGCAGCCGGCGCCCCGGGAAGGCGCCGCGCGCGGCGGCGATGGTCGCCGCCATCTCCACCGGGTGGTGGCCGTAGTCGTCGATCACGGTGCAGCTGCCGCCGTCGCTGGTGGGCGCCTCGCCATAACGCTGGAAGCGCCGTCCCACGCCGGTGAAGCCCTGCAGCGCGCGCTGCAATGCGGCGTCATCGATGCCCAGTTCCATCGCGATGGCGATGGCCGACAGCGCGTTGAGCACGTTGTGCTCGCCCGGCAGGTTCAACACCACCGGCAGGTCGGACTGGCCGCTGCGCTGAACGGTGAAGTGCATCTGCCCCGCCTGCGCCCGCACATCGACGGCGCGCACCTGCGCGGCCTCGTGCAGGCCGTAGGTGGTGACGCCGCAGGCCACGCGGTCGACGATCTCGGCGACCGCCGGGCTGTCCACGCACAGCACCGCACGGCCGTAGAACGGCATGCGGTTGAGGAAGTCGACGAACGCCGTCTGCAGCCGGCCGAAGTCGTGGCCGTAGGTCTCCATATGGTCGGCGTCGATGTTGGTGACCACGGCCATCACCGGCAGCAGGTTCAGGAACGAGGCGTCAGACTCGTCCGCCTCGACCACGATGTACTCGCCCTGCCCCAGGCGCGCATTGGCGCCGGCGCTGTTGAGCTTGCCGCCGATCACGAAGGTCGGGTCCAGCCCGGCCTCGGCCAGCACGCTGGTCACCAGGCTGGTGGTGGTGGTCTTGCCGTGCGTGCCTGCAATGGCGATGCCCTGGCGCAGGCGCATCAGCTCGGCCAGCATCAGCGCGCGCGGCACCACCGGGATGTGCTTGGCGCGCGCGGCCAGCACCTCGGGGTTGTCGGCCTGCACGGCGGTGGACGTGACCACGGCCTGCGCGTCGGCAATGTGGGCGCCGTCATGCCCGACGAACGTGCGGATGCCCATGCCCTGCAGGCGCTGCAGTGTGGCGCTGTCGGCCAGGTCGGAGCCCGAGATCGCAAAGCCCAGGTTGTGCAGCACCTCGGCAATGCCGCTCATGCCGGCACCGCCGATGCCCACGAAGTGGATGCGCTGGATGGCGTGCTTCATCGTGCCACCTCCTCGCAGGCGTCGGCCACCCGTTGGGCGGCGTCCAGTTTTTGCATCTTTTTGGCCTTTTGGGCACAGTCCATAAGCGCTACACGCTCCATATTCGATAGCATCTCGGCGAGCTTCTGCGCCGACAGGTCCGCTTGCTGCACCAGCCAGCCCGCGCCGGCATCGACCAGGAAACGGGCATTGGAGGTCTGGTGGTCATCCACCGCGGACGGGAACGGCACGAACACCGCGGCCGCGCCCACGGCGGCCAGCTCGGTCACCGTGCTGGCGCCCGCGCGGCAGACGATCACGTCGGCGTCGGCATAGGCCTGGGCCGCATCGTCGATGAAGGGGGTGAGCTGCGCCTGCACGCCGGCCTCGGCGTAGTTGCGCGTCAGCTCGTCGATCTGCTTGGCGCCGCTCTGGTGCGTGACCTGGGGCCGCACGCCCTCGGGCAGCAGCGCCAGCGCCTGCGGCACCACGGTGTTGAGCGCCTTCGCGCCCAGGCTGCCGCCCACGACCAGCAGCTTCAACGGACCGCTGCGGCCGGCAAAGCGCTCGGCGGGCGCGGCCTGCCGCGTGAACTCCGCGCGCAGCGGGTTGCCCACCCATTCGGCGCCGGCCAGTGCCTTCGGAAACGCCGTGAACACCCGGCGCGCCCAGCGCGCCAGCAGCTTGTTGGCCATGCCGGCCACCGAGTTCTGCTCGTGCAGCACCAGCGGCGTGCCTTCGATGCGCGCCATCAGGCCGCCCGGCACGGTGATGTAGCCGCCCAGGCCCACGACCACGTCGGGCCGCACGCGGCGGATGGCCGCACGCGCCTGGCGCAGCGCCTTGAACAGGCGGGCCGGCAGGCCCAGCAGCGATGCAAATCCCTTGCCGCGTACGCCAGAGAATTCCACCGGCTCGAAAGCGAAGCCCTGCGGTGGCACGAGGCGTTCCTCCATGCTGCCGGGCGCGCCCAGCCAGTGCACGCGCCAGCCGCGCTGGCGCAGCTCGTGCGCGACGGCCAGGCCCGGGAAGATATGCCCGCCGGTGCCGCCCGCCATGATGAGTGCCGTCTTGCCGGTCATACCCGCGGCCCTCCCAGCGCCTTGTTCTCGCAATCGATGCGCAGCACGATCGCGATCGCCACCAGGTTCATCAGCACGGCCGAGCCGCCGAAGCTCATCAGCGGCAGCGTCAGCCCCTTGGTGGGCAAGGCGCCCAGGTTCACGCCCACGTTGATGAAGGTCTGGAAGCCCATCCAGATCGCCACGCCCTGGGCCACCAGGCCCGAGAACAGCCGGTCTAGCCGGATGGCATGGCGGCCGATCTCGACGATGCGGCGGATCAGGAAGAAGAACATGCCCAGCAGCACCGCGATGCCGACCAGGCCCAGCTCTTCGCCGATCACGGCCAGCAGGAAGTCGGTGTGGGCCTCGGGCAGCCAGTGCAGCTTCTCGACGCTGCCGCCCAGGCCCACGCCGAAGATCTCGCCGCGGCCGATGGCGATCAGCGAATGCGACAGCTGGTAGCCCTTGCCCAGCGCATGCTGCTCGCTCCAGGGATCGAGGTAGGCGAAGATGCGCTCGCGGCGCCACTCCGAGGTCATCACGATCATCGCGAAAGCCGCCACCAGCACCGCGGCGATGATGAAGAACATGCGGGCATTCACGCCGCCGAGGAACAGGATGCCCATGGCGATCACCGCGATCACCATGAAGGCACCCATGTCGGGCTCGGCCAGCAGCAGCGCGCCGACCACACCCACGGCCAGGCCCATGGGCAGCACGGCGCGGAAGAACCGCTCCTTGACCTCCATCTTGCGAACCATGTAGTCGCAGGCGTACATCAGCACCGCCAGCTTGGCCAGCTCGGACGGCTGGAAGTTCATGATGCCCAGCGACAGCCAGCGGCGCGCGCCGTTCACCACCGTGCCCACGTGCGGCACCAGCACCGCGATCAGCAGCACGATGGAAGCGATGAACATCCACGGCGCCCAGCGCTCCCACACCGCCATCGGCACCTGGAAGGCCAGCACCGCCGCCACCGTACCCAGCAGCAGGCTGAGCATGTGGCGCTGGAAGAAGTAGTAGTGCGAGATGTTGCCGAAGCGCGGGTTGTCCGACATCGCGATCGATGCCGAGAACACCATCACCGCGCCCCAGCACAGGATACCCACCACCAGCCAGATCAGCGTCTGGTCGGCACCGAAGATGTTCGCCGTGTTGGCCGGGCCCTGGCGGTACTCGTTGCCACCGACGCGCACCGGCAGGATGTCCACCGGCTTTTCGCCGCCGGACTTGAACCAGCCGAAGATGCCGGCGCGCTGGGTCGAACTCATGACAGCACCTCCAGGCTCTGGCCCTTGTCGGCCGCCAGCTCGGCCACCGCGGCGCAGAACACCTCGGCACGGTGCGCATAGTTGCGGAACATGTCCATGCTGGCGCAGGCCGGCGACATCAGCACCGCGTCGCCCGCATGGGCCTTCTGGCTGGCGAGCTGCACGGCCTCTTCCATCGAGGCGGCCTGCAGCTGCGGCACCGCCACGTCGTGCAGGGCCTCGGCGATCTGCGGCGCATCGCGCCCGATCAGCACCACGGCCCGCGCGTAGCGGGCCACGGGCGCGGCCAGCGACGTGAAGTCCTGGCCCTTGCCGTCGCCGCCCAGAATCACCACCAGGCGGCGGTCGGGGCCCAGGCCCTCGAGCGCGGCCACGGTGGCGCCCACGTTCGTGCCCTTGCTGTCGTCGAAGTACTCGACATCGGCCACCACGCCGATGGGCTCGACGCGGTGCGGCTCGCCGCGGTATTCGCGCAGGCCGTAGAGCATGGGTGCCAGCGCGCAGCCCGCGGCGCCGGCCAGCGCCAGCGCGGCCAGCGCATTCAGCGCGTTGTGGCGGCCGCGGATGCGCAGTGCATCGGCGGGCATCAGGCGCTGCACGAAGACATCGTCCGGCACGGCGCCAGGACGACGGCGCTCGCCGTCGTCATCCTGGGCCCGCACCAGCCAGGTCATGCCGCCCACCGCTTCCAGGCCGTAGTCGCCAGGCTGCGTGGGCATGCCCGCACCGAAGGTGACATGGGCCCGCTGCTGCGGGCGCTGCAGCTTGACGCGCACCGGCGGCGGCAGCATGGCCATCACCTCGGCATCGTCGCGGTTGAGCACCATCAGGCCTTCGCGGCCGAAGATCTTGGCCTTGGCCTGCGCATAAGCCTGCATGGAGCCATGCCAGTCCAGGTGGTCCTGCGTGATGTTCAGCACCACGGCGGCCGCGGGTTCGAAGCTGCTCGCGGCATCCAGTTGGAAGCTCGACAGCTCCAGCACCCAGACCTCGGGCAGCGTGCCGGCATCCAGGCGCTCGGCCAGCGTGTCGAGCAGGGTCGGGCCGATGTTGCCGGCCACGGCCACGGTCTTGTCGGCGCGCTCCACGAGCAGGCCGGTCAGCGAGGTGACCGTCGTCTTGCCGTTGGTGCCGGTGACGGCCAGCACCTTGGGCTGGTACTCGCGGGAAGCGGCCAACTCGGCCAGTGCCTGGGAAAACAGGTCCAATTCGCCAAAAACCCTTATCCCACCTGCGCTAGCAGCTTGCAAAACAGGAGCAATCGTGACCGGACTCAGGCCGGGCGAGCGGTAGACGGCCGCCATGGCGACTTCGTTGCGCCACAGCAATTGTGCGCTGAAGGCGCCGGGCACGAACACGGCATCGGGGCAATCAGCCTGCAGGCGGGCCAGTTGCGGCGGTGCCTCGCGCGTGTCGGCCACGATGACCTGGGCCCCCTGCCGCGCGCACCAGCGCGCCATCGCCAGGCCGGAATCACCGAGGCCCAGGATCAGTACGGGTTGCTTGTGCATGGTGTTCATCGCAGCTTCAGCGTGGAGAGGCCGATGAGGCACAGCAGCATGGTGATGATCCAGAAGCGCACGACGACCTGCGTTTCCTTCCATCCGCTCTTTTCGAAGTGGTGGTGCAGCGGCGCCATCTTCAGCAGGCGCCGGCCCTCGCCGTAGCGCTTCTTGGTGTACTTGAACCAGACCACCTGCACCATCACCGAGATGGCCTCGGCCACGAAGATGCCGCCCATGATGGCCAGCACGATCTCCTGGCGCACGATGACGGCGATGGTGCCCAACGCGCCGCCCAGCGCCAGCGCGCCCACGTCGCCCATGAAGACCTGCGCCGGATGGGTGTTGAACCACAGGAACGCCAGGCCCGCGCCGGCCATGGCCGAGCAGAAGATCATCAGCTCGCCCGCGCCGCCGATGTGCGGGAACAGCAGGTACTTGGAGAAGGTGACACTGCCGCTCACATAGGCAAACACGCCCAGCACCGAGCCCACCATCACCACCGGCATGATGGCCAGGCCGTCCAGGCCGTCGGTCAGGTTGACCGCGTTGCTGGTGCCCACGATCACCAGGTAGGTCAGGATCACGAAGCCCAGCACGCCCAGCGGGTAGCTCACCTCCTTGAAGAAGGGCACCAACAGGCCGGCCTTGGGCGGCAGGTCCAGCGCGAAGCCCGACTTGACCCACGAGACGAACAGGTCCCAGACCTCGGCATTGGTGTTCTCGGAAATGCAGAACACCAGGTACAGCGCGGCCCCCAGGCCGATCACCGACTGCCAGAAATACTTTTCGCGCGAGCGCATGCCTTCCGGGTCCTTGCGCACCACCTTGCGCCAGTCGTCCACCCAGCCGATGGCGCCCATGCCCAGCGTCACCGCCAGCACCACCCAGACGAAACGGTTCGACGGGTCGGCCCACAGCAGCGTGGCGATGGCGATCGACAGCAGGATCAGCACGCCGCCCATGGTCGGCGTGCCGCTCTTGGACAGATGCGTCTGCATGCCGTAGCCGCGGATCGGCTGGCCGATCTTGAGCGCGGACAGGGTGCGGATCACGCGCGGGCCGGCCACCAGGCCGATCACCAGCGCCGTCAGCGCCCCCATCACCGCCCGGAAGGTGAGGTACTGGAACACGCGCAGAAAGCCCAGCTCGGGCGTCAATCCCTGCAGCCATTGGGCGAGCCACATCAGCATGCCGCGCCCTCCACCTTGGCTGCCAGCACGCTCTGCACCACCCGCTCCATCTTCATGAACCTCGACCCCTTCACCAACACGCTGCCCACCTGCGGCAACGCTTCCAATACCGCCGCCTGCAGCGGCTCCATAGATTCGAAAACCCGCGCGCCTTCACCGAACGCCGCTGCCGCATGGCGCGACAGCTCACCCATGGCAAACACCGCCGGCACGCCCTTGTCGCGCGCATAACGCCCCGCCTCGGCATGGAACTGCGGCCCCTGGTCGCCGACCTCGCCCATGTCGCCCAGCACCAGCAGCTGCGGGCCGGGCAGCTCGGACAGCACGTCGATGGCTGCCTGCATAGAGTCCGGGTTGGCGTTGTAGCTGTCGTCCACCACGGTGATGGTGCGGCCGCCCACCGACACGCTGAGCGCACGCGAGCGCCCCTGCACCGGCACGAACTGCGACAGCCCCTGGGCCACGGAGGCCAGCGGCACACCAGCTGCCAGCGCACAGGCCGCAGCCGCGGCCGCATTGCGCAGGTTGTGCCGGCCGGCGATATGCAGGCGGATGCTGGCCACGCCCTGAGGCGTGCGCAGTTCCAGCTGCCAGGCATCGCCCAGCCATTCGGCCCGCCGGCACTGCACATCGGCGGCATCACTGTCGCCAAACGTGCAGGTGCGGCGCCCGGCGGCCATGCCCTGCCACAGCGCCGTATAGGCATCGCCTGCGGGGAAGACCGCCACGCCGTCGGCGGGCAGCGATTCGATCACCGAGCCGTTCTCGCGTGCCACGGCTTCCACCGTGTGCATGAATTCCTGGTGCTCGCGCTGCGCGTTGTTGACCAGCGCCACCGTGGGCTGGGCCATGCGTGCCAGCACGGCGATCTCACCGGGATGGTTCATGCCCAGTTCCACCACGGCCAGACGGTGCTTGCTCGCAAGGCGCAGCAGCGTCAGCGGCACACCGATCTCGTTGTTCAGATTGCCTTGCGTGGCCAGGGCTGCCTCGCCCGCCTCGGCACGCAGGATCGCGGCGATCATCTGCGTCACCGTGGTCTTGCCGTTGCTGCCGGTGACGGCAATCAGCGGTAGGCTCCACTGCGCGCGCCAGCCGGTGGCCAGCGCACCCAGGGCCTTCAGCGCATCGGGCGCCACGATGCCCGGCAGGCCAGCGGCCGCCGTGTCCACCTCGGCCAGCGAGGCGGATGCGCCAGCCGTCCTGGCCTCGGCCAGGAAGCGGTTGCCGTCGAAGCGTTCGCCGCGCAATGCGACGAACAGGTCGCCAGCCGCCAGCGTGCGCGTGTCGCTGTGTACCCGTGCCAGCGGCGTGGCGCCTTCGCCCACGAGGCGGGCTTCGGGGATGCGGGGCTGGATGAAGCCCAGCGCCTGCTGCAGCGTCATCATCGTCATGCGGGGTTCTTTCTGCGTTGCAGCGCGGCCTGCGCCTGCGCCATGTCGAGAAACGGGTGACGGGCACCGCGGATCTCCTGGTAGTCCTCATGCCCCTTGCCGGCCAGCAGGATCACGTCGTCCGGCTGCGCCTGCCCGATCGCCTCGGCGATCGCCAGGGCCCGGTCGGGCTGTGTGTGCCACGCATCACCGGCCGACATGCCGGCCTCGATCTGCGCAATGATGGCCAGCGGCTCTTCGTGCCGTGGGTTGTCACTGGTGACGATCACGCGGTCGGCCAGGCGCTGGGCGATGCCACCCATCAGCGGCCGCTTGCCCGCATCGCGGTTGCCGCCGCAGCCAAACACGCACCACAGTTGGCCGCCACGCTGCTCGGCCATGGGGCGCAGCGCGGCCAGCGCCTTTTCCAGCGCGTCCGGCGTATGCGAATAGTCGATGGCGACGAGCGGCGCACCGGGCGCCGTCACCTGCTCCATGCGGCCCGGCACTGGCGCCAGCGCCTGGCAGGCGGCCACAGCGTCTTGCAAGCCGACACCCAGTGCACGCAGCGAAGCAATCACCTGCAGCAGGTTGCCCACGTTGTACTGGCCGATCACCTGGCTACGCAGTTCCACACGCTGTGCGCCTTCCTGCACCTCGAAGGCCAGGCCCTGCTCCGCCATGCGGATGCCATGGGCCGTGAGGCGTGCCTCGGCACCCGCCGCCGACGTGGTCCACAGATCCAGCGCCGACGCGGACAGCTCGGCCGCCAGCTCCACGCCCTTGGCGTCGTCCAGGTGGATGACCGCGCTTTGCAGCCCCGGCCATGCGAACAACGCACGCTTGGCCTGCCAGTAGGCTTCCATCGAGCCGTGGTAGTCCAGGTGGTCTTGCGTGAAATTGGTGAACACCGCGACGCGGATCTGCGTACCGTCCAGCCGGTGCTCCTCGATGCCGATGGAGGAGGCCTCCATCACGCAGGCGCCCAGCCCCTGGTCGGCAAAATGCCGCAGCTCCTGCTGCAGCAACACCGGATCGGGCGTGGTCATGCCGGTACTCACCAGCTGGTCGGGCGGAACGCCCACGCCCAGCGTGCCCACCAATGCACTGCCGCGATGCGCCAGCACGCCGCGCTCCACCAGGTGGCCGATGGCCTGGGCCAGCCACCAGCTGGTGCTGGTCTTGCCATTGGTGCCGGTGATGGCGATCACGTCGAGCTGCCGGCTCGGGTGCGCAAACCACTGCGCGGCGATAGGGCCGCTCGCGGCCTTCAACGCAGGCAGGGCCACCACGGGCAGGCCTTCCCACGCAAATGGCTCGGCGCCCTCGCGCTCGACCACGCAGGCCACGGCGCCGCGGGCCACGGCATCGGCCACGAAGGCCCGGCCGTCGCTGACGCCGCCGGGCCAGGCAATGAAGGCGTCACCCGGCTGTACCTGCCGGCTGTCGGTGCGCAGTGTGCCGGTAGTCGGCACGCGCGCGCGCAGCCAGTCCACCACCTGGTCGACCGACTGCAATGTGAAAAGGGTGGAAGCCACGCTCATAGCGGCTCCTCCACGGTCGTGGCTACGATCTGCGGCTTGACCGCCATGTCGGGCTGCACACCGAGGATGCGCAGCGTCTGCTGCACGACCTCGCTGAACACCGGGCCGGCCACCGTGCCGCCGTAGTAGCTACCGGCCGTCGGCTCGTCGATCATCACCGCCACAATCACGCGCGGATTCTCGATCGGCGCCATGCCGGTGAACCACGAACGGTACTTGCCTGCGGCATAGCCGCGGCCCGCCTGCTTGCGCGCCGTGCCCGACTTGCCGCCGACCGAGTAGCCCACGGTCTGGGCCTTCTGGCCGGTGCCGCCAGGGCCTGCGGCCAGCCACAGCATGTGGCGCACCTTCTCGGCGGTCTTCTGCGAGAAGACCTGCGTGCCCACCGGGGCCTCGGTGCTCTTGAGCATGGTGGCGGGAATCACCTTGCCGTCGTTCGAGAACACCGTGTACGAGCGCGCCATCTGGAACAGCGAGGCCGACAGGCCGTAGCCATACGAGATCGTGGCCTGCTCCACCGGCTTCCAGCTCTTCCAGGGGCGCAGGCGGCCGCTGGCTGCGCCGGGGAAGGCGATCTGGGGCTTCTGCCCGTAGCCCAGCGCCGAATGCACCGTCCACATCTCCTGCGGCGACATGCGCTGCGCCACCTTGAGGGCGCCGATGTTGCTGGACTTCTGGATCACGCCGTCCACCGTGAGCGCGCCGTAGTTGTGCGTGTCGGAGATCGTGAAGCCGCCGATGTTGTACTTGCCCGGCGAGGTATCAATCACCGTGTCGTTGCGCACGCGGCCCAGCTCCAGCGCGGAACCGATGGTGATGGGCTTCATGGTCGAGCCGGGCTCGAAGGTGTCAGTGATGGCGCGGTTGCGCAGTTGCTCGCCCGTCAGGTGCAGGCGGTTGTTGGGGTTGTAGCTGGGGTAGTTGGCCAGGGCCAGCACCTCGCCGGTGTGGGCGTCGATGACCACCACGCTGCCGGCCTTGGCCTTGAAGGCCGCCACCTGGTCGCGCAGCTTCTGGTAGGCGAAGAACTGCACCTTGCTGTCGATGGACAGCTGGATGTCCTTGCCGTCGGCCGGCGGCACCTCGACCCCGACGCCTTCCACCACGCGACCCAGGCGGTCCTTGATCACGCGGCGCGAACCCGGCTTGCCGGCCAGGTCCTTGTCGAACGCCAGCTCCATGCCTTCCTGGCCATGGTCTTCCACGTTGGTGAAGCCCACCACGTGCGCCGCCGGCTCGCCCTCGGGATACTGGCGCTTGTATTCCTTGCGCAGGTAGACGCCCTTCACGTCGAGCGCCTTGATCTTCTGCCCCACATCCCAGTCGAGCTGGCGCTTGACCCAGACGAAGGTCTTGTCCTCGTCGTCCAGCTTGGCACTAAGCGCCTGGTAGGGCATGCCCATCAGCTTGGCCATCTCCTTGAGCTTGGCCTGCACCGCCGGGTCGTCCGTCTCCACATCCTCGGGAATGGCCCAGATGCTGGCCGCAGGAACGCTGGAGGCCAGGATGAGCCCGTTGCGGTCGAGGATCTTGCCGCGGTTGGCGGGCAGCTCCAGCGTGCGCGCGAAGCGCACCGCGCCCTGCCGCTGGAAGAAGTCGTTGTCGATCACCTGCACGTAGGCGGCCCGGGCCACCAGCCCGAAGAAACCCAGCGCCAGCGCCATCATGAAGAAACGGCTGCGCCACAGCGGCGTCTTGCTGGCCAGCAGCGGGCTGGAGGAATAGCGCAGGTCGCGGCTCATCGTGCACCTCCGGCCGTGCCCACGGGCTCCGGCACATAGAGCGTGACCGCCGGCGTGGCCGATTGCATGCCCAGCTTGTCGCGCGCCATCTGCTCCAGCCGCAGCGGCGTCGCCTGGGCGCGCTTTTCGACCTGCAGGCGCTGGTGGTCCGTCTCGAGCTGGCGCGACTCGGCCACCGCACGGTCCATCTCGGTGAACAGCTTGCGCGAGTCGTACTGCGACTGGATCAGCGCCATCGCGCTCAGGATCAGCAGCAGCAGCAAGAGGATGTTCAGGCGCAGCAGCATGCTCGCACCTCCGTATCCAAGGTCATGGCAGCGGCGGCGTTCATGCCGGCGTCTCCGTACGCTCGGCCACCCGCATCACCGCGCTGCGGGCGCGGGGGTTGGCCTTCACCTCCTGCTCGCCGGGGCGCACGCGCGCCAGCGCATTCAGCAGCATGGGCTTGGGCGGCGCGAAAGGCGCGCGGCGGTCGTAGACCTCCTTGGAGTGCTGCGCGATGAACTGCTTGACGATGCGGTCCTCCAGCGAGTGGAAGCTGATGACCACCAGGCGCCCGCCGGGCGCCAGCACGCGCAGGCTGGCCTTCAGCGCCTGCTGGAGTTCTTCAAGCTCGGCGTTGATGAAAATCCGAAAAGCCTGAAATGTGCGCGTGGCGGGGTGCTGACCCGCCTCTCGTGTCTTGACCGTGCCAGCCACGAGCTCGGCCAGATCGGCGGTGGTCGCCATTGGAGATCCCGCCTCGCGCCGAGCAACAATCGCCTTTGCAATGGGCCCAGCAAACCGCTCTTCACCGAAGTCACGAATCACCTCCGCTATCTGCTGAACATCCGCATCCTGCAGCCACTCGGCGACACTGAGGCCGTTCGAGGTATCCATGCGCATGTCCAGCGGGCCGTCGAACCGGAAACTGAAGCCGCGTGCCGGGCTGTCGATCTGCGGCGAACTCACGCCCAGGTCCAGCAGGATGCCGGACACACTGCCCGGTTCCAGCTCGCCCAGGTGCTGGAAGCCCTGGTGGCGGATGCTGAACCGGGCATCGGCGATCTGCGCGGCCGCGGCGATCGCCTCCTCGTCCTTGTCGAATGCCACCAGGCGGCCGCCTGCGGGCAGGCCTGCCAGGATGGCGCGCGAATGGCCACCGCGGCCGAAGGTACCGTCCACCAGCAGCGCATCGGGCCGCACGGAGGGCAACGCCAGGGCCTCCACGGCCTCCCGGAGCAAGACGGTGGTGTGTTCGTATGTCGTTACTTGCACGGCCGCCTCAGAATGCAAAGTCTTTCAATGCCTCAGGCGTCTCCTGCTGGAGTGCCTCGGCTTCTTTTTCCTCGTAGGTGGCCTTGTCCCACAGCTCGAAGTGGCTGCCCATGCCCATGAGCATCGCGTCCTTCGTGATATGGGCTGCGGCCCGCAGCTCGGGCGAGACCAGGATGCGTCCGGTGGCATCCATTTCCACGTCCATGGCGTTGCCCAGGAAGAGGCGCTTGTGCCACTGGGCACTGATGGGAAGTTGCGCGACCCGGGCGCTGAACACCGTCCACTCGTCGCGCGGGAAGACCATCAGGCAGCCATGCGGATGGCGGGTGATCGTCAACTGGCCGCCGTTCTTGAGCAGCACGTCACGGTGCCGGGTCGGTATGGATAACCGACCCTTCGCATCGAGGCTGATCGAAGATGCTCCCTGGAACACGAAGCGGGCCTTTGAGGTGTTGGTTGACGGTGGGTGGGAAGTGCACTTTTTCCCACAAAAGTGCACTTTTTCCCACTGTATCAGGAAATACCTAGCCAACCAAGCTGCACCACAATCTTTTGCAATGAAATCAACGACTTACCGGCAGGTTTCGATGGATTTTTTGAACCAAAAATTCATTACCCGATAAGCACTTAGGAGACTCTATGGATGCGACTTCTTAGATTGAATATGCTACGTGCCGCGGCCAACAAGATACATTCAGTTGCACTCACCTCAACGACCCATACCAGCACCGCAGAATAAGTAAGCGCCTGCCAACTAGTTGGCAGGCGCTTACTTCGCAACCGTCGATTTTAGGGGCGAAACCAGGGCGTCCCGCCCGGAATCGCCGGCTTTTGCGTCACAAGATATAGCGCGACAGGTCCTCGTTCTGGCTCAGCGTCTGCAGGCGGGAGTCGACGTAGGCGGCATCGACCAGCACGGTCTGGCCGCCCAGCTTCGCGGCGTCGAAGCTGACCTCCTCCAGCAGCCGCTCCATCACCGTGGCGAGGCGCCGGGCGCCGATGTTCTCGGTGCGCTCGTTCACGTCGAAGGCGATCTGCGCCAGGCGCGTGATGCCATCGGCGCGGAAGTCGAGCGCCACGCCCTCGGTCGCCAACAGGGCCTGGTACTGCTTGACCAGCGAGGCATGGGTCTGCGTCAGGATGGCCTCGAAGTCGTTCACCGACAGCGACTCCAGCTCCACGCGGATCGGGAAGCGCCCCTGCAGCTCGGGGATCAGGTCGCTGGGCCGGGACAGGTGGAAAGCGCCTGAGGCGATGAACAGGATGTGGTCGGTCTTGACCATGCCGTACTTGGTGGAGACGGTGGTGCCCTCCACCAGCGGCAGCAGGTCACGCTGCACACCCTGGCGCGACACGTCGGCGCCGCTCGTTTCCTGCCGCGCGGCCACCTTGTCGATCTCGTCGATGAAGACGATGCCGTTCTGCTCGGCATTCTCGATCGCGCGCTGCTTGATCTCTTCCTCGTTGACCAGCTTGGCCGCCTCTTCGTCGGCGATCAGCTGCAGCGCCTCGGCGATGCGGATCTTGCGCGTGCGGCGCTTGTCCTGCCCCATCTGGCTGAACATGCCGCGCAGTTGCTCGGCCATGTCCTCCATGCCCTGCGGGCCCATGATCTCGATGTTGGGCCGCGGCTCGGCCAGGTCGATCTCGATTTCCTTGTCGTCGAGCTGGCCCTCGCGCAGCTTCTTGCGGAAGACCTGGCGCGCCGTGCTGTCGGCCGCCACCTCGCCGGTGCGGGCCTGCGGGATGAGCACGTCGAGGATGCGCTCCTCGGCCGCATCCTCGGCGCGGGCGCGCACCTTCTTCATGTCCGAGGCGCGGGTCTGCTTGACGGCGATCTCGGCCAGGTCGCGGATGATGGCATCCACGTCCTTGCCCACGTAGCCCACCTCGGTGAACTTGGTGGCCTCGACCTTGATGAACGGCGCATCGGCCAGCCGGGCCAGGCGGCGGGCGATCTCGGTCTTGCCCACGCCGGTGGGGCCGATCATCAGGATGTTCTTCGGCGTGATCTCCGCGCGCAGCCCCTCGGCCACCTGCTGGCGGCGCCAGCGGTTGCGCAGCGCAATGGACACGGCCCGCTTGGCCTTGGCCTGCCCGACGATGTGGTTGTCGAGTTCGGAAACGATTTCCTGAGGGGTCATGGAAGACATGGGGAAGATTTATATAAAAAGTGCCTCTAGCGCTTATCCATCAAGCGCTAGCAGCTATTAATATAGAAGCATCAAAGTCACAGGACTTCGATGGTGTGGTGCATGTTGGTGTAGATGCACAGCTCGCCGGCAATGGCCAGCGACTTGCGCACCACGTCTTCCGCCGACAGCTCGGTGTTGTTCAGCAGCGCCTTGGCGGCCGAATGTGCGTAGGCGCCGCCCGAGCCAATGGCCACGATGCCCTGCTCGGGCTCCAGCACATCGCCATTGCCGGTGATGATGAGCGAGGCGCTGTGGTCGGCCACGGCCAGCATGGCCTCCAGCCGGCGCAGCACGCGGTCGGTGCGCCAGTCCTTGGTCAGCTCGATGGCAGCGCGCGTCAGGTGGCCCTGGTGCTTGTCGAGCTTGGCCTCGAAGCGCTCGAACAGCGTGAAGGCGTCGGCCGTGGCGCCGGCAAAGCCGGCCAGCACCTTGCCCTGGTAGAGCTTGCGCACCTTGCGCGCCGTGCCCTTGACGACGATGTTGCCGAGCGTGACCTGCCCGTCGCCGCCGATCGCGACCTGGATGCCTTGCGGCGTTTCGCGCCGCACGCTGAGAATGGTGGTGCCGTGGTACTGTTCCATAGTATCCCGGCACTTGGGGATCGAAGCCCTGATTGCAAGACCCCGAAAGGTATCCAGCCGAGACTTCGGGGGCTCAGCCGCCCGTATAGGCCGTCGTCACCGGGGCCTGCTGGCGGTAGGCCGGCGCCTGGCGCGGCGCAGGCGCGGGCTGCGGTGCGGCACCCGCCAGGCTCAGCTTCTGGCCGTTCAGCCGCACCGGGCTGCCCACGGCCACCGGCTCGCCGCGGTCCACGGTGCGCAGGCGGCCGTCATCCATGCGCACGGCGATGCGGTAGCTGGTGGTGGTGTGCATGCGCTTTTCGACCTGGTGGCCCACATAGCCGCCGCCGACTGCGCCGGCCACCGTGGCCAGCGTACGGCCCGAGCCCTTGCCGACCTGGTTGCCCAGCACCCCGCCCAGCACGCCGCCGGCCACCATGCCCACGCCCGAAGGCTGCGCGGCATGCTGCACCGGCGTCACCGACTCGACGACACCGCAGGTCTTGCACGCCGCCACCGGCGGCGGCGCCATGGGCTGCTCGACCGGCTGGGCCGCCGGCATCATGGCCGGCGCCTGCATGGCTTGGGATGGGGGCTGGGTTTGCCCAGCCATGGCGCCCTGCTGCGGCGCCCAGGCCTGCGGGGCCATGGCATTGCCGACTGCGCCGCCCGAGGCCAGTGCCTGCGGCTGGGCCTGCAATTGCTCTGCGGGCAGCGGTGCGGCCGCCGCGATTCCCGGCGAGGAGCGGCCCCAGGCCATCAGGCCAATCAGGCACAGCAGGGCGACTACCAGCGCGCCGATGGCGGCCCACAGGACGTTCTCGCGCGAGGGTTTGCCAATGGCGGAAGCAGCAGAGGGAGCAGACATGGAGTTCATGGCATTCGTTGTCAGGGCCGCCATTGTGCCCCCACGCCTGTGCTGCGGTGCAACAGAGTGCATCCAGGTGCAAACAATTGCACCAAGGCACGGCAGGCGCCTAGTTCTCGCGCTGCATGACCAGCGAATGCTCGTTGATGCCGATCAGGTTGAAGAACACGGCATTGAGCCGGTGCAGGTTGCTGAACTGCACCGCCACCTGCTTCTGCTCGCATTCGGCCACCCAGTTCAGCAGCGAGCCCGCGGCCACGAAATCGATGCGCACCAAGCGGTCGCAGTGCACGGTCAGCGGCTTGCCGGGCTGCAT
Source organism: Comamonas humi (assembly GCF_054782535.1). Classification (NCBI taxonomy): domain Bacteria; kingdom Pseudomonadati; phylum Pseudomonadota; class Betaproteobacteria; order Burkholderiales; family Comamonadaceae; genus Comamonas; species Comamonas humi. The sequence goes on along the minus strand of NZ_BAAGSH010000005.1, from coordinate 346,223 downwards.
CAGCGCATCGAAGGGCTGCATCAGCGCATCGAAGGGCTGCAGCAGGTGCATCGCATCGCCTTCGATCCGGCCTTCCAGCACGGCGAGCGGCCCTTCGCCGCCCTTGGCGCCGGGGATGTCCGAATCGGCAAAGTCCAGGCGCGCAGCCCGGGTGGAGTGGTAGCGCACCGCCTCCAGCTCGCTGCTGTCGCTGGCAAAGTCGACCAGCGGGTCCTTCCACGATGGCGGCGAGACCTCATAGGTGAGGCAGTAGTCCAGCGCCACGGCCTCGAAATCGTGTTCCAGCCCCATCAGCCGCAAGGCCGAAAGGCGCAGGTTCCAGAAATCCTGCGGCACCTGCCGCTCGCCCACCGGCGTTGCCGCCTCGAGCACGGCCACCAGCTTGCCCACGCCGGCAAAGCGCACCACCGCCTCGGCGTTCTCGGCCCAGAAGCGGAACAGCGTGGTCAGCGGCAGCACCGCCTCGGGGCGGATCTCGGTCAGGCGCGACCAGTTCAGCGTCCACGGCGGCGGCGTGCGCCGCAGGTTGGCCTGCAGGCCGGTCAGCGAGGCCACGCTCAGCGCCGCGGGCGCCTGCCAGTTCAGGGCCTTGGCCGCCTCATCACCCGCCGCGCCCAATTGCATGGGCGAGGTGCCCAGTTGCTCGGGCAGCGAGAACCACACCGGCGCCGAGCGGCCGTACTTGCCGGCGAACTCGATGGCGTGGTAGTCGAACTTGGTCTGGTCGCCCACGGCTCGGTACATGTCGAACAGCGTGAGCCACACGGCCAGTTGCCCCATGCGGTCGCTCTGGCGCGCCTCCACCAGGCGCAGCAGCGATGCCTCGGCGCCGGCGGTATCGCCGTTGGCGAACAGCACCGCGGCCTCTTCCAGGTCTGCGTCGTGGACGAATCTTTCCGGCTGGTCCAGCGCGGAATCGACCGCCAATGCGCTGGGCGCCGCGAGCGGCTCGGCTGGCAGGGACTGGGGAGCGGACGCCACCGTCGCGGGCACGCCTGCCGCCGGCGAAACGGCGGGCGCCACGGGCACCGTGGCCGGTCCTGCCGCCTGCGCATCGCCCGACCACCACTGGCGGGACATCTGCTTTTCGATGTCGTTGATTTTCTTCAGCGTGCTGCTGCGGCCCTGGCTGTCGGCCGCCTCCGACGCCATGCCTGGCGCAGGTTCCGCGCCCATGCCGGAGCCTCGCCCGGTCTGCAGCTCCGTCGGGCTGCCACTGCCTTTGCCGGCGCTCTTGCGGATCTTGCGCAGCTGGTCGAACTCGAGCTTGCGCACGAAGTCATTGCGCCGCTTGCGCTCCATAACTTCCTTGAGCATCTGCTTGGAATATTGCTCTTCCGGATTGTCCTCGGCCTGAGGCTTGTCCAGTTCCGACCATTGCATCGTCGGCTTGGTGACGAAACGGACCACCTTGGACAGCAGCCCGCTGCCGGGCTTCTGGTCATCACTCATCCCACCCTCCTCCGATACGGCCGCCGGGGTCATGGCCCCGGCGATGCTCCGTCAATCTCCGAACATCTTCTGCTTCAGCTCGCGGCGCTGCTGCGCTTCCAGCGACAGCGTGGCCGTGGGGCGCGCCAGCAGGCGGCCCACGCCGATGGGCTCGCCCGTCTCGTCGCAGTAGCCATAGTCGCCGGCGTCGATGCGCGCGATCGACTGGTCGATCTTCTTGAGCAGCTTGCGCTCGCGGTCGCGGGTGCGCAGCACCAGCGCGTGCTCTTCCTCGATGGTCGCGCGGTCGGCCGGATCGGGCACGATCACCGTGTCCTCGCGCAGGTTCTCGGTGGTTGCGTCCGCATTCATGTGCATGTCGCGCTTGAGCTGCACCAGCTTGTGGCGGAAAAACGCCAGCTGCTTCTCGTTCATGTACTCGCTGTCAGGCATAGCGAGCACTTCGTCGTCCGTCAATTCGTCCGCAGGCTTGGTCTTCCAGGCGGTGCTGAGCTTGGAGTCCCGTTTCGGCGTGGTTTGCAAATTCGTAGGCATAGCTTTTTGGACTGACTGGGCAGTACTCTCAATGACGGCCAGGCCGCCTCCACAACACAAGAATGCAGGGCCATCACGGTCGATAGCCGGTGACATTCTTCCCCGGGCAATCAAGGACTATATCCTGTATGCCGCTCCATTGGCTCGCCATGACCGGAAGGCACTTTCGAGCTTGCAACAAATCATTGCGTGACCTGCGCGACCGCTTGCGGCACCTTCGTCTGCCAGCCTTGCCCGAGCGTTCCTCGGGCCATCGGGCGGCGATTGTAATTGGCATTGTGGACCGAGAACAACCGATTACCCTTGCAGCGGGCCGCCTCCCGGCTCGTGTTTACCCTGAGCCAGCGCCCGCTCAGGCTGCCACCAGGCACTGGTCCAGGCCCTGGCGCAGGATGTCCTGCGGCAGGTCGATGCCGATGAAGACCATGCGGCTGGCGCGCTGCTCGCCCTCGGCCCACTGCGGTCCGAGGTCGCTGCCCATCAGCTGGTGCACGCCCTGGAAGATCACCTTGCGCTCGGTGCCCTTCATGTCGAGCACGCCCTTGTAGCGCAGCATGCGCGGGCCATAGATGTTGACAATCGCGCCCAGGAAGTCCTCGAGCTTGGCGGGGTCGAAGGGCTTGTCGGCGCGGTAGACGAAGCTCTTCACATCGTCGTCGTGATGGTGGTGGTGCGGGTGGTTGCAGTGCTCGCCATGTTCGTGGTCATGGTCGTGGTGCTCGTGTGCATGGCCGTGGTCATGGTCATGGTCGCACTTCCCATGGTCGTGGTCGCAGTCGCTGTGGTCGTGATCGTCTTCCTTCAGGAAGTCGGGGTCGATGTCCAGCTTGGCATTCAGGTTGAAGCCGCGCAGGTCGAACACCTCGGCCAGCGGCACCTCGCCGAAATGCACGGCGGTGATCGGTGCGCGCGGGTTCATATGCTTGAGGCGGTGGACCAGCTCGTCCTTCTCGCCCTCGGTCACCAGATCGGTCTTGGACAGGAAGATCTGGTCGGCGAAGCCCACCTGGCGGCGTGCCTCCTGGCGCGTGTCGAGCTGCTGGTTGGCGTGCTTGGCATCGACCAGCGTCAGGATGGAGTCGATGAGGTAGCTCTCGGCGATCTCGTCGTCCATGAAGAAAGTCTGCGCCACCGGTCCCGGATCGGCCAGGCCGGTGGTCTCGATCACGATGCGGTCGAACTCCACCAGGCCCTTGCGGCGCTTGGCGGCCAGCAGCTGAAGGGCCTCGCGCAGGTCTTCGCGGATGGTGCAGCAGATGCAGCCGTTGCTCATCTGCAGGATCTGTTCCTTGGACTCGGTCTTCAGGATGTCGGTGTCGATGTTCTCTTCGCCGAACTCGTTTTCGATCACGGCGATCTTCATGCCGTGGGTTTCATGCAGCACGCGCTTGAGCAGCGTGGTCTTGCCCGAGCCCAGGAAGCCGGTAAGGATGGTGACAGGAATAAGCGACATACGACCTCGGATGGTGACGATGCAGGCGGCACGGCCCGCGCAGGGAATCGGCAATCGTACTAAATGGCGGCCGACTGCGCAGATGCAAGGGTCAGGAATCCGATTTCTTGCGGGCCCGCGGATGCGCCTGGTCGTAGACCTGGGCCAAGTGCTGGAAATCGAGCCGCGTGTAGACCTGCGTGGTGGTGATGCTGGCGTGGCCCAGCAGCTCCTGCACGGCGCGCAGGTCGTGGCTGGACTGCAGCAGGTGGCTGGCGAACGAGTGCCGCAGCATGTGCGGGTGCACCGACGTGGTCATGCCCGCCTGCACGCTGCGCTCGCGCAGCCGCTGCCAGATGCTGGCGGCAGACAGGCGCCCGCCGCGCACACCGATGAAGAGCGCCGGCTCCTGCACCGCGGCACCGCTCGCGCGCAGCTCCAGCCAGGCCCGCAGCGCCGCCAGCGCCGCGCTGCCCACCGGCACGGTGCGGCGCTTGCGGCCCTTGCCGATCACATGGACCTCGGCGGCGTCCAGGTCGACCCAGCCGCGGCCGGCGCGCTCGCTGTCCGGGCCGGCACTGAGGTCCAGACCCACCAGTTCGCCCACGCGCAGGCCGCTGCCGTACAGCAGCTCGACCATTGCCTGGTCGCGCGCGGCCACCCAGGGATCTTCGCCCGCAGGCGCATGCTCGGCAAAGCGCACCGCGTCGTCCACCGCCAGGGCCTTGGGCAGGGGCTTGGGCGCCTTGGGCGCGCGCACGTCCTGCACCGGGTTGTGGGCCACCAGGCCCTGGCGCCCGGCCCAGGTGAAGAAGCCGCGCCAGCCCGAGAGGATCAGCGCGATGCCGCGGCCGCTGCGGCCGGCGCTGTGCATCTGCGCGACGAAGCGGCGGATGTGCGCGGCCTGCAGCTGCAGCACCGGCATGGACACGGCCTGCGCCATGGCCTGCAGGCGCTGCAGGTCCAGCTCATACAGGATCTGCGTGCGCTCGGCCAGGCGCTTCTCGACCCGCACATGCTCCAGATACAGGAGCATCTCGCGCTCCAGGGGCAAGGGCTGGGCCGGGTTTTCGGGCATGGGTTGTCAGCGCAGCCGCGACAGCAGGCCGCTGGACAGCTCGCCGATGCGGGCGAGGAAATCGGTGCTCATCTCGGCGTCGAAGCGCTCGGCATCGGGCGAGCCCAGCACCAGCAAGCCCCAGGCGGGTGCGTCGGACTCCAGCGGGCCGTCGCGCAGCGGCAGCAGCGCGACCGACTGCACCTGCTGCGCATCGGGCAGCCAGCGCACGGCCTCCACGCCCATGTTCGGGCCGCAGTAGGGCGCGGTGAGCGAGCTGGCGAAGCTGCGCGTGTCATCGCTCGCGCCCTGCGCGAAGCTTTCGCGCAGGTAGCTTTCGCTCACGTCCCAGAGCTTGACCGCCGCCTGCGGCACGTCGAAATGCTCGCGCAGCCCCTGCACGATGGACTGCGGCAACTGCACCGGGTTGCGCGTGCGCGCCACCTCGCAGGCCCAGCCATGGATCTTGTCGACCGTATGGTGGTTCTGGCTGCCGTTGCGCATCAGGTCCATGATGCGGTGCTCCAGCGCCTTGATCTTCTCGCGCAGCATCTCGGCCTGGCGCTCCTGCAGGCTCACGGCGCGGTGGCTGTGCGGGCTGACGATCTGCACCGTGGCCAGCACCTGGGCGTGGCGCACGAAGAACTCGGGCGTGTTCAGCAGGTACTCGGCGATGTCTTCTTCGGTGATCGGGGGAACGGTTTCATTGCTGTTCATGGCTTCAATCGGGAATGGTGATCTGACCTTCGAATACGGTCGTGGCAGGGCCCGTCATCAGCACCGGATCGCTTTCCTGGCCGCCCCAGGCGATGGTGAGCACGCCGCCGCGCGTCTGCACGTCGACCGGCGACTGCAGCAGCCCGAGCTGGATGCCGGCCACCACCGCCGCGCAGGCGCCGCTGCCGCAAGCCAGGGTCTCGCCCGCGCCGCGCTCGTAGACGCGCAGCCGCACATGGTGGGCGTCCTGCACCTGCAGGAAGCCGGCGTTCACCCGCTGCGCAAAGCGCGCGTGCGATTCGACCAGCGGCCCCTGCTGCGCGACGGGCGCCGTGTCCACGTCGTCCACCAGCGTGACCGCATGCGGATTGCCCATGGACACCACGACTACAGAAATCGTAGCTGCCTGCGCTTCACTGGCAAGGGCCAGCGGCCATTTTTGTGCAAAATTCTGTGTCTGCGGCTGCAGCCCGGCGGTGTCGAACGGCACCTGCTCGGGCGCCAGGCGCGGCTGGCCCATGTCGACGGTGACGCGGCCGTCGGCCGTCAGCTCGGGCAGGATGACGCCGGCCTTGGTCAGCACGCGGATCGCGCGCTTACCGGTGAGGCCCTTGTCATGCACGTAGCGCGCAAAGCAGCGCGCGCCGTTGCCGCACTGCTCCACCTCGCCGCCATCGGCGTTGTGGATGATGTATTCGAAGTCGATGCCCTCGCCCGGCGAAGGCCGCACCGTCAGGATCTGGTCGGCGCCCACGCCGAAGTGGCGGTCGGCCAGAAAGCGGTACTGGTCCTCGCGCAGGTTCAGGCGCGCGCGGGTCTCGTCCAGCACCACGAAATCGTTGCCGGCGCCCTGCATCTTGGTAAAGCGGATGTCCATGGCCGCATTATCGCGGGACCGCACCCTGGGTGACAGCCACGCCCCGCGCAAGTCCCCATAATGCGGCCATGACCCGCCTCCACCAGTTGCTCACCCCCCAGGTCGCCCCCGTTGCCGCGCGCCCGGCCTCCACCCTGCTGCTGCTGCGCGATGCCCCCGATCCGGTGGGCGCACCCGGCGCCACGCGGCTCGAGGTGCTGATCTCGCGCCGCTCCGAGAAGGCGCGCTTCGCGGCCAGCAACTATGTGTTTCCGGGCGGCTCCATCGACGCCGAGGATGCGCAGCACCACGGCCAGCTCGCCACCCGGCCGCAGCAGGGCGCGGCCGAGCTCACCATCGCCCAGGCCGCGATCCGCGAGACCTTCGAAGAGCTGGGCATCCTGCTGGCGCGCCACGCCGATGGCCGCTGGGCCAGCCAGGCCGAGCTGGAGCGCATAGCCCGCGACCAGCCACTGCTGCCCCAGTGCCAGGCGTTGGGCCTGACGCTGGCCGCCGACGCGCTGTGGCTGCTGGCGCACTGGGTCACGCCGCTCGAAGGCAAGATCCGCTTCGACGTGCCCTTTCTCGCGGCCCGCGTGCCCGAGGGCCAGACCCCGGTGGCCGACGAGGCCGAGCAGTTCGAGACGCTGTGGATCTCGCCCGCCGAGGCGCTGCACCGCGCCGGCGACGGCACGCTGAGCCTGATGTTCCCCACCGTCGAGACCTTCCGCCACCTCGTGCGCTACCCCACGGTGCAGGCCCTGCTCGACGTGCTGCAGGCTCAGCCGCCCGGCCAGCCGCTGTGGAGCAGCCTGCCGCGCAAGGCCACCAAGAATGGCGAGCTCGTCCGCTTCATGGAGCACGAGACCGCCTACGGCGAGCTGGCCCTGGTCAGCCCCGACGGCCAGATGCAGCCGTCCATCGACTGGCAGCACGAGCAGGCCGTGCCGCTCGCCAGGAACGTGCTGCGGCTCACCGCCGCCAACCCCGGTGTCATGACCGGCCCCGGCACCAACAGCTACCTCGTCGGCGACGCGGCCACCGGCTACATCGCCATCGACCCCGGCCCGGACCGCCCCGAGCACCAGCAGCGTTTGCTCGACGCCGCGGGCGGCGACATCCGCGCCATCGTCTGCACGCACTCGCATGCCGACCACTCGCCCGGCGCCGCGCCGCTGCAGGCCCTGGTGGCCGCCACCGGCCGCCCCGCGCCGGTGATCTGGGGCCTGCCCTCGGCCAGCACGGCGCGCCCGGCCAGCCACTTCCGGCCCGACCAGGCGCTGCAGGACGGCCAGCGCCTGGCCCTGACCCACCCCGACGGCCCCGGGCACTCGCACACGCTGCGCGCCATCCACACGCCCGGCCACGCGGCCAACCATGTCTGCCTGGTGCTGGAGGAGGACGGCCTGCTCTTCAGCGGCGACCACATCCTGAACGGCAGCACCACCATCATCGACCCGCCCGACGGCAACATGCGCGACTACCTCGCCTCGCTGGCTGCGCTGGATGCAGCCTGCGAACAGGGCGGCATCGGCTTCATCCTGCCGGCCCATGGCTACGCGCTGCAGCAGCCGCGCCGGGTCATCGCCCACCTGCGCGCCCACCGCATGGCGCGCGAAGAGAAAGTGCGCGCCGCCATGGCCGCCGCGCCCGACGGCACGCCCGACGACTGGGTGCAGATCGCCTATGCCGACACGCCGCCGCGGCTGTGGCCGGCGGCGATGCGATCGCTATTGGCGCACGTCGAGCACATCCGCACGGTAAGATAGCCGCCCCCTGAACGCAGCGCCGCTGCGCGGCGTCCATGCCGGGGCACCGCCAATGACCGACATGAACGCCAACGACGAAATCATCCGCCTGTCCAAACGCCTCGCGCAGCAGCAGGGCTGCTCGCGCCGCGAGGCCGAGCTGTACATCGAGGGCGGCTGGGTCAGCGTGGACGGCAAGGTCGTCGAGGCGCCGGGCGTGCGCGTCGCGCCGCGGCAGCAGGTGGTGCTGGCACCCGGCGCCCGCGCCGAGGAACTGCCGCCCGTCACGCTGATCCTGCACAAGCCCGCCGGCTACGAAGCCGGTCTTGGCGGCCTGGGCAGCCCCGATGCCAGCGCCAGCGGCGCCCACGGCAGCCGCAGCCAGGGCGCGCCCCAGGCGCTGTCGCTGGTGCAACCCGACAACCTGTACACCGATGGCGGCCCGCCGCTGCGCCTGCTGCAGCGGCACTTCCGCCAGCTTGACTGCGTCACGCCGCTGCCCACCGAGGCTGGCGGCCTCGTGGTCTACACGCAGGACTGGCGCGTGGCGCGCAAGCTCACCGAAGACATCGAGACGCTGGAGCAGGAATGCATCGTCGAGGTGGCCGGCGACATCGCCGAGGGCGGCCTGCAGAAGCTCTGCCACGGCCTGAGCTTCAACGGCCGCCCGCTGCCGCCGATCAAGGTCAGCTGGCAGAGCGAGCGGCGCCTGCGCTTCGCGCTGCAGGGCATCCGCCCCGGCCAGGTGCGCAGCATGTGCGAGGCCGTGGGCCTGCGCGTGGTCGCGCTCAAGCGCATCCGCATCGGGCGGCTGCCGCTGTCCAAGATGCCCGAGGGGCAATGGCGCCCGCTGCAGCCCTGGGAGCGCTTCTGACGCCATCAAAATAAGAGCATCTGGCGCTCATCCATCCTTGATTCCAATGTGAAATCCATTTGAATCATAGATCCAATAAGCGCCAGCAGCTATTTTTTTGATAGTTGCCGGCCGCATAAAAGCTTTACGGCTTCGCCTACATTTATTTACCTTTTGGGTACACTGGCGCCTCCAGAGAGGGAGAACCATGCCACTGTCCCCATCCATGCCGCTCCAAGAAGCGGCGCTGCGGCCCGATGCCGCGGCGGGAACGTTCCACGCCGACAGCGCCGCACCGCCCGGCGAGCGCAGCGCACGCAAGCGCAGCCGCCCGCCCACGCCGATTAACGCGCACATCATGGAGTTCGAAGGCAGCGGCCTCGAGTACTTCCGCATCTGGCTGGTGAACCTGCTGCTGACCATCGTCACCCTGAGCCTGTACACGCCGTTCGCGCGGCGGCGCACGGTGGCGTACTTCATGAACCACACCATGCTGGCGGGCGACGCCTTCGAGTTCGTCGCCGAGAAGCGCAAGATGTTCTTCGGCTTCCTGCTGGTGCTGGCCCTGTCGCTGGCCAACAAGCTCGCGCAGCGCACCGGGCACGACGTGGCCGCCACGCTGCTCATCCTCGGCCTCGCGGCGCTGGCGCCCTACCTCTGGGCCAGCGCCATGCGCTTTCGCCTGGGCAATACGCGCTGGCGCGGCCTGCGCCTGCACTTCCTGCCGAACTGGCGGCAGATCTACATCGCCAGCTGGCCGGTGTTCCTGATCGCGCTGCTGTGGATCGCCTTCGCCATCTCGGCCGCGCGCAGCTTCGACGACGAGCCAGCCGCCAAGCCACCGGCCACGCAGCAGGCCAGCCCGGCCGCTGCCCGCAAGGCGCCGGCCCAGGCCGATCGCGTGCCGGCCAACGGCGAGGTCGCGCCGGTGCAGCTCGGCCGCTACGAGCTGGCCGATGCCGAGGCGGATGAGGCAGACGAAGCGGACGAAGACACGCCGCCGGCGCAGCGTGCGCCCAGGCTCTCGCCCGACACCGTCCTGGCCCTGCTCGGCGGCTTCGTGCTGGCCTTCTTCCTGAGCCTGCTGTGCCTGATCCGGCTCGACTACAACTACAAGCGCCTGCTGATCCTGCGCACCTTCATCGGCCACGAGTGCGGCCGCTGGAAGCCGCGCTACGCGCAGTTCGTCGGCATCTGGATGCGCGCCATCGCGCTGCTGTTCGCCTGCTACGCCGCCGTAGGCGCGCTGCTGTACCTCATCTACAGCAGCAGCCCCTACGCCACGCGCCACCTGGGCTTCAGCTTCACCGGCATCCTGCTGCTGGTGCTGCTGCCGCTGTTCCTGCTCTTCGTCGCCTCGCTGCCGGCGCTGGCCTACCGGCAGGCGGCCATGTTCAACCTGATGTGGAACAACATCGGCATCAGCCAGATGGCGCGCTTCAAGGCCACGCTGTCGGTGCCCGCCTATGTGCTGCTGCGCGTGAAAAACACCGTGCTCAATCTGCTGACGCTGGGCTTCTACCGCCCGTTCGCGCGCGTCAGCGAATACGCCATGCGCGTGAACTCGGTCACCATGTACCTCAAGGGCGAACTGGACGACATCACCGGCCGATTGCTCGACCAGCAGGAGCACGGCCTGGGCGACGCCATCGCTGATGCCGTCGGGCTCGACTTCGTCGGCTGAGCGATGCCCGGCACCGGCGACGCAACCACCCCGCCGCCCGCGCTGCTGCGCGGCCGCTGGTTCGACGGCATCCACAGCCGGGCCCGCCCGGTGCTGCTGCACCTGGAGCCGTCGGCGCAGGGCCCGCAGCTGGTGGTGCATCCGCTGGCAGCGGCGGATGGAAGCAACCCCACGGCCGGCGTACAGCGCTATGCCGCCTCACAGCTCATCTGGCCCGAGGCCTGGAGCCCGCGCCGCCCGCCTTCCCGGCTGCTCATCAACCTGCGCAGCGCAGGCAGCATCGAGATCAGCGACGCGCCCCAATGGCAGGCCGCATTCGACGCCGCCGGCGGCCGGCACAGCGTGGCGCAGCGCATGCAAAGCCGCTGGAGCCACCTGCTCGCCGGCGTGGTGCTGGCCGGCGCCGCGCTGCTGCTCTTCTACCGCTACGGCACGCCCTGGTTGGCCGGCGTGCTGACCGCGCAGGTGCCGCTCAGCTGGGAGCAGGCCATCACCGCCCGGGTGATGGAGCAGCTCGACGGCGAACTGCTCCAGCCCAGCAAGCTGCCCACCGAGCGCCAGCAGCAGCTGCAGGCACAGTTCAGCGCCATGCAGGCCCAGTGGCCGCGGCAGCTGCTGCGCTACCCCGACTACCGCCCGCCGATCACGCTGCTGTTTCGCAGCGGCCTGCCAGCGAATGCGTTCGCGCTGCCCGGCGGCACCGTGGTGGTCACCGATGCGCTGGTGCAGCTGGCCGCCAGGCGCAAGCTGCCCGACGACGCCATCCTCGGCGTGCTGTCGCACGAGGCCGGCCATGTGCTGCAGCGCCACGGCACGCGCATGGTCATCGAGCAAGGCGTGCTCAACACCGGCCTGGGCCTGGCGCTGGGCGATGTGTCGTGGGTGGTGAACTACGGCAGCACGCTGCTGACCGGCCTGGCCTACCAGCGCAGCCACGAGACCGAGGCCGACTGCTTCGCCATCCGCCACCTGCAGGCGGCGGGCCGCCCCACCCAGCCCATGGGCGAGCTGCTGCTGGCGCTGGCTGCGCCGGGCCACAGCGGCAAGCCCGAAGACAGCAAGCCTCCACCGCAGGAAGCCCGGAGCCCAGCCTGGACCTCGTGGCTCAGCAGCCATCCCGATACGCAGCAGCGCGCCCAGGCGCTGGCGCAGGGGCATGCGCAGGCCTGCGTTGTCGAGAAGCCGGGGCTGGCCAAGCCTTAGCCAGCCGCCCCCAATGCCACATCCATGTCGATCAGCACGGGGGCGTTGCGGGGCAGCTCCGTCACGCCGATGACGGAGCGGGCATGGCGGCCTTTCTCGCCAAAGATGTCCACCAGCAATGACGAGCCCGCATCGGCCAATCGGGAGAGGCTGTGCTGGTGGCTGCCGGTGACCTGGAAGAAATAGTTCACGCGCAGTATCTGCGCCACCTGTGCGCCGTCGCTGCGCGTCAGCTCGTCGATCCACGCCAGCGCATTGAGAACGCAGGTGCGCACGGCCAGCTGAAGGTCGGCATCATGCAGCGCGGTGTCGCCGACCTTGCCGGTCGCCGTGAGGGTGTCCTGGCTGAGCTTGGGAATCTGGCCGGCGATACAGAGCAGATCTCCATGCCGGACAGCCGGCTGGTACATGAACACGGTGGCATTGGCGGCAGGCAGCGCCAGGCCCAGCTGTGAAAGACGGTGCCGGAGTGCAGACATACCGATTCAACGCGGCTCTGGCTTGAAATCGACCTGTTTGGCCAGCGCCGACCAGCGCTTGTTCTCCTCCTGGATGAACTTCTCGAAGCTCGCGGCCGATCCCCCCACGGGGGTGACGCCCTGCTCCTTCAGGCGCGCGATCACCTCGGGGGACTTGAGGGCGTGGTCGAACTCTGCGTTCAGCCGGTCGATCACCGCCTGGGGTGTCTTGGCAGGAGCCATGACGCCTTGCCACGAAGTGATGTCCATGTCCTTGAGGCCGACTTCGGCGTAGCTCGGAATGTCGGGCGCGATGTCGATGCGCTTGGACGAGGTCACCGCCAGGGCGGTGAGCTTGCCGGCCTTGACATGGGGCAGCAGGGTGATGACAGGATCGAGGATCAGGCTGATGTGGCCGCCCAGCAGGTCGTTGATCGCCGGCGCACTGCCCTTGTAGGGCACATGCGTCAGCTTGACGTTGGCGCGCTGCTTGAAGAGTTCGCCGGCGAGAAAGGTCGAGCTGGATGCCGAGCCGAACGAGAACGCGTCCTGCTTTTTCCGGGCCAGCGCGATGAACTCCTGCATGTTCCTGGCGGGAACGGTGGGGCTCAGCGCAATGATGTAAGGCTGGTCGGCCAGCATGATGACGGGAGCGAAGTCCTTGCCCGCAGAGTAAGGCAGCTCGGTGTACTGCAATGCGTTGATCGACAGCACGGGCAGGTTGGCCAGCAGCAGCGTGTAGCCGTCCGCGGGTGCGCGGGCCACATAGTCGGTGCCGATGATGGCGCTCGCACCAGGCCGGTTGTCGATGATCACCGGCTGCTTGAGCCCTTCGCTGACCTTCTGCCCGACCGTGCGGGCGACCAGGTCGGCCACGCCGCCCGGCGGGAACGGCACGACCAGGTGCACCGCCTTGCTGGGATAGGCCTGCGCGCTGGCCCCCGTCGCAGCCACCAGGGCAGAGAGGGCCACACCGGCGGCCATGGTCCATTTGCAGAAACTCTGCTTCATCGTTGTCTCCAGAAGATGTTGGGTGAAGGGAGGCAGCGGGCGGGTGGGCCCCGCCGCCTCGCATGTCATGCCAGCGCGGCGGTCACCGTGACTTCGACCTTGCACAGCGGCCGGGCCATGGCGGCCTGTACGGTCGTCCTGGCGGGCGTATGGGCGGCATCGACCCAGTGGTCCCAGACGGCGTTCCACGCGTCGAAATCGGCCATGTCCCGCAGCACGATGGAACAGGACAGCAGGTGGCGCTTGCTGCTGCCGACTTCGGCCAGGAGCGCATCGACTTGCGCGAGCACCTCGCCGGCCTGGGCCGTGATGCCCTCGTTCAAGGTGGTTTTCGGCACCTGGCCCGACAGGAAGGCGATCCCGTTGCAGATGACGGCCTGGGACATCCGGGGGCCGGGCTGGTGACGTTGGATGGTGTGCATGGGTGTTGTACCTGAAGGTGGTGGTTTCAATGGCGGCGCCGCTCAGGCGACCGGTGCGGAGCCAGTCCGCTGCGTGGCGCTCTGGGGAGGAAAGTTGTCTTCGAAGAAGCGCAGCCAGTTGTTCCCCAGCACCGCGTCGATGTCGTGCTCGGAAAAGCCCACCCCGCGCAGGCCGCGCTCAAGGTTGGCAAACCCGCGGCTGTCGGCGAACCAATCCGGTTGCGGCGGAAAACCGGGCTGTGCGGCCGAGCCTTCGCCGTAGTCGGTGGCTTTCGTGTGCCGCCCATTGCGCATCCAATGCACCACGGAGTCGGGCTGGTCCAGGCAGAGGTCGGAGCCGATGCCCAGGTGATCGATCCCGACCATATCCGCCGTGCGCGCCACCATGCCGCAGAAGTCCTCCAGCGTGCACTGGCTCTTGTGCCGCAGGTGGTGTGGGTACAGCGAGAAGCCGAGCATGCCGCCGCGGGCCGCCAGGGCCCGTATGACGGCATCCGACTTGTTTCTCAACGCGGGCTCCCACGCATGGGGATTGGCATGCGTGATGGCGATGGGACGCGAGGACAGGTCAATCGCCTCCAGCGTGGAGCGCTCGGCCGAATGGCTCATGTCGATCACCAGCCCCACGCGGTTCATTTCCTGGATGACTTCCTTGCCCATCCTGGTGACGCCGCTGTCCGTCTTCTCGTAGCAGCCCGACGCCAGCAGCGACTGGTTGTTGTAGGTCAGTTGCATGAAGCGGGCACCGAGTTCGTGCACGATCTCAATGAGCCGGATGTCGTCCTCCATGGGGGACGGATTCTGGAAGCCGAAGATGACGGCGGTGCGTTGCCGGCTCTTGGCCTCGCGCACGTCCTGCGCCGTCCTGGCTTTGCAGATGAGCTCCGGGAACTGCTCGAACCAGCCGTTCCAGCGTTCGAGGTTGGCCACCATTTCACGGAAATTCTCGTGGTAGGCGATGGTGACATGGACGGCATCGAGCCCGGCTTGCCGCAGCGTCTCGAATACCGGCCGCGACCAGTTGCTGTACTGCATGCCGTCGATGCGAAAGGGGAGCGCTGGCTTCATGTATCCCATCCAATGAAAAGAGAGTGCAGTCGGAAGGCGTGTGGTTGCAACACCGGTATCGGACTGCGATGCGACGAAGTCTAAGAAGCGCTTTCGCTTTAATCAATCTAAAATATTTTTATATTGATTAAATAAAACTTAAATGAAGATCGAACTCCTGCGCTATTTCGTTGCCGTGGTCGAGGCGGGCGAACTGGCGGAGGCGGGTGCCCGTGTCGGGCGCACGCCGGCCGCGCTGTCGATGGCGCTGCGCCAGTTGGAAGAAGACCTCGGCGGCCATCTGTTCGAAGGCGAGCGCAAGGCGCGCCTGTCACCGCTGGGTGAGCACGCCTATGCCATGGCCAAGCGCGCGGTTGCCGATTTTGATGACACGGTGCAAGACCTGCGCGCGTTTGCCAGCGGCCGCCAGGGCATGGTGCGGGTCGCCGCCGTGCCGACGGCCGCCACGCGGCTGCTCCCCTTCATGACGCTGCACATGCGGCAGACCCACCCGCAGATTCGGATCGATCTGCGCGATACCGACTCGCAGGCCGTGGCGGCGGCCCTCAACGCGGGAGAAGTGGATTTCGGCATTGGCACCCTGCCACAGGGAGTCACGGACATCGAGGCGACGCCGCTCATCGAGGACCCCTTCGTGCTGGTGTGCCCCAGCCAGCACCCGTTGAGCACCTTGAAGCGGGCCGTTCGCTGGGACGACCTGCGCAGCGTGGACTTCATCGCCAACGGCCTGTGCGCCAAATTTCCTGCGGCCGGCGTCCAGCAACTGGTCAAGGACAGCCGGTTGATGATCCACAACACCACCTCGCTGCTGACCTACGTGCGCAACGGCCTGGGGGTGACGGTGCTGCCGCGCATGGCCATCATGGAGACCGCCGGGCTCCTATGCCTGCCGCTCGCGGACCGGACCGCGCGCAGGAGCGTGGAGCTGCTGAAGCGAAAAGGCGAGAGCCTGAGCCCGGCCGCGCAGGTGCTCTATGGCTATGCCATCCAGTCCGTCCGCGAAGGCCAGGTGCGCTGAGCCGGCACACGCCGGCATCTTTGGCGGAGATGGCCCCGAGGGGCCGAAAAATGGTGTGAAGTCTGCCGATAAGCCGGATTCTGTGCACCGCGGTTGCCCGCGGCGTGACCGCCATTACTCTGGGCCGGGTGTCGCCACCACGGCTCGATGCTACCTACCCGCCAGCTCTGCGGAACCACATCAACGCTGGCCTACTTGGTATTGCTGCGCGTAGAGATTGCCCGTTTCACCCAGGGCGCTTCGCGCCCTGGGTGGCTATGGGGCTGCAAGGCTTGCGCCTTGCGCGTCTGGCTTACGCCAGCCGTTGCCAGCTTTCGCTGGCAACCCCATAGAACACCAAGGTGGCAAAACGACCCTGACTCGTCTCTGTTGCTCTGATCCTCACCTCGCGGTGGGCAGCCGTTAGCTGCTACGCTGTCCTGTGCAGTCCGGACGTTCCTCCAGTGCCGTGTTTCCACGCTTGCACCAGCGGCGGTCTGGCAGGCTTCACGGGCGACATTATCCTACGTCGCGCAGCATTCGCGGCGGAACTGTTCGGGCGACATGCCGGCCTCGCGCTGGAACATGGCGATGAAGGCCGACGGCGTGCTGTAGCCCAGGTCGTAGGCGATGCTCTGCACGCTGGCGCCGCCCTCCAGCGCGTCGATGGCCTGCAGGTAGCGCATGCGCTGGCGCCACTCGCCCAGGCTCATGCCCAGCTCGCGCTGGCAGTGGCGCGCCAGGGTGCGCTCGGTCATGTGCACGCTGTCGGCCCAGGCGGCCAGGCTGCGGTGGTCGTGCGGCGCGGCGCGCATGGCTTCGAGCACCTGCACCAGCGCGGGATGCTCGGCCGCCGGCAGGTAGCCGGTCTCGGCGGGCACGGCCAGCAGCTGGTCGTAGAGCACGCGGGCCAGGCGCAGGTCGGCGTCGCTGCGCGGCCCGTGCACGTCACGCGCGGCGAAGTCGGCCAGGATGGCCCGCACGATGGGGCCTATGCGCAGCGAGCACGGCTGCGCCGGCAGTGCCGCGCACAACGCCGGCGCCAGGTAGACCGAGCGGTAGACCACTGCATGCGTCACATAGCAGCCATGCACCACGCCCGGCGGAATCCACACGCCGTACTGCGGCGGCGAGACCCAGCGCCCGCCCGCCATGTCCATGCGCATGCTGCCGCGCAGCGCATAGTTCAGGTGGCCCCAGCTGTGGCTGTGCGGCGGCGCCTCGGTATGGGCGCCGAACTCGTCGTAGCGGAAGAAGTACTGGCCCTGCACGTCCTCGACGTTCTGGATGCGCATGGGCGGGTGGCGGCTGGACATGGCGGGCACGAAAGGGAAAGGTCCGGGTTGCGCTATCGTTTGTCTGAAATCAGCAATGCACTGCAAGTCAGACAGCGCCATGATAGCGGCCAGTCTGAGGAGTATGGCGATGGGGTCTTATCTTTTTCCGCTGACCGCCGTGCTGATCTGGTCGGTCAACACCGTGGTCAGCAAGCTGGCGGCCGACAGCATAGCCGCGGCCGAGATCGGCTTTTTCCGCTGGCTGGTGGCGGCCGTGCTGTTCACGCCCTTCGTGCTGCCGTCGGTCTGGCGCCAGCGGGCCGAGGTGCGGGCGCAGCTGCCGCGCCTGGTGGTGCTGGGCCTGCTGGGCATGGTGGTCTACCAGAGCCTGGCCTACTATGCAGCCCACCTGACCACGGCCACGCACATGGGCATCATCGGCTCGCTCACGCCGATGATGGTGCTGGCGCTGTCCACCGCGCTGCTGGGCCAGCGCCTGAGCTGGGGCGCGGTGCTGGGTAGCCTGCTGGCCATCGCGGGCGTGTCGCTGGTGGTGTCGTCGGGCGATCCGGCCAGCCTGTTCACGCAGGGGCTCAATGGCGGCGACGCGCTGATGTTCATCGCCATGCTGGCCTATGCGGTCTACAACATCCTGCTCAAGCGCTGGACCATGCCGCGCCTGGCCACGGTGCAGCTGCTGTACCTGCAGGTTCTGGTGGCCGTGGCGGCGCAGCTGCCGCTGTACCTGCTGGCGCCCAAGACCGGCCTGAACGCGGCCAATCTGCCGCTGGTGGCCTTTGCCGGCATCATGGCGTCCATCGCCGCGCCGCTGCTGTGGATGACCTCGGTGGCGCGCATCGGCCCGAGCCGCGCCAGCATGTTCTTCAACCTGACGCCGATCTTCACCGCGCTGATCGCCGTGGCCGCGCTGGGCGAGCCGCTGGCGGCCTACCACGCGGCCGGCGGCGCGCTGACCATCGCCGGCCTGCTGCTGGCCGAGCTGTGGAAGCAGCCGCTGCGCGCGCCCCGCCCGACGGCCGCCACCAGCTGCGGCTGAGCGCAGCCCGACTGACCGCAGTCCGACCGCGCCGCGGCGAGCGATAAGAATTTCTGTTCGTCGCCGCTCAGAATTTCTCGTTGGACAGTCCTGTCCCGCATTTCGATACTGCAGGCAACGGAACCCGGCACGCGCCGGAGCTTCCCGGAGCGCACCAGCCGGCCGCTTGGCCGCCGCTGCGTGCCCACGGCATCGATCCAAGACAGGAGACACCCATGAGCAGCCCGGCCACGGCCACCCACCCCCTCGCCCACGGCGCCAGCGATGCGCCGCCCACCGACCTGGAAGCCACCTACCGCAAGATCGCCTGGCGGCTGATCCCCTTCCTGGTCTTTCTTTTCGTGCTGGCCTGGATCGACCGCGTCAACGTCGGCTTCGCCAAGCTGCAGATGCTGCAGGACCTGCAGTTCAGCGAGGCCGTCTACGGCCTGGGCGCCGGCATCTTCTTCATCGGCTACTTCCTGTTCGAGGTGCCCAGCAACCTGCTGCTGGAAAAGATCGGCGCGCGCAAGACGCTGGCGCGCATCACCATCCTGTGGGGCGGCGCCTCGATGGCCCTGGCCTATGTGAGCACGCCCATCATGTTCTACGTGCTGCGCTTCATCCTGGGCGTGGTCGAGGCGGGCTTCTTCCCCGGCGTGGTGCTGTATTTGACCTACTGGTTCCCGGCCCGCCACCGCGCCCGCGTCAACGGTTTGTTCATGACCTCGTTCGCCATCGCCGGCGCCGTGGGCGGCCCGATCGCGGGCGCCATCATGAACGGCATGCAGGGCGTGGGCCACCTGGCCAACTGGCAGTGGCTGTTCATCCTCGAAGGCATTCCCTCGGTGATCGCCGGCTTCTTCGTGCTGGCCTGGCTGCCCGAGAAGCCCGAGAACGCCAAGTGGCTGAGCGCCGCCGAGCAGCGCGCCGTCACGGCCGCCGTGGCCGCCGAGAGCCAGCAGGGCCACAAGCAGCATTCCTTCATCGACGCCTGCCGCAACTACCGCGTGTGGCTGTGCGCGGCGGTGTACTTCTGCATCGTCAGCGGCAACGCCACGATCGCCTTCTGGTCGCCGTCCATCATCAAGGAGATCGGCATCCAGAACAATCTGCAGATCGGCCTGATCTCGGCCATTCCCTTCCTCGCCGGCACGCTGGCCATGGTCTGGAACGGCATGCACTCGGACAAGACCGGCGAGCGCCGCATGCACAGCGCCATCGCCGCGCTGATCGCCGCCGCGGGCCTGGTCCTCACCGGCATGTTCCTGCACGACGCCGTGCTGGCCCTGTGCGCGCTGACGCTGGCCTCCATCGGCATCCTCGCGGCCTTCCCCGTGTTCTGGTCGATTCCCTCGGCCTTCCTGGCCGGCACGGCGGCTGCGGGCGGCATCGCCCTCATCAACTCCATCGGCAACCTGGCCGGCTTCGTCGCGCCCTACATGATCGGCGCGCTCAAGACCAGCACGGGCTCGCTGTCCTCGGGGCTGTACTTCGTGGCCGCGCTGGAGTTCCTCGCCGCCTTCCTGGTCGTGTGCTTCGTCAAGAAGCAGTAAGTCACCCTCTCTTTCGAGCATCCCACCATGCAACTGCAATTCACCACCCCCGAAGGCCAGACCCTGGCCCCCATCTTCGACACCCTGATCGTCGCCGGCTGGGCCGGCCGCGACCACGCGGCCATCGAGCACCACATCGAGGAGCTGGCCGCACTCGGCATTCCGCGCCCCAGCGCCGTGCCGCTGTACTACCGCATCGCCAGCAACCAGCTGAGCCAGAGCAGCACGCTGCAGGTGCTGGGCCCGGACTCCTCGGGCGAGGCCGAGGTCTTCGTCTTCACCCATGGCGACGAGATGTTCGTGAGCCTGGCCTCGGACCACACCGACCGCAAGCTCGAGGCCTACAGCGTGGCCTTTTCCAAGCAGGCCTGCGTCAAGCCCGTGGCCACCCAGGCCTGGCGCTTTGCCGACGTGGCCGGCCACTGGGACGAGCTGATCCTGCGCTCGTGGATCGTGGAGGACGGCCGCGAGGTGCTGTACCAGGAAGGCACGCTGGCCAGCCTGCGCACGCCCCAGGACCTGATCGCCGGCCATACCGGAGGCAAGAGCCTGCTGCCCGAGGGCAGCGGCATGACCTGCGGCACCATGGCGGCCATCGGCGGCATCCGCCCGGCCACGCAGTTCGCCATGGAGCTGCACGACCCGCGCAGCCAGCGCAGCATCCGCCACCGCTACCGCAGCGAGCTGCTGGACATCGTCGCCTGATCGACCGGACAGGAGCGCCCATGACAACCACCCTCACCCAAGCCGCCGAGCATCTGGCCCAAGGCCAGACCAGCGCCGTGCAACTGGCCGAGCAGGCGCTGGACCGCGCCGCGCAGGGCGAAGGCCCGCGCGTGTTCACCCGCGTATTGCGCGAGCAGGCCCTGGCCGAGGCCCGCGCCAGCGACATGCTGCGCGCGGCCGGGCTGGCGCGCTCGCCCCTCGAAGGCCTGCCGATCTCGGTCAAGGACCTGTTCGACATCGCCGGCCACCCCACGCTGGGCGGCTCCAAACTGCTGGCCGGCGCCGCACCCGCCACGCAGACGGCCGAAGCCGTGCAGCGCCTGCGCCGCGCGGGCGCGGTCATCGTGGGCACGACCAACATGACCGAGTTCGCCTACTCGGGCCTGGGGCTGAACCCGCACTACGGCACGCCGCGCAATCCCTGGCAGCGCGATGCCGATGGCGGCGGCCGCATTCCCGGCGGCTCGTCCTCGGGCGCGGCCATCTCGGTGACCGACGGCATGGCGCTCGCCGCCATCGGCTCGGACACCGGCGGCTCGGTGCGCATTCCCTCGGCGCTGTGCGGCCTGACCGGCTTCAAGCCCACGGCGCGCCGCGTGTCCATGCAGGGCGTGCTGCCGCTGTCGGCCAACCTCGACTCCATCGGCCCACTAGCGCCCAGCGTGCGCTGCTGCGCCGCGCTGGATGCGGTGCTGTCGGGCGAGCAGCATGCCGAGTTGCAGCCCGCGTCGCTGCGCGGCCTGCGCCTGCTCGCGCCCACGAATGTGGTGCTGGATGGCATGGACAGCGCCGTGGCCGCCGCCTGGCAGCGCGCGCTGTCGCTGCTGTCCGCCGCGGGCGCGCAGATCACCGAGGCTGTGGTGGCGCCGTTCTCCGAACTCGCGCAGATCAATGCCCAGGGCGGCTTCACCGCCGCCGAGGCCTGGGCCTGGCACCGCCACCACATCGCCGAGCGCTTGGCCGAATACGACCCGCGCGTGGGCACGCGCATCCTGCGCGGCAAGGACATCAGCGCGGCCGACTACCTCGAGCTGCTGGCGCGCCGCCAGCAATGGATCGCCCAGGTCGAGGCGCAGATGGCGGACCATGATTTGCTGCTCATGCCCACGGTGCCGGTGATCGCGCCCAGGATCGCCGAGCTCGAGGCCAGCGACGAGGCCTACTTCGCGGCCAACGGCCTGATGCTGCGCAACCCCACGCTGGTCAACTTCCTGGACAGCTGCGCGGTGTCCCTGCCCTGCCACCGGGCGGGCGAGGCGCCCGTGGGCCTGAGCCTCGCCGGCACGGCCGGGCAGGACCGGCGCCTGCTGTCGGTGGCGCTGGCGGTGGAAGGGCTGCTCGCCCAGGCCTGACGGCAAGCTATCAAAAACAGGAGCTGCTGGCGCTCATCCCTGCTTGATTTCAATATCAAATCACATTGGAATACAGCATCAACAAGCGCCAGCAGCTCCTTTTTTGATAACCCTACGCCTCTCCCGCGAGGCTGCTGCCGGGCAGGCGCGCGATCGCCGGGCCCTGGTTCAGCGCAAAGGCCGTGGCCACTTCCTCGGCGGCATGGGCCACCGCTTCGGCCAGCGGGTTCTGGTGGTCGCAGCGCCAGCAGGCCACCAGCGGCAGCGGCGGAAACTCGCGGTCCACGCGCAGCAGGCGCAAGCGCTGCTCGGCCAGTTCGCGCTGGATGATGGCCGGCGGCACGGCCGCCACGCCCAGGCCGTCGCAGACCACGCGGATCATCGTCGCCACCGAGGCGATGCAGTTCAGGTGCGGCGAGGCGCCGCTGTCGGCACTGAAGGGGCTGAACAGCTGCTCGATCACCGCATACGGCTCGGAGCCGCGCGCAAAGCTCATGATCGGGAACGCCGCCAGCTCGGCCAGGCTCAGCGTCTCGTCGCCGATGCCCAGCCGCGGGCTGCCGACCCAGGCCATGGCGAACTCGCCCAGCGAGAGGTTGGCGATCGCGCTCGCCGCCACCGGCTTGGCCTGCAGCGACACGTCGAGCTGGCCCTTGGCCAGTTGCTCCGACATGTGCAGCGTGGTGTCGCTGGCGATCTCGACCCTGAGGCGCGGGTAGCGCTGCTGCAGCAGCGCGAGAAAGTCGGGAAACCAGCTGTGCACGATGGACTCGATGGCGCCGATGCGGATCACGCCCGCATAGGCCTGCTTGTCCAGCATGTCCTCGCGCATCTCGCGCATGAGCCTAAGCATGCGCTCGGCATGCACCAGCGCCTTGGCGCCGTCGGCCGTGAGCGTGACCTCGCGCACGCCGCGGTCGAACAGGCGCACGCCGAACTCCTGCTCCAGCGTGGCGATGCGGCTCGACACCGCGGCCTGCGTGGTGAACAGCCGCTCGGCCGTCATGCGGAAGTTGCGCAGCTCGGCCAGCAGCACAAAGGTTTCGATGAAGCGCAGATTCATGGCGTGATTTTCAGGCACAAGCCACCCGCGGTGGGCAGCATATCGATATAGCACCCGGATGGAACAACTGCGCCACAATGGGCGTTTCATCCATCCGCCCCCACACCTTGCTGGAGACCTCCATGAAAGTCGACAACATTCTGCAGACCATCGGCAACACGCCGCACATCCGCATCCACCGGCTGTTTGGCCCGGGCGCGCAGGTGTGGATCAAGTCCGAGCGCAGCAACCCCGGCGGCTCGATCAAGGACCGCATCGCGCTGGCCATGGTCGAGGATGCCGAGAAGTCCGGCAAGCTCAAGCCCGGCGGCACCATCATCGAGCCCACCAGCGGCAACACCGGCGTGGGCCTGGCCCTGGTCGCGGCCGTCAAGGGCTACAAGCTGATCCTGGTGATGCCCGAGAGCATGTCCATCGAGCGCCGCCGCCTGATGCTGGCCTACGGCGCGAGCTTCGACCTCACGCCCAAGGAAAAGGGCATGAAGGGCGCCATCGCCCGCGCCGAAGAGCTGGCCGCGCAGACGCCGGGCTCGTGGATTCCGCAGCAGTTCGAGAACCCCGCCAACGTGGCCGTGCACGAGCAGACCACGGCGCAGGAGATCCTGGCCGACTTCCCCGACGGGCTGGACGCCATCATCACCGGCGTGGGCACCGGCGGCCACCTCTCGGGCGTGGCCCATGTGCTCAAGGCCAAGTTCCCGCAGCTCAAGGTGTTCGCGGTGGAGCCGCTGGCCTCGCCGGTGATCTCGGGCGGCCAGCCCGCGCCGCACCCCATCCAGGGCATTGGCGCCGGCTTCATCCCGCGCAACCTCGACACCGCCGTGCTCGACGGCGTGATCCAGGTCGATGCCGAGCCGGCCCGCGAGTACGCCCGCCGCGCCGCGCGCGAGGAAGGCCTGCTGGTCGGCATCTCGTCCGGCGCCACGCTGGCCGCCATCGCGCAGAAGCTGCCCGAACTGCCGCCGGGCGCCAAGGTGCTGGGCTTCAACTACGACACCGGCGAGCGCTACCTGTCCGTGGAAGGCTTCCTGCCTACCTAGAAAACACCCCCTGAGCGGCTACGCCGCTTCCCCCTCTCTCGCTTCGCGGGAGGAGGACGGCACCCTCGGTGCGGGGCGGCCCTTCCTCGGTGCCCGCACATAGGACTGCGCCAGTTTCGTACGCCGTAAACGAAGCAGATACTCAGGACCACTGAAACCCTCAACATATTCCCCAGCCCCTGGCCCCGCGCCAGGGGCTTTTTTTTACGCCCGTTGTAAACACCAAGGGTTAACCATGATTAATAAAAGGTGCAACCCATGCCACATTTCATCGCCAAGAAAGGTTGCACCTTTCTCGATTTCCACCCACCCCACCGAGTTCCTCCATGTCCACCACCGTAGGCATCAAAGTCGATGACGCGCTGCGCGAGCGCATCCGCGCCGCTGCGCAGCAAATGGGCCGCACGCCGCACTGGCTGATCAAGCAGGCCGTCGTGCAGTATGTCGATGCGCTGGAGCGCGGCGCCACCACCATCCGGCTGGCGGCCGCCGACGGCATGGCCGACGACGAGGCCGCGCCCGAGGTGCAACCCGTTGCCGCCCACGAAGTGCAACCCTTCCTCGCCTTCGCCCAATCCATCCTGCCGCAGACCGCGCTGCGCGCCGCCATCACCGCCGCCTGGCACCGGCCCGAGCCCGAGTGCCTGCCGGTGCTGCTGCCGCTGGCCCGCGCGCCCGACGACGTCCAGGCCGAGGCCACGCGCCAGCTCGCCTCGCGCCTGGTGCAGGGCCTGCGCGACGCGCCCGCGGGCAGCGGCGTGGCCGCGCTGGTGCAGGAGTTCTCGCTGTCCAGCCAGGAAGGCGTGGCGCTGATGTGCCTGGCCGAGGCGCTGCTGCGCATTCCCGACCGCGCCACGCGCGATGCGCTGATCCGCGACAAGATCAGCAAGGGCGACTGGAAGTCGCACGTGGGCCGCTCGCCCTCGCTGTTCGTCAACGCCGCGGCCTGGGGCCTGGTGCTCACCGGCAAGCTCACCGCCACCAGCAGCGAGAAAAGCCTGTCGTCGGCGCTCACGCGCGTGATCGGCAAGGGCGGCGAGCCGCTGATCCGCCAGGGCGTGCACCGCGCGATGAAGCTCATGGGCGAGCAGTTCGTCACCGGCCAGGACATCGCCGAGGCGCTGGCCAACAGCCGCGCCTTCGAGGCCAAGGGCTTCCGCTACAGCTACGACATGCTGGGCGAGGCCGCCGCCACCGAGGCCGATGCGCAGCGCTACCTGCAGGCCTACGAGCAGGCCATCCACGCCATCGGCGCGGCGTCCAACGGGCGCGGCATCTTCGAGGGGCCGGGCATCTCGATCAAGCTCTCGGCCCTGCACCCGCGCTACAGCCGCGCGCAGTACGAGCGCGTGATGGACGAGCTGCTGCCGCGCGTGCTGCACCTGGCCGAGCTGGCCAAGCGCTACGACATCGGCATGAACATCGACGCCGAAGAGGCCGACCGCCTGGAGCTGTCGCTGGACCTGCTCGAAGCCCTGTGCGCCGCGCCTTCGCTGAAGGGCTGGAGCGGCATAGGTTTCGTGGTGCAGGCCTATCAAAAGCGCTGCCCGCAGGTCATCGACTACCTGGTGGATCTGGCGCGCCGCAGCCGCCGCCGCCTGATGGTGCGTCTGGTCAAGGGCGCCTACTGGGACAGCGAGATCAAGCGCGCCCAGGTCGACGGCCTGGCCGGTTACCCGGTCTACACGCGCAAGGTCTACACCGACGTGAGCTACCTGGCCTGCGCCCGCAAGCTGCTGTCCGCGCCCGACGCCATCTACCCGCAGTTCGCCACGCACAACGCGCAGACGCTGGCCAGCATCTACCACATGGCCCAGTCCGTGGGCGGCAGCTACTACAGCGGCCAGTACGAATTCCAGTGCCTGCACGGCATGGGCGAGCCGCTGTACCAGCAGGTGACCGGCCCGACCAGCGAAGGCCAGCTGGCCCGCCCCTGCCGCATCTACGCGCCGGTGGGCAGCCACGAGACCCTGCTCGCCTACCTGGTGCGCCGCCTGCTCGAGAACGGCGCCAACACCTCGTTCGTGAACCGCATCGGCGACGCCAAGGTGCCGGTGGCCGAGCTGGTGGCCGACCCGGTCGACGAAGCGCGGCAGATCGCCCGCCACGAAGGCGTGCTGGGCGCGCCGCACCCGCGCATCGCGCTGCCGGCCGACCTGCTGCGCCCCCGCGCCAACTCGCAGGGCATGAACCTGGCGCACGAGCAGCAGCTGGCCTCGCTGGCCGCCGCGCTGCTGCACAGCACGCGCCAGACCTACCTGGCCTACCCGACCGCCCTGCCCGCCACGGCCCTGCCCGCCGACCTGGCGCAGGCCGAAGGCTGGCAACCGCTGCGCAACCCGGCCGAGCTGTCCGACACCGTGGGCTGGGTGCGCGAGGCCAGCGCCGATGACGTGCAGGCCGCCGCCGCCCGCGCCGCGCAGGCCGCGCCGATCTGGGCCGGCACGCCACCCGCCGCGCGCGCCGACGCGCTGGCCCGCGCCGCCGACCTGCTGGAGCAGCGCAGCCAGCCGCTGATGGGCCTGATCATGCGCGAGGCGGGCAAGACCCTGTCGAACGCCGTGGCCGAGATCCGCGAGGCCGTGGACTTCCTGCGCTACTACGGCGCGCAGGCCGCGCGCGAGTTCGACAATGCCACGCAGCGCCCGCTGGGCGTGGTGCTGGCCATCAGCCCCTGGAACTTCCCGCTCGCCATCTTCTGCGGCCAGGCCGTGGCCGCGCTGGCCGCAGGCAATGCCGTGCTGGCCAAGCCCGCCGAGCAGACGCCGCTCACCGCCGCGGCGATGGTCGCTCTGCTGCACGAGGCCGGTGTGCCGCCGGACGTGCTGCAGCTCGTGCCCGGCAGCGGCGAGACCGTGGGCGCGGCCCTGGTCGCGCACCCGCAGGTCGCGGGCGTGATGTTCACCGGCTCCACCGAAGTGGCGCGCCTCATCGCGCGCCAGCTGGCGCGGCGCCTGTCGCCCGCGGGCCGGCCGATCCCGCTGGTCGCCGAGACCGGCGGCCAGAACGCAATGGTGGTGGACTCGTCGGCGCTGACCGAGCAGGTGGTGGCCGACGTGCTGGCCTCGGCCTTCGACTCGGCCGGCCAGCGCTGCTCGGCGCTGCGCCTGCTGTGCGTGCAGGACGACGTGGCCGAGCGCACCATCGGCATGCTGCGCGGCGCGCTGCAGGAATGGACGCTGGGCAACCCCGACCGCCTGTCCACCGACGTGGGCCCGGTGATCGACGCCGAGGCCCGCGCGCAGATCGAGGCCCACATCGAGCGCATGCGCGGCGCCGGCCAGGCCGTGGCCCGGGCCGCACGACAAGACGGGCCGCTCAACGGCCACTTCGTCGCGCCGGCGGTCATCGAGATCGACAGCATCTCGCGCCTGCAGCGCGAGGTCTTCGGCCCGGTGCTGCACATCATCCGCTACCAGCGCGAACAGCTCGACGCGCTGATCGACGACATCAACGCCAGCGGCTACGGCCTGACCTTCGGCGTGCACAGCCGCATCGACGAGACCATCGCGCACCTGAGCGAGCGCATCCAGGCCGGCAACCTCTACGTCAACCGCAACGTGATCGGCGCGGTGGTCGGCGTGCAGCCCTTCGGCGGCATGGGCCTGTCGGGCACCGGCCCCAAGGCCGGCGGCCCGCTGTACCTGCACCGCCTGGCGCAGGGCCCGGCCCATGCGGCGCTGGCCGCCATCGAGCGCCCCGAGGCGCTGGCGGCCCACCCCGCGCTGCAGCTGCTGGACGCACTGCAGCGCCAGGCCCTGCCCAGCACCGCACTCGCCGACGACGAACAGGCCCCGGCCCGCGCCATCGCACAGGCCGCGCATGCGGCCTCGCGCCTGGGCGCCAGCCTGCTGCTGCCCGGCCCCACCGGCGAGTCCAACCGCTACCGCCTGCTGCCGCGCGGCCCCGTCTGGGCGCTGCCGCGCACGCCGCTGGGCCTGCTGGCCCAGGTGGCCGCGGCGCTGGCCAGCGGCAATCCCTGCCATGTGGTGCTGCCCGAAGGCGATGCGCCCTGCGCGGCACTGTGGCAGGCCTTGTCGGCCATGCCGGGCGCCGCGCAATGGCTGCACCGCGCCGGCCCCGAGACGCTGGCCGATGCCGGCGCGCCGCTGGCCGCGCTGCTGTTCGAGGGCGACGGCGACGCGCTGCAGCAGGTCGCCACGCAGGTGGCCGCCCGCGATGGCGCCATCGTGCGCATCGAGGCACGCAGCAGCGACGACCTGCACGCCGGCCGCGGCTACGACTTGGCGGCGCTATTCCACGAGCAGTCGATCAGCACCAACACGGCGGCCGCCGGCGGCAACGCGCAGCTGATGACCATGGCCTGATGCCGGCTTCAAGCCAAATCGGCCTCCAGCGCTTTTCCATTAAGCGCAATAAGCTATATATTTAATAGCAAATACCTGCATGGTGCAGGCGTTCAAGCAAAAAAGGAGCGTGCCAGGCACGCTCCTTTTTTATGCCCAAGGCCCGGGGGTTTCAGGCGTCCGACACCGGGGCCAGCCCCTGGGGCGATGCGTCCACCCTGGCCTCCAGGCGCTTGACGCGGGTCTTGCGCCAGGCCGACCAAGTCACCGCCAGCAGCAGCAGTGCGCTGATGGCCATGAAGGTGGCGCTGATCGGGCGCTGCAGGAAGACCATCATGTCGCCGCGCGACAGCAGCAGCGAGCGGCGGAAGTTCTCCTCCATCATCGGGCCGAGCACGAAGCCCAGCATGATCGGCGCCACCGAGAAATCCAGCACCATCAGGATCGCGCCGATGACGCCGAAGGCCAGCACCTCCCAGATGTGGAACAGGCTGTTCTGCGTGGTGAAGACGCCCACCGCGATGAAGAACATGGCCGACGGGAACAGGTAGCGGTACGGCACCTGCAGCATCTTCACCCACACGCCGATCAGCGGCACGTTCAGCACCATCAGGATCACGTTGCCGATCCAGAAGCTGGCGATCAGGCCCCAGAAGATGTCCGGGTGCTCGGTGATGAGCTGCGGGCCGGGCTGTATGCCCTGGATCAGCAGCGCGCCGAGGATCAGCGCCATCACCGCGTCGCCCGGGATGCCCAGGCTCATCGTCGGGATGAAGTCCACCTGCGTCTTCGAGTGCGCCGAGGCCTCGGGCGCGGCCACGCCGGCGATCTGGCCGGTGCCGAACTTCTCGGGCGTCTTCGACACCTTCTGCTCCAGCGCATAGGCGATGAAGGTGGTGATGGTCGGGCCGGTGCCCGGCATGGCACCGAACAGCGTGCCCACGCCGGTGCCGCGCACCATGGGCCAGAAGGCCTCCTTCAGCTCCGCCATCGACGGGCGCATGTCGCGGATGCGCATCCTGGTGTTGGAGGTGATCGCCTTCATGCGGTTGACGTTGAGCAGGAAGTCGGCGATGCCGAACAGGCCCATGGCCACGGCCACCATCTCCAGGCCGTCGCTCAGGTCGGGGATGTCGAACGCGAAGCGGAAGGTGCCGCTGTTCACGTCGGTGCCGACCACGCCGCACAGCAGGCCGAACAGCGTCATGGCCACGCCCTTGAGCGGCGAGCCGCGCGACATGGTCGAGCCCGCCAGCAGGCCCAGCAGCATGATCGAGAACAGCTCGGCCGGGCCGAACTTGAAGGCGATGCTGGTGAGCAGCGGCGACGCGAAGATCATCACGATGATGCCCACCGACGCGGCGAAGAACGAGCAGATCATGGTGATGCCCAGCGCCGTGCCGCCCTTGCCCTTCTTGGTCATCGGGTAGCCGTCCAGGCAGGTCACCGCGTGCGGCGGGTGCGAGGGCAGGTTCAGCAGGATGGCGCCGATCGCGCCGCCGTACTGCGAGCCGTAGAAGATACCGGCCAGCATCAGGATCGCCGGCACCGGATGCATGGTGTAGGTCAGCGGCAGCAGGATGGAGATGGCCGACAGCGCGCCCATGCCCGGCAGCACGCCGATCAGATTGCCCACCAGCACGCCGAAGAACGACCACATCAGGTTGTGGCCCTGGAAGGCGACGCCGAAGCCGAACCACAGGTCTTGCAAGGATTGCTGCATGGTTCAGCCTCCGAATTTGATCAGCGGCATCTGCACCTGCAGCGCCCACCAGAAGATCACCACGGCCACGACCATCATCGCCGCCGACAGCAGCAGCGCCTGCCACACGCTGTTGCTGCGGTCGCCGAGCGCGCTGATGAACACGATGGCGAACGTGGCCGGCAGCAGGCCGAAGTACTCGCCCAAAAAGTAGAAGGCCACGGTGCCGAGGATGATGCAGGCCGCGCCGCGGAAGTCCGGTATGTCGTGGTTGTGCCCCACCAGCGCTGCCTCCTGGCGCGCGCCGCCGGGCGGCTTGCGGCCCGAGAGCACCAGCAGCAGCCCGCACAGCGCGAGCAGCACGCCCACGGCGCACGGAAAGTAGCCCGGCCCCATGTGCTCCAGCGAGCCGATGTGGTAGCCCTGCGAGGCATAGGCCGCGCTGGCGCCGACGATGACCAGCAGCGCGCCGCCGTAGTAGTCCTTGTTGAATCGGGGCGTGCTCATGGCCGCCTCCCGTGTCTATGCAGTGACTGCATGTTTGCCTCCTGTAACTGGATGAACCAAGTCTAGGAAGCAGGCCTGCCAAACAGCTGCCAAACGCGGCTGCGAGCCGCAAAATACGTGTATCTACGTAGCGGCGCTAGGTGGCCAGCGGCAGCCGCACGCAGGCCGCCAGGCCCACACCGCCTTCGCCATCGTGCAGCGCGATCTGCCCACCCATGCGCTGCACCAGCGCCTGCGCGATGGCCAGGCCCAGGCCCGAGCCGGGCACGACGGATGCCTCGGCGCCGCGCCGGCCGGCCAGGCGCTCGAAGCGCGCGAAGGCCCGCTCGCGGTCGGCGGGCGCGATGCCCGGCCCGCTGTCCTGCACCCAGACCTCGCACCAGCCCTCCAGCAGCTTCACCGACACATTGACCCGGCCCTGTGCCGGCGTGTAGACGATGGCGTTGTGCACCAGGTTGGCGATGGCCTCGTGCAGCGCCTCGGGCGCGGCCTGCACCGGCGCCACGGCCGTGGTCTCGCCATCATCATCATTGTCGGCATCGCTGCCGCGCGCGTCGCACCAGCCCAGGTCGATGTGCCGGCCGCGCGCCAGCGGCAAATGCTGCAGCACCACCGCACGCGCCACCGCGTTGGCATCGCAGCGCGGCGACGCAGCCGTCCCGGCCTGCTGCACCTGGGCCAGCGCCAGCAGCTGCTCGCACACGCGCCGGCTGTGCTGCAGCTGCTGCAGCATGCCCTGCAGCGTGCGCCGCACCTCGGCGCTGTCGGGCTCGCGCAGCGCATAGCCCGCCTGCGTGTGCAGGATGGCCAGCGGCGTGCGCAGCTGGTGCGAGGCGTCGGCCAGGAAGCGGCGCTGCTCCTCCAGCGCCTGCCGCTGCTGCGCCAGGTGCTGGTTCAGCGCCTCGACCAGCGGCGCGACCTCGCCCGGCGCCAGGTGCGCGGCCAGCGGCTGCAGGTCGTGGGGTGCGCGCTCCTGCACCGTGCGCCGCAGCGCGCGCAGCGGCCGCAGCCCCCAGGCGATGCCCAGCCAGATGACGGCCACCAGCGCCAGCAGCGTGCGCGCATCGCGCCACAGCGTCTGCCACAGCAGCTCGCGCTTGGCCGCATCGATGGAGCGCGTGCCGCGGGCTGCCTGCACCAGCAGCCGCCACGGCCGGCCCTCGCGGTCCAGCGACTCGTGCAGCTGCGCCGCCACGCGCAGCGAGAGCTGGTGGTAGCTGGCGTTATAAAACACCTCGGCGCCGTCCGCGGCCTGCCAGACCGAGCCGCCGGCCGGCAGCGGCGGCTCGGGAAAGGCCTCGGGCCCCAGCAGCACGCGCCGCGTCTGGCCATCGGGCGAGCGCAGCTCCACGCGCAGGTACTGGTTGGCGCTGCCGACGGATTCGAGCATGGAGCGGATGTGCGCCACGTCGCTCACCTCCACGCGGCCCTGCTCGTCCCAGGCCACGCGGTCCACCAGCGCCTGCACGGGCTCGATCAGGCTCTGGTCGTAGGCCTTTTCCAGCTCCTGGCCCAGCGTGCGCGTGTCGTTCCAGCTGTCGAAGAGAAAGAGCACCACCAGCACCGGCGCCAGCACCAGCAGCAGCCGGGCGCGCAGGCCCAGGGCCGCGCCGCGCTGCTGCCCATGCGGTTCATGCGGCATCGGGCGCTGGCTCCAGCATGTAGCCCAGGCCGCGCACGGTGACGATGTGCACGTCGCTGCCCGCGAGCTTGCGGCGCACGCGGTGCAGCACCTGCTCGATCGCATCGGGCCCCACGGTGCTGTCCTGCGGAAACACCCGCCCCGCCAGCCGCGCCTTGCCCACCGGCGCGCCGGCACGGGCCAGCAGCGCCTCGAGCGCGGCGTGTTCGCGCGGCGTCAGCGCCAGCAGCTCGCCGCCCAGCCAGAAGGTCTGGTGGTTGCTGTCGAAGCGCAGCGAGCCGCACTCGACCATGGCCTGCGCGCGGCCTTGGCTGCGGCGCTGCAGCGCGGCCAGGCGTGCCTCCAGCTCCGGCAGTTCGAAAGGCTTGGTCAGGTAGTCGTCGGCGCCGCGGTGCAGGCCCTCGACGCGATCGTTCAGCGCGCCCTGCGCGGTGAGGATCAGGATGGGCGTGCGCAGCCCCTGCGCCCGCATCTCGCTCACCCAGTCGAAGCCGTGCTGGTCGGGCAGCTGCAGGTCGAGCACCACCACGTCGAACTCGGCATTCAGCACCATCGAGCGGCCCAGCCGCGCATCGGGCGCATGCTCGGCGCTGATGCCCGATTGCCTCAGCGCGCGCACCAGCCAGGCGGCCATTTCGAGTTCGTCTTCGATCAGCAGGATGCGCATGGCGGGGGCAGTGGCGGGGAGAAAGCGCCGATGATACGCCGGGCGTCGATACGCCGGGCGTCGCGGCGCCTGTCGCCATCGCCAACCGCGATGCCCCATTGCGCGTAAGACGATTGCCAGCCTGGGGACAACCCTGGGTTGGTGCTCACTACAATTTTTGCGTCCAGAAAACAACCGAGAGCAACCCGCCATGTACCTGATTCGCCGCACCTTCGTCGCCACCGCCGTGGCCGCCACCGCCGCGCTGGCCGCGCCCGCCGCCTTCGCCCAGGCCAAGGAAGTCAAGATCGGCTACGCGCTGGCCGTGAACTCGCACTACGGCGCCGCGGCCCAGGCCTGGGCCGACACGGTGGAGAAGTCCACCAACGGCGCTGTCAAGTTCAAGCAGTTCCCGTCGTCGGCGCTGGGCGGCGAGCGCGAGCTGGTCGAGGGCCTGCAGCTGGGCACGGTCGAGGCCGCCATCGTCTCCACCGGCGCCTTGAGCAACTTCGTGCCCGACGTGGGTGTGGTCGACATCCCCTTCCTGTTCCGCGACACGCAGCATGCGCGCGCGGTGCTCGACGGCGCCTTCGGCCAGGAGCTGCTGGCCAAGTTCGGCAAACGCGGCCTGGTCGCGCTGGCCTGGGGCGAGCAAGGCTTCCGCCACCTGACGAACAACAAGCACGCCGTGAACACCGTGGCCGACCTCAAGGGCCTGAAGATCCGCGTGACCGAGAACCCAGTGCATATCACCGCCTTCCGCACGCTGGGCGCATCGCCCACGCCCATGTCCTGGCCCGAGGTGATCGGCGCGCTGCAGCAGGGCACGATCGACGGCCAGGAGAACCCGGTGTCGGTGCTGGCCTCGGCCAAGCTGTGGCAGGTGCAGAAGCACCTGACGCTGACGGCCCACGTCTACGCGCCGGTGGCGCTGCTGGTGTCGCCCAATTTCTGGGGCACGCTGAACGACAGCCAGAAGGCGGCCTTCACCGAAGGCGCGAAGAAGGGTGCGCTGGCTTCGCGCGCCTTCGTCGACGCGGTCGAGAAGAAGGGCGTCGAGGAGGCCAAGGCCAACGGCATGCAGGTGGTCGAGAAGGTGGACCAGGCCGCGTTCCGCGCCGCGCTGGAGCCGGCGTACAAGGAGTACGCAAAGAAGTTCGGCCAGAAGACGCTGGACACCATCGCCAGCGCCAAGTAAACCTCCGACCGCTGGCTTCCCTCCCTCTCCCGCCTGCGGGAGAGGGCCGGGGTGAGGGTCTGCGGCCTGCCCTCACCCCAACCCTCTCCCCCCCCGGGGGAGAGGGAGTCATCCCGGCGCCACGCGCCGATCTTTCCCACTCCACTCCCATGCTCAACCGAATCGAACGCGCCCTGGTGGCCGGCAACCGCTGGCTGCTGATCGTCCTGCTGCTGGCCATGGCCTGCATCGTGTTCGCCAACGTGGTGCTGCGCTACACCACGGGCGACTCCATCGTCTGGGCCGAGGAGGTGGCCCGGCACATGATGATCTGGGTGACCTTCCTCGGCGCGGGCCTGGTGCTGCGCTTTGGCGGCCACGTGGCCATCGACAACCTGCACCGCGCCATCGGCCCGCGGCCGGCGCGCGGGCTGCGCCGCCTGATCGTGCTGGGGCTGGCGCTGTTCTTCATCGTGATGGCCGTGGCCTCGTCGCAGTATGTGTACGCCACGCGCTTCCAGACCACGGCGGCCACCGACATCCCGATCTCGTACATCTACGCCGCGATGCCCGTGGGCTTCGTGCTGATGCTGGCGCACCTGCTGTTCATCGCGCGCGGCTACATCCAGGCCGGCGCCTTCGCCGAATCCGACGAGATGGATGCCGACGCCGCCGCGTCGATCTGATCGACCTCTTCAAAAAAGTGAGCTGCCCGCGCTTGCCATGCAATCACCTTGAATACTTTTGTATTTAGTACATAGCAACAGCAAGCGCCAGCAGCTCATCTTTTCATAGCTATCCCCATGGCCCTCACCCTCTTCCTCGCCATCGTCGTCCTGCTCGCGCTGGGCTTTCCGGTGGCCTTCGCACTCGCCATCTCGGCCTCGCTGGCCGTGTTCGTCGGCGGCCGCTACCCGCAGCTCGTCGTGTTCAAGGAGATGTTCACCGGTATCGACAGCTTTCCGCTGATGGCCGTGCCCTTCTTCATCCTCGCGGCCGAGCTGATGTCCGGCGGCGCGCTCACGCATGTGCTGCTGCGCTTCGCGGCGCAGTTCGTCGGCCACCTGCGCGGCGGCCTGGGCTATGCCAACGTGCTGTCGCTGACGCTGTTCTCGGGCATCTCGGGTTCGGCGCTGGCCGATGCCGCCGGCCCCGGCTCGATGATGGTGAAGATGATGGACAAGGCCGGCTACAGCCGCCCCTACGCGGCCGCGCTCACGGCCAGCACGGCCATCGTCGGCCCCATCATCCCGCCGTCGGTCAGCATGATCATCTACGCGCTGCAGGACGAGAACGTCTCGGTCGGCGGCCTGTTCATCGCCGGCTTCATCCCGGGCATCCTGATCTCCATCGCGATGGCGGCGGTGAACTGGTGGGTGTGCAAGCAGCGCGACTACCGCTCCACCGAGCCGCGCCCCAGCGGCCGCGAGATGTGGGTCAACAGCTTCAAGGCCGTGCCCGCGCTGATGCTCATCGTGCTGATCGTGGTCGGCATCCGCTTCGGCATCTTCACGCCCACCGAGGCCTCGGTGGTGGCCGTGTTCTACGCCCTCATCTGCGGCAAGTGGATCTACCGCACGCTGCAGTGGTCGGCGCTGCCGGGCATCCTGGCGCGCTCGGCCATGCTCACCGCCTCGGTGCTGCTGGTGATGGCGACGTCGGCGGCCTTCGCCTGGGTGCTGACGGTGGAAGGCATCCCGCAGTATCTGTCCGAGCTGATCGTGAGCTGGCAGCTCTCGCCCACCATGTTCCTGGTCGCGGTGAATATCTTGCTGCTGCTGTTCGGCATCTTCATGGAGCCGCTGCCCGGTGTGATGATCCTGGTGCCCATCCTCGCGCCGATCGCGTTCAAGCTCGGCATCGACCCGACGCACTTCGCCATGGTGGTGATCGTCAACCTCACGCTGGGCATGATCACGCCGCCGGTGGGCGGGCTGCTGTTCGTCACCTCGGTGGCCACGCGCGTGTCGATCACCGAGCTGACCCGCGAGATGCCGCTGTTCCTGCTGGCGCACTTCATCGTGCTGTGCCTGCTGACCTTCATCCCCGCGCTGTCGACCTGGCTGCCGCACACGCTGGGCTTCCAGTAGCACCGCCCCCGATTTACAGCCGCCAGGGCGCTGCGCATAATGCGCGCCTCACACGAGGTTCCCCAGCGCCATGCAGTCCCCACCGCCCACCACCACGCCCGCCGCCGCACGCCAGCGGCTCTGGCAGGAGCTGGACATGCTGTGCCGGCTGGGCCTGGGGCTGGCGCCGGTGGCGCCCGATGTGTGCACGGTGCTGCGGACGCTGATCGGTGCGGACGCCGCGGCGCTGTTCTGGCTCGACGAGCAGGGCCTGCCCGAAGGCTTCTTCCACGAGGACTCGCCGGCCTCGGCGCAGAACTTGTTCCTCAATGAATTCCAGCGCCTGTTCGTCGGCGCGCACGAGACCAATGTGTTCGCGCTCGCGCAGCCGCACGGCCCGCGCGTCGGCCGCCTGCTGGCGCCCGATGCCGGCTACTTCCGCTCCAACACCTACAACCTGCTGATCCGCGCCAGCGGCCACCACCACACGCTGGACCTGCGCGTCGAGGTACCCGGCCCCACCGGCCCGGTGACCCGCGCCGTGGTTGCGCTGTTCCGCGCGCCGGGCAATGGCTTCAACGCCGCCGAGGCCGCGCTGCTGGAGCGCGCCGGCACCAGCCTGCAGCGCGCCTTCGTGCGGCCCGCGGCCACCGGCCTGGCGCCCAGCGCCGACGGCGCGGTCGGCCATGTGCTGCTCGATGCCGCCAGCCTGCGCCCGCTGCTCGCCGATGCCACGGCCACGCAGCTGCTGCAGAGCGCCAACCTGCGCGGACTGGGCCTGCAGGGCGGCGAGGCCGCGGGCGCCGCGCTGCCGGCCGATCTGTTCCAGCACCTGGGCCTGCAGCCGGGCCAGTCGGCGCGCATCCCGGTGCCGCACGGCGTGCTGGACATGCGCATGCACCCGCTGCATCCCGTGGCCGGCGGCGCCGGCCAGTGGCTGCTGACC
Source organism: Comamonas humi (assembly GCF_054782535.1). Taxonomy (NCBI): domain Bacteria; kingdom Pseudomonadati; phylum Pseudomonadota; class Betaproteobacteria; order Burkholderiales; family Comamonadaceae; genus Comamonas; species Comamonas humi. The sequence continues at coordinate 309,685 of NZ_BAAGSH010000005.1, read as the reverse complement.
TTGCAGCTGCAGCGCCCGCGCCAGATCGACGTGGTGCGCCGCGTGCTGGCGCTGCCGCTGTCGCCGCTGCAGCGCGAGATCGCCGCGCTGGCCGGCCTGGGCCATGCGCGCGCCGACTGCACCGCGCTCACCGGCGTGGGCAGCGCGGCGCTCAAGAAGCACCTGCGCACCATCCTCGAGGTGGCCGACGCCAGCGATTGGGAGGCCCTGGCGAGCCGGCTGCATGGCGGGCCGTAGCCCTTGGGGGAATGGCGCGCGCGGCCGCGGCCCGCCAGAATCCCGCCACCGCCCCGCCCTGGGGCGGCTTGCCTCCTGGAATCTCGACCACCATGAAACGCTGGATACCCGCCGCCCTCGCGGCCCTCGCCTTCGCCAACAGCCCGGCCGCGCTGGCCACCGTCGCCTACCGCTTCGCCTCGCCGCTGTACAACAGCCTCACCGACTTCGTGGCGCCCTGCAGCGGCGGCGCCTGCGCCAACCTCGCCGCGGACACCGGCGTGACCGGCTACTTCATCACCGCCGCGCCGCTGCCGCCCAACCTGACGCTGGCGCAGCAGTTCTCGCCCTCGGTGCAGGACTGGGTCTTCAGCAACGGCAGCTTCACCCTCACGCGCGACACGCCCGGCGTGCGCCTGCTGAACTTCCGCGTGGCCACCGATGCCCAGGGCCGCATCACCGATACCCGCATCCTCTTCAGCCGCTGGCAGGACGGCGCAGCCGGCCCCCACACCGAGGGCGACCGCGTGGACTACATCGGCGCCGCGGTGACGCAGGACGGGCTCAGCAACACCGCGGTGGTCAATGCCTCGTGCCGCGAGGTCGCCATGGCCCAGACCGGCGTGGCCGATAGCTGCAACGGATTTTCCCTGCCCGACTCCAGCGCCCGCGCCAGCTACGCCGCCGGCGGCACCTGGACGCTGGAGGCGCCGCGGGCCAACATCGACAGCGTCTCCACGCCCGAGGGCCATGCCGGCAGCACGCCGCTGCGCTTCACCGTCACGCTCAGCGAGGCCTCGGACACGCCGGTGCGCCTGCGCTGGCGCACCGTGAACGGCACGGCCCAGGCCGGGCAGGACTACACGGCCGCCAGCGGCATGCTCAGCTGGGCCACCGGCAACAACGAGGCCCAGCACATCGACATCGACGTTCTGGGCGACACCACGGCCGAGCCCGACGAGAACTTCTCGGTGGAGCTGTATGGCTTCGAGGGCATCGCGGGCGGCGAATCCACCAGCGGCACCGGCACCATCGCCAACGACGACGGTGCCGTGCCGCCGCCGGGCCCGGTACGGCCGGTGCCCGCGCTGGGCGCCTGGGGCCTGTCACTGCTGGGCGCCCTGCTGGGGCTGGCCGCCCTGCGGCGGGGCCGGCGCAGCGGGGCCCGGCCATGACGCTGCGCCTCATCGCCGCAGCCCTGGCGGTCTTCATGATCGCCCTCGGCACGCTGGCCGTCACCATCGCCACCGTCTGGGCCGCCGCGCCATGACGGCCGGCCCGCCCCTGCAGCGCCAGCGGCTGTGGCAGGAGCTGGACCTGCTGTGCCGCCTGGGCCTGGGCCTCGCGCCCATCGCCGCCGAGGTCTGCGCGGTGCTGCGCACGCTGGTGGGCGCCGATGCCGCCGCGCTGTTCTGGCTCGACGAGCACGGCCGGCCGGCGGGCTTCCACCACGAGGACTCGCCCGCCAGCGTGCGCAACCTGTTCCTCAACGAGTTCGAGCGCTTGTTCGCCGGCCCCGCCGAGCCCAACATCGTCGCGCTGGCCCGGGCCGGGGGGCCGCGCGTGGGCCGGCTGCTGTCGCCCGCCGCCGCGCATTACCGCAGCAACAGCCACAACCTGCTGATGCGCCCCAACGGCCACCACTACACGCTGGATCTGCGCGTGGAGATCCCGGGGCCCCACGGCCCCGTGGCACGCGCCGTCGTGGCCCTGTTCCGCGCACCGGGCCGGGGCTTTGGCTCAGCCGAGGCCGAGCTGCTGGAGCGGGCCTCGGCCAGCCTGCAGCGCGCCTTTCTGCTGCAGCCCGGGCCGTGGAGCGGCAGCGCGCAGAGCGCCACCGGCCACGTGCTGCTCGACGCCGCCAGCCTGCGCCCGCTGTCGGCCGACGTGCAGGCGCTGCAGCTGCTGCAGGCCGCCCATGTGCCCGGCCTGGGCCTGTATGGCGCCAGCGCCGATGCGCTGCCGGCCGGGCTGCTGTCGCTGCTGGGCCTGCAGCCCGGCCAGGGCCGGCGGCTGGCCGTGCCCCAGGGCGTGCTGGAGCTGCACACCCGCCCGCTGCACCCCGGTGCGCAGGCCACGGACCATGCCACCCACTGGCTGCTGACGCTGCAGCTGCAGCGCCCGCGCCAGATCGACGTGGTGCGCCGTGTGCTGGCGCTGCCGCTGACGCCACTGCAGCGCGAGATCGCCACGCTGGCCGGGCTGGGCCATGCGCGCGCCGACAGCCTGGCGCTGGCCAGCGTGAGCAATGCCGCGCTGAAGAAGCATCTGGGCACCATCCTCGAAGTCGCCAGCGCCGGCAACTGGGAGGAGCTGGGGCGCAGCCTGCGCGCGGATTGACGGCCCGCCGGCCACAACGCGCCGGCCGCCTGCGGTGGTATCCCTGGGGGGATGGTGCAGGCGGGCCGGCGTTTCCAGAATACAGCCGCCGCCCCGCCATGGAGGGCGCACTGCATCTGGAACCATTGCATGAAGACCAAGCTCCTTTCCGCACTCGCCCTGCTGGCAGCCGCCTGCAGCCTGCCTGCGCAGGCCGTCACCTACCGCTATGAATCGACGGCCTACGACCGTTTCAAGCACTACGCCAAGCCCTGCGGCGCGGGCACCTGCCTCGAATTCGCGCCAGGCAATGGCGTGGTCGGTTTCTTCACCACCGCCGAGGTGCTGCCGCCGAACCTGACGGAAAACGACGTGATCCTGCCGCGCATCACCGGCTGGGCCTTCAGCGACGGCCAGACCGTGATCACGCACGACGCACCCGGCGCGCGCGTGCTGGGTTTCCGCGTGGCCACCGACGCCGCCGGCAAGCCCACGCATGCGTCCATCCTGGTCAGCCGCTGGCACGACGAATCCAACGCCCCACACCAGCAGGGCGACCGCGCCCAGCTCATCGCGGCGCGCACCTCGCCCTACAACCCCGAGTACAACCAGGCCATCGTCAACGCGCCCTGCACCGTGCGCGGCACCTCGGCCGAGGGCGTGGCCGACACCTGCTTCGGCTTCAACAGCGCGGACAGCGCCGCTTCCACCGCCAACTACGCCTCTGGCCGGCTGGTGCTGGACGCACCGCTGGCCTCGATCAGCAACGGCCGCGTGGTCGAGGGCAACGCCGGCAGCACCGCAATGGAGTTCACCGTCACGCTGTCCAAGATCCCCACCGAAAACGTGAGCCTGCGCTGGCGCACCGTGGACGGCACGGCCACCGCCGCCGCGGACTACACCGCCGGCGAAGGCAGCCTGGCCTGGGCCGCGGGCGAGGACAGCTACAAGACCATCACCATCCCCATCCAGGGCGACACCACGCCCGAGCCGGATGAGACCTTCAGCGTGCGGCTCGGCGACTTCGTGGGCATGGCGGGCGACACCGCCACGGTGGGCACCGGCGTCATCCTGAACGACGACGGGCCGCTGCCGCCGCCCCAGGTGCACATCACCGACGCCACCAGCGTCGAAGGCGGGCCGGGCGGGGTCGAGCGGCTGCGCTTCACCGTCAGCCTGTCGGCGCCGCCCGCCGAGCCCTTCAGCCTGCGCTGGCGCACCGCCGACGGCACGGCCACCGCGCCGCAGGACTACGCCAGCGACTCTGGCTCCTTCACCTGGGCGGCCGGCGACGCCAGCCCGCGCACCATCACGGTCAGCGTGCAGGGCGACGCCGAGGCCGAGGGCAACGAGACCATGCACATCGTGCTGGAGGAGATCGCGAGCTTCGCCAAGGCCTTGCCGGTGCAGGCCACCGGCACCATCCAGGACGACGATGCCACCGTGCCGCCGCCCAGCGGTGCCCGGCCCGTGCCCGCGCTGTCGGCCGCCGCGATGGCCGTGCTCTCGGTGACACTGGCCGCGTGGGCCCCGGCAGCGCGGCGTGCACGGCGGCAGGGCAAGCGGCACCCGGGCTACCTGCCTTAGGGCGTGCGCTTGCGCAGCAGCTCGATGTTGGCGCGCTGCTCGGGCGTGAACTTCGCCAGTGCGGCGGACCAGTCCCGCTTGCCCAGGGTCGGCTCCATCGCCAGGAAGGTGCCGGCATGGAGCATGGCAAACACCGCGCTCGCATAGTCGCCGCTGCTGATCCGGTGTTTGGCCAGCAGCGCGCGAATGCGCGGATCGGCGTCCAGCTCGCGCGCCAGTTCGGCCACCGACTGCGCGTCGACGTCCCGCTCGGCCTGGCCCTTGCCCATGGCATCGGCCTCGGTCTGCAGGACCTGCATGCGGTCGAGCAGTACCGGCGTGAGCTTGAATTTTTCGGGCTCGGCCGCGTGGGCGGTGAGGGCGCAGGCACAGGCGATGCCCAGCGCGAGCGCCCGCAGGTGATGGCGAAGCATGGCGGTTCTCTCCACAAGCAAAGGAGCCGCCACGATACCGGCGGGCCAGGGCGCGCAGGCACCGCTCCGGGCCGTTTAGCAAGTTTTTAGCAAACGCTTAGCCAACTCTTAGCAAGGCCCTCGCGGCGGTATTTCTAGACTGGCAACAACCCGTCACCGCAGCCGGCGCCGGCCGTATCCCTTGGGGGAATGGCGGGCCCCGGCGCCCGCTTCCAGAATGCGGCCGCAGCCCCTGACGGTTCCTTGCCACTTCCTCATTTTTCGCAGAAAGCCCCACCATGCAAAACCAATCCCCCGCCACCGCTGCGCGCCTGGACATCTACGCCGGCATCCACAAGGCCATGCGCGCCATGATGATGGACACGCTGCACGCCATGGGCCGCGTCGATGTGCACGACACCGCCGAGCTGCATGCCGTGTGCGAGCGCGTGCTGGAGCTGGGCGACGCCTGCGCCGGCCACCTGGCGCATGAGAACGACTTCGTCCACGCCGCGATGGAGGCGCGCCGGCCCGGCTCGGCCGGCCATATCGCCACCGAGCATGCCGAGCACCTGGCCGCCATCGCCGAGCTGCGCGACGCGGTGTCCGAGCTGTGCGCGGCCTGCCGCGGCCCGATGCAGGAGCAGGCGGCGCTGGCGCTGTACCGCAAGCTCGCGCTGTTCGTGGCCGAGAACTTCGTGCACATGCATGTCGAGGAAACCGAGCACAACCAGGTGCTGTGGGCCTGCTACAGCGACGACGAGCTGCAGGCGCTGGAAGGGCGCATCGTGGCCTCGATGCCGCCGGCGGAGAACCTGATGTACCTGCGCTGGATGATTCCGGCGATGGCGCCCGTCGAGCGCGCCGCGCTGCTGGGCGGCATGCAGGCCGCGGCCCCGGCGCCCGTGGTGGCCGCGGTGCTCGACACGGTGCAGCCGCACCTCAGCCAGCGCGACTGGGCCAAGCTCGGCAGCGCGCTGGCACCGGCGAAGGCGCCGGCCTGGATCGTGGCCTGAAGCGGCTCAGAGCTTGGGAATGCGGATGCGGCTGATCATCAGCGAGCCCGACAGTGCGAACAGCAGCACCAGCGGGTGCAGCGTGAAGCCGCCGATCACCACGCTGCCCAGCCACAGCTGGTCGCGCAGCGCGCCCATGGAGGCGGCCAGCGCCATCAGGCCGACCAGCACGATCGACGTGGGGATGGGCGTGCCCTCGAAATACTTCACCTTGCCGGTGCCGCCCGACAGGGACTCGGCGGTGATGTTGAAACGCGCCAGCCGCGACACGCCGCAGGCCACGAAGTAGGCCAGCACGATGCGGTCGTACAGCCCCTGCATGCCGCAGCCGTAGGCGATCAGCGCGGGGGCCACGCCGAACGAGATCACGTCGGCCAGCGAATCCAGCTCGCGCCCCATGGCCGAGCTTTTCTGGCGCCAGCGCGCGACGCGGCCGTCGAGGATGTCGAACACCAGCGCCGCCAGCACCAGCGCACAGGCGAAGTACACATGGTGCACGTCCGCGCGCTCGATGTAGGTGATGATCGAGAACAGCGCACCCACGCCGCAGACGGCATTGCCCAGCGTGAACCAGTCCGCGAGGTGGAACTCGCGGATCATCGAGAAGCGTTTGGGGGAGGAAGTCATGCGTGCATTATGGAACGGCGGCACCCGCCTTCCCGCAACGATGGCCGGCGCCCGCGGGCGCCGGCCGGGGCCTCACTCGAACAGGCCGAGGTAGCGCCCCCGCGCATCGCGCAGCTTGCGCACGTAGACCACGCCATCCTTGCGGCCGGTGGCCGGGTCGAGGGTGATGCCCTCCCCTTCGTTGCCGACCACCTTGATCTTCGCGATCCAGGCTACGCCCGATCCCGACACCACGCCGCAGTACAGGTTGTAGGGCCCGTCGTCCACCAGCCGGTACTCGCAGCCGAGCTGCTTGGACGGATCGGCGGCCAGGCCCGTGCCGCCGGCGGTCGTGCCCACGTTCTGGCTGAGCCTGACCAGGTCGCCGGTGTCGTCGTCGGAGTCCGCCGCCACATAGAGCCACAGGCCCATCAGCGCCGCAGGGGTCCGCGCCACGCCGAATTCATACCGCTTGATGGCCACCTCGCCCTCGCCCGGCAGCGTGATGAAGCCGGTGACCCCGCTGGTGAAGCGCAGCGACACATTGCCGGGGCTGCCGTCCTCCACGCCGCTGCGGGGCCCGCTGCCCAGGAAGCGGCCGCCCGAGTACCGGCCCAGCGCCATGGTGACCTGGTTGTCCGTCATGGGGCCGGACGCCATGTAGAAGGTCGGCTGGCCGCTCTGCTCGTAGGCGTACATCTGCATCACCAGCACATCGCCCTGCAGGTCGATGGCCAGGCCCCGCCCGGGCGCGCCGTTGAGCTCGCTCGTCACGACCCAGGTTCCCGACTGGGGCACGAAGGCCTGCGCCCAGCCCGACAACAGCAAACACCCGACCACCAGCATCCGTTTCAGCATGAAGCACTCCTTGGTTCCGTATCACAGACACGTGTATTTACAAACATATTTCAAACGTAACACAGAGCAACAAAACTTCACCATACGGAGGCACCCTGATGGCGGCCAGGCCGCTGCCGCGCTCGCCTTGCGGGCGGAGCGCAGCAGGGCCGGCGGTCAGCGCTGCAGCACCGGCGCCAGCGCCTTGCCGGTGTGCGTGCCGATGCGCACCAGCTCCTCGGGCGTGCCGGCGGCCACGATGCGGCCGCCGCCCGATCCGCCCTCGGGGCCGAGGTCGATGATCCAGTCGGCCTCGGCGATCACGTCGAGGTCGTGCTCGATCACCGCCACGCTGTGGCCGCCATCCACCAGGCGGTGCAGCACGCGGATGAGCTTGTCCACGTCGGCCATGTGCAGGCCCACGGTGGGCTCGTCGAGCACATACAGCGTGTGCGGCGCCTTGTTGCCGCGCCGGGTCACATCGTCGCGCACCTTGGTCAGCTCGGTGACGAGCTTGATGCGCTGCGCCTCGCCGCCGCTGAGCGTGGGCGAGGGCTGGCCCAGCGTGAGGTAGCCCAGGCCCACGTCCTTGAGCAGTTGCAGCGGGTGCGCGATGCTGGGCATGCTGGCGAAGAAGTCCACCGCCTCGTCCACCTCCATCTGCAGCACGTCGCCGATGCTCTTGCCGCGCCAGGTGACGGCCAGGGTCTCGGGGTTGAAGCGCGCGCCGTGGCAGACCTCGCAGGGCACCTTCACATCGGGCAGGAAGGCCATCTCGATGGTGCGCATGCCCTGGCCCTCGCAGGCCGGGCAGCGGCCTTCGCCGGTGTTGAACGAGAAGCGTCCGGCCGCGTAGCCACGCGCCTTGGCCTCCAGTGTCTCGGCGAAGAGCTTGCGGATGGTGTCCCAGAAGCCGATGTAGGTGGCCGGGCAGGAGCGCGGCGTCTTGCCGATGGGGGTCTGGTCGACCTCAAGCACGCGGTCCACGGTCTCGAAGCCCTGCAGGCCCTTGCAGCCGACCAGGGCCGGCGCCTTGCCGGCGTCCATCGCGTCGCGCCCGGCCTTGGTGGCGCGCTGGCCCACCCAGGCCGCCACGTTGGCCAGCAGCACGTCGCGCGCCAGCGTGGACTTGCCCGAGCCGCTGACGCCGGTGACGGCCACCAGGCGCTGCAGCGGCATGCGCAGGTCCACGTTCTGCAGGTTGTGCAGGTGGGCGCCGCGCACCGTGAGCCAGGGCAGCGCGGGAGCGGTTTCGATCGCTACATTTTCAGTAGCTTTCAGCGCTTTCTTCTTGCCGGTTTTGGCTGGTTTCTTATCTGCATTGCTTGCTGGATCAGCGGCAGCAGCTTCTGAAACCATAGCATCGGCTGCAGCGGGCGGCACGCCCTCACCCACCCAGCGGCGCGGCTGGAACGGATGGCGCATGGCGTGCAGCAGGTAGCGGCCGGTCTGCGAATCGGCCGCGGCCATGATGTCGGCCGCCGAGCCTTCGGCCACCAGCTGGCCGCCGCGCTTGCCGGCGCTGGGGCCGATGTCGATGATGTGGTCGGCGCGGCGGATGGTGTCCTCGTCGTGCTCCACCACCACCAGCGTGTTGCCCTTGTCGCCCAGCTTGTGCAGCGCGTTGAGCAGGATGTGGTTGTCGCGCGCATGCAGGCCGATGGTGGGCTCGTCGAGCACGTAGCACACGCCCTGCAGGTTGCTGCCGAGCTGCGCCGCGAGGCGGATGCGCTGCGCCTCGCCGCCGCTGAGCGACGGCGCGCCGCGGTCCAGCGTCAGGTACGACAGTCCCACCTCTTCGAGGAAGGCCAGGCGGCCGACGATCTCGGGCAGCAGGTCGCGGGCGATGTCGGATTCGCGGCCGGAGAGCTGCAGCCCCTCGGCCCAGCGCCGCACGTCGCTGACCGAGAGCTGCGCGATGTCGGTGATGGACATGCCGTGGAAGCGCACCGCGCGCGCCACCGGGTTCAGCCGCGTGCCCTTGCAGCTGGGGCAGGCGGTCTCGCCCACGTCTTCGGCATCGGGTTCCTCGAAACTCTGCTCGCGGCCGCGGTTGTCCTGCGCCATCACCGAATCGTCGAAGGCCTTGCGCTGCTCCTTGGTGAGCTTGACGCCGGTGCCCACGCAGTCGGGGCACCAGCCGTGCTTGCTGTTGTACGAGAACAAGCGCGGGTCCAGCTCGGCATAGCTGGTGGCGCAGACCGGGCAGGCGCGCTTGGTGGAGAACACCTCCACCCGGCCGATGCCGGCGGTGTCGTCGCCGGCCTGCATCGCGCCCTCCAGCGCATCGATGCCCGACAGCACGTGCAGCACGCCCTTGCCCAGCTCGAGTGCCGTGGCCAGCTTGTCGCGCAGCAGCGCCTCGTTGCCCGGCTCGATGACCAGGCTGGCCACCGGCAGCTCGATGGTGTGCTCCTTGAAGCGGTCGAGCCGCGGGAAGCCCGTGGTCGGCAGAAAGGCGCCGTCCACGCGCAGGTGCGTATAGCCGCGCGGGCGGGCCCAGTCGGCCAGCTCGGTGTACACGCCCTTGCGCGCCACCACCAGCGGCGCCATCAGGCCGATGAGCCGGCCGCGGTACTGCGTGAGCAGCTGCGCGGCGATGCTGTCCGGCGTCTGCGGCTGCACGGCGGCCTCGTCGTGGATGCAGTGCTGCACGCCGAGCTTGACGTAGAGCAGGCGCAGGAAATGCCAGACCTCGGTGGTCGTGCCCACGGTGGATTTGCGCCCGCCGCGCGACAGGCGCTGCTCGATGGCCACGGTGGGCGGGATGCCGTAGACCGCGTCCACCTCGGGCCGGCCCGCGGGCTGCACGATGGAGCGCGCATAGGCGTTGAGCGATTCGAGGTAGCGGCGCTGGCCTTCGTTGAACAGGATGTCGAAGGCCAGCGTGGACTTGCCCGAGCCCGACACGCCGGTCACCACGTTGAACTTGCCGCGCGGCACATCCACGCTCAGCGACTTGAGGTTGTGCTCCTTGGCGTTGACGATCTCGATGGCGTTCTTGGCCGCCGGCGCCGAGGTGTCGGGCACGCTGTGCTCCACCCGGTAGAGCGCCTCGGCCTCGTGCACCGCGTGCGGCGGCTCGTCGCCGAGATCGCCGCACATGGCCAGTTCGTAGTCGCGCAGCGCCTGCGCGGTGTGCGACTGGCCGCTCTTGCGCACCTCCTCGGGCGTGCCCTGGGCCACGATCTCGCCGCCGTGGTCGCCCGCGTCGGGGCCGAGGTCGATCAGCCAGTCGCTGGCGCGGACCACGTCGAGGTTGTGCTCGATGACGATCAGCGAATGCCCGGCCTCCAGCAGCTTGCGCAGCGCGCGCATGAGCTTGGCGATGTCGTCGAAGTGCAGGCCGGTGGTGGGCTCGTCGAACAAAAAGAGCATGCCCTTGCGCGCCAGCGACTGGCGCGACTTGGCCTGGCTCTTGGCGGCCTCGGCCAGGTAGCCCGCGAGCTTGAGGCGCTGCGCCTCGCCGCCGCTGAGCGTGGGCACGGGCTGGCCGAGCTTCACGTACTCCAGCCCCACGTCGACGATAGGCTGCAGCGCGCGGATCACGTCGCGGTCATGGGCGAAGCACTGCGCGGCCTCGCTCACCGTCAGCGCCAGCACATCGGCCACGTTCAGATGGCGGCCGCCGCGCTCGATCTTCACCTCCAGGATCTCGGGGCGGTAGCGCTGGCCGTCGCAGTCGGGGCAGCGCAGGTACACGTCGGAGAGGAACTGCATCTCCACATGCTCGAAGCCCGAACCGCCGCAGGTGGGGCAGCGCCCGTCGCCGCTGTTGAAGCTGAACTTGGCCGCGGTATAGCTGCGCTGCGCCGACAGCGGCGCGGTGGCGAACAGCTCGCGGATCGCGTCCCACGCGCCCACATAGCTCACCGGGTTGGAGCGCGCCGTCTTGCCAATGGGCGACTGGTCGACGAACACCACATCGCTCAGGTGGTCGGCGCCCAGCAGGCGGCGGTGCGCGCCGGCGGCCTCGGTGGGCTTGCCGAAATGCCGCATCAGCGCGGGCGCCAGCACGTCCTGGATCAGCGTGGACTTGCCCGAGCCGCTGACGCCGGTGACCACCACCAGCCGCTGCAGCGGAAAGTCCACATCCAGGTCGCGCAGGTTGTGCTCGCTGGCGCCCTCGAGGATCAGGCGCGGCGTGGCCTCGGTGACCATGCGCTTGGCGCCCATGCCCACCTGCTTGCGCCTGCCCAGGTAGGCGCCGGTCAGCGTGTCGGCGCGGCGCAGCGCGGCCGTGGGGCCGTCGAACACGATCTGGCCGCCCTTCTCGCCGGGGCCGGGGCCCATGTCGATCATGCGGTCGGCCGCAAACATGACGGCCGGGTCGTGCTCGACCACCACCAGGGTGTTGCCCGCGTCGCGCAGGCGCTTCATCGCCACGGTGATGCGGTCCATGTCGCGCGGGTGCAGGCCGATCGAAGGCTCGTCCAGCACGAACAGCGTGTTGACCAGCGAGGTGCCCAGCGCCGTCGTCAGGTTGATGCGCTGCACCTCGCCGCCGCTGAGCGTGCGGCTCTGCCGGTCGAGCGTGAGGTAGCCGATGCCCACGTCGCACAGGTACTTGAGACGGTTGCTGATCTCCTCGTGCAGCAGCTTCAGCGCTTGGGCGTCGCCGTCGTTGCTGCGGCGGATATCCATGCGTTCGAAGAACAGCCTCAGCCGCTCGATGGGCAGGAGCATCAGGTCGTGCAGGCACAGGCCGGGCAAGGCCTCGAGCTGCGCGCGCGTCCAGGCCGTGCCCTGGGGCAGGAAGCGCTTTTCCGGCGCCAGCGCGGCATCGGCGTCTTCCTTGCTGCCTACGCGCCACAGCAGGCTCTCGGTCTTGAGCCGCGCGCCAGCGCACACCGGGCACGGCGTGTAGCTGCGGTACTTGGACAACAGCACGCGGATGTGCATCTTGTAGGACTTGGTTTCCAGGTACTCGAAGAAGCGCCGGATGCCATACCACTGGCGGCTCCAGTTGCCATCGCGGTAGTCGTCCTGGCCGTTGATGACCCAGTGCTTCTGCGCCTCGGTGAGCTTGGCCCAGGCCGTGTCGCGCGGTATGCCGAAGGCTTCGGCATGGCGCATCAGGTCGTCCTGGATCTCCTTCCACGCCGGGGTCTGCACGGGCTTGATCACGCCGGTGCGCAGCGTGAGCTTGTCGTTGGGGATGACGAGGTTCCAGTCCACGCCGATCACGCGTCCGAAGCCGCGGCAGGCCTCGCAGGCACCGACGGCCGAGTTGAACGAGAACATCGACGGAATCGGCTCGCGGTAGCGCAGCTGGCTTTCGGGGCAGTGCAGGCCCGAGGAGAACTTCCACAGCTCGGGCTCGCCGCCCTCTTCCTCGGCCATGCGGTAGACCGTCATGTGGCCGCTGCCGCGCTTGAGCGCGACCTCGATGGCCTCGATCACGCGCGCCTTCTCGGCCTTGGCCATGCGGAAGCGGTCGGCCACCACGTCCAGCAGCTTGATGCGCGCGGGAGCCTCGTCGGCCTTGGGCTTCTTGGCCTTGGTGCCGGCCTTGGCCGGCTCGGCCGCCGCGCGCGCCGGCGCATCGACCTCGCGCTCGGCCTGGATGCGGGTGAAGCCGCTGGCCGACAGCCACTGCGCGACCTCGTCGGCGCTGGTGTTGGCGGGCAGCTCCACCGGGAAGGTCACCACCAGGCGAGGATCGTCCTTTTCTGCGCGCTGCACCAGCTTCGCATAGATGCTTTCCGGCGTGTCGTGCTGCACCGGCAGCGCGGTCTCGCGGTCGAACAAATGGCCGGCGCGCGCGACCAGCAGCTTCAGGTGGTCGTTCAGCTCGGTCATCGTGCCCACGGTGGAGCGCGAGCTGCGCACCGGGTTGGTCTGGTCGATGGCAATGGCTGGCGGCACGCCCTCGACCTTGTCCACGGCCGGCTTGTCCATGCGGTCGAGGAACTGGCGCGCATAGGCGCTGAAGGTCTCCACATAGCGGCGCTGGCCCTCGGCGTACAGCGTGTCGAACACCAGGCTGGACTTGCCCGAGCCGCTGGGGCCGGTGACCACCGTCAGCTCGCCGGTGCGGATGTCGAGGTCGATGTTCTTCAGGTTGTGCTGGCGCGCGCCGCGGATGCGAATCTGTCCCTGGGTCATACCGTCATTCCGTAGAAGGATGCGAAGCAAAGGCAGACCATTCTAGGTAGTTGCCCAGCCGCACCTTCCAGCGCAAGGAATGACCCTGCAAACCACTGTACATAAAAACAGATTTTTATTGAAATTGATAGCTGCTTGCGCTTATCCCATAAGCCTGAGAGGCATTTTTGATTCAGAAATAAAAAAACCCGCATCTCCGGGGAGATGCGGGCGAGCGCCTGTCAACCTTGCCCGGAACTCAACGGGCGAGGGAGGGAATCAAACCTTAGAAGTTGTGGCGGACACCCACAGCGAACGAGCTGAAGTCCACGCCAGCCTTGCCGGTGCCGTAGGCAGCGTTCGCCTTGTTGTCGACCTTGGTGTAGTAGCCATACACCTTGGTGCGCTTGCTCAGGTTGTAGTTGTAGCCCAGCGTCCACTGCATGGCGGCGGAGCTGTCGAGGTCGCTCCACTTGCCGGCACGGCCCACGTTGACGTGGAATTCCGATGCGCCCAGGGCGTACATGCCCGACACGCGGAAGTTGTTGCGCGAGCCCAGCAGGTCGTCGTCGTTGCGCTGGTAGTAGCCGCCGACGGTGAACTGGCCGAAGGTGTACAGCGCCCGCAGCGATGCCTGCCAGTTCTTGTCCCACTTGCTGTAGCCAGCACCCAGGTGGACCGGGCCGGTGTTGTAGTTGGCGGCCAGGTCGTAGCCGTTCTTGCTGTTCGTGCCGGCAGCCTTCTCGTGCATCGAGATCGCGCCTTCGGCGGTGAAGCCGCTGAAGCTAGGCGTACGGTAGGCAATCTTGTTGCCGGTGCCGGTGCCGCCAGGGCCGCCTTGCGTGGGGGTGCCAGCGCCCATCCAGTTCGGGTCGATGTACAGCGCGTCGGAGGACGAACCCGTGTCATGGTTGTGCATGCTCACGTAGTCGGCCGTGGCGAAGTACGACTCGGGGAACCAGTTGCCCAGGCGCACCATACCGAAGTTGCCGGACAGGTTCAGTTCGCTCTGGCGCTTGAAGGTCAGGCCCGGGGTGGAGCCGGTGCCAGAGCCGGTGTCGGAGTTGAAGCCGGATTCCAGGATGAAGCCAGCCTTCAGGCCGCCACCCAGGTCTTCCGTGCCACGGAAGCCGATACGGGAAGAGTTGTTGAACAGGCCGGTCACCGTGTCGTCGCCAACCTTCTGGCGCTCCACCGTGGTGTTCACACGGCCATACACTTGCACGCTGCTCTGGGCCAGGGCGGCCGAGGTGCCGGCCACAGCCAGCACGGCAATCATCAAACGGTTCAAACGCATAACAATCCTTCCAAATGGTCAATGGGTTTGGCAAACGACGCGTGGACTGAATCGCCCGGGTTACAGGCGTTCACATCGTTTTGCACATGGATGAAATTCTAGGTGGGTTGTCAGCCAACTCCGACGATTTCGACGGATTTGGCTGACAGTGTGACGCGCCGCCGCTACAGCCTATGGTTTACCCCAGGCCCCGCGGCGCACAGTTGCAGGGCCTCAATCCGCTGCGTAGATATCCACGTCCTTGGTCTCGCGGATGAACAGCACGCCCAGCACGAAGGTGATGCCGGCGATGATGATCGGATACCACAGGCCGTTGTACATGTTGCCGGTCTGCGCCACGATCGCGAACGAGGTGGTGGGCAGCAGGCCGCCGAACCAGCCATTGCCGATGTGGTACGGCAGGCTCATCGAGGTGTAGCGGATGCGGGTCGGGAACATTTCCACCAGCATCGCGGCGATCGGGCCATAGACCATGGTGACGAGGATCACCAGGTAGGTCAGCAGCGCAACCGTCATCACCTTGTTCATCTTGGCCGGATCGGCCTTGGTGGGATAGCCATCCCGGGCCAGCGTCTCGCTCACGGCCTTCTTGAAGGCAGCATCCTTGGCCTTGGCCTCGTCGGCGGCCAGTCCCTTGGCGCTGTAGCTGGGGATGACCTCGCTGCCGATCTTCACCGCGGCCGGGGTACCGGCAGGCGCCACCTCGTTCTCGTAGCTGACCGAACTGGCAGACAGCAGTTGCTTGGCGATGTCGCAGGAGCTGCTGAACTTGGAGGTGCCGGTCGGGTTGAACTGGAACGAGCACTCCGCGGGATCGGCCACGACCACCACCTGGCTGCGCGCCTGCGCGGCGGTCAGATCGGGGTTGGCGGCGGCCGCCAGCATCTTGAATGCCGGGAAGTAGGTGAGCACCGCCAGCAGGCAGCCGGCCATGATGATGGGCTTGCGGCCGATCTTGTCGGACAGCGAGCCGAACACCACGAAGAAGGGCGTGCCGATCAGCAGGGCCACGGCGATCATCAGGTTGGCGGTGACGGCGTCGACCTTGAGCTGCTGCGTCAGGAAGAACAGGGCATAGAACTGGCCGGTGTACCAGACCACAGCCTGACCGGCCGTGAGGCCCAGCAGCGCCAGGATCACGATCTTCAGGTTCTTCCACTGTCCGAAGGACTCTTTCAGCGGTGCCTTGGAGGTCTTGCCCTCGGCCTTCATGCGCTGGAACGCGGGCGATTCGGACAGCGACAGGCGGATCCACACCGACACGCCCAGCAGCAGAATGGACACCAGGAACGGAATGCGCCAGCCCCAGTCATTGAAGGCGGGCTCACCCATCAGCGTGCGTGTGCCCAGGATGACCAGCAGCGACAGGAACAGGCCCATCGTGGCCGTGGTCTGGATCCACGAAGTGTAGGCGCCGCGCTTGCCATGCGGCGCATGCTCGGCCACGTAGGTGGCAGCACCGCCATACTCGCCGCCCAGCGCCAGGCCCTGCAGCATGCGCAGCACGATCAGGATGATCGGTGCCGTCACGCCGATGCTGGCGTAGTTGGGCAGGATGCCGACGATGAAGGTCGACGCGCCCATCAGCAGGATGGTGACCAGGAAGGTGTATTTGCGCCCGATCATGTCCCCGAGGCGCCCGAACACCAGCGCGCCGAACGGACGCACGATGAAGCCCGCGGCAAACGCCAGCAGCGCGAAGATGAAGGCGGATGTCGGGTCCAGCCCCGAGAAGAACTGCTTGGCGATGATGGCCGCCAGCGAACCGTACAGATAGAAGTCGTACCACTCGAAAACGGTTCCGAGCGATGACGCAAAGATCACCTTGCGTTCTTCCGGCGTCATGGGCCGCGCTGGCGCACTGGTTGCCATAAATGTCTCCTGATCTTTTGATTGGAATGGCGGACGACACCCACCGGCCTCGCCCGCAACACACTATCGAAACGATTCCTGACTGAACTCTTACAAATAGTTCTCACATTCAGTTACGACCACAACATTCTGATCCGGAGTTACCCGCAGATCCGCCGCCCCAGGCGCGGGAACCGGGGATGCGTAAGCAGTTCGTCAGTTGCGGTTTCCAGAATCCGGCGCAAGCAGCATCGAGACTGCTGTGATCCATCCGGCCCTTCTATTGGAGACAGACATGAACGACCCCGTCGTTGCCAAAATCCAAGCCAACCCGCGGTACCAGGAGCTCAAGCGCAAGCGCAATGCCTTCGGCTGGACGCTGACCATCCTGATGCTGATCGTCTACTACGGCTACATCGGGCTCATCGCCTTTGACAAGGAGTTCCTCGCCAAGCCCCTGGGCACCGGCGTGACCACGCTGGGCATTCCGATCGCCCTGGGCGTCATCGTCTTCACCGTCATCATCACCGGCATCTACGTGCGCCGCGCGAATACCGAGTTCGATGCCATGACCCAGCAAATCCTGAAGGACGTCGGCCAATGAACACCCGTACCCTGTCCCTTTTCGCTGCGCTGGCGTTTGCAGGCGCAGCCCATGCCGCCGGCGGCGATGTCGGCGAGACCGCCAAGCAGGCCACCAACTGGACCGCCATCATCCTGTTCGTCGCCTTCGTGGCCGGCACACTGTGGATCACCAAGTGGGCTGCGGGCCGCACCAAGTCGGCCGCAGATTTCTACACTGCCGGCGGTGGCATCACCGGCTTCCAGAACGGCCTGGCGATTGCGGGCGACTACATGTCGGCCGCGTCCTTCCTGGGCATCTCGGCCTCGGTGATGGCCAGCGGCTACGACGGGCTGATCTACTCGATCGGCTTCCTGGTGGGCTGGCCCATCCTAACCTTCCTGCTGGCAGAGCGGCTGCGCAACCTGGGCAAGTTCACCTTCGCCGACGTGGCGGGCTACCGCTTCGCACAAGGGCCGTTCCGCGCCTTCGCGGCCAGTGGCACGCTGGTGGTGGTGGCCTTCTACCTGATCGCGCAGATGGTGGGTGCCGGCCAACTGATCAAGCTGCTGTTCGGCCTGGACTACTGGATCGCCGTGGTGCTGGTGGGCGCGCTGATGATGATCTACGTGTTGTTCGGTGGCATGACGGCCACGACCTGGGTGCAGATCATCAAGGCCTGCCTGCTGCTGGCAGGCGTCACCTTCATGGCCTTCATGATCATGTCGCACTATGGCTTCAGCCTGGAAAAGCTGTTCGCCGACGGTGTGCGCGTCAAGACCGAGATCGCCTCCAACGGGGGCGCGGCACCCGATATAGCGGCCAAACTCGGCCTGTCCATCATGGGGCCCGGCGGCTTCATCAAGGACCCGATATCGGCCATCAGCTTCGGCATGGCGTTGATGTTCGGCACGCTGGGCCTGCCCCACATCCTGATGCGCTTCTTCACCGTGCCCGATGCCAAGGAAGCGCGCAAGAGCGTGTTCTGGGCCACCACCTGGATCGGCTACTTCTACATCGTGATCTTCATCATCGGCTTCGGCGCCATCACCATGGTGCTGACCAATCCCGAGCTGGCCGATACGGCCAAGGGCGTGATCAAGGGCGGTGCCGGCACGGCCAACATGGCGGCCGTGCTGGTGGCCAAGAGCGTGGGCGGCGACGTGTTCTACGGCTTCATCTCGGCCGTGGCCTTCGCCACCATCCTCGCGGTGGTCGCTGGCCTGACGCTGTCCGGAGCCTCGGCCGTGTCGCACGACCTGTATGCCACGGTGTTCAAGCATGGCAATGCTGACAGCGCCTCGGAACTGCGCGTGTCGCGCATCACCACGCTGGCGCTGGGCATCATCGCCGTGCTGCTGGGCATCGTGTTCGAGAAGCAGAACATCGCCTTTATGGTGTCGTTGGCCTTTGCCGTGGCGGCCTCGGCCAACTTCCCAGTGCTGCTGCTGTCGGTGCTGTGGAAGGGCTGCACCACCCGGGGCGCGGTGATCGGTGGCTTCCTGGGGCTGATCTCGTCGGTGGCCCTGACCATCGTCTCGCCCTCGGTCTGGGAAGCCACCCTGGGCTATCCCAAGGGCTCGGCCTGGTTCCCGTATACCTCGCCGGCGCTGTTCTCGATGACCATCGGCTTCGTCGGCGTGTGGCTGTTCTCGGTGCTGGACAGGAGCGGACAGGCCGACAAGGAACGCGATGCCTTTGCTGCGCAACAGGTGCGCTCCGAAACCGGGCTGGGCGCTGCTGGCGCATCCGGGCACTGAACACCCGTTCTCTCCATCGAAAAAACCGGGCTCGCCCGGTTTTTTTATGGTCTGCTTTTAAGGTAAGCTGGCTGAGCCCCACTCTGGAGACGACACATGATGCAGGACATGGCAAGCGGCTTCAATCCCTTTGCACCGGGATTCGATTTTCTCAAGCAGTTGACGGAAGGCAAGGAACGCCTGGCCAGCAGCCAGTTTCCGCAATGGGCGGACTGGGTCGCCCCCACGATGAATGTGCAGGAGCTGGACAAGCGGATCAGCGAACTCAAGACCATCCAGTTCTGGCTGGAGCAGAACCAGCGGGCTCTCGCGGCCACCATCCAGGCCCTGGAAGTGCAGAAGATGACCCTGGCCACGCTGCAGACCATGAACGTGCCCATGGAGAACATGGCGGCATCGATGGTGCAGAGCTGGCGCAATCTGGCATCTTCGTCGGAGGCGGCGCCCGCCGCGGAAAAGACCGCCAACCCCTATAGCGCAGCATTCGCAGCCGCTGCCGCCCAAGCGCCGGCCGAGGCAGCCGCACCCGCAGAGGCACCACAGGCTGCCAGCACGCCGGCCCCTGCGCCGGCTGCGGATACGGGCACAGCGTCCACGGTGGATGCCATGCAGTGGTGGGGCGCACTGACCCAGCAGTTCCAGCAGATCGCCAGCCAAGCCATCCAGGATGTGACCCAGCGCACCATGGCGCAGGCAGCAGCCTCCAACCAGGCTGCAGCAGAATCCGCAGCCGGCGTCATGCAGGCAGCCAAGCAGGCCCAGGCCGGCATGGCTGCCAATGCGCCCGCCACCCCGGCCCGCAAGGCTGCAGCCTCCAGCGCGAAAAAGGCCGCGACATCTCCTGCAGCCGGAGCCCCGAAGCGCAGTACGGCTGCAGCCGCCAAAAGCAAAAGTTCGCCCCCGAAACCTCGCTCGCGCTGACGGCGTGCCACCGACAGCTCGCGGCCAGATCCTGAAGGACCACCGGCGTGAAGCTCTTCCCCTACGGACATGCCACTCATCCCGCCTGGCGGATTGCCGTCGCGCTGGTGGTCGCGCAGGTCCGGGCACGCATGGCCACCGCCAACTATGCGCGCACAGCCAATCTGGGGTTGCTGTATTTCAGCGATCACTATGCCCGTGATGCCGAGGCTATCCTGGAAGCGCTGCAGGATGAGTTTCCCCAGGTCACGGACTGGGCAGGATCGGTCAGCGTCGGGGTCATGGGCTCGCACGCGGAGTACATGGGCGATGCGGCACTGAGCGTCATGCTGCTGGACTTGCCCGCCGATGCCTACCGGATCTTTTCCGGCATCGCGCCCATCCCCACCCTCCCCGGCATCGCTGGCTTTCAGGCAGAAACTGCGCTGGTGCATGCCGATGGCGCCCTGCCCGAACTGGACAACCTGCTCGAAGAACTGTCCGAGCGCACGCGTCGCCAGACCCTGACAGGAGGGGTGAGCTCAGGCATCGTCGCACCGGTGCAGATCGCCTGGAGCAAGGCACTGGCCCCGGGGCACAGCGGGGTTTTCACCGGCGGCCTGTCAGGTATCGCCTTCCACAGCGAAGCGCAGGCAGTGATCCGCCTCGCCCATGGCTGTGATGCAGTCACCGCACGCATGCGTGTCTCCGCGGCCGAAGAAAACGTTGTGCTGGAGCTGGATGGCCGGCCTGCGCTGGACGTACTGGAACAGGTGCTGCAGGTAAGCATTGCGCAGCACCCGGAAGATGCCGTTAGGAAAATGCCGCATTTTCTCGTCGGGCTGGAGGATGAGGCCCATGCGCTAGCGCCTGCGAGGCTGCAGGGAGGCCTCCTGGCCTCGGCCCGCATGCGGCCACTGCTGGGGCTGGATATCAGCCGGCGCGGCATCGTGTTGCCGGAAGCTGTTGCCGTAGGCCAGTGGCTCAGTTTCTGCCAACGCAGCCTCGCCACGGCCAAAAGCGACCTCGTGCGGATGGGTACTGAAGTTCGCGAAGAGCTTTCCGCGCCCTCCTTCATGGCAGAGGCCTTCGGGACAGGTACAGGCAGGGATCCTCGCCGCTATATCGCCGGAGCCATCTACGTCAGCTGCATCGGCCGGGGCGGCCCCTACTTCGGTGGCGAACATGCAGAATTGGAACTCCTGCACCAGACGCTCGGCGATATCCCGCTGATCGGGTTCTTCAGCAATGGACAGATCGCAGATCGCCACCTGCACCGCTACAGCGGGGTCTTGCTGGCCTTCCTGCAGCCGCGCTGAGCCGAGACAGCCATAAAAAAAGCCTGCTGAAACAGCAGGCTTTTGTCATCTTGGTTGCGCGAGAAGGATTTGAACCTCCGACCTTTGGGTTATGAGCCCAACGAGCTACCAGACTGCTCCATCGCGCGATAAAGAGTATAACTCGGAAAAACCCTAGGAACCGCCTCTGGGCAGAGGCTGGCACAAAAAAGATTCCGCGCGTGTACAGCAGACAGCAAGAACGCATTTTTCCGGTAGCACCGCTCAACGAGCAAAAAGACCGTTTCTCTTCCCCCAATGCAAAAAGCCTGCTGAGACAGCAGGCTTTCATCATCTTGGTTGCGCGAGAAGGATTTGAACCTCCGACCTTTGGGTTATGAGCCCAACGAGCTACCAGACTGCTCCATCGCGCGATACGGATTATACGCCAAGGATGACCTCCATATGAAAAGTCATCCCACTTTATAAAAGAAAGGCCGCAAAAAGCCGAAAGCCCACCGAAGTGGGCTTTCGAACATGCTCAAGGCAGGTGCTTACTCGGCTGCAGCTTCAGCCGAAGTTTCCTCGGCACGGTCCACCAGCTCGACGTAGGCCATCGGAGCGTTGTCGCCCACGCGGAAGCCCATCTTCAGGATGCGGGTGTAGCCGCCGGGGCGGTTGGCCGAACGGGGACCCAGCACATTGAACAGCTTGGTCACGTTGTCGCGGTTGCGCAGGCGGTTGAATGCCAGGCGGCGGTTAGCCACCGAGTCGGTCTTGGCCAGGGTGATCATGGGCTCGATCACGCGGCGCAGTTCCTTGGCCTTGGGAACCGTGGTCTTGATGGCCTCGTGCTCGATGAGCGAGTTCATCATATTCTGCAGCATCGCCTTGCGGTGAGCGCTGGTACGGTTCAGTTTACGGAGTCCATTTCCGTGACGCATGGTGCTTTTTCCTTCACTTTAATTAAATCGGGCAGCCGTATCAGGTACTGCCCAATGCACTGGTCCGCAAAATTGCGGAACCGAAGATTGTAGCGTTTAACGCTTTTCCAGGCCAGCCGGCGGCCAGTTCTCGAGCTTCATGCCCAAGGTCAGGCCGCGCGAGGCCAGCACTTCCTTGATCTCGTTGAGCGACTTGCGACCCAGGTTCGGGGTCTTGAGCAGCTCGTTCTCGGTACGCTGGATCAAATCGCCGATGTAGTAGATGTTCTCGGCCTTCAGGCAGTTCGCGGAACGCACCGTCAGTTCGAGCTCGTCCACCGGACGCAGCAGGATCGGATCGAAGGTGGCGTTGCTGCGGTTGCTGCCCGGCTGGTCGAACACGTCGAGCGCGCCGCCTTCCAGCTGCGCGAACACCGCCAGTTGCTCCACCAGGATCTTGGCCGACGAGCGGACTGCATCTTCAGCAGCGATCGCACCGTTGGTTTCGATCTCGAGCACCAGCTTGTCCAGGTCCGTGCGCTGTTCCACACGGGCGCTTTCCACGGTGTAGCTCACGCGCTTGACCGGCGAGAAAGAGGCGTCCAGAACGATGCGGCCGATCGACTTGGTCGACTCGTCGCCATAGTGGCGCACATTACCCGGCACATAGCCACGGCCCTTTTCGACCTTGATCTGCATGTCCAGCTTGCCGCCTTGCGACAGATGGGCAATCACATGCTCGGGATTGATGATTTCCACGTCGTGGGGCGTCTGGATATCAGCTGCCGTCACCACGCCTTCGCCATCTTTGCGCAGCGAGAGCGTCACCTCATCGCGGTTGTGGAGCTTGAACACCACACCCTTGAGGTTCAGCAGGATGTTGACCACATCCTCCTGCACGCCGTCGATCGACGAGTACTCATGCAAAACGCCTGCAATGGTGACTTCCGTCGCTGCATAGCCCACCATGGACGACAGCAGCACGCGGCGCAGCGCATTGCCCAGCGTATGGCCGTATCCACGTTCAAAGGGCTCGAGCTCCACCTTGGCGCGATTGTGGCCGAGCTGTTCTACGTTGATGGTCTTGGGCTTCAGCAAATTGGTTTGCATGCAAAACTTCCTCTCAATACCCCCGGCTCGTTACACCGGTAAGGCTGGTGAAGCGCCAGAACCGCGATGCCTCGCGGTTCTGGAACAGGTACCTCTGCAGTCGAGACGACAGGGCAATTAACGAGAATACAGTTCGACGATCAGCGATTCGTTGATGTCGGAACCGAACTCGTCGCGGTCAGGCGACTTCTTGAAAGTGCCTTCAGCCTTGTCCGCACTCACTTCCACCCACGCCGGCATGCCGACCTGTTGTGCCAGTTGCAGCGCTTCGACGATGCGGGCCTGCTTCTTGGATTTCTCGCGCACGGCAACCACGTCACCTTCCTTGACCATGTAGGAAGGAATGTTCACGGACTGGCCGTTCACCGTGATGGCCTTGTGGGACACCAGCTGGCGCGCCTCGGCACGGGTCGAACCGAAGCCCATGCGGTACACCACGTTGTCCAGGCGGCTTTCCAGCAGCGACAGCAGGTTCGCGCCGGTGTTGCCCTTGCGACGGTCAGCCTCTTCGAAGTAGCGGCGGAACTGCTTTTCCAGCACGCCGTACATGCGCTTGACCTTCTGCTTTTCACGCAGCTGCAGACCGTAGTCGGACGTGCGCGAGCCGGAGGTACGGCCGTGCTGGCCGGGCTTGGTGTCGAACTTGGCCTTGTCGGCGATCGAGCGGCGAGCGCTCTTCAGGAACAGGTCGGTGCCTTCACGGCGGGAGAGTTTGGCCTTGGGGCCGATATAACGTGCCACTTGATCTTCCTTGTGTCATCTGCCGCAATCATTGCGGGAGCCGCCGGCGCAGTAAAAGCGCAGGCGGCGGTGGGCTTATGGATAAATTAGATACGACGACGCTTTTGAGGGCGGCAGCCGTTGTGCGGGACCGGCGTCACGTCCGAGATGGAAGTGATGCGGATACCCAGTGCGCCCAGAGCGCGCACCGAGGACTCGCGACCCGGGCCGGGGCCCTTGATCTCGACGTCCAGGTTCTTGATGCCTTGTTCCATCGCGGCACGGCCGGCCACTTCGGAAGCCACCTGGGCAGCAAAAGGCGTCGACTTGCGCGAACCCTTGAAGCCCTGGCCACCGGAGGATGCCCACGACAGGGAGTTGCCCTGGCGATCGGTGATCGTGATGATGGTGTTGTTGAACGAAGCGTGAACGTGCGCGATACCGTCCGAAATATTCTTGCGGACCTTCTTGCGAACGCGCGAAGCTGCGTTGCTTGCAGGAGACTTTGCCATAGCGATCTAATCCTTATTTCTTCAGTGCCGCTGCGCCCTTGCGCGGACCTTTGCGGGTACGGGCATTGGTGCGGGTGCGCTGACCGCGCATGGGCAGGCCACGGCGATGGCGGAAGCCACGGTAGCAGCCGATGTCCATCAGGCGCTTGATGTTCATCGTGGTTTCACGACGAAGATCGCCTTCCAGCGTCAGCGGAGCCAACTGGTCGCGGATCTTTTCCAGATCGCCGTCCGTCAGATCCTTGATCTTCTTGGAATATTCGATGCCGCAAGCGTCGCAGATCTTGCGTGCCGTCGTACGACCGATGCCAAAGATGGCGGTCAGGCCGATTTCAGCATGCTTGTGCGGCGGGATGTTAATACCAGCAATACGTGCCATATTAGTCCTCTAATACTTTCAATCAACCTTGGCGCTGCTTATGGCGCTGGTCGGTGCAGATCACGCGCACGATACCTTTGCGGCGGATGATCTTGCAGTTGCGGCAAATTTTCTTTACCGAAGCCGAAACTCTCATGTCATTCTCCTAAAACTTCCATCCGCTCCAGCCTGCCGGCGGTCTTCCTTGTCAAAGGCCCCGAATTGGCTGGAGGGCACACTTTCCTATTGATCTCAGCTGCTCGCCTCAAACCTTGGGCGAGGCTTTGAAGTTCGCCTTCTTCAGAAGCGACTCGTATTGCTGAGACATCATGTAGTTCTGGACCTGGGCCATGAAGTCCATGGTCACCACCACAATGATCAACAAGGAAGTGCCACCGAAATAGAACGGAACGTTGTACTTCAGGATCAAGAACTCTGGCAGCAGACACACGAAGGTGATGTAGACAGCACCTGCAAGTGTCAAACGAACCAAAATCTTGTCAATATACCGTGCAGTCTGATCCCCTGGTCGGATACCGGGAATAAACGCACCACTCTTCTTCAGGTTGTCTGCAGTCTCGCGACTGTTGAAGACCAAGGCAGTGTAGAAGAAGCAGAAGAAGATGATCGCGGCTGCATAGAGCATCACATAGATCGGCTGACCGGGGGTCAGCGTACCTGCGATGTCCTTCAGCCAGCGCATCGATTCGCCAGCGCTGAACCAGTTCACCACGGTGGCCGGCAGCAGGATGATGGACGAAGCGAAGATGGGAGGAATGACCCCGGCCATGTTCAGCTTCAGCGGCAAGTGCGAAGACTGGCCACCATACACCTTGTTGCCCACCTGGCGGCGCGCATAGTTCACCAGGATCTTGCGTTGCCCGCGTTCGACAAACACGACGAAGTACGTCACGCCTGCCACCACGAGCACGATGAAGATCGCGGCCAGGATGCTCATCGCACCCGTGCGCACCAGTTCCAGCAGCCCACCGATCGAACTCGGCAAGCCTGCGGCGATACCCGCAAAGATCAGGATCGAGATACCGTTGCCCAGACCGCGCTCGGTGATCTGCTCACCCAGCCACATCAGGAACATCGTACCTGCCGTCAGGCTGACCACCGAGGTCATGCGGAACCCGAAACCCGGATTCAGCACCAGACCCGCCGTACCTTCCAGCGCCACGGCAATGCCGAGCGACTGGAAGAGCGCCAGCGCCAGTGCACCGTAACGGGTGTACTGGGTGATCTTGCGACGACCTGCTTCACCTTCCTTCTTCATCTGTTCAAAGCTGGGGACCACGTAGGTCATCAGCTGCATGATGATCGATGCCGAGATGTACGGCATGATCCCCAGTGCGAACACGGTGAAGCGCGACAGCGCCCCGCCCGAGAACATGTTGAACAGGTTGAGAATCCCACCTTGTTGGCTATTGAAGAGCTGCTGCAACTGGGTCGGGTCGATGCCCGGCACCGGGATATGAGCCCCGATGCGGTACACCACCAACGCCAGCAGCAGGAAAACCAGCCGCTTGCGCAGATCGCCGTACTTGCCGGTCTTTGCAATCGTTGCGTTGCTCGTAGCCACTGATGTCTTCTTTCAGAATGGGTTAGGCGATGCTGCCGCCAGCAGCTTCGATCACAGCCTTGGCGCCGGCGGTAGCGCCGATGCCGTTCAGCTTGACAGCCTTGCTCAGCGAACCGCTCTTGATCACCTTGACCACCTTGGCCAGCTGACCCACCAGGCCAGCCTGCTTCAGCACAGCCAGGTCGACTTCGGCCAGGCCGAGGTTCTCCAGCGCTGCCAGCGTCACTTCGGCGTTGAACTTCAACGAAGCCGACTTGAAGCCGCGCTTGGGCAGACGGCGCTGCAGAGGCATTTGACCGCCTTCGAAGCCCACCTTGTGGTAGCCACCCGAACGCGATTTCTGACCCTTGTGGCCACGACCAGCGGTCTTGCCCAGGCCGGAGCCGATACCACGGCCCACGCGGCGCTTGGCGTGCTTGGCACCTGCTGCAGGCTTGATGCTATTGAGTTCCATCATCAATCCTTTCAGAGCACCTTGACCAGATAACTGATCTTGTTGATCATGCCGCGCACTTCAGGGGTGTCCTTCAGTTCGCTCACGCTATTGAGCTTGCGCAGACCCAGACCGCGCACCGTGGCGCGGTGGTCTTCCTTGGTGCCAATCGGGCTACGCACCAGTTGGACCTTGACAGTTTGTTGCGTCGTCATAGTGAAGACTTCCTATCAGGCGAACAGGTCTTCAACCGACTTGCCACGCTTTGCTGCCACTTCCGAAGGGGTCGTGGAGTTGTTCAAAGCGTCGAAAGTGGCGCGAACCATGTTGTAGGGGTTGGACGAACCATGGCTCTTGGCCACGATGTCGGTGATACCCAGCACTTCGAAAACTGCGCGCATCGGGCCACCGGCGATGATGCCGGTACCCTTGGGAGCAGGAGCCAGCATCACGTTGGCGGCGCCGTGGTGGCCCATCACCTTGTGGTGGATGGAACCATTCTTCAGCGACACCTTGATCATGTTGCGGCGGGCTTCTTCCATGGCCTTCTGCACAGCAGCCGGCACTTCCTTGGATTTGCCCTTGCCCATGCCCACGCGGCCATCACCGTCGCCGACCACGGTCAGTGCAGCGAAGCCGAGAATACGACCACCCTTCACGACCTTGGTCACGCGGTTGACCGCGATCATCTTTTCGCGCAGACCGTCGTCACGACCTTCGTCTTGCACCTTGGGGGTAAACTTTGCCATTTCTATCTACTCCGCTTAGAACTGCAGACCGGCTTCGCGGGCTGCGTCTGCCAGGGCCTTGACGCGGCCGTGGTATGCAAAGCCTGCGCGATCGAATGCAACCTTCTCGACACCAGCAGCTTTCGCCTTCTCGGCGATGCGCTTGCCAATGATCTGGGCTGCGGCGGCGTTGCCACCCTTGCCTGCGGCGCCCAGGCTGCTGCGCACTTCGGCTTCCAGCGTGGAAGCAGAGGCCAGCACCTTGGTTCCGTCGCCGGAAATCACGGTAGCGTAGATATGGAGGTTCGTACGGTTCACGGTCAGACGCGCCACGCCTTGCTCGGCAATGCGGTAACGGGTCTGCAGGGAACGACGAAGACGCTGCTCTTTCTTGTTGAACATCATGCAGCTCCTTACTTCTTCTTGGTCTCTTTGATCACGACCTTCTCATCCGAATAACGGATGCCCTTGCCCTTGTAAGGCTCGGGAGGACGGACGGCGCGGATCTCGGCGGCCATTTGGCCCACACGTTGGCGATCAGCACCCTTGATCACGATTTCGGTCGGGGTCGGGCATGCCACGGCGATGCCAGCAGGCATCTCGAAGTTCACGGGATGCGAGTAACCCACGTTCAGGTTCAGCTTGCTGCCAGCAGCGGCGGCCTTGTAGCCCACGCCCACCAGCGACAGCTTCTTCTCGAAGCCCTTGCTCACGCCCACCACCATGTTGTTCACCAGCTGACGCATGGTGCCGCTCATGGCATTGGCTTCGCGGGAGTCATTCACGGGTTCGAACGACAGCTTGCCGTCGGCGCTGGCCACCTTGACCAGAGCGTTGGGCGTCAGGCTCAGCGTACCGCCGGAGCCCTTGACGCTGATCTGGTCTTCCTTGATGGAGACATCCACACCTTGGGGGATGCTCACAGGCATTTTTGCAACTCGGGACATTTCAGTATTTCTCCTTCAATGCCACGGTTAAGCCACGTAGCAAAGCACTTCGCCGCCGACACCGGCAGCGCGCGCCTTGCGATCCGTCATCACGCCCTTGGGGGTGGTGACGATGGCAACGCCCAGGCCGTTCATGACCTGGGGGATGGCATCGCGGCCCTTGTAGACACGCAGACCGGGGCGGCTCACGCGCTCGATGCGCTCGATCACCGGACGGCCAGCGTAGTACTTCAAGGTAATTGCGAGTTCAGACTTGCCATCTTCGGTCTTCACTTCGAAGCCGTCGATGTAACCCTCGTCCTGCAGCACCTTGGCGATGGCAACCTTCACCTTGGAAGACGGCACCGACACGGTGGCCTTGGACACCATTTGTGCATTGCGAATGCGGGTCAGCAAGTCAGCGATAGGATCACTCATGCTCATGTTTAATCTCCTGACTGCTTACCAGCTGGCTTTGGTGACACCGGGGATGTCGCCGTTGAAAGCCAGCTCACGGATCTTGGCGCGGCCCAGACCGAATTGACGGAAGGTGCCACGGGGACGGCCCGTGATTTCGCAACGGTTGCGCTGACGGGTGGGGTTCGCGTTGCGAGGCAGTTGCTGCAGCGCCTGGCGTGCAGCGTCGCGCTCTTCTTCGCTCAGCTTGGCGTCCTTGGAGGCCGTCTTCAGCTCTGCGTACTTGGCAGCGAACTTGGCTGCCAGCTTTTCGCGCTTCAGTTCGCGCTGGATCAATGCTACTTTAGCCATGCATCACCTCAGTTCTTGAACGGGAAGCGGAAAGCCTGCAGGAGTGCCTTGCACTCGTCGTCAGTCTTTGCAGTCGTCGTAATGCTGATGTTGAGACCACGCAGTGCATCGACCTTGTCGTACTCAATCTCAGGGAAAATGATCTGCTCTTTCACGCCGACGTTGTAGTTGCCACGGCCGTCGAACGAGCGGCCGGAGATACCACGGAAGTCGCGCACGCGGGGCAGAGCAACGGTCACGAAGCGGTCCAGGAATTCATACATCTGGACGCCACGCAGGGTCACCATGCAGCCGATGGCCTGGCCTTCGCGGATCTTGAAACCGGCGATAGCCTTCTTGGCCTTGGTCACCACGGGCTTCTGACCAGCGATCTTGGTCAGGTCAGCCACGGCGTTGTCCATCACCTTCTTGTCGGCCACGGCTTCGCTCACACCCATGTTCAGGGTGATCTTGCTCAGACGCGGAACTTGCATCGGAGAGGTGTAGCCGAACTTCTTCATCAGTTCGGGAGCGATTTGCTCACGGTATTGTTTTTGCAGTCGTGCCATGTCTTACTCCTTAGGCCGCCTTGACTTCGGCGCCATTGGACTTGAACACGCGAACGCGCGTGCCGTCGGCCTGGACCTTGATGCCCACGCGATCAGCCTTGCCGGTTGCCGCGTTGAAAATTGCCACGTTGGACTGGTGGATGGGCATGGCCTTCTCCACGATGCCGCCGGTGGTGCCCTTCATGGGGTTCGGCTTGACGTGCTTCTTCACGAGGTTGATGCCTTCGATCACCACGTGGGAGTCGTCGGAACGCAGCGTCACCACGCCGCGCTTGCCCTTGTCGCGCCCGGTCAGCACGATCACTTCGTCGCCTTTGCGAATCTTGTTCATGGTGCTGTCCTTAGAGAACTTCGGGGGCCAGGGACACGATCTTCATGAAGCGCTCGGTACGCAGTTCACGCGTCACGGGGCCGAAGATGCGGGTGCCGATGGGCTCCAGCTTGGCGTTGAGCAACACTGCGGCGTTGCCGTCGAACTTCACGAGCGAACCGTCGGCGCGGCGGATGCCTTTTGCCGTACGCACCACAACCGCGCTGTAGACCTCGCCCTTTTTGACGCGGCCACGCGGAGCGGCTTCTTTCACGCTCACCTTGATGATGTCACCCACACTCGCATAGCGACGATGCGATCCGCCCAGCACTTTGATGCACTGAACAGATTTCGCGCCGGTGTTGTCGGCGACCTCGAGTCGAGATTCTGTTTGGATCATTTCAATATTTCCCAACTTGCACCAGCAGGACCGGACAGCCCGAAAGAATGAACTTCTTTATGAGCTGCCAGCAGCCAGTCAGTCTTGGGCCCGTCGTCCACACCGCAACCACGCGGTGCTTCACCTGGGCAGAATTTCCGCATCTCTCGCTGCCGAGGCCGCTACCGAAATAGCATAGCCGCCGCAGAAATTAATGCGAAGCTCATGATTATTGCAAAGATGCGGCAGGGAGTCAAGCCCCTGCCGGCGGGTGGAGCCTCAACCCGCTTTTTGGCCGGCGTACTGTTGCGCCAGCGCCAAAAATGCCGGCAGGCCGACGTCGTCCAGGCCCAGTTCCTCCTGCAGGATGGCGGCCACCTGGGGCACCACGGCGGCGGCCTGGCGGGCGTCGAGGAAGAGCAGGCGCGAGCGCCGGGCCAGCACGTCTTCCACCGTGCGGGCGTATTCGTGGCGGGCGGCAAAGCGGACCATGGCCTCGCTCAGGCCATCGGCCAGCCAGCGGTCGGCGCCGGGCAGCGCGTTGACCGCGGCCGCCTCGCTGCCGTAGGAGTGCAGGCCCTGGGGCATGTGCATGCTGTGCTGCGCGCCGCCCAGCGGCGCGCCCACCAGCGGCAGGTGCACTGTGGCGCCGCCGGGGCGGCGGGGCAAGGCGCCGGCGGTGAAGCAGGTGTCCAGCACGTCCTCGGCCATGGCTCGGTAGGTGGTCCACTTGCCACCGGTCACCGTGACCATGCCGGAGGCGCTGGTCAGCACCGTGTGCTCGCGGCTCAGGCCCTTGGTGTTCTCGCCGTCCTCGCCCTGGGGCTTGACCAGCGGGCGCAGCCCGACCCACATGCTGCGCACGTCGGCCATGGTGGGGCGGCGGCTCAGGTAGTGGCCGGCTTCGGTGAGGATGAAGTCCAGCTCGGCCTGGAAGGGCTCGGGCTCGCGCGCGAGGTCGTCGCGCGGGGTGTCGGTGGTGCCGAGGATGACCTTGCCCAGCCAGGGCACGGCGAACAGCACGCGGCCGTCGGCGGTCTTGGGCACCAGCAGCGCATGGTCGCTGGGCAGGAAGTCGCGATCCACCACCACGTGCACGCCCTGGCTCGGCGCGACGATGGGGCGGGTGGCGCGGCCAGATTCGGCGCCGTCCATCTCACGCAGCGCGTCCACCCAGGGGCCGGTGGCGTTGACCACGCAGCGCGCCCGCACCTCGTAGCTGCGGCCCGTATCCTTGTCCTCGCAGACCAGGCCGGCGACGCGGCCATTGTCGTGGATCAGTTTCCTGACCGGGCAGTAGTTCACCAGCAGCGCGCCGCGGCGGGCCGCGGTGCGGGCCAGCGCCATCGCCAGGCGGGCGTCGTCGAACTGGCCGTCCCAGTACTTGACGCCGCCCTTGAGGCCGCGCTGCTGCACCGTGGGCAGCAGCTCGCGGGTCTTGCAGGCGCTGAGGAACTGGGTGTTGCCCAGGCCCGCCTTGCCGGCGAGCGCGTCATACATCTTGAGGCCGATGCCGTAGAACGGCGTGTCCAGCAGCTTGTACGAGGGCATCACGAAGGCCAGCGGCTGCGCGATGTGCGGCGCGTTGTGCAGCAGGGTCGAGCGCTCGTGCAGCGCCTCGCGCACCAGCGAGATGTTGCCCTGCGCCAGATAGCGCACGCCGCCGTGCACCAGCTTGGTGGCCCGCGACGAGGTGCCCTTGGCAAAGTCATGCGACTCCAGCAGCACCACCGAGAAGCCCCGGGCGGCCGCATCCAGCGCCACGCCCAGGCCGGTCGCGCCGCCGCCGATGACCGCGAGGTCATAGGTCTTGGGCTCGGACAGGCGGGCCAGCAGTTCGGCGCGCGGGGTGGGCAGAGGGGCGGATGGTTCGGTTGTCGTCATGGGATGCAATTGTCCACGCTTCCGTGGCAATCCTAGGGTTTTCACTAGGATTTCTGAGAGCCGGCCTGGGGCTCTCGAACACCCCGGCCGCGGGCCGGGGTTGCGAAAAAAGGGGCGGGCATGGCGCCCTGCCCCGGCGGCCCGGCCTTCAGCGCGCCTTGCCGTCCTTCCAGGCCTGCAGCAGGGTGTCGTAGGCGATGGTTTCACCCTTGGGCTTCTCGTTGGCGAGCTTGGCCCAGGGCGCACCCTTGTCGGACAGCCACTTCTTCGGGTCTTCCTTCTTGTTGAGCTTGGGCGCGCAGTGGGCCATGCCGGCGCGCTCGAGGCGGGCCATCACCTGGTCCATTTCCTCGGCCAGCGTGTCCATCGCGCCCTGCGGGGTCTTCTCGCCGGTCACGGCCTGGGCCACGTTCTTCCACCACAGCTGCGCGAGCTTGGGGTAGTCGGGCACGTTGGTGCCGGTGGGCGTCCACGCCACGCGCGCGGGGCTGCGGTAGAACTCGACCAGGCCGCCGTACTTGTTGGCGTTCTTGGTGAAGAACTCGCTGCGGATGTCGCTGTCGCGGATGAAGGTCAGGCCCTGGATGGACTTCTTCAGCGAGGTGGTCTTGGCGGTCACGAACTGGGCGTAGAGCCAGGCCGCGGCCGTGCGGTTGGCGTCATGGCCCTGGAAGAAGGTCCACGAGCCCACGTCCTGGTAGCCGTTCTGCATGCCCTGCTTCCAGTACGGGCCGTTGGGGCCGGGGGCCATGCGCCACTTGGGCGTGCCGTCCTCGTTGACCACGGGCAGGCCCTTCTTGGTCATGTCGGCGGTGAAGGCGGTGTACCAGAAGATCTGCTGCGCGATCTGGCCCTGGGCGGGCACGGGGCCGGATTCGCCGAAGGTCATGCCCATGGCGTCCTTGGGCGCGTATTTCTTCATCCAGTCCACGTACTTGGTGAGCGCGTAGACGGCCGCGGGCGAGTTGGTGGCGCCGCCGCGCGACACGCTGGCGCCCACCGGCGTGCACTTGTCGTCGGCCACGCGGATGCCCCACTCGTCCACCGGCATGCCGTTGGGGATGCCCTTGTCGGCGGTGCCGGCCATGGACAGCCAGGCATCGGTGAAGCGCCAGCCCAGCGACGGGTCCTTCTTGCCGTAGTCCATGTGGCCATAGATGGGCTTGCCGTCGACCTGCTTGACGTCGTTGGTGAAGAACTCGGCGATGTCCTCGTAGGCGCTCCAGTTCTGCGGCACGCCCAGCTCGTAGCCGTACTTGGCCTTGAACTTGTCCTGCAGGTCCTTGCGCGCGAACAGGTCGGCGCGGAACCAGTAGAGGTTGGCGAACTGCTGGTCGGGCAGCTGGTAGAGCTTGCCGTCGGGCGCGGTGGTGAAGCTGGTGCCGATGAAGTCCTTGAGGTCGATGCCGGGGTTGGTGAATTCCTTGCCTGCGCCGGCCATGTAGTCGGTCAGGTTCATGATCTTGCCGTAGCGGTAGTGCGTGCCGATCAGGTCGGAGTCGCTGATCCAGCCGTCGTAGATGGACTTGCCCGACTGCATCGAGGTCTGCAGCTTCTCGACCACGTCGCCTTCCTGGATCAGGTCGTGCTTGACCTGGATGCCGGTGATCTCGCTGAAGGCCTTGGCCAGCACCTTGCTTTCGTACTCGTGCGTGGTGATGGTTTCGGAGACCACCGAGATCTCCTTCACGCCCTTGGCCTGCAGCTTCTTGGCGGCGTCGATGAACCATTTCATCTCGGCGGCCTGCTGGTCCTTGGACAGCGTGGAAGGCTGGAACTCGCTGTCGATCCACTTCTTGGCCTCGGCCTCGCCGGCCCACGTGGCCTGCCCCAAAGCCAGGGCCGCGGCGGCGAATGCGATCGCCTTGAACTGCATCTTCATTGCTGTCTCCTCATTGGGAACTCCCCGTTTGCCTTGGAGCGCCGTCCCCGGGGGAGGATCGGGCCGGCGCCTTGATTCACAAAAACCATAGCTGCTGGCGCTTGCCACATCTTTATTTCAAGCATTTTTTGCATTGAAACCCTTATTCAACAAGCGCGAGCAGCTCTCTTTTTTCAACCCTTGCGCATCACCAGCGCCAGCACCAGCATCGACAGCACGAAGCTGATCCACACCGAGGGCTCGGCCTCCAGCGCAAACCACTGCGCCATCTTCTCGCCCAGGCCTACCCAGGCGAGGTTGATGTAGGCGGCCGTGAGCAGGCCGATGAAGAGCCGGTCGCCGCGCGTGGTGGCGATCGGCAGAAAGCCCTTGCGCATCGCGGTGGGCGACTTGACTTCCCACACCGTCATGCCGACCAGCATCAGCACGATGCAGGTGAAAAATACGGCGACCGGCGTGGTCCAGGCCATCCAATCGAACATGGCGCTCCTCCCTTAGACGCGGCCCATCGCAAAGCCTTTTGCGATGTAGTGCCGCACAAACCAGATCACGATCGCGCCGGGCACGATGGTCAGCACGCCGGCCGCGGCCAGCGTCGCCCAGTCCATGCCCGAGGCGCTCACCGTGCGCGTCATCGTCGCCACGATGGGCTTGGCGTTCACGCTGGTCAGCGTGCGCGCCAGCAGCAGCTCGACCCAGCTGAACATGAAGCAGAAGAACGCCGCCACGCCCACGCCCGCCTTGATCAGCGGCAGAAAGATCGTGAGGAAGAAGCGCGGGAACGAGTAGCCGTCGATGTAGGCCGTCTCGTCGATCTCGCGCGGGATGCCGCTCATGAAGCCTTCCAGGATCCACACCGCCAGCGGCACGTTGAACAGCAAATGCGCCAGCGCCACCGCGATGTGCGTGTCCATCAGCCCCACGGTGGTGTAGAGCTGGAAGAACGGCAGCAGGAACACGGCCGGCGGCGTCATGCGATTGGTCAGCAGCCAGAAGAACACATGCTTGTCGCCGAGGAACTGGTAGCGGCTGAAGGCATAGGCCGCCGGCAGCGCCACGGTGAGCGAGATCACCGTGTTGATGGCCACGTAGATCAGGCTGTTGATGTAGCCCGAGTACCAGCTCTCGTCGGTGAAGATGGTCTTGTAGTTGTCCCAGGTGAAGTGCTGGGGCCAGAGCGAGAAGCTCGACAGGATCTCCTCGTTGGTCTTGAAGCTCATGTTGACCATCCAGTAGATGGGCAGCACGGCGAAGACCAGGTAGGCGATCAGGAACAGCGTGCGTTTCTGGAAGCGGGGTTCATTCATGGCTGGCCTCCCGCCGGGCCGCCCCTAGGGAGGCCAGGCCCCCTCGGGGGGCAGCGAACGAAGTGAGCGTGGGGGTCATTGTTCACCTTCTTTGTCGGCCGTGCCCACGCGCTGCATCCAGTTGTAGAGGATGAAGCACAGCAGCAGGATGATGAGGAAATAGATCAGCGAGAACGCCGCGGCCGGCCCCAGGTCGAACTGGCCCACGGCCTTCTGCGTGAGGTACTGCGACAGGAAGGTGGTCGCGTTGCCCGGCCCGCCGCCCGTCAGCACGAAGGGCTCGGTGTAGATCATGAAGCTGTCCATGAAGCGCAGCAGCACCGCGATCATCAGCACGCCGCGCATCTTGGGCAGCTGGATGTAGCGGAACACCGCGAACTTGCTCGCGCCATCGATGCGCGCGGCCTGGTAGTAGGCATCGGGGATCGAGCGCAGCCCGGCAAAGCACAGCAGCGCGACCAGCGGCGTCCAGTGCCACACGTCCATGGCCAGCACCGTGAGCCAGGCATGCGTGGCATCGCCCGTGTAGCTGTAGTCCACGCCCAGCCTGTTGAGCGCCGCGCCCAGCAGCCCGATGTCGGCCCGGCCGTAGATCTGCCAGATGGTGCCGACCACGTTCCACGGGATCAAGAGCGACAGCGCCACCACCACCAGCACGGCGGACGACTTCCAGCCCTTGGCCGGCATGGCCAGCGCGAGCAATATGCCCAGCGGGATCTCCACCGCCAGCACCGCCAGCGAGAAGCCGATCTGGCGCACGAGCGCGCCGTGCAGTTCCTCGTCGCGCATCACCGCGGCGAACCATTCGGTGCCGACGAAGACGCGGCGCTCGGGCGAGATGATGTCCTGCACCGAGTAGTTCACCACCGTCATCAGCGGCAGGATGGCCGAGAAGGCCACGCACAGGATCACCGGCAGGATCAGGAACCAGGCCTTCTGGTTGACCGGTTTGGTCGTTGCGCTCATGGCAGCAGCTCCTCATTTTGGTAGAAGCAGGTGTGCTCGCCCAGCACCTGGAGCCACACGGCCTCGCCCACGGCGGGCAGGCGCTGCTCGCTGGCGCAGCGCGCCTTGAGCACCTGGCTCTGCACGTCGCCGGCCACCTCGGCCGTCAGCATCTGGTAGGTGCCCACATCCTGCACGCGCAGCACGCGGCAGGGCAAGGCGCCCGGCGCGCCCTCGGCCGCCAGCGCCAGGTACTCGGGCCGCACGCCCACCTGCAGGCTGCCGCTCGGCAGCGCCCGCGGCACGGCCAGGCGCTGGCCGGCGATGTCCAGCGCATCGCCCTGCGCCTGCGCGGGCAGGAAGTTCATGCCCGGCGAGCCGATGAAGTGGCCCACGAAGGCATGTTGCGGGCGCTCGAACAGCTCGCCCGGCGTGCCCACCTGCACGGCGCGGCCGCGCGTCATCACCACCACCTGGTCGGCGAAGGTCAGCGCCTCGACCTGGTCGTGCGTCACGTAGATCAGCGTCAATTTCAGCTCATGGTGGATCTGCTTGAGCTTGCGCCGCAGCTGCCACTTGAGGTGCGGGTCGATCACGGTGAGCGGCTCGTCGAACAGCACGGCCGCCACGTCCTCGCGCACCAGGCCGCGGCCCAGCGAGATCTTCTGCTTGGCATCGGCCGACAGGCCCGCGGCGCGCTGGCCCAGCTGGCCGCTCATCTCCAGCATCTCGGCGATCTGGCCCACGCGCTGGCGGATGCGCTCCTCGGGCAGCTTGCGGTTGCGCAGCGGAAACGCCAGGTTCTCAGCCACGGTCATGGTGTCGTAGATCACCGGGAACTGGAACACCTGGGCGATGTTGCGCTGCTGCGGCGTGGCGCGCGTCACGTCGCGGCCATCGAACAGCACCTGGCCCTGCGACGGCACGAGCAGGCCCGACATGATGTTCAGCATGGTGGACTTGCCGCAGCCCGAGGGCCCGAGCAGCGCGTAGGCGCCGCCGTCGTCGAAAGTCATCTTCAGCGGCAGCAGCGCGTAGTCGCTGTCCTGCCGCGGATTGGGCTGGTAGGAGTGCGCGAGGTCGAGTTCTATGCGTGCCATGTTCAAGCCCTCCCGGTGCGCGCGGGCGCCAGCGCCAGGGCGCCGTCGGCGCCGAAGACATAGACCTGCGCCGGGTTCAGGTACAGCGTCACCGCGCTGCCCAGCGCGATGTAGTGCACGCCGGTGACCTGCGCCACCAGCTCGCCCCAGGGCGTGTCCGCATGCACGAAGGTGTCCGAGCCCGAGATCTCGGCCAGCAGGGCGCGGCCGGGCACGGCCATGTCGCCCGGCTGGGCCTGCAGGCGCAGCGCGCTGGCGCGAACGCCCATGGTGAGCGCGCCGCCCAACCCGTCCCGCAGGGACAGCGGCAGCAGCGCACCATCGGGCAGGCGCAGGCCGCCTTCCACGGCCTGCGCGGCCAGCAGGTTCATCGGCGGATCGCTGAAGGCTCGCGCCACGCGCAGCGAGTTCGGCGCGTGGAAGACCTCGGCCGTGGGCCCGTACTGCAGCAGCTCGCCGGCATCGAGCACGGCCGTGTAGCCGCCGAGCAGCAAGGCCTCGCCCGGCTCGGTGGTGGCGTAGACCACGGTGGAGTCGCCCGCCGCGAACAATTGCGAAAGCTCTTCGCGCAATTCCTCACGCAGCTTGTAGTCGAGGTTGACCAGGGGCTCATCGAGCAGCATCAGCGGCGCGCCCTTCGCCAGGGCCCGCGCCAGCGCCACGCGCTGCTGCTGGCCGCCCGACAGCTCGGCCGGGTAGCGATCCAGGAACATCTCGATGTGCAGCCGCCCGGCGAGTTCGCGCACGCGCTGCTCCAGGTTCCTTTCGCCGCGCAATTTGAGCGGCGACGCGATGTTGTCGGCCACCGTGAGCGAGGGGTAGTTGATGAACTGCTGGTAGACCATGGCCACGTTGCGCTCGCGCACGGGCATGCCGGTCACGTCCTTGCCATCGACGCGCACCTGGCCGGTGCTCGGTGCATCCAGCCCCGCCATAATGCGCATCAGGCTGGTCTTGCCGGCCTGCGTGGCGCCCAGCAGCACGGTCACGGCGCCGCTGTGCAGCGCCATGTCCATGCTGTGCAGCCACGTCTCGGCCCCCACCCGCTTGGTGATGCGATCCAGAACCAACTCCATCGCTGTGTCCCCCGGCCCGCCCGGGCCGCTTTGTTGTGTCTTGAGCGAAACGGCGGGAACCGTTTCGATTTCGATCATTTTTGTTCTTTTATGATCGTTTTGAATACAGGTTTACCCTGGATGCTTTCTCTTTTGGTTCGCTTTACAGTGAAAACGCCCTCTACGTCCTCAATCGCGTGAATACCAATCCCCGCCAACTGCAGCTGCTCGACGAAGTGCGGCTGCGCCAATCCGTCACCGTGGAACAGCTCGCCGAGACGCTCGGCGTGACGCTGCAGACCGTGCGCCGCGACGTGCAGCGCCTGGCCGAGCAAGGCCTGGTCATGCGCTTCCACGGCGGCGTGCGCGTGCCCAGCTCCACCGTCGAGAACCTGGCCCACACCCAGCGCGAGACCCTGCATGCCGAAGGCAAGGCGCGCATCGCGCGCGCCGTGGCCGCGCAGGTGCCCAACGACTGCTCGCTGATCCTGAACATCGGCACCACCACCGAGGCTGTCGCGCGCGCGCTGCTGCACCACAAGGGCCTGCGCGTGCTGACCAACAACCTCAACGTGGCCGCCATCCTCAGCGGCAACCCCGAGTGCGAGGTGATCGTGGCCGGCGGCGTGGTGCGCACGCGCGACCGCGGCATCGTCGGCGAGGCGGCGGTGGACTTCATCCGCCAGTTCCGCGTCGACATCGCGCTGATCGGCATCTCGGGCATCGAGCCCGACGGCTCGCTGCGCGACTTCGACTACCGCGAGGTGAAGGTGGCGCAAACCATCATCGACCATGCGCGCGAGGTCTGGCTGGCCGCCGACCACAGCAAGTTCCACCGCCAGGCCATGGTGGAGCTAGCGCGGCTGAACCAGATCCAGCGCCTGTTCACCGACGCGCCGCCGCCCGAGCCGTTTCCGGCGCTGCTGCAGGAGGCCGGCGTGCAGTGCATCGTCGCCGATTGATTCAAAAACAGGAGCTGGTAGCGCTCATCCAGTCTTGAATTCAATGTAATTTGAATTGAAAACCCAACAGGATCAATCGCCAGCAGCTCACTTTTTCATAGAACCCGCACCATGACCTACCTGCTCGCCCTGGACCAGGGCACCTCCAGCTCGCGCAGCATCGTCTTCGACACCCAGGGCCGCACCGTGGCCCAGGCCCAGCTGGAGCTGCCGCAGATCTACCCGCGCCCCGGCTGGGTCGAGCACGACCCGCGCGAGATCTGGCGCACCCAGCTCGCCACCGCGCGCGAGGCGCTGGCCAAGGCCGGCATCGGCGCCGCCGACGTGCGCGCTTTAGGCATCACCAACCAGCGCGAAACCACGGTGCTGTGGAACCGCGCCACCGGCGAGCCCGTGCACCACGCCATCGTCTGGCAGGACCGCCGCGCCGAGCCCGCCTGCGCGCAGCTGCGCGAGCAGGGCCACGCCGCCGCCATCCAGGCCAAGACCGGCCTGCTGGTCGATGCCTATTTCTCGGGCACCAAGCTGCAGTGGCTGCTGAACGAAGTGCCCGGTGCGCGCGCCGCCGCCGAGCGCGGCGAACTCGCCTTCGGCACGGTGGACAGCTGGCTGATCTGGCAGCTCACCGGCGGCAAGCGCCATGTGACGGACGTGAGCAACGCCAGCCGCACCATGCTGTTCAATGTGCACCGCAACCAGTGGGACGACGAGCTGCTGGCGCTCCTGAACATTCCGCGCGCGCTGATGCCCGAGGTGCTGCCGTCGGCCGCCGACTTCGGCCGAACCGATGCCGAGGTGTTGGGCAGCGCCATCGCCATCGGCGGCGTGGCCGGCGACCAGCAGAGCGCGCTGTTCGGCCAGGCCTGTTTCTCGGCCGGCATGGCCAAGAACACCTACGGCACCGGCTGCTTCATGCTGATGCACACTGGCGACAGCTTCCAGACCAGCCGCAACGGCCTGCTCACCACCAGCGCGGCCCAGCCGAACCGGGCGCCGGAATACGCGCTCGAAGGCAGCGTCTTCGTCGGCGGCGCCGTGGTGCAGTGGCTGCGCGACGGGCTGCGCGCCATCGAGCACAGCGGCCAGGTGCAGCAGCTCGCCGAGAGCGTGCCCGACTCGGGCGGCGTGATGATGGTGCCGGCCTTCACCGGCCTGGGCGCGCCGTACTGGAAGCCCGACGCACGCGGCACCATCACCGGCATCACGCGCGGCACCACGCTGGCCCACATCGCCCGCGCGGCGCTGGAATCCATCGCCTACCAGAGCGCCGCGCTGCTGAGCGCGATGAGCCGCGACGCCACCGCCGCCGGCGGCCGCCCGGTGAGCGAGCTGCGCGTGGACGGCGGCGCCTGCGTCAACGACCTGCTGATGCAGTTCCAGGCCGACCTGCTCGGCATCCCGGTGGTGCGCCCGGCCTGCGTGGAGACCACGGCGCTGGGCGCCGCCTTCCTCGCCGGTCTGTCCAGCGACGTCTATGCCGGCACCGATGAGATCGCCACGCTGTGGCGCGCCGACCGGCGCTTCCACCCCACGCTGGGCCGCGACCGCGCCGAGGCGCTGATGCAGCAGTGGGAGCACGCGGTGCGCCAGGCCACCGCAGACTGATCGGCTAGCGCATCGCCCCCGCCAGGCGCCCCAGCAGCCCGGCCAGGCCGGCCCGCACGCGCTGCGGCTCCGCCGGGGCAGGTGCTGCCAAGGGCTGCGCGACCCGGGGCTCGTTCAGCCCCAGGGCCACCAGATGCTCCGGCGTGCATGCGGGCTTGTGCTTGCGCACGAAGGCGCTGCGCAGCGCGTGGTAGGGCTCGCCAGGCTCGAAGAAATTGCGCCGCATCTGCGCCAGCTCCTCGTCGCGGTAGCGCTGCAGCGGCTTGGCCGCCTCGTCGCGCGCCCGGGCCCCGGCCTTGCCGGCGATGCGCTGGCGCAGGCCCGGGCCGGCCGCCAGCGTGGCGGCCAGGCGCCGCACCGCGTCGCCAAAGCCCTGCGGCGGCGCGTCCAGCACGCGGTCGACCAGGCCCAGCGCGCGGGCGCGCTGCGCGCCCACCGGCAACGCGGCCTGGGTCAGCTGTCGCGCCATGGCCGTGCCCACGCGCCGCGGCAGCGTGTAGGTCCAGTATTCGGAGCCATGCAGGCCCATCAGCCGGTAGTGCGGGTTGAGCACCGCGCCCTCGCGGCACCAGACCTCGTCGGCGGCCAGCGCCAGCATGGCGCCGCCCGCGGCGGCATTGCCGCCCAGCGCCGCGACGACCAGGCGGTCGGTGGTGCACAGGATGGCCTGCACCAGGTCGTTCATCGCGTTGATGTTGGCCCAGGACTCGGCCGCCGGATCGGGCGCGGCCTCGATCAGGTTCAGGTGGATGCCGTTGGAGAAGAAGTCGCGCTCGCTGCCGAACACCAGCACCCGCGTCGGCCGCTCGCAGGCCCGGCGCCAGGCCGCCAGCAGGCGCTGGCACTGGGCCGTGCCCATGGCGCCGCCGGCAAAGCGCCACCACAGCAGGCCCACGTCGCCGTGTTCCTCGTAGCGGATCTCGGACCAATCCTGCGCGCCGGCCGGCACCTCGGGCAGCGGCGGCAGGCGTGCGCCCAGCGCATCGACCGCCGGCCGCTTGAAGCTGGCGGGCTCGCCAGGTGCCGCCACCGGCCGCAGGTGCGGCAGCCAGACCGCGCCATCGACCGTAGCGCGGCACACGGCGCCGTCGCGGGTGGCCAGCAGCGTGCCCGGCGCGCCGCGCAGCTCGGTCTCGGCATGGCCGCCGTGCAGGTACCAGCGCTCACCCAGCAGCTCGTCCAGCACGCCGGGCTGCGAGTCGGCGGCGCGCAGCCGGCGCAGCACCTCGGCGGTGCTGTCGCGCGACCAGTCGATGGCGCGCTCGGGCTGGCGCATGAAGCAGCGCCAGCCGGCGGCCAGAT
The DNA here is from genome assembly GCF_054782535.1 of Comamonas humi. NCBI lineage: Bacteria > Pseudomonadati > Pseudomonadota > Betaproteobacteria > Burkholderiales > Comamonadaceae > Comamonas > Comamonas humi. The sequence goes on along the minus strand of NZ_BAAGSH010000005.1, from coordinate 267,636 downwards.
CGGCCGCGGCCTGCTTCGCCGGCCGGTGCGTGCGGCTGGCGTAGCGCTCGACGGCCTCCTGCACCGCGGCCACGGCGGCATCGGCCACCTCGCCGCGGTACAGCTCGCTCTTGCCCACCGGCGCCACTTCCAGCGGCCGCCAGGCCCAGACGTCGCCGGCGTCCATCTCGGCCACCGCCTCGAGCACGGTCACGCCCCACTGCGGCGCATCCTGGGCGATGGCCCAGTCCAGCGACGAGGGCCCGCGGTCGCCGGGCGGGCCGGGGTGGACGATCAAACAGGTGTGGCGCGACCAGATGTCCTCAGGGATGGCCGTGGTCAGCATGGGCGCCACGACCAGGTCAGGCGCATGGCGCCGCACGGCCTCGCGCAGCTCTTCGTCATCGCCCAGCGCCAGGCTCACGCCCAGGCTGTGGCCGTGCTCGGCCAGTTCGGTGTAGATGCGCTGCGTCAGGCTGTTGAACGCACTCGCCACCAGCAGGATGTGCATGTCTTTTCCTCCCTACACCCGCTCGCTGCGGATGCCTCCCTGTTTTTTTGGCTTCGGTTATAAATTCTCCGAATGGGCATATTGTCAATCAAATGTGAATCCGCGTCACGGCGAGCCCTTCCGCTACGGCCCGCCGCAAAAGCAAAAAGGCATGCACCTCACGGTGCATGCCTTCTGGCGCTGTGCTGCAGCAGGCGCTGCGGGTATCAGTCCTGCTCGTCAGCCAGCAGGGCCTTGTAGATGATGGCGCCGATGGCCGCGCCAACGATGGGCATGACCCAGAAGAACCACAGCTGCGTCGTGGCGATCGACGGGCCGAACAGCGCCACGCCGGTGCTGCGCGCCGGGTTCACCGAGGTGTTGGTCACCGGGATGGAGATCAGGTGGATCAGCGTCAGGCACAGGCCGATGGCCACGCCGGCAAAGCCGCCGGCGGCGCGCTTGGCGGTGGCGCCCAGGATCACGATCACGAAGATGGCCGTCAGCACGATCTCGGCGACGGCAGCCGCCAGCATCGAGTAGCCGCCGGGCGAATGCTCGCCATAGCCGTTGGTGGCGAAGCCGCCGATGTCCGCGCCGGCCTTGCCGGTGGCGATCACGTAGAGCACGGCACCGGCGGCGATCGCGCCCAGCACCTGCGCGATGATGTAGCCCGGCAGCTCGGATGCCTTGAAGCGCCCGCCCACCGCCAGCCCCACCGACACGGCCGGGTTGAAGTGCCCGCCCGAGATCGGGCCCAGCGCATAGGCGCCGGTCAGCACCGTCAGGCCGAAGGCCAGCGACACGCCCAACAGGCCGATGCCTACGTTCGGAAACGCCGCGGCCAGCACCGCGCTGCCGCAGCCGCCAAAGGTCAGCCAGAACGTGCCGATGAATTCGGCGGACCATTTCTTCACGTTTGTTGCCATGACAGACTCTCCTCCTCTAGCTGCGGCGCCGGGCCACATGCCGATGCCGAAGTGCCTGGAATCATAGGGGGCGGCCATCCTTTGCGTCCGTGAGAAATGTGAACAATAGGGGGAAACCATGCTCGCCCCCGGCCCCATCGCTCCATGCCCGCTGCTTCTCCCGCCCTCCGCCCTCTCCACGATTCCAGGCGCGCCCGAGTATGGGCGGCCTTGATGACAGCGCTGTGGCTGGCCGGCTGCGCCACCGCGCCGCCGCCGGCCGCCATCTGCACCGCAGATGGCAGCGCCTGGCGCCTGCTCGGCGAGATCCGCTGGGACCACGCCATGCAGTTCGGCGGCACCACGGTCGGCGGCCTGTCGGCCATCGATTACGACGCGGCGCACGACCAGTACTACCTGCTCAGCGACGACCGCTCGGCCCGCGACCCGGCGCGCCTCTATACCGCCCGCATACGCTACGACGCCGCCGGCCTGCACGGCTTTGCGCTGACCGGCGTGCAGCCGCTGCGCAGCCCGCTGGACCAGCCCTATGCAGGCACCCGCACGGCGCAGCCCCAAGTGGCCGTGCCCGACCCCGAGGCGCTGCGCCTGCTGCCCGGCGGTGACCGGCTGCTGTGGAGCAGCGAGGGCGACTTCGCCCGCGGCTTCGGCCCCGAGCTGAACGAGATGCAGGCCGATGGCCACTGGCTGCGCAGCTGGACCTTGCCGGCGCAGCTGCAGCTGCCCCAACCCCGCGTGCGCGGCCAGGGCCCGCGCAACAACTTCACGTTCGAGGGCATCGCCGTGGACGACGACCGGCGCACGGTCTGGGTCTCGATGGAAGCCCCGCTGCAGCAGGACGGCCCCCTGCCCCGCCACGGCCAGCCCGGCGGCCCGGTGCGCCTCACCGCCTTCGATGCCGCGAGCGGCCAGGCGCTGCGCCAGATCGCCTACCAGCCCGATGCGCTGCCCGCCGATGCGCCGCCGCTGCTGCCGCAGGCCGCCGTCAACGGTGTGAGCGAGATCCTGGACGACGGCCCCGGGCAGCTGCTGGTGCTGGAGCGCTCGTACGTGCTGGGCCACGGCTTCGGCGCGCGGCTGTACCGCATCAGCACCCGCATCGCGGGCGACGCCGCCAGCGACACGTTGGCGCTCGCGCAGCTCGTCCCCGGCAACCACCGCGTGGCGGCCAAGACCCTGGTGCTGGACTTCGCCGCGCTGGGCCTGCGCAGCGTGGACAACCTCGAGGGCATGGCCTGGGGCCCGCGGCTGGCCGGCGGCGAGCGCGTGCTGCTGGTGCTGAGCGACGACAACTTCAACCCGGCCGAGGTGACCCAGCTGGTCGCGCTGGCCGAGGCCGGGCGGTGCGGCGCGCCATACGGCACGCCATAATGCAAGGCTGACCCGCTTCATCCGCCCGCACCTTCCATGACCGCCTCGACCTCCACCCCCTTCACCTTTCCGCCCATCGCCTTCATCGGCGGCGGCAACATGGCCAGCGCCATCATCGGCGGGCTGATCCGCCAGGGCGCGCCGGCCGCGCGCATCACCGTGGTCGAGCCCTTCGAGGCGCAGCGCCAGAAGCTGCGCGAGCAGTTCGGCGTGCAGGTGCTCGAAGCCGCCGGCAGCGCGCTGGCCGATGCCGCGCTGGTGGTCTGGGCCGTCAAGCCGCAGACCTTCAAGGAGGCCGCGGCCGCCGTGGCACCGCATGCCACCCGCGCCCTGCACCTGAGCGTGGCCGCCGGCATCCGCTCGGACAGCATGGCCCAGTGGCTGGCCACCGACCACATCGTGCGCGCCATGCCCAACACGCCGGCGCTGGTGGGCCTGGGCATGACCGGCCTGTTCCCGCGCCCCGGCGTCAGCGCGGCGCAAAAGCAACTGGTCGAACAGGTGATCGCCACCACCGGCCAGTACCTGTGGGTGCAGCAGGAAGGCCAGCTCGACGCGGTCACCGCGCTGTCCGGCTCGGGCCCGGCCTATGTCTTCTACTTCCTCGAGGCCATGGCCCAGGCCGGCACCGACATGGGCCTGTTGCCCGAGCAGGCGCACCAGCTCGCGGTGGGCACCTTCGTCGGCGCCTCGCAGCTGGCCGCGCAATCGAGCGAGCCGCCGGCCGTGCTGCGCGAGCGCGTCACCAGCAAGGGCGGCACCACCTATGCCGCGCTGGAGAGCATGCGCGCCAGCCACATCGCCGAGCACTTCGTCACCGCGATGCGCGCCGCCGAAAAGCGCGCCACCGAGCTGGGCGACGAGTTCGGGCGGTAAACCGGCGCCCTTACAAGGCGTAGCTCCGGGACTATCAAAAAACAGAGCTGCTGGCGCTTGGTACGCAAGGATTTTCAAATACTTTTATATCGAAATCCTTGCAGAATAAGCGCCAGCAGCTCCTTTTTTTGACTACTTGCGGCCACCGAACAGCTCCGCGATCCGGGCCTGCAGCCGGTCCAGGCCCTCGCCGAGTTCTTCCTTCCAGTTGTCGAACTTGCCCTGCCACTCGTCCTTCTGCTGCTCGTGCAGCACCCGGCGCGCCTCGCGGCTGGCGGCCTCGTGGGCCTGACTCTGTGCATCGACCTCGGCCTGCACGGCCGCCAGCGGCCGGCGCAGCACCGTGCCCTGCAGGCCGGCGGCCAGCTGGTCCACCGCCTCGGCCGACGACTCCTGCACCACCGCGATCAGCGAGGTCGAGCCCACCGGCATCGCGCGCATCATCTGGTCGATCATGCTCAGCCGGTCCTGCACCTTGTCGAGCGAAACCGAGCTGCCAATCACCGCGCCCGACATGCCGCCCAGCAGCATGCCCAGCGGCCCCGCCAGCAGCCCGATCACCGCGCCCAGCAGCGTCCCGGTCAGCGGCCCCGAGGCCATCTCGCCGTCGCTCGCGCCGTCCTTGACGACGAGGCGGCCGTCGGCCTCGCGCGCCACCACGGCCGCGGTCTCGACATGAACGCGCTCCTGCACGCCCGCGGCCTTCAGCTCCGACAGTGCCTGGTAGGCCTTGCTGGCCTCGGCAAAGCTCAGCACCACCACGTTCTGGTCCATGCGTATCCTCCTTGGGTCCATACGGATGGCCCCACGGTAGCGGATGGCCCCGGGCGGCGCAAACAAAACGGCCGTGCTGGCGAAGTTGTCCGACACGGGTTCGCACAAAACACAATGCGTATATTCAACACAAATATTCTACGCAAAGCGTATAATCCCGCCGACATTTGCCGACAGGACACCGCCATGGACAGCCAACAGGACTTTTTGCGCGACGCGATGCGCCGCATGAATCTGACGCGCGACGCGTTCGCCGAGCGCCTGGGCGTGCGCCGCCGCACGCTCGACACCTGGCTGCTGCCCGAGGCCTCGGGCGAAGCCCGCGCCATGCCCGACATGGCGCAGAAGTTCGTCTCCGAGATCCTGTCGCGCGAAGCCTCGGGCCAGGACGCCAAGAAGCACGCCAAGCCGCTGGCCGAGCGCATGGCGGCCGACGGCCGGCCGCAGCTGCTGTCGGTGTCGCAGTTCGAGCGCGAGAGCCTGGAAGAGCTGTTTCGCATCACCGACCTGATGCAGCCCATCGCGCGCCGCCACAAGGTGAGCCGCGTGCTCGAGGGCGCCGTGCTCGGCAGCCTGTTCTTCGAGGCCAGCACCCGCACCCGCGTGAGCTTCGGCGCCGCCTTCTGCCGCCTGGGCGGCTCGGTGTGCGACACCACCGGCTTCACCTTCTCGTCCATGGCCAAGGGCGAGTCCATCTACGACACCAGCCGCGTGATGGCCGGCTACGTCGATGCGCTGGTCATCCGCCACCCCGAGCAGGGCTCGGTGGCCGAGTTCGCGCGCGCCACCAACATCCCGGTCATCAACGCCGGCGATGGCCCGGGCGAGCACCCCAGCCAGGCCATCCTGGACATGTACACCATCCAGCGCGAGTTCTCGCGCCTGGGCAAGCTGATGGACGGCGCGCACATCGCCATGGTCGGCGACCTGAAGTACGGCCGCACCGTGCACTCGCTGATCCGCCTGCTGTCGCTGTACCAGGGCATGAAGTTCACGCTGATCTCGCCGTCGTCGCTGGAAATGCCCGCCTACCTGGTGGACCTGGCCTCGAAGAACGGCCACGTGGTGCAGGTCTCGTCGTCGCTGCAGGACCTCAAGGGCGCCGACGTGGTCTACGCCACGCGCATCCAGAAGGAGCGCTTCGAGGGCGAGAACATCGAGGGCTACACGCCCGAGTTCCAGGTGCAGAAGTCGCTGGTGGACGCGGTCTGCAAGCCCGACACCATCATCATGCACCCGCTGCCGCGCGACGCCCGCCCCGGCGCCAACGACCTCTCGACCGACCTGAACCTCGACCCGCGCCTGGCCATCTTCCGCCAGACCGACAACGGCATCCCCGTGCGCATGGCACTGTTCGCGGTGCTGATGGGCGTGGAGAACCAGGTGGCGCGCTCGATGCGCGATGTCACCTGGCGCTCGCCGGCCTTTGTCGGCCCGGACGATGCGGTGTTCGACACTTTGGATTAAACTACTGCTTACAACTTTGCAGAGGGGGGCGCCCGCCACAAGCGCCTGGTAACGATTTTTTCTGCGACTCCAGTGTTTAGCGGCCATCGACTCGATGGCCGCTTTTTTATGCGCCGTGGTCAGCGGCGGCGCCGGCGCACCCCCGCTGCCGCGAGCGCCAGCAGACCGCCCAGCAGGCCCAGCGCGGCCGGGCCGGTCGCCGGCACCGGCGTGGCCACGGGCGTGCCCGGTCTGGGGTCGGCGGCCAGGCGGCCGGCAGCGCCCGGGTCCGCGATGCGGCCGTTAGCTGCCAGGTCATCATCGCCATCGGCGCCATCGCTGAGCTGCACCGTCAGCACCTTGCCGCTGACCGTGGCCGGCAGGCTGTACCAGTGCGGCTGCGGGTTCGCGGCGGTGGGGCCCCACTTCCAGTACTGCGTGCCGGCCGGCAGCGCCTCGGGGTAGGTGATGCGCAGCGTGGCCGCGCCGCCGGGCGTGCAGCCGGTCGCCGCCCATTGCAGCGGCGCGTGCAGCAGTTCCAGCCCGCGCGGCAGCGGCCCGTGGCCGCCGGCGCTGACCGCGGGCGCCGCCTCGAAGCGGCACTGCGCCTCGCTCGCCAGCGCCAGGTTCAGCGCCGGACCGGACGGCAGCTGCACCTCGTAGTCCGGGGGATCGACGGGCACGACCGGCGGGTCGAGCCGCAGGCCGACGACGATGGGGTTGTGGTCGCTGGAGCGGTAGGCGTCGTCCGCGTAGTAGGCCGCCACCTGCGCCGGGCTCTTGTAGTTGGTGTTGTAGTCCAGCACCGGCGGCTCTTCGGCGTTGATGTGCCACTTGACCGCGTTGCCCACCTTGGCCGCCAGCGCGGGGCTGACGAACACATGGTCGAGCGCGCCCCACAGCCCCTGGAAGCCGTACGAATACTGGCCCGGCGCCAGCTTGGCGTAGCCCTGGCCTTCGAGGTAGGCGATGGGGTCTTCCTTGGCGTAGGCGTTGAAGTCGCCCAGCAGCAGCAGCTTGTCGGTGGCCACCGTGGTGGGTGTGCCCTGCAGCCAGGCCTGCAGCTGCGTCACCGCGCGCATGCGCGCGAGGTTGTTCGCACCCTGGCCGTCGCCGGTGTCGGGGTCGTTCACGCTGCCCTTGGACTTGAGGTGGTTGGCCACCACCGTGAAGCGCTCGGTGCCGCCGTCCTTCAGGTCGACCTCGAAGGACTGCGCCAGCGGTACGCGGCTGCCGTAGGCGGCGGTGAAGGCGTCGTACTGGCTGTCGTCGGCCACCGCGGCCTGGCCCACCGGGCGCACGCGGTCGAGCCGGTAGACCAGGGCCACGCTGATCGCATCGCGCCCGGCCGCGGGCACCTGCTTGCCGCCGCCCGCATCGAACGGTCCGCGCACGAAGGCGAAGACCGCGCTGCCATGGCGCTGGTTCATCGCCGCCACCAGCGTGGCCAGCGCGCCGTCATCGGCAAAGCCGTTGTTCTGGATCTCCATCAGGCCGTAAACGTCGGCGTCCAGGCCCAGCAGGTTGGCCACGACCTTGTCGCGTTGGCGGGCGAACTCCTGGGCGTTGTCGGCGCCGCGTCCTTCCAGCGAATCGCCGAAGGGGTTGCTGAAGCGCGCCTTGCCCAGCGTGGTGAAGAAGTTCAGTACGTTGGCCGACGCGACCTTGACCGTGGCCTCGCCCACGGCCTGCTGCAGCGCCTGCACCGTGGGGCGCTCGTCGCCCTCGTACACCGGTGCCTGCGTGGGCTGCAGGCGGTAGCTGGTCTGGTGCGCGGCCTCGGTGCCGGCGACGAACTGGTCGAGGATGCCCACGACCTCGGGCGTGCGGTCGCCGGCGCGCAGCGGGTTGGCGGCGCTCAGCGGCTGGCCGCCGCGGCCCGGCAGCGCGGCCGGGTTCTGGCTGCCGTTGCCGTCGTCGACGATGATCTGGTTGCGCAGCTGCGCGGCGATGAAGGCCTGGTTGCCCGTGTAGCTGGGCGCATGCTGCTCGGTGTACTGCGGCAGCAGGCCGCCGCTGGCGAGCACCACGGTGCCGAAGCGGCCCAGCGTGTAGTTGTCGGTCACCACCAGCGGGCCGTCGGCGGCGCGCACGCGCACGCGCATGCCTTCGTAGCTCTCCCACAGCGCGGCGTCGGCGAGGGGCAGCGACAGTTCCACCGCTGCCGGCAGCGCCGACAGCGCGCCGCCGTTCAGCACGCTGAAGCTGGTGAGGTTGCCAAGCTGGGTCTGCTCCTTGTACTCATCCACCGTGGCGGTGAACTGCACCACCTGGCCCACGCCCACGTCCACGGGCTGGTTGCCGTAGTACGCGAACACGCCTTCCGACGTGGCGGCGTCGCCGTCGTCATCCTCGGGCAGCGACTGCAGGAAGAAGCCGTTCAGCTGCGGGAAGTGGGCCGTGACTATGCCTTTCACCACCACGCTCTTGCCCTTGAGCGGCGATGCCGCCACCGCGCCCTGCACGGCGGAGATCTTGGCGGCGACGGGGCCGGGAGGCGTCGTGCCACCGCCTCCTCCGCCACCGCCATCGGTCACGTCGAAGGCATCGGGCGGCGCCGGCACCGCGGTGGCATCGCCCGTCCAGTTGCCGGCGGCGCCGATGGCAGCGCGCAACTCGGCGGCCGTGCCCTGGCGCAGCAGGGCGCTGTAGGCGTAGTTGTCCTTCTGGGCCAGCGCCAGCGCCGTGGTGCCGGCCAGCAGCCCCGGCGGCAGGGCCGAGGTGTTGCTGTTCGCGGCATCGGCCTGCCAGCCCCCGCCCGAGGTGTTGTTCACCGCGTACAGCACGCTGGGCGCGGCCTCGCTGCCCTGGTAGACGATCAGGCTGTCGCCGCCCGAGGCCAGGTTGAACGAGCCCGCGACGGAGACGCTGCCCGCGCTGGCCGTGGGCGCCTTGGTATCGGCGCTGCCCAGGTGCACCACCGTGCCCGCCGGCAGCGCTGCAGTGGCCTTCCAGACCAGCATACCCTCGCCCGAGCGGAAGCCGCCGGCCTGCAGCCAGCCGTTGTCGGTGATGCGGATTTCGGTGCCGGCGTCCACGCCGCGCAGCAGCAGCAGGCTCACGCCGTCGGGCGTGTCGGAGCGAAAGCCGACCACGGCTACGTCGCCCGGCTGCAATGCGGTCTGGGCAGATGCAGGCAAGGCCGCCAGTGCCAGCGCACTGGCCAGGAAAAACGGGGAAGACAGGCGCGCCGGGGTGCGGCACACGGAAGCTATCGATCGCAGGGCAAACATGGCAGCCAACGCTGGTTGTTGAGTAAACAACCATTTTTGGCCGCCGGTGATGAAAGCTCTGTGTCAAGCGCCGCGCGGCGCGGGCCTTCAGTTGTTGGTGATGTTCGACTTGGACTTGACGATGCCGCTCTGCGCCGGCTGCGGCGCCGTGCCGGGCTTGCCGTCGGCCGCGGCCTTGGCGGGTGCATCCGCCTTCGGCGGCTGGCCGGCGGCGCGGGCCTCGGCGGCCCTGCCCAGCTTCACGTCCACGCCCTTGAGCGGCGCGCCCGCCGTGCGCTCGCCGCTGTTCTGGGCCGCCGCGCCCAGCGGCAGCGCACAGAGGACAGCCAGTGCAAGACCGGCGGGCAAACAGGATCTGGACATGATCGCACCCCTGGTATCGGCGGCACATGCCGCCAACGCCCATGATAGGCCGGGCGCCGCGCCGGCGCCAGCCGTGCCGTTCACTTCAGCGCGAAGCCCAGCACTACGCCGGCGAACAGCGTCGCGCCGATCCAGTGGCTCTTGCTGAAGGCGCGGAAGCACCCTTCGCGCGTGCGCTCGCGGATCAGGCCGTAGTGCCAGGCCATCTGCCCCGCGGCCACGCCCATGCCCAGCCACAGCGGCCAGCCCAGCAGCGACGGGCGCAGCGCGAAGGCCGTCAGCCACCAGCACAGCGCGAAGCACAGCATGATGCCCGCCACGTCGTAGCGCCCCAGCGTGATGGCCGAGGTGCGCATGCCGATCTTCAGGTCGTCGTCGCGGTCGACCATGGCGTATTCGGTGTCGTAGGCCAGCACCATGCACATGTTCGCCAGCCACAGCAGCCAGGCGGTGAGCGGCACCTCGCCCTGCACCGCGGCGAAGGCGATGACGATGCCGAAGTTGAAGGCGATGCCCAGGAAGGCCTGCGGCATCGCGAAGAAGCGCTTGGTGAACGGGTAGAGGATGGTGAACAGCACCGCCGGCACCGACCAGGCCACGGCCTCCCAGCGCGTGGTCAGCACCAGGCCCAGCGACAGCAGCGCCAGCACCACGCCGAGCACCACGGCCTCGGTGACCGAGACCTTGCCCGAGGTGATGGGCCGCTGCGCCGTGCGCTTGACGTGCTTGTCGTACTTGCGGTCGGCGATGTCGTTGATGCAGCAGCCCGCGCTGCGCATCAGCACCGTGCCCAGCACGAAGACGGCCAGCAGGTGCCAGCCCGGAAAACCATCGGCCGCCACCCACAGCGCCACCAGCGTGGGCCAGACCAGCACCAGCCAGCCGGCGGGGCGGTCCCAGCGCACGAGATTCAGGTACAGCGCGATGCGCTCGGACAGCGAAACGGAAGCAGGAGAAGCAGAGGCCATGGTGCGCCAAGCATAGCGGGTTTGGAGGGCCTCGCGGGCACGCTGGGCGGTATCAAAACAATAGCTTCTCGCGCTCTCCATCTCTCGATTTCATGCACTTTTTTATTTTAAAATCAATAACAGCAGGTGCCAGCAGCTATGTTTTTTATAGTCACCAGCCGCGAGGCAGCTCGATGCCGATGCGCGTCAGGCCGCCCTGCGACTCGGCGAAGCAGCGCCCGCCGTGCATGCGCGCGATCGCCGCGACGATGGCCAGGCCCAGGCCGTGGTTGCCGTCGGCCTGGATGCGCGCGGCATCGGCGCGGTAGAAGCGGTCGAACAGCCGCGGCAGGTGTTGCGCGTCGATGGTCGGACCCTGGTTGCTTACCACCAGCGCCACCTGCGGCGCACACACCTCGCAGGGCTCCTGGCCATCGCCGATCTCGATGGCGATGGTGGAGCCCGGCCGGGCATAGCGCGTGGCGTTGCCCAGCAGGTTCGACAGCGCGCGGCGCAGCAGCCGCGCATCGACTGCGGCGGCCGCGTCGCCGCGCACCCGCACCTGCAGGTCGGCCTCCTGCAGCGCGGCCTCGTGGAACTCGGCCACCTCGTGCGCCAGCGCGGCCAGGCTGTCCACCGGCGCGCTGCGGGCGCCCTGGCCGCGGTCGGCGTTCGACAGGAACAGCATGTCGGCGACGATGCCCGCCATGCGCTGCAGCTCCTCCAGGTTCGAGGCCAGCACCTCGCGCAGCTCGGCCTCGCTGCGCGGCTTGCGCAGCGCCAGCTCGCTGCTACTGATCAGCGTGGCCAGCGGCGTGTTCAGCTCGTGGGCCACGTCGGCGTTGAAGGCCTCCATCTGCCGATAGGCCACGGCCAGGCGCTCCAGCAGCGAGTTGAACTGCGCGACCAGCGGGCGCAGCTCCTGCGGCTGGCCGCTGTCGTCGAGCCGGCGCTGCAGGTCCTGCGCCGACAGCCGGCGCGTCTGCTCCACCAGCGAATGCAGCGGCGCCAGCCCGCGGTGCACCAGCCAGATGCCGGCCAGCGACACCAGCAGCGTGCCGATCACCGCGGCCAGCCCCAACGTCCAGGCCAGGTGGCGCAGCAATGCGTTGTCGTCGCTGCGGTCCAGCTGCAGGTCGGCCTGCACCGGCTGCCCGCTGCCGGGCAGCAGCACCGCGAAGCGCCGGTGCAGCGGGCGCGCATCGGCGCCGGCGCCGTGGCGCGGATGCTCGTACACCGGGTTGCCCTGGGCGTCGAGGATGCGCAGCGACAGCTCGTCGTGCCCGGTCAGGAAATCGTCCAGCATGTGCGCCAGCTCGGGCGCCCCGTGCACCGCCCGCCCCTCGGCCAGCAGGTGCTGCACGGCCTGCTGCTTGTGGTCCAGCGCTTCCTGCTGGCGCAGCGACAGCGCGAGCGCGATCACCACGTACACCGCCACGCACACCAGCCCCAGGCCCAGCATGGTCTGCAGCGCCAGCCAGCGCGACAGGCGCCGGCCCAGGTGGGGAACGTCGCTGCGCCAGGGCATCACGGTGCGCGCGACTCCAGCACGTAGCCCATGCCGCGCACGGTGTGCAGCAGCGGCCGCTCGAAGGGCTGGTCGAGCTTGAGGCGCAGGCGCCGCACGGCCACCTCGACCACGTTGGTCTCGCTGTCGAAGTTCATGTCCCAGACCTGCGAGGCCAGCTCGGTGCGCGACAGCACCTCGCCCTGGCGGCGCAGCAGCAGGCTGAGCAGGTTGAATTCCTTGGCCGTCAGGTCGAGCCGCTGGCCGGCGCGCGTGGCGCGGCGGCGGATCAGGTCGAGTTCGAGGTCATCCATGCGCAGCACCGTGGCCTCGGGCGCGGCCTGGGCCGCGGCGCCGCGGCGCAGCAGCACGTGGATGCGGGCCACCAGCTCCGAGAACGCGAAGGGCTTGACCAGGTAGTCGTCCGCCCCGCCCTGCAGGCCCTTGACGCGGTCTTCCACCTGGCCGCGCGCGGTCAGCATCAGCACCGGCGTCTGCTTGGACTGGCGCAGCGCCGCCAGCACGGCCAGCCCGTCGATGCCGGGCAGCATGCCGTCGAGCACGATGAGGTCGTAGGCCAGCTCGGTGGCGAGGTGCAAGCCGTCGATGCCGTCGTGTGCGACGTCGACGATGAACCCCTCCTCCGTCAGGCCCCGGCGCAGGTAGTCGGCCAGCTTGGCCTCGTCTTCAATCACCAGCAGCTTCATGGCCCGCATTGTGCGCGATGCCGGCGCTCAGCCTGCCGCCAGCCAGATGACGAATTTGTCATCTGGCGGTCAGAAGTGCGTCGCTGCCGGCTTTCTAGAGTGCCGACTCTATCCACGGAGTTCTGTTCCATGTCTTTTGCCTCGTCCCTGTCCCTGCGCTGCGGGCTGCTGGGCGCCGCGCTGCTGCTGGCCTTCGGGGCCGCGGCGCAGCCGGCCGCCACTTCGTCGCCGCCGCTGTCGCTGGCCCAGGCGCAGGCGCTGGCCCTCGAACACAACCCCACGCTGCGCGCGGCGCGGCTGGGGGTCGATGCCAGCGAAGGCGGCGTGCTGCAAAGCCGCGCGCGCCCCAACCCCGAGCTGTCCTACTCGCAGGAGGACATGCGCCGCAGCACCCGCTCCAGCACCCTGCAGTGGAACCAGCCCATCGAGATCGGCGGCAAGCGCGAGGCCCGCATGCGCGTGGCCGAGCGCGGCCGCGACCTGGCCCGGGCCGAGCTGGCCGCCGCCCAGACCGCGCTGCAGGCCGACGTGAGCACCGCCTTCTTCGGCCTGCTGGCCGCGCAGCAGCGCGTGGCGCTGTCGCAGCAGACGCTGGAGATCGCCGCCAACGCCCGCGAGGCCGCCGCCAAGCGCGTGGCCGCGGGCAAGGTCGCGCCGCTGGAGGAAACCAAGGCCCGCGTCGCCGAGTCGGGCGCGCGCCTGGAGCTGTCGCAGGCGCAATCGGGCCTGCGCGTGGCGCGCCAACAGCTGCAGGCGCTGTGGGGCGACAGCGCCCAAACCATGGCCGGCTTCGGCGACGCCGAAGGCGCCGTGGACGCCCTGCCCCCGGTGCCCGAGGCCGCCGTGCTGCAGCAGCGCCTGGAGCTGGCGCCCGCCGTGCTGCGCGCGCGCCAGGTGCTGGAGCAAAGCCGCGCCGCCGCCGAGCTGGAGCGCGCCAAGCGCCTGCCCGATCCCACGGTGAGCCTGGGCGTGAAGCGCTCGCAGGATGGCCAGGACGGCAGCCGCAACCAGGTGGTGTTCGGCGTCTCGGTGCCGCTGCCGGTGTTCGACAACAACCACGGCAACCAGCTGCAGGCCCTGCGCCGCGCCGACCAGGCCGAGGAGGAACTGCAGGCCGTGCGCACCCAGCTGCAGGCCCAGCTGCAGGAGGCGCGCGAGCAGCTGCAGACCAGCCGCGACCAGGCCGAGCAGTTGTCCAGCCAGGTGCTGCCCGCCGCGCAATCGGCCTACGAGCTGTCGGCCAAGGGCTTTGCGCTGGGCAAGTTCAGCTACCTCGAGGTGCTCGACGCGCAGCGCACCTGGTCCGACGCGCGCAGCCAGTACCTGAACCAGCTGCTGTCCACCCACCGCGCCGCCGCCAGCATCGACCGCCTGCTCGGCACCGGCCCCTGATCCCCCTATCCACTCCACCATGAACACCACACCTCCTCCCACCAGCCGCCGTCGCACGGCCATCGCCGTGGCCGCCATCCTCGCGCTCGGCGCCCTGGCCGCCGTGCTGATCCTGCAGGGTGGCTCCGGCGGCAGCGCCGCGCCGCAGGCCGGCCATGGGCACAGCGACTCGGCCGAGCACGCCGACGAAGAGCACCATGGCGAGGCCGCCCCCAAAGACAAGTCCGCCAAGCCCGCCGAACACGATGACGACGAAGGCCTGATCGCCATGGACGCAGCCCGCACGCAGGCCGCCGGCGTGAAGCTGGCCGAGGCCGGCCCCGCCACCGTGCGCCGCACGCTGCAGCTGCCCGGCGAGATCCGCTTCAACGAGGACCGCACCGCCCACGTGGTGCCGCGCGTGGCCGGCGTCGCCGACAGCGTGACCGCCGACCTGGGCCAGGCGGTGAAGAAGGGCCAGGTGCTAGCCGTGCTCAGCAGCGCCGCGGTGTCGGAGCAGCGCAGCGAGCTGCTGGCCGCGCAGAAGCGCCTGGCGCTGGCGCAGAACACGCATGCGCGCGAAAAGCAGCTGTGGGAGGAAAAGGTCTCGGCCCAGCAGGACTACTTGCAGGCCCAGCAGGCGCTGCGCGAGGCGGAGATCGCCGTGTCGAACGCGCAGCAGAAGCTGGCGGCTACCGGCGCCGGAATAAGCAGCAAGACAGGCGGCGGCGCGCTCAACCGCTTCGAGCTGCGTGCGCCGTTCGACGGCGTGGTGGTCGAAAAGCATTTGTCCATGGGCGAGGCCGTGCAGGAGACCACGGCCGTGTTCACCATCTCGGACCTGCGCAGCGTATGGGCCGAGATGCGCGTGGCCGCCAGCGACCTGCCCGCCGTGCGCGTGGGCGAGCAGGCCACCGTCAGCGCCACGGCCTTCGAGTCGTCGGCCACTGGCTCGGTGGCCTATGTGGGCGCGCTGATCGGCCAGGACACGCGCACCGCGCCGGCCCGCATCACCCTGCCCAACCCCGAGGGCCTGTGGCGGCCGGGCCTGTTCGTCAACGTCGAGCTGACCGCCTCGTCGCAGCAAGTGCCGCTGGCCGTGGCCACGCAGGCCATCCAGAAGCTCGACCAGCAGCAGAGCGTGGTCTTCGTGCCGGTGGACGGGGGCTTTCGCGCCCAGCCCGTGCGCCTGGGCCGCGCCGACGCCCAGACCACCGAGGTGCTCGAAGGCCTGGCCCCCGGCCAGCGCTATGTTCGTGACGGCAGCTTCATGCTCAAGGCCGAACTCGGCAAGGCCACCGCCGAGCATGCGCACTGATCCAGCTCGCCAGCTTTGCTCGGCTCGCCAGGCCGAGCAACGCGATGGCCCGTATCACCCCCTTCTGCCTGCGCCTGTGGCGTGGCGTTTGCGGGGTGGCATGCGCGTCGGAGCGCGCATGCTTCGTTGTCTGGCTCGCCGGGGATGTTTGAACGGAGCGCCTTTGGCGCGGAGAGAGTTCCACGGCGCACCCCGCAAACGCCACGCCACAGGTTGCCCCGCTGCTGCGCAGCGGGGTCGCAGGCAGCAGGGCCTGCTTCTTTTGCCTACTTTTCTTGCAGGAGCAAGAAAAGTAGGTCGCCCGCCGGGGCGAACTCCCGGCCTCTGTCCACAAAAAAGATAGCTGCTCGCGCTCACCCCATAAGCGCTACAGGCCAAAAACACCCCAAACCCTTCACCAGCCCCTGAACAGCTGACCCCGGAGAAACCATGTTCGAACGCATCATCCGCTTCGCCATCGAGCAGCGCTGGCTGGTCCTCATCGCCGTGCTCGGGCTGGCGGGCCTGGGCCTGTACAACTACCAGCGCCTGGCCATCGACGCTGTGCCCGACATCACCAACGTGCAGGTGCAGATCAACACCCATGCCGGCGGCTACTCGCCGCTGGAGACCGAACAGCGCGTGACCTACCCCATCGAGACCGCGATGGCCGGCCTGCCCCACCTGCAGCAGACCCGCTCGCTGTCGCGCTACGGGCTGTCGCAGGTCACCGTCGTGTTCGAGGACGGCACCGACATCTACTTCGCGCGCCAGCTCGTGGGCGAGCGCCTGCAGCAGGCGCGCGGCGCGCTGCCCGCAGGCATCACGCCGTCCATGGGCCCCATCTCCACCGGCCTCGGCGAGATCTACCTGTGGACCGTGGAGGCCGAGGACGGCGCGAAGAAGGCCGACGGCTCGCCGTACACGCCCATGGACCTGCGCGAGATCCAGGACTGGGTCATCAAGCCGCAGCTGCGCAACGTGCCCGGCGTGGCCGAGATCAACTCCATCGGCGGCTATGCCAAGGAATACCTGGTCGCGCCGCAGCCCGCGCGGCTGGCCGCCTACGGCTTCACGCTGGCCGACATCGTTGCCGCGCTCGAGCGCAACAACGCCAACGTGGGCGCGGGCTACATCGAGCGCCAGGGCGAGCAGTACCTGATCCGCGCGCCCGGCCAGGTGCGCGGCATCGCCGACATCCGCGAGGTCATCGTCGGCAGCGCGCAGGGCCAGCCCATCCGCATCCGCGACCTGGCCGACGTGGGCCTGGGCCGCGAGCTGCGCACCGGCGCCGCCACCGACAACGGCCGCGAGGTGGTGCTGGGCACGGTGTTCATGCTGATCGGCGAGAACAGCCGCCAGGTCTCGCAGGCCGTGCACGAGCGCATGCAGCAGATCAACCGCAGCCTGCCCGCGGGCGTCAAGGCCGTCACCGTCTACGACCGCACCAACCTGGTGGACAAGGCCGTGGCCACGGTGAAGAAGAACCTGGTCGAAGGCGCGGCGCTGGTCGTGGCCATCCTGTTCCTCTTCCTCGGCAACCTGCGCGCGGCCGTGATCACCGCGATGATCATTCCGCTGTCGATGCTGCTGACCTTCACCGGCATGGTGCACTACCGCGTCAGCGCCAACCTGATGAGCCTGGGCGCGCTGGACTTCGGCATCATCATCGACGGCGCGGTGGTGATCGTCGAGAACTGCGTGCGGCGCCTGGCGCACGCCCAGTCCGCCCGGGGCCGCCTGCTGACGCGCAGCGAGCGCCTGCACGAGGTCTTCGCCGCGGCGCGCGAATCGCGCCGGCCGCTGCTGTTCGGCCAGCTCATCATCATGGTGGTCTACCTGCCGATCTTTGCGCTCACCGGCGTCGAGGGCAAGATGTTCCACCCGATGGCGCTCACGGTGGTGTTCGCACTGGCCGGCGCCATGCTGCTGTCCATCACCTTCATCCCCGCGGCCATCGCCCTGTTCATCGGCGACAAGGTGGCCGAGAAGGAGAACCGGCTGATGGGCTGGGCGCGCCGCGCCTACGCGCCGCTCTTGGCGCGCGTGATGCGGGCGCCAGCCGTGGTGCTGACGGCCGCCGGCGTGGCCGTGGCGCTCAGCCTGCTGCTGGCCTCGCGCCTGGGCAGCGAGTTCGCGCCCAACCTCAACGAGGGCGATTTCGCCATCCAGGCGCTGCGCATCCCCGGCACCAGCCTCACGCAGTCGCTGGAGATGCAGATGCAGCTGGAGAAAAAGCTCAAGGGCGAATTCCCCGAGATCGAGCGCGTCTTCGCCCGCACCGGCACCGCCGAGATCGCGTCCGACCCGATGCCGCCCAACATCTCGGACGGCTACATCATGCTCAAGCCCCGCGAGCAATGGCCCGACCCGGCCCGCCCGCGCGAAGACCTGCTGGCCGCGGTGCAGAAGGCGGTGGAGTCCATCCCCGGCAGCAACTACGAGTTCTCGCAGCCCATCCAGCTGCGCTTCAACGAGCTGATCTCGGGCGTGCGCAGCGACGTGGCGGTGAAGATCTTCGGCGACGACATGCAGGTGCTGGCCGGCTCGGCCCAGACCGTGGCCGGCCTGCTGCAGAAGATCCCCGGCGCCTCCGAGGTCAAGGTCGAGCAGACCACCGGCCTGCCCATGCTCACCGTGCAGATCGACCGCGAGAAGGCTTCGCGCTATGGGCTGAACCTGGGCGACGTGCAGGACACGCTGGCCACCGCGCTCGGCGGTCGCGAGGCCGGCAAGGTGTTCGAGGGCGACAAGCGCTTCGACATCCAGGTGCGCCTGCCCGACAGCATGCGCGACGACCTGGAGGCCATCGCCCGCCTGCCCGTGGCCCTGCCGCGCGGCGCGGACGGCCGCATCAGCTTCGTGCCGCTGTCGGCGGTGGCGCAGTTCGACATCGCGCCCGGCCCCAACCAGGTCAGCCGCGAGGACGGCAAGCGCCGCATCGTCGTCAGCGCCAACGTGCGCGGCCGCGACATCGGCTCCTTCGTCAGCGAGGCGCAGCAAAGCCTGCAGTCGCTGCAGCTGCCGGCCGGCTACTGGACACGCTGGGGCGGCACCTTCGAGAACCTGGAGTCGGCCCGCCAGCGCCTGCAGATCGTGGTGCCGGTAGCGCTGCTGATGGTGTTCGTGCTGCTGTTCGCCATGTTCGGCAATGTGCGCGACGGGCTCATCGTGTTCACCGGCATCCCGTTCGCACTGACCGGCGGCATCGTGGCGCTGTGGCTGCGCGGCATTCCGCTGTCGATCTCGGCGGCCATCGGCTTCATCGCGCTGTCGGGCGTGGCGGTGCTCAACGGGCTGGTGATGATCGCCCACATCCGCTCGCTGCGCGAGGCTGGCCAGGGCCTGGCCGACGCGGTGACCGAGGGCGCGCTGGCGCGGCTGCGGCCGGTGCTGATGACGGCGCTGGTGGCCTCGCTGGGCTTCGTGCCGATGGCGATCGCCACCGGCACCGGCGCCGAGGTGCAGCGCCCGCTGGCCACGGTGGTGATCGGCGGCATCCTGTCGTCCACCATGCTCACGCTGCTGGTGCTGCCGCTGCTGTACCGGCTGGCCTACCGCCGCACGCCCGAAGGCCAGGCCACCGGGGAGCCGCTGACGGCAGCATGACGACATTGTCACGCTGCGGTGGGCGTGCTGTCGGGGTCGGATTTCTACAGTGGATACCAAGCTGGATCAAGCGATCCAGCCCCGCCCGCAGCAGCTGACCGAGGCGCTGCGGGATGTCCATCCACCCCACCAGGAGTCCTGCCATGACCCGACGTCTGCTTCTCATCCCCGTCCTCGCCACCGCCCTGCTGGCCCCCGCGCTGGCTTCGGCCGACACCTACATGCACCCCGCCAACAACGAGAAGGGCGTGGTGGTCCACCCCGAGGCCTTCAAGAGCGACAAGACCCGTGCCCAGGTACAGGCCGAGGCGGCGGCCGCCGCGCGCGCGCCGGGCGGCGCCTCGCGCTTCAACGGCAATGCCTACCCGCCCGAGGCACCGCAGGCCGATGCCGGCAAGACCCGCCAGCAGGTGATCGACGAGTTGGCCAGCGAAACCCCGCAGCAGCGCAAGCAGCGGCTGGAGCTGCTGCGCGGCTGATCAGGCCCGCACCAGGCCACTGGGCAGCGCGGCGCTGCGCTCCATTGCGGGGAACAGGCTGCGCGCCACCTTGCCGGGCTCCAGGCCCAGGCTTTCGCCGGCGGCGGCGGCGATCACCGCGTCCAGCGCCATCGTCGGCCGCAGGTCGCGACCCTCCAGCAGGTCTTTCGCCTGCAGGCCCGGCCAGTCGGCCAGCACGCGGCCGCCGCGCACCGCGCCGCCCGCCAGCAGGGCGACGGCGGCGGTGCCATGGTCCGTGCCCCCGGTGCCATTGGCGGCAGCGGTGCGGCCAAACTCGGTGGCCACCAGCACCGTGGTGCGCTCCCACTCCGGCCCCAGGCCTTCGCGCAGAGCGGCCAGCAGGGTGTCGAGGTTCTTCAGCTGGTTGTTCATGCGGCCCGCCTGGCCCGCGTGCGTGTCCCAGCCATTGGTCTCCAGCATGGCGATGCGCGGGCCGTCCGCGCGGCGCAGAAAGCCGGCCGCGAGCCGGCCCATGCTGGCCGGGTCCTGGCGCGTGTTCCTGCCTGCCATGTCGCGGGTCTCATTGGCGCTGGCCCACAGCGCGTGCAATTGCGCATCGCCCTCGTAGAGCTGGCCCACGCGCGCCAGCAGGTCGTCCGGCGGCTGGCGCAGGCCCGAGGGCGCGTACGACGCCACGGGCACCGCGCCGCGCAGCGCCAGCGGCACCGTGGGCGCCAGCGCCAGCGATTCGGGCAGGCCGGCGGGCAGCAGCGCAGCCAGCCGGTTCAGCCAGCCATCCTTCACCTGGTAGGGCTCGGTGCCGCCGGATTCGAGCACGTTCTGCGCATCGAAGTGCGAGCGGTTGCCGCGGTACGGCGAGGCCACCGCGTGCACGAACAGCGCCTGCTGTTGCTGGTACATGCCGTGCAGTTGCACCAGCGCCGGGTGCAGCGCGAACAGCCCGTCGAGCTTGAGCGCCGCGGCCGGATCAACTGCGAGCTCGCGGCGCAGCGCCGCATAGGCCGGGTCGCCATACGGCACCACGGTGTGCAGGCCGTCGGCCGCGCCGCGCTGGATGATGAAGACGAAGCGCCGCTCGGTGGCGGCGGCGGCAAAGCTCCAGGCCGGCGCGAGCGCGGCGGTGGCCACGAGCCCGGCGCCCTGCAGCCAGCGGCGGCGTGTGGATGGTGGGTAGGACTGCATGGCTACCTCCGCAGGAATTCTGGCGACACGACCATCAGGGCCAGTGCCTGGGCCGGGCTTTCGGCGCGCGCGATGGCCTGGGCCGTGGCGCTGCCCAGGCTGCCGGGCAAGACCTGCGCGGCGGTGCGCCGCGCGTCCAGCCCCGGCCGGGTGCGGGCCGCGAGCTGCTGGGCCGCCTCGACGCGGCGCACCAGCGCATCGGGCGCGGCCCAGGCGGCCGCCCGGTCGTCGTAGCCCGCCGGCGAGCCGGGCTGCCACACGGGCTGGCCCAGCTGGTTCAGCAGCTGGAAGGCCGGCGGCTTGTCCGCCCACTGGCGCCAGCCCAGCGCCCGGGCCGAGGACACCAGCCATTCCCACGGCGTCTTGAACTTGCGCGCCGGCGCGCTCCAGGTGGCCTCGTGCTCCACCAGCGCGCGGTAGACCGTGGGCAGGTCGCCGCGGCTGCGCAGCCAGGTGCCGGTTAGGTGCTCGACCAGTGCGGGCGGCGGATCGTCGGCGACGAAGTGGCGGGCGATCTTGGTGCACAGGTGCTGCGCCGTGGCCGGCGTGGTGGACAGGTCGTGCAGCACCTGCCGCGCCTGGCCGGGGCCGGCATCGGCATAGCGGCGGCCCAGCACCGTGCGCTCGCCGGGCTCGTGCAGCAGCGGGCGGTAGACGGCGCCCAAGCCCAGCGCCTGCTCGCCCCGGGCCGGCTGCAGGCCGGGCACGCCCCAGCCGGTCATGGCGCGCGCCAGCTCGGTCACGTCGGCCTGCGAATAGCCGGTGCGCACGCCCAGCGTGTGCAGCTCCAGGGTTTCGCGCGCCAGGTTCTCGTTGAGGCCGCGCGGCCGGGCGCTCCTGCGCATGGCCGGGCTGTTCGGGCCGACGGACGAGGCCGCATCCAGGTAGCGCAGCATGGCGCCGTGGGTTTCCACTGCGAGCAGCATGTCCTCGAAGCGGCCCAGCACATGCGGGCGAATGGCCTCGTCCTCGAAGGCGCCGGCGAGCATGCGCACCTCGGGCTTCTCGCAGGACAGCGCGAAATGGTTGGCCCAGAAATGCACCCAGCGCTCCAGCCACGGCGCGGGGCTGGCCAGCGCGCGGTCGACACGCGCCGCCACGTCCTGCTGGTAGGCGGCGCGGGCCTGCTGGTTCAGCGCCTGGCGCTGGGCCATCTTCGCGGCCGGATCGGCGGCATCGCGCAGCAGGCGCTGCTGCTCGAGCAGCGCCTGCGTCAGCGCCTCGGTGCCGAAGGCTGGCGCGCGCACCGCGGCCGGCGGCTGCTGCAATTGCTGCAGCAGCCAGCGCCGGGGCTCGCCGGGCGGCGCCTCGTCGGCGCGGGCGCCAAGACCGAAGCGGTTCAGCGCGATGGCAACGGGATCGGGGCGGACGGCATCGGCAGGCATGCTGGGCTGGCTCCTGGGCGGGGATGCCCCACTGTAGGCGCGCCGGCGTGAGCCACTGTGTCCGCATGTGAATGCCGCGCAAATCTGCACGATGAAAAGCAAAAAAGGGCCGAAGCCCTAGTGCAGCAAGCGCTGATAGCTATTATTCTTCTAGCAATGAGCGCAGCATCCACGCGGTCTGCTCATGGACCGTGAGGCGCTGGGTCAGCAGGTCGGCCGTGGGCTCGTCGCCGGCCTTGTCGGCCAGCGGGAACAGCTCGCGCGCGGTGCGGGCCACGGCCTCGTGGCCGTCGACCAGGATGCGCACCATGGCCAGCGCCTTGGGCGAATCGCCGGGCGCGTCGGGCAGGCTGGTGAGCTTGCCGAACTCGGCATACGAGCCCGGCGCCTTGTGGCCCAGCGAGCGGATGCGCTCGGCGATGGGATCGACCGCGTTCCACAGCTCGGTGTACTGCCCCATGAACATGGTGTGCAGCGTGTTGAACATGGGGCCGGTCACGTTCCAGTGGAAATTGTGCGTGGTCAGGTACAGCGTGTAGGTGTCGGCCAGCAGGCGCGACAGGCCCTTGGCGATGGCGGCGCGGTCCTTGTCGCTGATGCCGATGTTGATGGCGGCGCCGACCTTGCCCGCCTTGGGGAACTCGAACGCCTTGGATGGGGATTTCTTCTCTTGCGCCATGGGTACCTCCTGCAGATGCGACAGCGCCAATGAAATACGGCTGTCACAACAAGTATGCCAGCCGCAACCATCCCGAATATGACAAAGCCCCGGTGCGGTGCACCGGGGCTTTGCGCTGGATCAGCAGGCTGCGGATCAGCCCGTCAGCATGGTCACGCCCGGCAGGTTGCAGGCGTAGATGGCGTTGCGCAGCGCGGCGATGGCCTCGTAGCGGGTGAAGCTGCGGCGCCACACCAGCACCACGCGGCGCTTGGGCGCCTCGGTCGTGCCCTCCTCGACCAGCGGGATGAAGCGGATGTGGGTCTCGTCGGACTTGCGGCGGCGCAGGCCTTTTTCCAGCGCGTCCTTGGGCACCGACAGGCGCGGCACCAGGGTCACGCCCATGCCGGCGGCCACCATGTGCTTGATGGTCTCGAGCGACGAGCCTTCGAAGGTGCGGCGGATGCCCTCGGTGTTGCTGGAGTAGCGCGCGAACTCGGGGCAGACCTCGAGCACGTGGTCGCGGAAGCAGTGGCCCGTGCCCAGCAGCAGCATGGTCTCGTTCTTCAGCTCGTTGGCCGACAGGTTGTCGCGCGTGGCAAAGGGGTGGGTGCTGGGCACGGCGGCGTAGAAGGGCTCGTCGTACAGCGGGGCCATGGCCAGGCCGGTGTCGGGGAAGGGCTCGGCGATGATGGCGCAGTCGATCTCGCCGGTGCGCAGCATCTCGAGCAGCTTGGCCGTCATGTTCTCCTGGATCATCAGCGGCATCTGCGGCGTGCGCTCGATGGACTGGCGCACCAGTTCGGGCAGCAGGTAGGGGCCGATGGTGTAGATGACGCCCAGCGTCAGCACGCCGGCCAGCGGGTCCTTGCCGCGCTTGGCGATCTCGCGGATCGAGGCAGCCTGGTCCAGCACGATCTGCGCCTGGCGCACGATCTGCTCGCCCAGCGTGGTGACCGACACCTCCGACGCGCTGCGTTCGAACAGTTTGACCTCCAGCTCGTCCTCGAGCTTCTTGATGGCGACCGACAGCGTCGGTTGCGACACGTAGCACGAGTCGGCAGCACGCCCGAAATGCTTTTCCCGGGCTACGGCGACGATGTATTTCAGTTCGGTCAGTGTCATGGGGGTGTCTCGCGGAAACGCCGCATATTGTGCAATAGCCGTTCCCAATTTAAGGCATAAAACTATGCATTTTTCTAATATGTAGCTTTGCAAGCGATGAGTTTTTTCACCTGCGCGCATCCGTACCATAGCGTAAGCCGAAGCCCATGGAAACAGTCAGGTTCCTGGCAGGCTGTCAAGCGTGAAGGTCGCCATTGCGCAGGGCGGCCAAAGCGGCCTTCGCAGGCGCGGCCCGCCGTCTGCTAGGCCTTCAGGTATTCCGCCTTGCCGCCCAGCCAGCGCGAGACATGCGTGCGCGCCAGCTCGGGCCAGCGGTCCAGCATCTGCGGCGCCAGCTCGCGCGCCCAGTCCAGCAGCTGCACATCGCGCTCCAAGTCGGCAAAACGCAACAGCGGCGCGCCTGACTGGCGCGCGCCCAGGAACTCGCCCGGCCCGCGGATCTCGAGGTCGCGGCGCGCGATCTCGAAACCGTCGGCGGTCTCGGCCATGGCCTTGAGGCGCTCCTTGGCGGTCTCGCCCAGGCGGCCGCTGTCGCCTACGGAATACAGCAGCACGCAGGCCGAGGCCGCCGCGCCGCGCCCCACGCGCCCGCGCAGCTGGTGCAGCTGCGACAGGCCGAAGCGCTCGGCATGCTCGATCACCATCAGCGAGGCATTGGGCACGTCCACGCCCACCTCGATCACCGTGGTGGACACCAGCACGCCCATGGCGCCGCTGGTGAACAGCTCCATCACCGCCTTCTTCTCGGCCGTGGGCATGCGCGAGTGCAGCAGCCCGACCATGACGCCGGGCAGCGCCTCGCTCAGGTCGGCGTGGGTGGCGGTGGCGTTCGACAGGTCGAGCGCCTCGCTCTCCTCGATCAGCGGGCAGACCCAGTAGACCTGGCGCCCGGCCGCCACCTGGGCGGCGATGCGCTCGATCACCTCGTCCTTGCGGCTGTCGGCGATCAGCTTGGTGACCACCGGCGTGCGGCCCGGCGGCAGCTCGTCGATGGTGGAGACGTCGAGGTCGGCGTAGTAGCTCATGGCCAGCGTGCGCGGGATGGGCGTGGCGCTCATCATCAGCAGGTGCGGCTCCATGCCGGTGCTGGCGAGCTTCTGGCGCAGCGCCAGCCGCTGCGCCACGCCGAAGCGGTGCTGTTCGTCGATCACCGCCAGCCCCAGGCGGGCGAAGCGCACCTGCTCCTGGATGACGGCGTGCGTGCCCACCACCAGCGCGGCCTCGCCGCTCTCGACCAGGGCCAGCATGGCGGCGCGCTCCTTCTTCTTCTGCGCGCCGGCCAGCCAGGCCACCTGCAGGCCGCGCTGCGCCAGGATGGGCGCCAGCCAGCCGACCAGCTTGGCGAAGTGCTGCTCGGCCAGGATCTCGGTGGGCGCCATCAGCGCGCACTGCCAGCCGGCCTCGATGGCGATCATGGCCGACAGCGCGGCCACGATGGTCTTGCCCGAGCCCACGTCGCCCTGCAGCAGCCGGTGCATGGGCACGGCGCGGGCCAGGTCGCGGGCGATCTCCTCGCAGACGCGGCGCTGCGCGCCGGTGAGCGCGAACGGCAGCGCGGCCAGGAACTGCTCGTGCAGGTTCAGCCCGCCGTCTGCCGCGCGCTGCGGCACCAGCTGCGGCGCGCGCAGCTGGTCGCGGGCGCGCTTGGCCTCCAACTGCGAGAGCTGCTGCGCCAGCAGCTCCTCGGCCTTCAGGCGCTGCCAGGCCGGGTGGCTGTGGTCCTCCAGGCTGGCCAGCGCCACGTCGGGCGCGGGATGGTGCAAAAAAGTGAGCGCTTCGCGCAGGCTATATGCGGCCTGCACTGCATTTTGACCCCAATACCGCGCAAACGGCGGCTCCACGCCGGGCGGCAGCGTCTCGGACAGCTCGGCCCGCGTGAGCCCGCCCACGACGGCCCGCCGCAGGTAGGGCTGGGGCAGGCCCGCCACCGTCGGGTAGACGGGCGTGAGCGACTGCGGCAGCTCGCCGCCCGCCTGGCGGAAGGCTGGGTGCACCATCTGCCGCCCCCAGAAGCCGCCCTTGATCTCGCCGCGGATGCGCAGGGTGCTGCCCACGGCCAGGGTCTTCTGGTGCGAGGGGTAGAAGCTGAAGAAGCGCAGCTCGCAACTGCCGCTGGCGTCCTCGACCTGCACCACCAGCTGGCGGCGCGGGCGCAGCTGCACCTCGCTGGACGTGACCGTGGCCTCGATCTGCGCCACGCTGCCGTCGCGGGCATTGGCGATGGGCACGATGCGGGTTTCGTCCTCGTAGCGCAGCGGCAGATGCAGCGCCAGATCGATGTCGCGCGTCAGCCCCAGCTTGGCCAGCGCCTGCTGCGCCGGGTTCTTGGCGGCTGCGGTCTTGGCCGCAGCGGGCTTGGGGGAGGAAGAGGCTTGGGGCACGGCGGCAAGGCTATCACAACTGGTTGGATAAACAGTGGTTGAGCCCTGGTTTGCTGGCACAATCACGCCCTTGTTTTTGACTGCAAGGCCTGTACAGCCTTTGTTCCCCATGACCGCGCCCCGCGCCTTCCAACTGAGCGACTTCGACTTCGCCCTGCCCCCCGAGCTGATTGCCCAGCACCCCGCCGCCGAACGCAGCGCCTCGCGCCTGCTGGACGGCCAGGCCCCCGCCCTCATCGACCGCCATTTCTACGACCTGCCCGCGCAGCTGCAGCCGGGCGACCTGCTGGTGTTCAACGACACCCAGGTCGTCAAGGCGCGCGTGTTCGGCGAAAAGGCCAGCGGCGGCCGGCTGGAGCTGCTGATCGAGCGGGTGCTCACGGGCAACGAAGTCGTCGCCCACATGAAGGTCAGCAAGAAGCCCGGCATCGGCGGCGTGATGCACCTGGCCGGCGGGCACAGCAAAGGCGGCTTCGACGCCACCCTGCTCGGCCGCTGGCCCGACGAGCAGGGCGCGCTTTTCCGCCTGCGCCTCGACGGCGCTAACGGCGAAACGCCCTGGGAGCTGATGCAGCGCCACGGCCACATCCCGCTGCCGCCCTACATCGAGCGCCAGCAGCAGCATGGCGCCGATCCGCACCAGTCCGAGGACGAGACCCGCTACCAGACCGTGTTCGCCAAGCATCCCGGCGCGGTCGCGGCCCCCACCGCGGCGCTGCATTTCGACGAGGCGCTGCTCGCGCAGCTGGCCGAGCGCGGCGTGGAGCGCGCCAGCGTCACGCTGCACGTGGGCGCGGGCACCTTCCAGCCGGTGAAGACCGAGAACCTGGCCGAGCACCAGATGCACAGCGAGTGGTACGAGGTGCCGCTGGCCACGCTGGCGGCGCTGGAGCGTTGCCGCCAGCGCGGCGGCCGCGTCGTGGCCGTGGGCACGACCACGGTGCGCACGCTGGAATCCTGGGCGAAGAGCGGCCAGGCCACGGGCGACACCGACATCTTCATCACGCCGGGCTTCCAGTTCCAGGTGGTCGACCTGCTGATCACCAACTTCCACCTGCCCAAGAGCACGCTGATGATGCTGGTCAGCGCCTTCGCCGGCTACGAGCACATCATGGCGATGTACCGCCATGCCATCGAGCAGCGTTACCGCTTCTTCAGCTACGGCGACTCGATGCTGCTGCGCCGCACGCCGGCATAAAAAAGAGAGCTGCCAGCGCTCTCCACCATTGGGTTTCAGATGGAAAACCATCTGAAACTCTAGTGCAGCAAGCGCCAGCAGCTCTCTTTTTTGAAAGATCTGACGATCAGGACAGCGTGACGCGCGCGAACTTGCGCTTGCCCACCTGCACCACGTAGGTGCCGGCGCCCAGCTTCAGGCCCTTGTCGCTGACCACACCGCCCTCGATGCGCACGCCACCGCCGTCGATCAGGCGGTTGGCCTCGCTGGTCGAAGGCGCCAGGTTGGCCTGCTTGAGCAGCGCGCCGATGCCAATGGGCGCGCCCGACAGGCTGACCTCGGGAATGTCGTCCGGGATGCCGCCCTTGCTGCGGTTCATGAAATCCTGCTCGGCCGCATCGGCCGCGGCCGCGCTGTGGAAGCGCGCCGTGATCTCCTTGGCCAGCATCACCTTCGCGTCCTTGGGGTTGCGCCCGCCCGCCACCTCGGCCTTGAGCTTGGCGATCTCGGCCAGGCTCTGGAAGGACAGCAGCGTGAACCAGTCCCACATCAGCGTGTCCGAGATCGACAGCACCTTGGCGAACATGGTGTTCGCATCCTCGGTGATGCCGATGTAGTTGTGCTTGGACTTGGACATCTTGTCCACGCCGTCCAGGCCCACCAGCAGCGGCATGGTCAGCACGCACTGCGCCTCCTGGCCGTACTCCTGCTGCAGGTGGCGGCCCATCAGCAGGTTGAACTTCTGGTCGGTGCCGCCCAGCTCCAGGTCGGCCTTGAGCGCCACCGAGTCATAGCCCTGCATCAGCGGGTAGAGGAACTCATGCACGCTGATCGAGCTGCCGTCGGTGAAGCGCTGGTGGAAGTCGTTGCGCTCCATCATGCGCGCCACCGTGTACTTGGCGGCCAGCTGGATCATGCCGCGCGCGCCCAGCTTGTCGCTCCACTCGCTGTTGTAGCGGATCTCGGTGCGCGCCGGGTCCAGCACCTTGGCGGCCTGCTGGTAGTAGGTCTCGGCGTTGGCCTGGATCTGCTCGGGCGTCAGCGGCGGGCGGGTGGTGTTGCGGCCCGAGGGGTCGCCGATCAGCGTGGTGAAGTCGCCGATCAGGAAAATCACCTGGTGGCCCAGGTCCTGCAGCTGGCGCATCTTGTTCAGCACCACCGTGTGGCCGATGTGGATGTCGGGCGCCGTCGGGTCCAGCCCGAGCTTCACGCGCAGCGGCACGCCGGTCGCCTCCGACCGGGCCAATTTGCGCTCCCACTCCTCGCGCGGCAGCAGCTCATCGACGCCGCGCAGCGAGATTTCCAGGGCCTGCCGCACACGGTCGGTCACGGGGTAATTTGTAACAGTCGATTGATTCATAAGGGTTTCTCTAGTCCCATCGGCGGGGATGACCGGTATACTTGCGGCCCATTGTCGCGTGGGATTTTAGTCTGCTCCCGCAACGAGCCCGGCCCGCGCACATCCAGATACCCCCGTGCTTGCACGACAACGGCTGCCAACGCCCCGCAGCCGTTTTTGCCGTCTGCCTACGGCGTCCGGCAAGCACACTGACCGATCGAACCAGGATGACGATTTGAACAACGGACTCGTTTCCAGCGGCCAGGCCTTCCTCAGCCGGCTGGCTGCCAGCGCCCAGCGGCATCCCCGGCGCGTGGCCGCCGTGCTGTCCCTGCTGCTCATGACCGGAGGCGGCGGCGCCTTCGCCGTGGCCCAGCTCCAGCCCACCGCCGCCGACATGCCGGTGCACAGCGTCGAATACAGCGTGCCCTCGCTGGCTTCCGACATCTCCATCGCCGACCTGGTGGACGGCCCCGGCTTCACGCTCTACCGCTCCGAGCAGGTGCGCAGCGGCGACTCGCCCGAGACCCTGCTGCGCCGCCTGGGCGTGGCCGACCCGGCCGCGGCCGCCTTCCTGCGCAGCAATGCCAAGGCGCGCAACGCCATCGTCGGCCGCACCGGCCGCCTGGTGACGGCCGAAGCCACCAACGACCACCAGCTCGCCAGCCTCACCGTGCGCTGGGCGGCCGACGACAGCGACGTGTTCCAGCGCCTGACCATCCGCCGCAGCCAGGACGCCAAGGCCGCCGGCAAGTTCGACGTGGTCACCGAGTTCGTGCCGCTCACCAAGAGCCTGCGCCTGGCCGGCGGCATCGTGCGCGGCACGCTGTACTCGGCCACCAACGCGGCCGACGTGCCGCAGAGCGTCGTCAGCCAGCTGACCGATGCGCTGGCCGACCAGGTCGACCTGCGCAAGGCCATCCGTCCCGGCGCCCGCTTCTCGCTGGTCTACGAAACCCTCGAGGCCGACGGCGAGATCCTGCGCAGCGGCCGCCTGCTGAGCGCCGAGCTGCGCAACGCCGGCAAGACCTACGAGGCCGTGTGGTTCCAGGAAGACCCGCAGGCCAAGGGCGGCTACTACAACTTCGCCGGCAACAGCCTGCAGCGCGGCTTCAGCTCGCCGGTGCGCTACACCCAGGTGACCAGCGCCTTCGCGATGCGCATCCACCCCATCCACAAGACCTGGCAGGCCCACAAGGGCACCGACCTGGCCGCGCCCACCGGCACGCCGGTGCTGACCGTGGCCGACGGCACCGTCAGCTTTGCCGGGGTGCAGAGCGGCTACGGCAACGTGGTCTTCATCGACCATGCCAACGACCAGGAAACCGTCTACGCCCACCTGAGCCGCATCGACGTCAAGCCCGGCCAGAAGGTGCGCCAGGGCGACGAGATCGGCGCCGTGGGGCAGACCGGCTGGGCCACCGGCCCGCACCTGCACTTCGAGTTCCGCGTCGACGGCGAGCAGCGCGACCCGCTGGCCATGGTGGCCAGCAGCACCAGCGCCGCCCGCCCCATCGCCAAGCTGGCGCGCCCGGCCTTCGACAAGTTCACCACCAGCATGCGCCTGGCGCTGAACGCCGCCGAGCAGAGCAGCGCCGCCGGCGCCGAATAAGCGCGCGGTTCACCGCACCCCAGGCCCCGGCGAGCTATGCTTGCCGGGGCCTTTTGTTTTTGGGTACGCAGATGACAGATCTCTTTATCGGCCTGATGTCAGGCACCTCGCTCGACGGCGTGGACGGCGTGCTGCTTC
This sequence comes from Comamonas humi, assembly GCF_054782535.1. Classification (NCBI taxonomy): domain Bacteria; kingdom Pseudomonadati; phylum Pseudomonadota; class Betaproteobacteria; order Burkholderiales; family Comamonadaceae; genus Comamonas; species Comamonas humi. Next base: position 237,279 of record NZ_BAAGSH010000005.1, on the reverse strand, counting down.
GCTTCGACGGCGAAAAACCCGTGGTCGCGCGGCACGAGTCAGCGCCTTTCGCGCCGGCGCTGAAGGCCGAGCTGCTGGCGCTGAACAGCGCCGGTAGCAACGAGCTGCACCGCGCGGCGCTGGCCGCCAACGCGCTGGCCGAGGACTATGCCCAGGTCGTGCAGCAGCTGCTGCGGCAGACCGGCACGCCGGCCTCGTCGGTGGCCGCCATCGGCGCCCATGGCCAGACGGTGCGCCACCAGCCCGGGCTGCGGGACGGCACCGGCTACACGCTGCAGCTGAACAACCCGGCCCTGCTGGCCGAGCGGACCGGCATCACCGTGGTGGCGGACTTCCGCAGCCGCGATGTGGCGGCCGGCGGCCAGGGCGCGCCGCTGGTGCCCGCCTTCCACCAAGGGGTGTTCGGCCAGCCGGGCGCGCTGGCCTGGGCGGTGAACATCGGCGGCATCTCCAACCTCAGCCGGCTGGACGGCCGCGCCGGCGAGCCCGACGTGCGCGGCTGGGACTGCGGCCCGGGCAACGCGCTGATGGACCACTGGTGCCAGCGGCACACCGGCCAGGCCTATGACGACGGCGGCCGCTGGGCGGCCTCGGGCCGGGTCATTGCGCCGCTGCTGCAGTCCCTGCTCGCCGAGCCCTACCTGGCCCAGCCCGCGCCCAAGAGCACCGGGCGCGACCTGTTCCACCCCGGCTGGCTGCAGGCGCAGCTCGCCGTGCATGGCGCCGGCGCGGCGCCCGCCGACGTGCAGGCCACGCTGACCGAATTCACGGCGCAGGCCATCGCGCAGGACCTGCTGGCCCATGGCGCCGCGGCCGGGCAGCGCGTGGTGGTCTGCGGCGGCGGCGCGCTCAACACCCATCTGATGCAGCGCCTGGCCGCCCTGCTGCCGGGCCTGCCGGTGCAGGCCTCGGACGCGCTGGGCCTGCCGCCGCTGCAGGTCGAGGCCGCGGCCTTTGCCTGGCTGGCCCGCCAGACGCTGCGGCGCCTGCCCGGCAACCTGCCGGCCGTGACCGGCGCGCGCGGCCCGCGCGTGCTGGGCGCGGTCTACCCGGCCTGATCACTACCAAAACAATAGCTGCTTGCGCTTGATGGATAAGCGCCAGCGGCCTGTTTCATTCAAAGATCAGGCATCGTGGGCGTCGTCCATCTGGTCGCTGCCCTGGCCGCGCAGGTTCTCGTCCTGCGGCGCGAGCTGCCAGAAGATCAGCGCCGACAGCATGGTGATCACGCCCATGCAGACGAAGGTGGCCTGGAACGCGCCCTGCGCATGCTCGCCCGCCACGGCGGCGCCGCCGTGGCCGTCGAAGGTGGTCAGGATGGCGCCCGCGGTAGCCACGGCCATGCCGAGGGACACCATCTGCACCATGGACAGCAGGCTGTTGCCGCTGCTGGCCATGGTCTTGTTCAGGTCCTTGAGGGTCACCGTGTTCATGGCCGTGAACTGCATGGAGTTGATGGCGCCGAACACCGCCAGCTGCGCGATCTTGAACGCCAGCGGCTCGGCCGGCGACGACAGCGCGAAGCTCGCCATGAGGACGCCCAGCAGCAGCGTATTGCCCACCAGCACCCGGCGGTAGCCGAAGCGGCCGATCACCGCCACCGCGGCCTTCTTCATCGCCATGCCCGACAGCGCCGACGGCAGCATCATCATGCCGGCCTGCATGGGCGAGTAGTCCATGGTCACCTGCAGCAGCAGCGGGATCAGGAACGGCATGCTGCCGCTGCCCAGCCGCGCGAACAGGTTGCCCAGCAGGCCGATGCGCAGCGTGGGCACCGAGAACAGCTGCGGCGAGAACAGCGGACCGGGGTGGCGCAGCGCGTGCAGCCAGTAGGCCGCCAGGCTGGCGAGGCCCGCCAGCATCAGCAGCAGCCCCGCGGCGCGCCCCATGCCCATGCCCGACAGGCCGTCGAGCGACAGCGACACCGCCACCATGCCGAAGGCCAGCATGCCGTAGCCCACGCCGTCGAAGCGGCCGACCGGCGGGCTGTCGATGGTCGGCATGTAGCGCAGCGCGGCGGCCACGCCAATCAGGCCCACCGGCACGTTGATGAGGAAGATCCAGTGCCACGAGGCCAGCTCCACCAGCCAGCCGCCCAGCGTGGGCCCGACCAGCGGGCCGATCAGCCCCGGGATGGCGACGAAGCTCATCGCTTGCAGGAATTCCTCGCGCGGAAAGCTGCGCAGCACCACCAGCCGCCCCACCGGCAGCAGCAGCGCGCCGCCCAGGCCTTGCAGCACGCGGAAGGCCACGAGCTGGTCCACCGTGCGCGCCATCGCGCACAGCAGCGAGGCCAGCATGAAGCAGATGATCGCGCCGATGAACACGCGCTTGGCGCCGAAGCGGTCGGCGATCCAGCCCGACGCCGGGATCAGCATGGCCATCGCCAGCGAGTACGCCACCACCACCGACTGCATGCGCAGCGGACTCTCGCCCAGGCTGGCGGCCATCGACGGCAGCGCGGTGTTGACGATGGTGGCGTCCAGCGTCTGCATGAAGAAGCCGATGGCCACCAGCCACAGCACCATGGACGACGCGGGGCGCGAGGCGGAGTCGGTCATGCCCAAGCCCCAAAGAAAAAGCCGCTGAGGACAGCGGCTTGGTGAAACTGGTGCGGTCTCACACCGAGAAGCTCGACCCGCATCCGCAGGTGGTGCTCGCATTCGGGTTCTTGATGACGAACTGCGCGCCCTGCAGGTCTTCCTTGTAGTCGATCTCGGCACCGACCAGGTACTGGTAGCTCATGGCGTCGATGAGCAGCGACACGCCATTCTTGCTCATGGTCGTGTCGTCCTCGTTGGTGATCTCGTCGAACGTGAAGCCGTACTGGAAACCCGAGCAGCCGCCGCCCTGCACGAACACGCGCAGCTTCAGGTCGGGGTTGCCCTCCTCGGCGATCAGGTCGGCCACCTTGGCGGCGGCGCTGTCGGTGAAGACGATGGGCGCGGGCATTTCCGTCACGGGGGTTTCGGCAACAGCACTCATGGGAATAACTCCGGGAAATCTATGGAACTGGCGCCATGCTACTGCATCGCCGCGCCGCGTGCAGGCCCGCCGGGGCGAGACGGCAATTGGAGTAAGGACATTGCGAAGGATTGCCCAGGCTGTCGCCTGCACGATAACGGCGGCCCGGGGCGCCCGCACCCAGGTTCGTAGAATCCTCTTCCCCGCGCCTGCGCAGCCACTCTTCCACGCCCATGTCCCCCAAACCTCTCCTCCCCTCCGCACTGCTGGCCCTGTCGCTGGCCGGCGCCTGCCTGCCGGCACACGCGGCCTGGCCCGACAGGCCTGTCACCCTGGTGGTCGGCTTCACCGCGGGCGGCTCGGCCGACATCCTGGCGCGCACGATCTCCGATCCGCTGTCGCGGCGCCTGGGCGTGCCGGTGATCGTGGACAACGTGGCCGGCGCGGGCGGCAGCATCGCCGCGCAGAAGGTAGTGCGCGCGCGCCCCGACGGCTACACGATCTTCCTCGGCTCCAGCAGCGAGGTCATCCTGTCGCGCTATTTCAACAACGCCATCGCCTACGACGGCGCCAAGGACCTGCGCGCCGTGACCCTGGTCGGCGTCATGCCCATGGTGCTGGTCGCCGGCCCGCGCACGCAGGCGACTTCCGTGGACACCATGCTCGCCCAGGCCAAGGCCCAGCCGGGCAAGGAGAACTTCGCCTCGTCGGGCATGGGCACGGCGCTGCACATCGCCGGCGAGCTCATCAACCAGCAGGCCCATGTCTCGATCCAGCACGTGCCCTACAAGGGCGCTGTGCCCATGCTGACGGACCTCATCGGTGGCAGCGTGGACTACGGCTTCTTCATGGTGCCGTCGATCCAGGGCTACCTCAAGGACGGCAAGGTCAAGCCGCTGGGCACCACGTCCAAGACCTCGTGCGCCGTGCTGGCCGGCGTGCCAGCGCTGTCCTCGTCCAAGGCCCTGGCCGGCTACGATTTCGGCATCTGGACCGGCATCTTCACACCCAAGGCCGTGCCCGACGACGTGGCCGGCAAGCTGAACCGCGAGATCAATGCCGTGCTGCGCGAGCCGCAGGTGGCCGAGAAGCTCGACCAGGCCTGCATCGAGCATGTAGGCGGCACGCAGGCCGATTTCGAGCGCCTGATCCGGGCCGACGTGCAGAAGGTGCGCCAGGTCGCCACGCCCGAGATCGGCGCCGTGCGCTGACCCGACACCTACAGGAGACCAACATGAACACCCCTGATCTGCTACTGCAGAACGTCCGCCCCTTCGGCGGCCCCCTGAATGGCGAAGCCTGCGACGTGCTCGTCCAGCAGGGCCGTATCGCCGGCATCGGCCCGGCGCTGGCCGCACCGCAGGGCGCGGAGCGCATAGCCGGCCAGGGCCAGCTGCTGCTGCCCGGCCTGGTCGAAGCGCACACCCACCTGGACAAGACGCTCTGGAACCTGCCCTGGTACCGCAACGAAGTTGGCAACCAGCTCATCCACCGCATCGAGAACGAGCGCGCCTACCGGGCGCAGGGTGGGCACGACAGCGCCGCGCAGTCGCTGGCGCTGGCCCGCGAGTTCCTGGCCCAGGGCACCACGCGCATCCGCAGCCATGCAGACGTCGATACCGAGATCGGCCTGCGGCATGTGGAGGGCGTGCTGCAGACCCGCGAGGCCATGGCACCCTGGCAGGAGATCCAGATCGTGGCCTTTCCGCAGTCGGGCCTGCTGCAGCGCCCGGGCACCGCGCAGCTGCTCGGCGAAGCCCTGGCGCTGGGCGCCGACGTGCTGGGCGGGCTGGACCCCTGCGCCATCGACGAGGACCCGGTGCGCTCGCTCGATGTGCTGTTCGGGATCGCCGAGCGCCACGACAAGCCGCTGGACATCCACCTGCACGAGAGCGGCGACATGGGCGCGTTCTCGCTGAAGCTGATCCTGGACCGCGTCGAGGCCCATGGCCTGCAGGGCCGCGTGGCCATCAGCCACGGCTTCTGCCTGGGCGATCTGGCCGCGCCGGCGCGCGACGCGCTGCTGGCCCGCATGGCGCGCCTGGGCGTCACGCTCATCACCAGCGCGCCGCCGTCGCGCTCGGTGCCACCGCTGCAGGCCTGCCTTGCGGCCGGCGTGCGCGTAGCCGGCGGCAACGACGGCATCCGCGACACCTGGTCACCCTATGGCCAGCCCGACATGCTGGAGCGCGCCATGTTCATCGGCCTGCGCAACAACCTGCGCCGCGACGACGAGATCGAGCAGGCCCTGCACTGCGTGACCCAGGCCGGTGCCGAGGTCTGCGGCTTCGGCGATTACGGCCTGGCGCCCGGCTGCCGCGCCGACCTGGTGCTGCTGCCGGCGCAATGCGCGGCCCATGCGGTGTGCGCGCGCCCGCCGCGCTCGCTGGTCGTGGCAGGCGGCCGCATCGCCGCACGGGACGGGAAACTGCTCGTGGATTGAGCCATAAAAAAAGCCGCCGGAACTTGCGTTCCAGGCGGCTTTTTGGGAGAGGCTCCGAAGAACCTTTCCCGCAGTAGACCAAAGCGGATTAACGCTTCGAGAACTGCTTGGCGCGGCGTGCGGAGTGCAGGCCGACCTTCTTACGTTCCACTTCGCGGGCGTCGCGGGTCACGAAGCCGGCTTGGCTCAGGACGGGCTTCAGCGCTGCGTCGTAGTCGATCAGGGCGCGGGTGATGCCGTGGCGGGCTGCGCCTGCCTGGCCGGATTCACCGCCACCGTGGACGTTGATCTGGATGTCGAAGGCTTCGACGTTGCCAGTCAGCACCAGGGGCTGCTTTGCGATCATGATGGAGGTTTCGCGGCCGAAATACTGCTGAATGTCCTTGCCATTCACCGTAATCTTGCCGGAACCCTTCTTCAGAAACACGCGGGCGACGCTGGATTTGCGACGGCCGGTGCCATTGTTCCAATCACCAATCATTGCAACTCCTTAGATTTCCAGCGGCTTGGGCTGTTGAGCGGTGTGAGGATGCTCACCGCCGCCGTACACCTTGAGCTTCTTGATCATGGCGTAGCCGAGAGGGCCCTTGGGCAGCATGCCCTTGACAGCCTTCTCCAGCGCGCGGCCGGGGTGCTTGGCCTGCAGGTCGCGGAAGTTGGTAGCCGTGATACCGCCGGGGAAACCCGAGTGGCGATAGTAGATCTTGTCCAGGTTCTTGGTGCCGGTGACCTTGAGCTTGGAGGCGTTGATGATGACGATGAAGTCGCCGGTATCAACGTGAGGCGTATAAATGGCTTTGTGCTTGCCGCGCAGACGGAGTGCCACTTCGCTGGCGACACGTCCGAGCACCTTATCGGTGGCGTCAATCACAAACCACTCGTGCACGACCTCAGCGGGTTTTGCGCTGAATGTAGACATGAGTTTTCTCTTTCAAGAAGGTTTGGCGGACCCTTTTCCGCGGTCGGTGCCTCTTCTGGTGAGAGGCCTCTTAGGCGGGGGCATGGCCGGCTTGCGCAAACAAGGATGCCTCAACAACGTATCCATGGGCCAGGAGCCTGGCTCTGGAGCTGTTTTGCGCAAGTCTTCCATTCTTCGTCGCGGGGTCCAAAAATCGCTGCGAAGCCCGCCATTATACAAAAAACCGTTTTCATGGCAAAGCGAGTACCATTGGCGGCTATGTTCAGCTACCGCCATGCCTTCCATGCGGGCAACCATGCCGACGTGCTCAAGCACAGCATGCTGCTCGCCATCCTGCAATACCTCACGCAAAAGGAGGCGGCGCTGGCAGTGCTCGACACCCATGCGGGCGCCGGGCTGTACCGGCTGGACGGCGACTACGCCAGCACCAGCGGCGAGGCGGCCGACGGCATCCTGCGGCTGGAGCAGGCCGAGAAGCTCGCGCCGCTGCTGCAGGACTATGTGGATGCGGTACGCAGCTTCAACGCCGGCCCGCGCATCCTGGCCTACCCGGGTTCGCCCTTCCTGGCGCAGCAGCAGTTGCGCCCGCACGACAAACTCAAGCTGTTCGAGCTGCACCCCACCGACATGCGTTCGCTGAGTGGCAACGTGGCGCAGCTCGAGGCTGGACGCCAGGTGCAGGTGCTGCACGAGGACGGTTTCGAGGGCGTGAAGAAATTCCTGCCGCCGCCGTCGCGCCGCGGCCTGCTGCTGTGCGATCCGAGCTACGAGATCAAGACCGACTACATGAAGGTCGCCGACATGGTGGCCGACGGGCTCAAGCGCTTTCCCACCGGCACCTACGCGGTCTGGTACCCGATCATCCCGCGGCCCGAGGCACACGAGCTGCCGCGCCGCCTGCGAACCATGGCCACCAAGGCCGGCAAGGGCTGGCTGCATGCCACGCTGACCGTCAAGTCCAGCAAGATCTCGAGCAACCTGCAGGGCGAGAAGAAGCGCCCCGGCCTGCCCGCCAGCGGCATGTTCGTCGTCAACCCGCCCTACACGCTGCAGGCCCAGCTCAAGGCCGCGCTGCCGCAGATGGTGGAGCTGCTGCGCCAGGACAGCAACGCGGGCTTCACGCTGGAAAGCGCGGGCGTCTGAAGCCCTAGCGGCGCTTGCGGGGCGGCGCCTTGGCCGCCGGGCGCTTGGCCGGCACCACTGCCTTCTTGCGGGCGGGCGTGGACGCCGAGGCGTGGGTCTTGCGGTGCGGCGAGGTCACGAAGGAAGGGCATTCCTCCTTGCCTTCGGCCAGTGTCCACATTTCCACCGGCTTGATGCCCAGGCCCAGCATGCCCAACTCCTGCGCGGCGGCCTGGCTCAGGTCGATGACCCGGCCTTCGCTGTAGGGCCCGCGGTCGTTGATGCGCACCACCACGGTCTTGCTGGTGACGGTGCTGCGCACGCAGACCAGCGAACCGAAGGGCAGCGTGCGGTGCGCGGCCGTGAGGTCGCCCTGGTCGAAGCGCTCGCCGCTGGCCGTCTTGCGCCCATGGAAGCGCCCGCCATACCACGAGGCCATGCCGCGCTGGTCGCTGTCGCGCCAGTCCTCGGGCGGCTGGAGGGGGCTGTCGGGAATGCGCCGCTGCAGGCTGCGGCCATCGAACATGCCGCCATAAGGGCGCAGCACCGGGGGCAGCAGGCCTTCGCCCGAATAGGCTTCGGAGTAGGCGCCGGACTGGTCCTCGGCAGGCATGGCCGGCTCAGGTTGGGGAGCGGGCGCCTGCGCGCGGGGCGCGGCCTTGGGCGCAGGCGCTGGCCGCTTGGCGGGTGCCGGCACGGGCTCGGGTTCGGGCTCCGCTTCCGTCGTGGGCGCATTGGCGCAGGCCGTGAGCAGGCCGGCGGCCAGGGCGCCGAGCAGCGCGGTGCGGATACGGGTGCGGGCGCGTGGCCAGGCGGCTATCCCCAGGGGCATGCGGTCACTTCCTTCAGGCTGGTGCCGCCGGCCCCGCGCTTGCGCCGGGGGCCGACTACAACCCCAGGCGTTCGCAGATGGCCAGGGTGGCGGCGCTTTGGTTCATCGTATAGAAGTGCAGGCCCGGCACGCCACGTCGGCGCAGTTCCTCGCACATCTGCGTGACCACATCCAGGCCGAAGGCACGGATGCTGGCCGCATCATCTCCATAGGCCTGCAGCCTGAGCCGGATCCAGCGCGGGATCTCGGCGCCGCAGGCGTCGGAAAAACGCATCAGCTGCGTCGATCCGGTGATCGGCATGATACCGGGGATGACCGGCGTATCAATTCCGAGTTTTTGTAAATCATCTTTAAATCTGAAATACGAATCGGGATTGAAGAAGTACTGGGTGATGGCCGAGTCCGCGCCCGCGCGCACCTTGGTGGCGAAGGCCTGCAGGTCGGCCTCGGGCGTGCGCGCCTGCGGGTGCACCTCGGGGTAGGCCGCCACCTCGATGTGGAAGGCGTCGCCCGTGCTCTCGCGGATGAAGGCCACCAGGTCGCTGGCGTACTGGAACTCGCCGCCCAGGCCGTAGCCGCTGGGCAGGTCGCCGCGCAGCGCCACCAGGCGCTTGACGCCCATGGCCTGCAACTGCGCAAGCTGCTCGCGCACCGATTCCTTGGTCGCGCCTATGCACGAGAAGTGCGAGGCCGCCTCCACGCCCTCCTGCAGGATGGACCGCACCACCGAGAACGTGCCCTGCTGCGTGGAGCCGCCGGCGCCGTAGGTGACCGAGCAGAACTGCGGCTGGCGCGCATAGAGCTGCTGGCGCACGACGCGCAGCTTTTCCGCGCCTTCGGGCGTCTTGGGCGGGAAGAATTCAAAACTGATGGGGAAGCTCATGATGGGTATCACCGCTTGGCGTGAATGAAGAACTCGCGGTTGCCGTCGCCGCCCTCGATGGGCGAATCCAGCCAGGCCTGCACCTGCAGGCCCAGGCCGTCCAGGCAGTCGCGGATGCGCTGCTCGACCACGGCGTACAGCGCCGCGTCGCGCACGATGCCGCCCTTGCCGACCTGGCCGGGCTGCAGCTCGAACTGCGGCTTGACCAGCATCAGCAGGTGGCCGCCGCTTTTCAGCAGCGGCGCCACGGCGGGCAGCACCAGCGTGAGCGAGATGAAGGACAGGTCGCCGGTGACGAAATCGAACGCGGGCGTGGTGTCGACCTGCTCCAGCCCGGCGCGGCGGCGGCGCGGCAGCTGCGAGCGGTCCTGCACCTGGCTGGCCTTGGCGGCGCGCTCGGCCTTGAAGGACTCGATCTCGGCGTCGGAAGCGTCGCCGCTGCCGTCGCTGTCTTCGTAATCATCGGCCACCATGCCACCGTTGCGCATCCAGGCGTAGGGTGCGACCGGCTGGGTGTCGTTGTCCTCGGCCTCCTCGACGCGCTCGGACAGCGCCTCCTCGCAGGCTTCCTGCAGGCCGTCGGCGGTCATCGCGCGGGCGTTCAGGCCCTCGATGCCGATCACGCGCGCATCGGCACGCAGGCACTCGTGCAGCTGGGCGTGGCCCACGTCGACGCCGACCACCTGCGCGGCGCCGGCCTGCAGCAGGCAGTCGGTGAAGCCGCCGGTGCTCTGGCCGACGTCAAGGCAGCGCAGGCCGGCGACGGACAGGCCCGTCGCCGCGAGCGCGCCTTCGAGCTTGAGGCCGCCGCGCGAGATATAGCGCGCCTCGGCGGCGTCGAGCAGTTGCACCTCGGAGCCGGCGGGAATCTCGTCGCCGTTCTTGGCCACCTGGACCCACGGCGCCAGCGGCGACAGCCGCCATTGCACGCCGGCGGCGATCAGGCGCTGCGCCTGCGAACGCGTGGACGCATGGCCTGCATCCACCAGAAAAACATCGGCGCGCATGGCGCTGTCCTCTCTTGTTTTGATAGCTACTGGCGCTTGTTGCTGGCCGAATTCAAATGCTTTTCTATTTAAAAACGGCTGATGGCAAGCGCCAGAAGCTATTGCTTTAGTAGCGGTAGGTATCGGGCTTGTAAGGGCCCTGCTTGCTCACGCCGATGTAGGCGGCCTGGCTGTCGGTCAGCTCGGTGAGCTGGGCGCCGACCTTCTTCAGGTGCAGGCGGGCGACCTTTTCGTCGAGCACCTTGGGCAGCACGTAGACCTTGCCGACCTCGTAGGCGTCGGTGCGGGTGAACAGCTCGATCTGCGCCAGGGTCTGGTTGGCGAAGGAGTTGCTCATCACGAAGCTGGGGTGGCCGGTGGCGCAGCCCAGGTTCACCAGGCGGCCCTTGGCCAGCAGGGTGATCTTCTTGCCGTCGGGGAAGGTGATCTGGTCGACCTGGGGCTTGACCTCTTCCCACTCGTACTTCTCGATCGAGGCGACGTCGATCTCGTTGTCGAAGTGGCCGATGTTGCAGACGATGGCCTGGTCCTTCATCGCGGCCATGTGCTCGTGGCGGATGATGTCCTTGTTGCCGGTGGTGGTCACGAAGATGTCGCACTTGTCGGCGGCGTATTCCATGGTCACCACGCGGTAGCCTTCCATCGCGGCCTGCAGGGCGTTGATGGGGTCGATCTCGGTCACCCAGACCTGGGCCGACAGCGCGCGCAGCGCCTGGGCCGAGCCCTTGCCCACGTCGCCGTAGCCGGCCACGCAGGCGACCTTGCCGGCGATCATCACGTCGGTGGCGCGCTTGATGCCGTCCACCAGCGATTCGCGGCAGCCGTACAGGTTGTCGAACTTGCTCTTGGTCACCGAGTCGTTGACGTTGATGGCGCGGAACAGCAGCGTGCCCTTGGCCGACATCTCGTTGAGGCGGTGCACGCCGGTGGTGGTTTCCTCGGTCACGCCCATGATCTGGGCGCTCTTGCGGCTGTACCAGGTGGCGTCCTGCGCCAGCTTGGCCTTGATGGCGGCGAAGACGATGCGCTCTTCCTCGCTGCCGGGGTTGGCCAGCACGGACAGGTCCTTTTCGGCGCGCTTGCCCAGGTGCATGAGCATGGTGGCGTCGCCGCCGTCGTCCAGGATCATGTTCGGGCCTTCGCCCTCGGTGCCGGCGGCGCCGAATTCAAAGATCTTGTGGGTGTAGTCCCAGTAGTCTTCCAGCGACTCGCCCTTGATGGCGAACACCGGCGTGCCGGTGGCGGCGATGGCGGCGGCGGCGTGGTCCTGCGTCGAGAAGATGTTGCACGAGGCCCAGCGCACGTCGGCGCCCAGGGCCTTCAGCGTCTCGATCAGCACGGCGGTCTGGATGGTCATGTGCAGCGAGCCGGTGATGCGCGCGCCCTTCAGTGGCTGGGCAACAGCAAACTCCTCGCGCACGGCCATCAGGCCGGGCATCTCGGTCTCGGCGATGCGGATCTCTTTGCGGCCCCAATCGGCCAGGGTGATGTCGGCAATGGCCGAGTCTGCGGAAACGGGGCGAACGGCAGCGTTCATGGTTTTCTCCAGTGACGAATGAAAAACCACGTTCTGCGGGGAACTTGGGGGAAGAACACCTCACCGCACAGAAAGCGTGGGTGAGCGTCGTTGCGGGTGCAATGGACTAGAGCATTGCCGACTTTTCGAGCCTCGCACCGCCTGGTGCTGCAACGCTCCTCGAAAAGCGAAGAACGCGTATTGTAGCGGAGCCCTACAATCCCCGCAGACCCTTTTGCTGTTTTCCATGGCTTCCTCCCTGCACCGCACCAATTCGTTCGACATCCTCCGGATCAGTGCGGCCCTGGCCGTGATCGTGTGCCACCACTACTACATCAGCGACCGCCAGGGGCCGCCCTGGATGAACGTAGGCATGATCGGCGGCGTGGCGGTGATGACCTTCTTCACCATCAGCGGCTACCTGGTCACCGGCAGCTGGCTGCGCGAGCCGCGCCTGCTGCCCTTCGCCGCCAAGCGCCTGCTGCGTCTGTGGCCGGGCATGCTGGCGGCGGTGGTGCTCAACATCCTGGTGTTCGGCCTGGCCTTCACCAGCCTGCCCGCCCTGGACTTTCTGCGCCATCCGCAGACGTTGGAGTACTTCCGCAACCTGCTGCTGTACCGCGCCTATGTCAACCTGCCCGGCGTGTTCGAGCACAACCCGCTGGCCCTGCTGATGAACGGGCCGCTGTGGACGATCCCCATGGAGGCCATGTGCTATGCGGTGCTGGCCGCCGCCGGCGTGCTGGGACTCTTCCGCTACCGCTGGCTGGCCACGCTGGCGCTGCTCGGCTATGTGCTGGTGTTCATCGCGCGCTACAACGCCGACTTCACCGGCACCATGATGCACTGGTACGAGTACCCGGCCTACTTTGCCTGCGGCGCGCTGCTGGCGCTGCACCGCGACCGCTTCGCGCCGCACGCGCTGGCCATCACGGGCGGCCTGATCCCGATCGCGCTGTTCTTCTGGCTCACCGGGCTGCAGCACACCGCCGGCCTGCTGGTGCTGCCCGCGCTGCTGATCTTTCTGGGCTCGCAGTCCTCAGCCTTCTCCGGCCGACTCAGCCGGCTGGGCGACCCCTCCTACGGCATCTACCTGTCGGGCTGCCCGATCGCCCAGGCGGTGTACGCCACGTGGCCGGGCATGAACTTCTACGCCAGCATGCTGCTGTCCTGCCTGCTGGCGGTGCTGCTGGGCTACCTGCTCTGGCACGCCATCGAGTCGCCCGCGCTGCGGCTCAAGCGCCATCTGCCCGCGCCCGGCAGGACTCTCGGCCCCCGTCCTCGCCGCGCCGCCGAGGCCGGGTAAAATCGCCGCAGTTCCAGCCAGCGCCCGCTGGCTTTGTTTTTTGCCGCCCGCTCCGGGCTGGCTACAGCCCTAGCATCCGAACCGTGTCCTACGCACCCGAAACCCGCCGCCGCCGCACCTTTGCCATCATCTCCCACCCCGACGCCGGCAAGACCACGCTGACCGAAAAGCTGCTGCTGTTCTCGGGCGCGATCCAGATCGCCGGCGCCGTCAAGGGCCGCAAGGCCAGCCGCCATGCCACGTCGGACTGGATGGAGATCGAAAAGCAGCGCGGCATCTCGGTGGCCTCGTCGGTGATGCAAATGAGCTACCGCGACCACGTGGTCAACCTGCTCGACACCCCCGGCCACAAGGACTTCTCGGAAGACACCTACCGCGTGCTCACCGCCGTTGATTCGGCGCTGATGGTGATCGACGCGGCCAACGGCGTGGAATCGCAGACCCGCCGCCTGATCGAGGTCTGCCGCCAGCGCGACACGCCCATCATCACCTTCGTCAACAAGATGGACCGCGAGGTGCGCGACCCGCTGGACATCATGGACGAGGTCGAGCGCGAGCTGGGCATGCCCTGCTGCCCCATCACCTGGCCCGTGGGCCAGGGCAAGCAGTTCGGCGGCATCATCAACCTGCGCACGCAGAGCATGACCGTCTTCACCGCCGGCAGCGAGAAGCGCCCGCAGGACTTCGAGGTGATTCCGCTCACCGAAGCCGACCGACTGCGCGCCCGCTTCGGCCAGGCCTTCGACGACGCACTGGAAAGCATGGAGCTGGCCGTGGGCGCCTCGGCCGAATGGGACCATGAAGCCTTCCTCGCCGGCAAGCTCACGCCCGTGTTCTTCGGCTCGGGCGTGAACAACTTCGGTGTGATGGAAGTGCTGGACGCGGTGGTCGACATGTCGCCCCCGCCCGGCCCGCGCGTGGCCTTCACCGAGGTCAACCGCAACCGCGAGGAAAAGACCATCCGCCCCGAGGACGAGAGCTTCTCGGGCGTGGTCTTCAAGGTCCAGGCCAACATGGACAGCAACCACCGCGACCGCATCGCCTTCGTGCGCGTGGCCTCGGGCAAGTACACGCCGGGCATGAAGATGAAGGTGCAGCGCACCGGCAAGGAGCTGCGCCCCACCTCGGTCGTGACCTTCATGAGCCAGCGCCGCGAGGCCGTGGACGAGGCCTACGCGGGCGACATCATCGGCTTCACCATCCACGGCGGCGTACAGCTGGGCGATTCGATCACCGACGGCCCCAGCCTGCAGTTCACCGGCCTGCCCTTCTTCGCGCCCGAGATGTTCATGACCGTGGTGCTCAAGAACCCGCTGCGCACCAAGCAGCTGCAGCAGGGCCTGATGCAGCTCGGCGAGGAAGGCGCGATCCAGGTCTTCAAACCCGACGCCGGCGGCAACATGCTGCTGGGCGCCGTGGGCCAGCTGCAGTTCGAAGTGGTGCAGCACCGCCTCAAGGCCGAGTACGACTGCGAAGTGCGCCTGGAAGGCTGCCAGTACACCGGCGCGCGCTGGATCACGGCCGACACCCCGGCCGAGCTGCGCGAGTTCGAGCACGCCTACCCACTGCGCCTGGCGCACGATGCGGCCAACACCCTGGCCTACCTGTGCACCAGCCCCTACGACGTACGCCTGGCGCAGGAACGCTTCCCCAAGATCCACTTCCATCCGCTGCGCGAGCATGCGGGGCTGGAATTGCAATCGTCCTGAGCAGCCGCCGTATGACTGCTGCGCATCCCCGCAACAACTTCGATTCCCTGCGGCTGCTGGCCGCGCTGGCGGTGCTCTATAGCCACCAGTTCCCGATCACCGGCACCACGCCGCCACCATGGATGAACGTGGCCATGATCGGCGGCGTGGCGGTGATGACCTTCTTCGTCATCAGCGGCTACCTGGTCACGCTGAGCTGGTGGGCCCAGCCACGCCTAGTGGCGTTTACCGCCAAGCGCGTGCTGCGCATCTGGCCGGCGCTGATCACGGTGGTGCTGCTGGGCATGCTGGTGCTCGGCCCCTTCTTCACCACCTTGCCGCTGCCCGAATACTGGCGCAACGCCGGCATGTGGGACTATGCGCGCAACATCGTGCTGCAGATCCGCTTCGCCCTGCCCGGCGTGTTCGTCACGAACCCACACCCCCATGCCGTCAATGGATCGCTGTGGACGATTCCCATCGAAGTCACCTGCTATGCGGTGCTGGCGGCCTGCGGCCTGGTGGGCCTGCTGCGCTGGCGCCTGCTGTGGGCGCTGGCCTGCTTCGGCTACCTCCTGTGGTTTCTGACGAACATGACGCTGGACCTGACCGGCACCATGCACCACCAATGGGAGTTTCCCGCGTACTTCGCGTTCGGCTCGCTGATCGCGACCTTCAACCCATGGTTCATGCGGCACCGGCTGGCCTGCGGCGTGCTGGCCACCGCAGCAGGGCTGCTGGTCTGGGCGCTGGGCTTTCCCTACTCGGCGCTGCTGCTCTTCCTGCCGGCCGTGCTGCTGGGCATAGGCACCGCGTCGTGGCCCGTGCTGTCGCAAGCCGGGCGGTTCGGCGACGTGTCGTACGGCACCTACCTGTATGCCTTCCCCATCCAGCAAAGCGTGCGCGCGCTGTGGCCGGGCCTGGGCTTCACATCCAGCTTGGCGCTGGTCGTGGTGCTGACGCTGGCGGCGGGCTGGCTGTCGTGGCGACTGGTGGAGGAACCGACGCTGCGGCTCAAGCGCTTTTTGCGCTAACGGCCCATGCAGTACAGAAAAGACATCGATGGCCTGCGTGCAATCGCCGTAGGGTCCGTCATCCTCTTTCATGCCGGGTTCCACCACGGCATTTCCGGCGGATTCTTCGGCGTCGATATCTTTTTTGTCATCAGTGGCTTCCTGATCGGCCGCATTCTTTTCGACGAGATATCCGAAGGCCGATTCAGCATCCTGCGTTTCTATGAACGCCGAACGCGTCGCATCCTGCCTGCCTTGCTGGCCATGCTGCTGGTCACCTATGGTTTCGCCAGAGTGCTGCTGGCCCCGCTGGAATTTGCCGATTTCCGCAACAGCCTGTTGGCGACACTGGGCTTTGCGTCAAATATCTACTTCTGGCTCCACAGTGGCTATTTCGAAGCCGCCAGCGAGCTCAAGCCCTTGCTCCATACCTGGAGCCTGGGGGTGGAGGAGCAGTACTACATCCTCTTTCCCTTGCTGGCGTATGCGCTGAGAAAGTCGGCCTGGCGCACCCATGCCTTGGTGCTATGCGCCGTTCTGAGCTTTGTGTGGGCCATCGCCACGGTAACGTCGCAGCCCAATGCGGCTTTCTATCTGCTGCCAGCACGCGCATGGGAACTGCTGCTCGGAGCCCTGGGCGCCCTCTGGGCGAGCCGGCAAACGCTGGGCGCCACGGGGCGGCAGGCCTTGTCCCTCGCAGGACTGGCACTCATCACCTTCTCGATCACTGGCCTCGATGCCAGCCTGCCCCACCCCGGCCTGCACACCTTGGTGCCCACCGCAGGCACTTTGCTCGTGCTCGCGGCCCAGGCCCCCCAAGGCATCGCCACCAGAATCCTGGAACTGCCGCCATTCGTTTTTCTCGGCAAGATCAGCTACAGCGCCTACCTTTGGCACCAGCCCATTTTTGCCTATTGGATGCACCGCTTCGGCAAGCATTCGCTGGAAAAATATGCTCTGCTCCTGATCGCCGCCACCGTAGTGATGGCGTACCTCTCGTGGCGATTGATCGAAGAGCCTGCCCGACGACCTAGCACCACGCCGAACAGGCGCCTGGCCCTGTATTGCGGATATGCGCTGGCCTTGCTTGCAACGATCATGGTTCCGCAGCAATGGATATCTGGATCCCCGGCCAACAAGACCTTGCAGGAACTGGCCCAGATCGAGAATCTTTACGACTATTTTGATTTTCAGAAGAACATCAGAAATGGAGTCTGCCATTCCGTCGCCATGCCCGAGCGCGAGAAAAATGGCTGCCTGGCACTGCGCAGCCAGAACATCGTCCTCTTTGGCGACTCCTATGCCGCCTCTCTCTATGAAGGCCTGAGGACGGTTCGGGATGCGGACTATCCCAGCTATGGGATCATCCAGTTGACCGACGGCAATGCGCCCCCTTTCCTGCTGGAAGGGCAGATCGACGGCGGGGCTTCGCTGCGTGCCGTCAACGAGGCAAAGATCAAGACCATTGCCTCGATCCAGCCGGAAAAAATCGTGCTGACCTGGATGATCTTTGGCAAAAACAGTACCAACGATCCCCACAAGGAACTGAAAAAACTCGGCGAGGTCATCGACCGCCTTCGCCAGGCCAGCCCGCACAGCGCCATCGTCGTCATCGGCCCGTACCCGAACTGGTCGGTGTCGCTGCAGAAAAACCTGATGGACTATCTCTCCAAGAACGACAGCTTCCCGCGCTACATGCAGCAAGGCCTGTCCGTACGGGAGCAGGAATGGGATGCCTTCTTTGACAGCCACCTCCGCAAGGCAAGCACCACCTACCTGTCGTCCCAAAAGATATTCTGCAAATCCAGCGGGTGCCTCACCTCGGTGGACGGCAGCGCCGAGGGATTGACCGCTGTGGACTGGGGACATCTGACCAAGGCCGGCTCCTTGTTCCTGGCCCGGCACCTGGCCTCCGATATCTTCAAGCAGCGCGCTGCGCCACCATGACTTCCTCCTCCCCCATGCAAGCACTCAGCGCCTGGAATCCTCCAGCCGGCATCATCGGCCTCTTCACCGACATCGACGACACCCTGACCACCGACGGCGCCGTGCCGCCGGAGGTGGTCGCGGCCATCGCCGCGCTCAAGGCCCGCGGGCTGGCGGTGATCCCGATCACCGGCCGGCCGGTGGGCTGGAGCGTGCCCTTCGCCCAGGCCTGGCCGGTGGATGCCATCGTGGCCGAGAACGGCGCCGTGGCGTTGCGCCGCCGCGCAGATGGCACGCTGGACAAGCTCTACCAGCAGGACGAGGCCACGCGCACGCGCAACTTCGCCGCGATGCAGCAGGTGCTGGCCACCATCGAGGCCACGGTGCCCGGCGCGCGCCGGGCCGAGGATTCGGCGGGGCGCGAGTGCGATATCGCGGTGGACCACAGCGAGTTCGTGCAGATGCCGCAGCCGCACATCGACGCCTGCGTGCGCGCGATGCAGGCGGCTGGCATGAACGCCACGGTCAGCAGCATCCACATCAACGGCTGGTTCGGTGCACACAACAAACTGCAGGGCGCGCGCTGGATCGTGCGGGAGTTGTTCGGGCGCGAGTTGGACGCCGAGCTGGACCGCTGGTGCTACATCGGCGATTCGACTAACGACCAGCTGATGTTCGAGGCCTTCGCCAACAGCTTCGGCGTGGCGAACATCGCGCGCTTCGTGCCGCAGCTCGCGCATCTGCCGCGCTATGTGACGCGGCAGGAGCGCGGCGCGGGCTTCATCGAACTGGCCGAGCGGCTGTGCGCGGCCTCGGCCTGAGTATCAAAAAAATAGCTGATAGCGCTTGATCAGCAATGGTTTTCATATCAAAACAATTTGAAAACCGCCTGCAATAAGCGCTATCGGCTTCTCTTTTCAGAGCATCCGGATCAAGGCTTGAAATCGAACTGCTGCTGCAGGATGACCTTGATCGGCTGGCCGCCCTTGGTGGCGGGGCGGTAGTTCCAGCGCTTGACGGCGCGTTCCACCTCACCCGCCATGTCCTTGGACGTGGCGGTCAGCGTCTTCACATCGCCCACCGAGCCATCGGTGTTGACCACGAACTGCACGCGCACGCTGGCCGGCTGCGCCTGCGTGCCCTCGGGGAAGGGGTAGCGCGGCGCGGCGCCGGTGATCAGCTGCGGCGCCACGTCGCAGGCATTGCCGGCGCAGCCCGCGGTGGCTGCGGGCGCGGGTGTCGTCGCGGCGACAGCCGGCGTTGCGGCGGCATCGCCCTCGGCCGCGGCCTTGTTGCCCTGGGTGGCACAGCCCGCCAGGGCCATGGCCGCCAGCACGCCGGCGATCAAAAAACTTTTGTGAAGGGTGGTCATCTTGTGCATTTCCATAGACTCGCTCTGCCTTGTTTTACCATGCCCGTGGCGCTGGTTCGCAAAGGCCTTGCAAATGCTTGCAAGGCAAGGCGCGTGAACAGCGGCGATCATACCGTCCCGGCCTGTTCCTCATTTCTCTGACTTGTCCAAGGAAACACACGCAATGACAACCGCATACCCCGATACCCGATTGCTGATCAACAACGAATGGGTCGACGCCGAAGGCGGCCGCACCATCGACGTGGTGAACCCCGCCACCGGTCAGGCCATCGGCAAGGTGGCGCATGCGACCAAGGCGGACATGGACCGCGCGCTGGCCGCCGCGCAGAAGGGCTTCGAGACCTGGCGCGCCCTGCCCGCCATCGAGCGCGCCACCATCATGCGCCGCGCCGCCGGCCTGCTGCGCGAGCGCGCCGACGCCATCGGCCGCCTGCTGACGCAGGAGCAGGGCAAGCCGCTGGCCGAGGCCAAGGGCGAGGCCCTGGCCGGCGCCGGCATCATCGAATGGTTCGCCGACGAAGGCCTGCGCGTGTATGGCCGCATCGTGCCCGCCCGCGTGGCCAACGTGCAGCAGCTCGTCATCAAGGAGCCGGTGGGCCCGATCGCCGCCTTCACGCCGTGGAACTTCCCGATCAACCAGGTGGTGCGCAAACTGGGCGCGGCGCTGGCCACGGGCTGCTCCTTCCTGGTGAAGGCACCCGAGGAGACCCCGGCCTCGCCGGCCGCGCTGCTGCAGTGCTTCGTCGACGCCGGCATTCCGCCCGGCGTGATCGGCCTGCTCTACGGCACGCCGTCCGAGATCTCGGAATATCTGATCTCGCACCCCATCATCCGCAAGGTGACCTTCACCGGCTCCACCGCCGTGGGCAAGCAGCTGGCCGCGCTGGCCGGCTCGCACATGAAGCGCGTGACCATGGAGCTGGGCGGCCACGCGCCGGTGATCGTGGCCGAGGACGCCGACGTGGCGCTGGCCGTGAAGGCCGTGTCCGCTGCCAAGTTCCGCAACGCCGGCCAGGTCTGCATCTCGCCGACCCGCTTCCTGGTGCACAGCAGCATCCGCGCCGAGTTCGCGCAGGCCATGGTCAAGCATGCCGAGGGCCTGAAGCTCGGCGACGGCCTGGCCGACGGCACCACGCTGGGCCCGCTGGCCAACCCGCGCCGCCTCACGGCCATGGCCCAGGTGGTGAACGATGCCGCCGCCAAGGGCGCCACCGTGGCCACGGGCGGCGAGCGCGTGGGCAGCTCGGGCAACTTCTTCGCCCCCACCATCCTGACGGACGTGCCGCTCGACGCCTCGGTGTTCAACGACGAACCCTTCGGCCCCATCGCCGCGCTGCGCAGCTTCGACCGGCTGGAAGACGCCATCGCCGAGGCCAACCGCCTGCCCTACGGCCTGGCCGCCTATGCCTACACCCGCTCGTACAAGAATGTGCAGCTGCTGTCGCACGGCATCGAGGCCGGCATGGTGTGGATCAACCAGCCCGCGACGCCCACGGCCGAGTTCCCGTTCGGCGGCATCAAGGATTCGGGCTACGGCAGCGAAGGCGGCCCCGAGGCCATGGAGGCGTACCTGAACTCCAAGGCGGTGTCGATCACGGCGGTTTAAGCAAGCGCCTCGACTTCCGCTGCAAGCAAAAGGGCAGGCCTGGCGCCTGCCCTTTTTTCTTTTATACCGCCAGCTCCTGCGCGATCTCCCATGACTGCCCGGGCGCCAGCGCCACGGGCGCGTCGATGCTGGCGGCCTCCACGCAGAGCATGTAGCGCCAGCCGTCGTCGGGCATATCGGCCAGCTCGGCGCTCAGCGCCGCGCCGGGGTTCCAGACCACGATCTCGGTGGAGTTTGGAAGGTTTTTGACCTCCAGGGCAGATGTGGATTGCGCAGCACGCTCCTCAATTAATAGCGAGCACGTGCCACTACCCGCCGGCAGCGAGAACACGCGGTCGAAGCCCTCACCCGGTGCGTCGCCAAAGGCGATGCGCTCGCGCGGCTCGGCAAAGCGGGTGTCGGCCAGCGCATCCCAGCAGGCCAGGCCTTGCAGGCCCTGCAGCGTGCAGCGGGTGATGTCGGCCACGCGCAGGTAGGTGTGCAGCGCGGCCGTCAGCGCCCAGGGCCGGTCGCCGGTGTTGGTGGCCCGCAGCCGCACCCGCAGGCGGCCCGGCGCCAGCGCCACCGACAGGCGCGCCTCGAAGGCTTCAGGCCACCAGGCGCGAGTGGCCTCGCTGCTGCACAGAGCCATCTCCAGCCCATCGGCCTCCTGCCTCACGACCTGCCACGGCAGGTTGCGTGCAAAGCCGTGCTTGGGCAGCGGACCGCGCTGGTTGAACTGCGGAAAGCACACCGGAATGCCGCCACGGATGGCGGTGCGCCCGTCGGCCGCCGAGCGCAGGCTGAGGTACAGGCGCTCGGTGCCGTCGGCGGTCTGCCACGACAGCACCTGCGCGCCCTGCAGCGCCACGGCCACGCTGTCGCCGCGCGGCGACTGGTAGCGCAGCGCGGCAATGCCCTGGATCTGCACCGGCTGCCAGGCTTGGCTCATCGCAGTTCTCCGTTCGCATCGACATGGCCGTCGAAGCGCATGTCGGCGTAGCGCACCGTGCGCGCGCCCTTGGCCAGGCGGTAGCTCCACCACACGAGCAGGAACACCGGCAGGCCGATGTAGGTGGCCACCACGCCGCCCCAGTCGATGCGGTCCTGCAGGAAGGCCTGGTAGTTCTGGCCCAGCGTGATCAGCATGCACAGCACGAAGGCGAAGATCGGCCCGAAGGGGAACAGCGACGAGCGGTACGGCAGCAGGTCCAGATCGTGCCCCTGCGCGACAAAGCCCTTGCGGAAGCGGTAGTGGCTGATCGCAATGCCCAGCCAGGCGATGAAGCCGGTCATGCCCGACAGGTTCAGCAGCCACAGGTAGACCGCGTTCGGGCTGAACAGGAAGCTGAAGAAGCACAGGCCCGCCACCACCGTGGTGGCCAGCAGCGCGTAGAGCGGCACACCGTTGCCGCTGAGCCGCGCGAACAGGCGCGGCGCCATGCCCTGGCGGGCCAGCGTGTAGAGCATGCGGGTCGAGGCGTACATGCCCGAGTTGCCGGCCGACAGCACCGAGGTCAGCACCACCGCGTTCATCACCGCCGCGGCCGACAGCAGGCCGGCCTTCTGGAACACCAGCGTGAACGGGCTCACGCTGATGTCGCCCACCTCCTGGCGCAGCAGCTGCGGGTCGGTGTAGGGGATCAGCGAGCTGATGACGGCGATCGCCAGCACGTAGAACAGCAGAATGCGCCAGAACACCTGGCGCACGGCGCGGGGAATGTTCTTGGCCGGGTCTTCGGACTCGGCCGCGGCGATGCCGATCAGCTCGGTGCCCTGGAACGAGAAGCCCACGATCATCGCCACGCCGATCAGCGCCGCGAAGCCACCGGCGAACGGCGCCTCGGCCGTGGTCCAGTTCGCCAGGCTCGCCCACGGCGCGGGCGCGGGGCCACCCTTGAGGATGCCAACGATCATCAGCACGCCCAGCGCGATGAAGACGATCACCGTCGTCACCTTGATGGCCGAGAACCAGTATTCGGCCTCGCCGAAGCCCTTGACCGAGATGGCGTTGAGACCCACCATCAGCGCCAGGAACAGCGCACTCCACAGGTAGCCCGGCACGTCCGGGAACCAGTAGCCCATCACCAGCTGCGAGGCCACCAGGTCGACCGCGATGGTGATCGCCCAGTTGTACCAGTAGTTCCAGCCCAGCGCGAAGCCGAAGCCCTCGTCCACGTAGCGCGCGCCGTACGTGGCGAACGAGCCGGACACCGGCATGTAGGCCGCCAGCTCGCCCAGGCTGGTCATCAGGAAGTAAACCATCAGCCCGATCACCGCATAGGCCAGCAGCGCGCCGCCCGGCCCGGCCTGCGAGATGGTGGCGCCCGAGGCCACGAACAGCCCGGTGCCGATGGAGCCGCCGATGGCGATCATCGACAGGTGCCGCGCCTTCAGGTCGCGCCGCAATTCGCCACTGGATTCTGACGATTTGACGTTATTTTTGGTCGAATTACCCTGCATACCGCTGAAAAACAAACTCGAGGGCGGCCATTATCTGGCGAATCGGCGCCAGCTGCCCGCGAGCCGCCTTTCAGCCCATCAGCGATGGCCGGCGGCGCCGCCAGCCCAGCAGGGCCGACACGCCCAGCAGCAGGAAGCCGCCGAAGGCCGCCAGCGCCGCGCCCTGCCCCCAGCGGTCGGCCACCGCGCCGGTGAAGACCACCGGCACGCTGAAGCCCACATAGGCCAGCACGAAGAAGCCCGCGCTCACCCGCGCCTGGTTGCCGCCGGCCCGCTCGGCCACGCCTGCCAGCCCGCCCAGGTAGACAAAGCCGTAGCAGGCGCTGCTCGCCAGCAGGGCACCGAGCAGCACGCACCCGAGTTGCCCCTGCAGCGCGCCGAAGGCCAGCAGGCCGTAGGCGGGCAGCAGCGTCCACAGCCCGATGGCCGTGGCCCGCGCCGGCGGGCAGCGGCGCGCCGCCGGCTGGAAAAGCAGCCCGCAGCTGATGGCCAGCAGCGTGGTCGCACCCGACCAGCCCGCCATCCCATGGCGCGCCAGCACCGCCGGCAGCACCGAGATCACCAGCCCCGAGGTCGCCCAGGCCAGCAGGATGGCGAAGCCGAACCACGCCGCCCCGGGCGGATAGCTCGGCAGCCGCAGCATGGACGCGGCCGGCATGCCCGGCCGCAACGGCGCGGCCTGCGCCGGCTGGGCCAGCCACCCCAGCAGCGCAGCGGCCAGCACCAGGGCCGCCCCATGCAGCGCGTAGCTGGGCGGCACCAGCGTCTCGCGGCCGCCCATCGTCAGCGTGGTGACCACCGGCCCCAAGCCGAAGCCCAGCGAGGTGCTGGCCGTGATCCAGTTGGCGGCGCGGGCCGTGTCGGCGCCATCGCCGGCCAGCAGCTCGTGCATGTAGGCCAGCGCCGTGGCCGACATCAGCGCCGAGCCCACGCCCAGCAGCCAGCGCGCCAGGGCCAGCGACAGCAGCTGCGGCCACAGCGCCATCACCAGCGTGGCCGTGCCCGACAGCGCGAGCGCGGCCAGCATCACCGGCCGGCGGCCCACGCGGTCGGACAGCCCGCCCAGCAGCAGCAGCACCGGGATGACGCCGACCACATAGCAGGCATAGGCCAGCGTCGTCGCCGCCAGCCCGTGGCCGCCCTGCGCGGCGATCGCCGGGTACAGCGGCACATGCAGGTTCACGCCCACGGTGATGGTCAGCAGCGCCCAGGCCAGGCAGGCCGCCCGCACCCGGGCCCCCGTTCCGCGCGCCGCAGCGGCGCCATGCAGCAACTCGTTCATGGCGTCCATCTTGCGGGCAAGGCCCCAACTGTGCCAGGTACACTTTGGACTCAATCCGCCGAACCGTGCCCCTGGTTTGCCGGAACAGTTGGAGTCCGCCCATGCCCGCCCCCACCGAACGGCCATTGCCGCTGGTCGCCCAGATCGAACAGGACCTGCGCACGCGCATGGCGCGGGGCGTGCTCGGCGCCGGCATGCGGCTGCCGTCCATCCGCCAGCTGGCCGAGGCGCGCGGCGTGAGCCGCAACACCGTGATCGAGGCCTACGAGCGCCTGCGCGCCCAGGGCCTGGTGCGGGCGCGCCAGGGCTCGGGCTATTTCGTGCAGGAGCCGCCGCCACCCGGCCCAGCCGGCGCCGGCGGCGCGCTGGCGCCGCAGCAGGCCGAGGACGTAGCCGGCGCGCTGTGGCACCTGTTCCGCGACGCGCCCGGCACCCTCAAGCTCGGCTGCGGCTGGCTGCCCGACAGCTGGCGCGAGCAGGACGAGCTGGCCGCCGCCATCCGCCAGGTCGCGCGGCGCGAGGCGCAGGCGCTGTTCGACTACAGCACCCCGCTGGGCAGCCCGGCGCTGCGCACGCTGCTGCAGCAGCAGCTGGCCGCGCGCCTGGGCTTCGGCGTGGCCGCGTCGCAGATCGTGCTGACCACCGGCGCCAGCCATGGGCTCGACCTGCTGGTGCGCTACCTGCTGCGCCCGGGCGACGAGGTGCTGGTCGAGTCGCCCGGCTACTACAACCTGTTCGGCCTGCTGCAGCTGCACGGCATCCGCCTGCTCGAGGTGCCGCGCACGCCGCAGGGCCCCGACGTGGACGCGCTGGCGCAGCTGCTGCAGTCGCACCGGCCCAAGGCCTTCTTCGCCAACAGCGTGTTCCACAACCCCACGGGCGGCCTGCTGTCGGCCGCCACGGCGCACCGCCTCCTGCAGCTGGCCGAGCGGCACGACTTCGTGCTGGTCGAGGACGACATCTACGCCGACCTGCAGGACGAGCCCAGCGTGCGCCTGGCCACGCTGGACCAGCTGCAGCGCGTCATCTACCTGGGCAGCTTCTCCAAGACGCTGTCGTGCTCGCTGCGCGTGGGCTACATCGCCGCCAGCGCCGCCCTCATCCGCCCGCTGGTGGACGTGAAGATGCTGACCAGCATCGCGTCGTCGCGCTTCGCCGAGGAGGTGGTGGCCGCGATGGTCGAGAGCGGCAGCTACCGCCGCCTGGCCGAGCGCCTGCGCCGCCGGCTCGAAGGGCAGCAGGCAGCGGTGCAGCAGCTGATGGCCTCGGCGGGCTGGGAGGTCTGGGGCCAACCCGCCGGCGGCATGTTCGTCTGGGCGCGCCGCCCGGGCGTGGAGGACTCTGCCACGCTGGTGGCGGCCGCCGAGCGCCGCGGCATCAGCCTGTCGGCGGGGTCGGCCTTCATGCCGAGCGGCGCGGCCAGCCCGTGGCTGCGCATCAATGTGGCGTATGCGACGGAGCCTGCCGCGGTGGCTTTTCTGGCGGATCCTGGGGTTTGAGTGTTTTTGGGCTCTGGGGCTTATGGGGTAAGCGCGGGCAGCTATATTTTTTATTGCCGGAGGCCGGGTCTCGCCCCGGCGGGCGACCTACTTTTCTTGGTCGCCCAAGAAAAGTAGGCAAAAGAAGGGCGCCCTGCTGTCTGCGACCCCAACGCCTTGGCGTTGGGGCAACCTGTGGCGTGACGTTTGCGGGGTGCGCCGTGGAACTCACTGCGCGCCAAGGCGCTCCGTTCGAACATCCCCGGCGAGTCAGTTCACGAAGCATGCGCGCTCCGACGCGCATGCCACCCCGCAAACGCCCCGCCACAGGCGCAGCCAGAAGGGGGTGGCAAACCATTCGGGCCGTCGCTACGCTCGGCCTGGATAAAAAACGGAGCCCCGAAGGCCCCGTCTCTCTTACACCGCGTGCAGGAAATCAATATTCCCAGAACATGCGCTGCAACTCCTGCGTGCTGGCATTCTTGGTCAGCGCCAGCATGGTCAGGATGCGAGCCTTCTCGGGGCGCATGTCGTGGGCCACGACCCAGTCGTACTTGTCGTCGGGCTGCTCGGCGTTGCGCAGCACAAAGCCGTAGGGCACGCGCGACGAGCGCACCACCAGCACGCCCTTGCCGCGCGCCTCCTGCAGCGCCGGCACCATGCGGTCGGCGACCGAGCCGTTGCCCGTGCCGGCGTGCACGATGGCCTTGGCGCCGCCGTTCACCAGCGCGTCCAGCGCCGTGCGCTGCACCGTGCCGTAAGCGTAGACGATGTCCACCTGCGGCAGCGTGCCGATGCTGTCGATGTTGAACTCAGACTGCATGGTGTGGCGCTTGGCCGGGGCGCGGAACCAGTAGTTCTTGCCCTCGACGATCATGCCCAGCGGGCCCCACTGGCTCTGGAACGCGCCGGTCTTGATGTTGACGTCCTTGTTCACGTCGCGCGCGGTCTGGATCTCGTCGTTCATCGTCACCAGCACGCCCTTGCCCTCGGCGTCCTTGGCAGCGGCCACGCTCACCGCATCCACCAGGTTCAGCGCGCCGTCGGCCGACAGCGCGGTGCCCGGGCGCATCGAGCCCACGACCACGATGGGCTTGGTGGTGTGCACCGTCAGGCTCAGGAAGTAGGCGGTCTCGGCCAGCGTGTCGGTGCCGTGGGTGACGACGATGCCGTCCACGTCGGATTGCTTGGACAGCGCCGACACGCGCTTGGCCAGCGCCAGCAGGTTGTCGTTGGTGAAGCTCTCGGAGGCGATCTGGAACACCTGCTCGCCGCGCACATTCGCCACCTTGGCCAGCTCGGGCAGGCCCGCCAGCAGCTTGTCCACCGGCACCTTGGCGGCGCTGTAGGTGGCGCTGTTCATCGCCGATGCGCCGGCGCCGGCGATGGTGCCGCCGGTGGCCAGCACGACCACGTTGCGTTGGCCCTGCTGGGCCGGGGCCGCCGCAGCGGTGGCCGCCGGTGCCGCTGCGGGAGCGGCCGCCTGGGATGCCGCCGGGGTCTGCGCGCAGGCGCTCAGGCCCAGGGCCAGCGCCAGGGTGATCGCCGACAGGGCGGGCAGGCGCTTGGTGCGCGAAATGGGGGAAGACATAGGGAACTCCGTAGAGGAAAGGCGAGCATCATAGGAACGCCCCCGGGCGGCGCCTCTCGGGATTCGCCCTAGTTGCCAGGGCGGCAAAGCCGTTTTTTGGCTCCTGGAATCAGCCGCCGCGCCAGCAGCCGCCACAGGCGGCGGATAGACTTGCCCCATGGCGCCCGCCGTCGGCATAGACGGCCCGGGCGCTTTGCAACAAGGAGTGTCATCCGGTGTTTTCGTTCTTCGAGCGGCGCGTGCCGCCCTACCCGGCCGCCGATCCCACCGTGCCGCCCACGGGCTTCTTCGCTTTCATGTGGGCCTGCACCCAGGGCATGCGCGGCTGGATCGGCCTGCTCACCATCACCTCGGCGCTGCTGGCCGTCTACGAGGCGGTGCTGTTCGCCATCATGGGCCATGTGGTCGACTGGCTGGGCCAGGTTTCGCCCGCCAGCTTCTGGGCCGAGCAGCGCGGTACGGTCTATGGCATTGCCGCGGTGCTGCTGAGCAGCGTGGTGCTGCTGGGCCTGCACACCATGGTGATGCACCAGGTGCTGGCCATCAACTTTCCGATGCGGCTGCGCTGGGTGTTCCACCGGCTGATGCTGGGGCAGAGCATGTCGTTCTACGCCGACGAGTTCGCCGGCCGCATCACCACCAAGATCATGCAAACCGCGTTGTCGGTGCGCGAAGTGGTGTTCATGGTGGTGGACGTGCTGGTGGGCGTCAGCGTCTACATGATCGGCATCCTGGTGCTGGCGGGCAGCTTCGAGTGGCGCCTGATGGTGCCATTCGCGCTGTGGCTCGCCGCCTATGTGGCGGCGTGCTTCTACTTCGTGCCGCGCCTGGGCAAGATCGGCAAGGAGCAGGCCGACGCGCGCTCGATGATGACCGGCCGCGTGACCGACGCCTACACCAACATCGCCACCGTCAAGCTCTTCGCCCACACGCGGCGCGAGGCCGAGTACGCGCGCAACGCGATGGAGGCCTTCAAGGCCACCGGCCACGCGCAGATGCGCATGGTGAGCCAGTTCGAGATCACCAACCACCTGATGATCACGCTGCTGCTGCTCGGCTCCACCGGCACGGCGCTCTTCCTGTGGGCGCAGGGCCAGGCCAGCGCCGGCGTGGTGGCGGCGGTGATCGCCATGGCGCTGCGGCTGATGGGCTATTCGCACTGGGTGATGTGGCAGATGACCGGCCTGTTCGAGAACGTGGGCACCATCCAGGACGGCATCAACACCTTGACCAAGCCGCGCACCATCGTCGACGCGGCCGACGCCAAGCCGCTGGCGGTGACCCGAGGCCGCATCGAGTTCGACAACGTGAGCTTCGCCTACAAGGACAACGGCAAGCGGGTCATCGACCACCTGCAGCTCGACATCCGCCCCGGCGAGCGCGTGGGCCTGATCGGCCGCTCGGGCGCGGGCAAGTCGACGCTGGTGAACCTGCTGCTGCGCTTCCACGACGTGGCGGGCGGGCAGATCCGCATCGACGGCCAGGACATCGCCCACGTCACGCAGGACAGCCTGCGCGGCGCGATCGGCATGGTCACGCAGGACACCTCGCTGCTACACCGCTCGATGCGCGACAACATCCTCTACGGCCGCCCCGATGCCGGCGAGGACGACATGCGCCGCGCCGCCGAGCGCGCCGAGGCGGCCGACTTCATCGCCACGCTGACCGACCTCAAGGGCCGCACCGGCTACGACGCCCAGGTGGGCGAGCGCGGCGTCAAGCTCTCGGGCGGCCAGCGCCAGCGCGTGGCGATTGCGCGGGTGATGCTCAAGGATGCGCCCATCCTGCTGCTCGACGAGGCCACCAGTGCGCTCGACAGCGAGGTCGAGGCCGCCATCCAGCAGAGCCTGGACAGCCTGATGCAGGGTAAGACGGTGATCGCCATCGCGCACCGTTTGTCCACCATCGCCGCGCTCGACCGCCTGATCGTGCTCGACCAGGGCCGCATCGTCGAGCAGGGCACGCACCAGCAGCTGCTGCAGCACGGCGGCGTGTACGCGCGGCTGTGGGCGCACCAGAGCGGCGGCTTCCTCGGCGAGGACATGAGCGAGTTGAACGTCGCCTGAGGCGTTGCGCCGCGCGGCGCACCATACAAAAACAAGAGCTGCCAGCGCTTGGTGGATGAGCGATTCAAATAGTTTTCTATTTGAAAACCTTACCCATCAAGCGCTGGCAGCTCTTATTTTTAGCGGCACGCCGCCCGCGAAATCATTCGATCCGAATGCCCGCCTCCTGGCTGACCTTGCCCATCCACGCCAGATCCTCCTGGATCAAGCGCACAAACGCCTCGGAATTGGCGCTGACGGCCACCGCCGCGCCGCGATCGACCATGCGCTGCTTCACCTCGTCCTCGGCCATGACCGCGACGATGTCCTTGCGCAAGGACTCGACAATGGCCGGCGACGTGCCATGCGGTGCGGCCAGTCCGCTCCAGAACTCCATGGGCGGCACATGGGCCCCCTGCTCCTTCATCGTGGGCAGGTCCGGCATCGTGGCAGCGCGCTCGTTGGACAGCACGCACAGCGCGCGCATCTTGCCCTCCTTCACGAACGGCAGCGCGCTGGACATCACGGCGGGCACAAAGTCCAGCTCGCCCTGCATCAGGGCGGTGAGCGCGTCGGGCATGCCCTTGTAGGGGACGTGGGTGAACTCCACGCCCAGGCTGCGGCTGAGCATCGTGACCCACAGGTGCTCAAGTCCCCCGGTGCCGACGGAACCATAGTTCAGCTTGCCCGGATTTTTCTTGGCAAAGTCCAGCAGCTCGGCCAAGGACTTGAAGCGCGACTTGGCCGGCACCACGAACAGCGTCGGCGTCTTGCTGTACTGGGTGATCAGCGCCAGCGACTTCAGCAGGTCGTAGCGCTTCATGGTGGCTTGCGCCGCTGCCATGCCGATGTTGATCGAGATCAGTGTATGGCCGTCAGCCGGCGCCGAGCGCAAGCTCTGCATACCGATGACAAAGCTGCCGCCCGGCTTGTTGTCCACGATCACGGGCTGCTTGAGCCGGGGCTGCAAGGCGTTGGCAACAATGCGGGTACTGATGTCCGCCGACCCTCCGGCAGGCAAGGGCACAAGGATTTTCACCGGGCGGTTGAAGCTCACTGGCTGGGCCCAGGCCAGGCGGGGAAGCGCCTGCGCCAGCAGGGCCGAGGCGATCAGGGTGCGGCGTCGAATCGTTGCCAAGAGGTGCTCCTTTCGGTGCAGGCCCGGCCGCGCCAGGGGCGGCGTCGGCACGGGGTCTGCTTGCAATGGGGAGCAGTCTCGTCACATCGGCGGTGCCCGTCTGTCGGCGAGCCGACAAACCGGCTGCGGACAAACCATGAACACCGCCCGGCTCAATCGCAGGCCGTGGCCAGTTGCGCGAGCTGCGTCTGGTCCTTGATCTCGATGCGGCCCCGGCCGAGGCCGACGAGCCCCTGGCGTTCCAGGCGCTTGAGTTCCACGTTCAGGCTTTGCCGCGTGACGCCCAGCATGTCGGCCAGATCGGCCTGGGTCATGGCCAGCGTGGCCGAGGCCGCGCCCTGGCTCTGGCCGAGCAGCACGCGCGCCAGGCGGGCCGGCAGTGCGGCCAGGGTCTGCGCCGCCAGGGACTGGTAGCTCTTGCGGGCCCGCGCGCACAGCACGCGGATGATCTGGTCGTTCAGCTCGGGATAGGCGCGCATGGCCTGCCGCAGCGCGGCCTGCGGCACCCGCACGATCTCGCAGGCGCCGCGCGCCACCGCATCGTGGATGGCGCCGGAATCCTCCAGCACGGGGATCAGGCCGAACACCTGGCCCGGCTCCTGCCGGTTGACCACATGGCGCTTGCCCTGCGCGTTGGTGATGCTCAGCTCAAGCACCCCGCGCACCGGCACCAGCAGATGCGTCATCTGGCGCCCGCGCCAGGTGACGGTGGTGCCGTCGGCCACCTGGTCGAGGCTGGCCTGGTCCGCCAGGTAGTGCAGCGCCGCCTCGCCGCTGGCCTGCAGCCAGGGCACATGGGCCAGTGCCTTGCGGATACGGATCGATGTTTCTTGCATGAGAACGGATTCCAAGCGCAAACCCTCAATGACTGTGTCGGCCTGCCGACTGACGGCCGCAGACCGCCTTCGGATACTGCGCAGACCTTCCACTCCGAGACGAGTTTGCCGTGAATCCTGCATCCCCTTCCCTCAGCGCCTCGATGGCCGCCGGCGCGCTGCGGCGCGCCGGCGTCGACCACGTGGTCACCGTGCCCGACTGGGTGCAATTATCGCTGCACGCCCAGCTGCAGCAGGCCGGGGACATCCGCCTGCTCAACGCCTGCAACGAGAACCAGTGCGTCACCACCGCCGCCGGCCTTCAGATCGCCGGCCGCAAGCCGGTGCTGCTGATGCAGAACCAGGGCCTCTACAACTGCATCAACACGCTGCGCGCGGTCTGCCTCGACGCGCAGATTCCGCTGGTCTTCCTGGTCGGGCAGTTCGGGCGCGAGTTCAGCAACATCGGCCAGGACCCGGCGCAGTCGCGCCGCACCATGGTGCGCATCATGCAGCCGGTGCTCGACGCCCTCGACGTGCCATCCCTGGCTCTCGACTCCGATGCCGACCTGGGCCGCATCGACGAGGCCTATGCCATCGCCCAGCAGCGGCGCAGCGCCGCCGTGCTGCTCGTCGGCGCCCCCATGTCCTGGAGATAAAACACATGATGAACGTACAACAAGCCTGCCGCGTCGTCGCCCTGCAGCGCAGCGCGGATTCCCTGCTGGTCGCCACCATGGGCGCCATGCGAGCCCTCGATCTGCTGGAGGCAGACCCGGCCTACGCCGGCCCGGCCCCCAAGGCGGCGCGGCTGAGCTCGGTGCCCCTCATGGGCGGTGCCGCCTGCCTGGGCCTGGGCCTGGCGCTGGGCAGGCCCGAGCGCCCGGTGATCGTCGTCGACGGCGATGCCAGCCTGCTGATGGAGCTGGGCAGCCTGGTCACCGTGGTGCAGGCCGCACCCAGCCATTTCCTGCACCTGGTGATCAACAACGGCCACCAGTTCACCGGCCTGGCCAACCTCGACGCACCGGCCCCCGGCTTCAACTTCGCCGAAGCCGCGCGCACCGCGGGCTACCGGCACACCTTCAGCTTCGACGACGAGGCGCAATGGAGCGCGCGCTTTACCGATATCCAGAAGCTGGATGGGCCGGTCTTCGTGGAGCTGCGGGTGCAACCCGCGCCCCAACTGGCCAAGGAAGGTTTCGCGCAGACGGAAATGCCCGACCACCAGTTCCAGCGCATGGGCCTGGAAGCCCAGGCCATCCAGCAACTGCTCGGTACCGGGGTGCAATGATGGCTGACGCGGAAAGCTTCGACTACATCGTCGTCGGTGCCGGCTCATCCGGCGCTGCCGTGGCCCGCCGGCTGGCAGAGCGCCAGGGCACGCGCGTGCTGCTGCTGGAGGCGGGCGCGCCGCGCCACAAGGACTTCTGGGTGCGCACGCCGCTGGGCATCGGCAAGCTGCTGACCAACCCAGACTACGTCTGGCCCTTCCAGACCGAGCCTCAAAATCGGCTCGATGGCCAGTCCATCTACTGGCCGCGCGGCCGCATGCCAGGCGGCTCCAGCTCGGTCAACGGCATGATCTACGTGCGCGGCGAGCCGCGCGAATACGACCACTGG
This sequence comes from Comamonas humi, assembly GCF_054782535.1. Taxonomy (NCBI): domain Bacteria; kingdom Pseudomonadati; phylum Pseudomonadota; class Betaproteobacteria; order Burkholderiales; family Comamonadaceae; genus Comamonas; species Comamonas humi. Next base: position 204,268 of record NZ_BAAGSH010000005.1, on the reverse strand, counting down.
CGCGACCTGGGCAATCCGGGCTGGGGCTACGACGACCTGCTGCCCCACTTCAAGCGCCTGGAATCCTATCGCCATGGCAACGACGCCTTGCGCGGGCGCAACGGCCCCATCAGCGTCACCAACCTGGCCGACGATCCGCACCCGCTGGGCAAGGCCTTCGTCGCGGCCTGCGAGCAGGCCGGCATCCCGCGCACGCCGGACTACAACGGCGTTGACTACGAAGGCGTCTCCTTCCTCCAGCTCAGCACGCGCAACGCCCAGCGCTGCAGCACGGCCGTCGGCTACCTGAGCGACAACCTCCCTGCCGGACTGCACCTGCGTACCGAAGCACAGGGCTTGCGCGTGCTGTTCGAGGGCACACGCGCCGTGGGTGTGGAATACCTGCAAGGCGGACAGACCCGCCAGGCCCGGGCCCGCGCCGAGGTGATCCTGTCGGCCGGCCCGATCAAGTCGCCCCAGTTGCTGGAGCTGTCGGGCGTGGGTCAGGCCGGGCGCCTGCAGGCGCTGGGCGTGCCCGTCGTCGCCCATGCGCCCGGCGTCGGCGAAAACCTGATCGACCACCTGCAGGCCCGCATCACCTTTGCCTGCAGCCAGCGCGTCACGCTCAACGAGGTGATGCAAAGCCCCTTGCGCCAGGCGCTGATGGGCGCGCAGTACCTGCTGACCCGCCGCGGCATGATGACCACGCCCCCAGCCACGGCGCATGCGCTGGCACGCTCGGAACCCGGCCAGGACCGGCCCATGGTGAAGATCCAGATGCACCACCTGACCGGAGCGGACCGCTACTCGCGCACCAAGGGCGCCGGCATCGATCCCTTCCCCGGCTTCGGCATCGGCCTGTTCCAGCTGCGGCCGGCCTCGCGCGGCTGGGTCCATGCCAAGACCCGCTCGGCGCTCGACAACCCGGCCATGGACCCGCGCTACCTCGAAGCGCCGGAGGACGTGGACACCATGCTGTCGGCGCTGCGCCTGGCCCGCAAGGTGGTGGCGCAGCCGGCGCTGCAGTCCTTCGTCCAGCGCGAAACCCGGCCTGGCATCGACGTGCAGGACACCGACGCCCTGCTGCAATACATCCGCAGCTGCGGGCAGACCTCGTGGCACCCCATAGGCACCTGCAAGATGGGGCCCGACACCGATCCGAACGCCGTGGTGGACGCCGCCTTGCGCGTGCGCGGCACCACGGGGCTGCGCGTGGTGGACTCTTCCATCATGCCCACCATGCCCTCGTCCAACACCAATGCAGGCTCCATCATGATCGGCGAGAAAGCCGCCGAGATGATCCTGCAAGGCACCCACCACTAAGGACTTCTCCATGCCAAAGCATTCCCGGCGCTGGATGGTGATCGCATCGCTGTGCTGCGCGGCACTCACAGCCGCCGCCCCCACCACAGTGCTCGCCAGCGACGGATTTCCGTCGCGGGCTATCCGCCTCATCGTGGCCAGCAGCGCAGGCAGCGAGCCCGACATCCTGGGGCGCCTGGTCGCCCTGCACATGGGCCCCGACCTGGGCCAGCCCATCGTGGTGGACAACAAGCCGGGCGCCGGCGGCCTGATCGGCGTGGCCGCGGTGGCCGGCGCCGCTTCGGACGGCTACACCATCGGCCTCGTCCCCCAGGCGACGCTGGCCCTGTCGCCCCACCTGCTCACCAGGAAGCTGTTCGATCCGCTCACCGACATCACGCCGCTCGGGCTGCTCAGCGTCTCCGGCAACGCCTTGATGGTCGCGGCGAACTCGCCGCTGAAAACCTATGCCGACCTGGTGGCCCAGGCCAAGGCCCAGCCCGGCAAGCTGAGCTTTGGCTCCTGGGGCGAGGGCAGCGCGGGCCATGTCAGCGGCGAGATCATGAAGAAGTCCGCCGGCCTCGACATGCAGCACGTGCCCTACAAGGCCTCGAGCGAAGCCATGATGGGCATGCTGGGCGGTGAGGTCGATGCGATCTTCGGCGGCTGGGGCCAGGCCTCCACGCAGGCCAAGGCCGGCAAGATTCGCGTGCTGGCCGTCACCTCACCCCAGCGCGCCGCCATCTTTCCCGATGCGCCCACCTTCAAGGAGCTGGGCATTCCCTTCGGCCTCAACTCCTGGTATGGGCTGATAGGGCCCAGGAACCTGCCCGCGCCGGTGCTCCAGCGGCTGGAAGACAGCATGCAGAAAGCCGCCCGGCATCCCGACGTGGTGGCCAGGCTCACCGCCCTGGGCATGCAGGCCCAGTCGTCGACGGCGGCACAGCTGCGCGAGCGCCTGCGCGCCGACCATGCCATCTGGGGCAGGCAGATTGCCGAAACGGGCATTCAGCCGCGCTAGCCGCGAGGCCGCCAGCGCAGGACACAGGCGCTACGCGCCCGCAGCCTCCGCCGGCGCGTCCGCGAACTGCGCCCGCACGCGCTGGTACACGCGCCAGAACTTCGCGTCCTGCGACGAAGCGTAGTTGATGCGCATCAGCGTCGAGGGCTGGCGCCCGGCGAAGAACAGCGAGCCCGGCGCGATCAGGTAGTTCTCGTCCAGCAGGCGCTGCGCCAGCGCCTCGGTGTCCACGCCGGTGTCGACCCAGCCGAACATGCCCGCGGGCTCGGTCACGAAGCGGCAGCCGTGCTGCTGCGCCAGCTGCACGCCGCGCCGGCGCGCCTGCTCCAGGTGGCTGCGCACGCGCTCGACGTGGCGGCGCAGCTGGCCGTTCTCCAGGCAGATGGCCATGGCGCGCTCCATCAGCGCGGGCGTGGTCAGCGTGGACAGCAGCTTGGTGTCGAGCAGGCGCTCGACCAGGTCGGGCGCCGCGGCCACATAGCCCACGCGCCAGTTCGGCGCCAGGATCTTGGCGAAGCCGCTCACGTAGATGCTGCGCGCCAGGCCGTCGAGCACCGTCAGCCGCGTGCTGTGCTCGGGCGCGATGTGGCCGTAGGTGTCGTCCTCCAGCACATAGAAGCCGTGGCTCTGCGCCAGCTGCAGCACCTGGTGCGCGCTGGCCGGGTGCAGGCAGTAGCTGGTGGGGTTGTGCAGCACGCTCACGCTGACGAAGAGCTTGGGCGCGTGGGTCTCGCAGTAGCGGCGCATCACCGCCAGGTCCGGCCCGTCGGGGCCGCGCGGCACCGGCAGGATCTGCATGCCCAGCAGCGCCAGCCGCGCGAACTCCACCGACCAGCCCGGCTCCTCGACCATCACCGCGTCGCCCGCCTTCAGCAGCGTGCGGCAGACGATGTCCAGGCCGTGCGTGGCGCCCACCGTGGTCATGATCTGGCGGCTTTCCACCGGCAGGCCCAGGCCCTTGAGCCGCTCGGCCAGCGACTCGCGCAGGCGCACGTCGCCCATGGGCGTGCCGTAGTGCAGCGACAGGGCCTGCAGGTCGGCCGGCGACGAGACCACCTTGCGCAGCGCCGAGCCCATGAACTGGTTCTTCAGCCAGTCGTTGGGGAACATGCCCGCGCCCGGCTGCGGCAGCTGCGCGGCCGGGTGCATCATGCCGCGGATCAGCGAGGCGGCGTTTATGCGCGCCGAGGCCATGGGCAGCTGCAGGCTCATCGCGTCCTTGAGCGAACCTGGCGCTACCTTTTTAGAAGCTGCTGGCGCTTGCTGCATCAGCGATTGCGTGCTTTTTTGCACAAAATCGCGTACATAGAAGCCGCGCTGGCGCCGCGACTCGACCAGGCCCTGGGCCTGCAGCAGGTCGTAGGCGGCCACCACGGTGTAGGGGCTCACGCCCTGCTGCTGGGCGCAGGCGCGCACCGAGGGCAGGCGCGAGCCGGCCGGCAGCAGCCGCGAGCGTATGCGCTCGGCGAACCGCGCGGCGAGCTGTTCGGTCAGGGTCTGGTTGGCATCGCGGGTGAGCATGGCGGCCTTCTGCTTTCGCTGCTGTATTGCCATCATCACCGATACAGTTGCTCAATGTGCGGCATAAACTGTATTGGTGATGTAATGGTCATTTGCCTATATTAACTGCAGACCGTTGACACTGCCTCTATGACTGCCGTTGAACTGAGCGCCTTCCTCGTGCTCGCCACCGCGATGAGCTTCACCCCCGGCCCCAACACCACGCTGGCGGCCGCGCTCGCGGCCAACCAGGGCCTGCGGCCCGCCATGCGCTTCGTATGGGCAGTGCCGGTGGGCTGGGTGGCCCTGCTGCTGCTGTGCGCCAGCGGCGTGGGCGCGCTCGTCATGGCCGTGCCGGCGCTGCGCATCGCGCTCAAGGCCGTGGGCATCGCCTACCTGTTCTGGCTGGCTTTCAAGCTCAGCGGCAGCGGCCGGCTGGCCGACAGCCGCCACGGCACGGGCCTGGTCGGCTTCTGGCAGGGCGTGGGCCTGCAGTTCGTCAACATCAAGGCCTGGCTGCTGGCGCTGACCATCGTGGCCGGCTGGATCGCCGGGCAGGACAACGTGGCCGCGCGGCTGGCCATCGTGGTGCCAGCCATGGCGGCCTATGCCTTCGCCAGCAACTTCGCCTACGCCTCGATCGGCGCGCTGCTGCGCCGCTGGCTGTCCGAAGGACGGCGCCTGCTGTGGTTCAACCGCGTGATGGCAGCATTTCTGATGCTGACGGCACTGTGGATGATGCGGGCCTAGCGCGCCGGCGGCTAAGAACGTGTTTACGATCTTTTCGGGGTCGCGCCAGCGCCTTTGCGGGATGGGATGCAAGGCGCAGTACCACAGCCATAGCGGTGCTATGGCGAGGATCTGCAACGCCGCAGACCGCCCGCAAAGACACTGGCCCGAAGGGTTGGGCCGCCATCGAGCGATTGCTTCGCGCTGCGCCTGGCATGCACACGAGTGCATTGCCAGCCACATCGACTCGCACTCATCCCGATGGCGACCCAACGCGATCCCCGAAAAGATCGTAAACACGTTCTAGGATCGATAATCGCAGATTACGCATAGCAACATGCACCCACACACCCAAGCCAAGAGGAAGCAATGAACCACTGGAACCTGGCCCAACGCGCCGCCACCATGAACCCGTCGGTGATCCGCGAGATCCTGAAAGTCACCGAGAAGCCCGGCATCATCAGCCTGGCGGGCGGCCTGCCCTCGCCCAAGACGTTCCCGATCGACGCGTTCCAGGAAGCCGCGGCCAAGGTTCTGTCGCAGGACGGCAGCGCCGCGCTGCAGTACGCCGCCAGCGAAGGCTACGGCCCGCTGCGCGAGGCCATCGCCAACTTCCTGCCCTGGGACGTCAGCCCCGACCAGGTCCTCATCACCACCGGCTCGCAGCAGGGGCTGGACCTGGCCGGCAAGATCCTGCTCGACGAAGGCAGCCGCCTGCTCGTGGAGACGCCCACCTACCTGGGCGCGCTGCAGGCCTTCTCGCCCAACCAGCCGCGCGTGGCCAGCGTGGACAGCGATGACGGCGGCGTGGTCGTGGACGACCTGGACCGCAAGGTCGGCGAAGGCGCCGACAAGGCCCGCTTCATCTACCTGCTGCCCAACTTCCAGAACCCCACCGGCCGCACCATGGACGACGCCCGCCGCCAGGCCGTGAGCGAGCGCGCCGCCGCGCTGGGCCTGCCGATCATCGAGGACAACCCCTACGGCGACCTGTGGTACGACGAGGAACCCGCCCGCCCGCTGACCGCGCGCAACCCCGACGGCGGCCTGTACCTGGGCTCGTTCTCCAAGGTGCTGGCCCCCGGCCTGCGCCTGGGCTACATCGTCGCGCCCAAGCACATCTACCCCAAGCTGCTGCAGGCCAAGCAGGCGGCCGACCTGCACACCCCGAGCTTCAACCAGCGCATGGTGTCCGAGGTGCTGAAGGACGGCTTCCTCGACCGCCACGTGCCGACCATCCGCGCGCTGTACAAGAAGCAGCGCGACGCGATGCTGGCCGCGCTGGACAAGCACTTCGCCGGCATGGACGTGCACTGGACCAAGCCCGTCGGCGGCATGTTCCTGTGGCTGCGCATGCCCGAGGGCATCGACACCGTGAAGATGCTGCCCGCCGCCGTCGAGCGCAACGTGGCCTATGTGCCCGGCTCCGCCTTCTACGCCAGCAACCCCGACGCCCGCACCATGCGCCTGTCGTACGTGACCGCATCCGAGCAGCAGATCGAGACCGCGATCGCCGCGCTGGCCGCCACCGTGCGCGAGCAGCTGGGCCAGAAGTAAAAACCGGCGCCAGCGCTTGCCCAGCAAGCGCCAGGCGCTATCGAAACGCTCCACCGCCCGCGGGGCGCTGGGGCGTTTTTTTTCTTGCATCGAGGAATCGCTATGTTGACCATCTGGGGACGTTTGTCGTCGATCAATGTGCGCAAGGTCGTGTGGTGCGCGCAGGAGCTGGGCCTGGAATTCGAGCGCATCGAGGCCGGCGGCGCCTTCGGCGGCACGCGCACGGACGACTACCTGGCGCTGAACCCCAACGCGCTGGTGCCGGCCATCCGCGACGGCGAAGGCCCGTTCGAGGTGCAGCTGTGGGAGTCGAACGTCATCGTGCGCTACTTGTGCGCGCGCTACTCGCCCGGCCAGTTCTACCCCGCGCCGCTGGCCACGCGCTTCGATGCCGAGCGCTGGATGGACTGGCAGCAGACCACGCTGAACCCCGCCGGCCGCGACGCCTTTTTGCAGCTGGTGCGCACCGCGCCCGAGCAGCGCGACGCCGAGCGCCTCGCCGCCTCGGTGGCCGCCACCGAGCCGCTGCTGGCCCTGCTCGACGCCCACCTGGCGGACCGCGCCTTCGTGCAGGGCGATGCCTTCGGCATGGCCGACATTCCGCTGGCCTGCGAGGCGCACCGCTGGTTCGGCCTGCCCGCCGCGCACTACCGGCGCCCGCACTGGCCCCACCTGGAGCGCTGGTTCGCCAGCCTGCAGGCCCGGCCCGCCGCGCGTGGCATCCTCGACATGGTTTTGAGCTGAAATGCCTTCCAGCGCTTGATGGACAAGCGCAAAAAGCTATTAATTAAATAGCAAATCAAGGAACCCCCATGCGCCAGCGCCGCTATATGCAGCTCGATGTGTTCTCGTCCACGCCCTACCAGGGCAATCCGCTGGCCGTGGTGCTCGACGGCGAGGGGCTCCGCGACGCGCAGATGCAGGACTTCGCCCGCTGGACCAACCTGTCGGAAACCACCTTTTTGCTGCCGGCCACCAGCGGCGAGGCCGACTACCGCGTGCGCATCTTCACCCCGGTGGGCGAGCTGGCCTTTGCCGGCCATCCCACGCTGGGCAGCTGCCACGCCTGGCTGGCGGCGGGCGGCCAGCCGCGCCGCGCCGATGGGGTGGTGCAGGAGTGCGCCAAGGGCCTGGTCAGCGTGCAACGCCAGGGCCCGCAACTCAGCTTTGCCGCGCCGCCGCTGGCGCGCGAGGCCGTGCCCGCCACGCTGCAGGCCCAGGTGATGCAGGCGCTGGAGCTGCCCGCCGAGCAGTTGCTGGCCGCGCAGTGGCTGGACAACGGCTCGCGCTGGATGGGCCTGCTGCTGCGCGAGGTGCAGTCCGTGCACGCGGCCCGGCCGCAGGCCGCCGCGCTGCGGGTGCTGGGCGCCAAGGCTGGGCTGTGCGCGCTGCACCCGCCGGGCGACCAGCCCGAGCCGGTGCTGGAGGTGCGCGGCATCTTCCTCACGCCGCACGGCATCGCCGAAGACCCGGCCACCGGCAGCCTGAATGCCAGCCTCGCCCAGTGGCTGCTGCAGGACGGCCATGTGCAAACGCCCTACCTCGCCCGGCAGGGCGCCGACATAGGCCGCGCCGGCCGGCTGGGGCTGGGCCGCGATGCGGCCGGCCAGGTCTGGGTCGGCGGCAGCGTCCACGGCTGCATCGACGGCACGGTCACGCTGTAAACCTTCTTTTGTTCAGGAGCCCTCTTCCATGCGCCCACGCCGCTTCATGCAGCTCGATGTGTTCTCCCCCACGCCCTACCAGGGCAACCCGCTGGCCGTGGTGCTCGACGGCGAGGGTCTCAGCGACGCCCAGATGCAGGACTTCGCCCACTGGACCAACCTGTCGGAAACCACCTTCCTGCTGCCGCCCACCACGCCCGAGGCCGACTACCGCGTGCGCATCTTCACGCCCAGCAACGAGCTGCCCTTTGCCGGCCACCCCACGCTGGGCAGCTGCCAGGCCTGGCTGGCGGCGGGCGGCCAGCCGGCCCAGGCCGGCCGCGTGGTGCAGGAATGCGCCAAGGGCCTGGTCGCGCTGCAGCCGCTGGCCACCGACCGCACCGTCTGGAGCTTTGCCGCTCCCAGCACCCGGCGCCAGCCTATCAGCGAGGCACAGCTGCTGCCCGTGCTACAGGCGCTGCAGCTGCCGCGCGAGGCCGTGCTGGCCTGCCAGCAGCTGGACAACGGCCCCAACTTCTGGGCACTGCTGCTACGCGATGCCGACAGCGTGTTCGCCGCGCAGCCAGACTTTGCCGCGCTGTACGCGATGCAGGTCGAGGTGGGCCTCGCCGCCCTGTACCCACGGCAGGACGCGGCGCCGGGCCTGATCGCCCGCTCCAGCCGCGAGGCCCGGGCCTTTGCGCAATCGTCCACCGCCGAGGCCGCCGAGCCCGACATCGAGGTGCGCGCCTTCTTCAACGCCACCACCACGGCCTGCGAAGACCCGATCACCGGCAGCTTCAACGCCAGCCTGGCGCAGTGGCTGATTGACGCAGGCCACATCCAGGCGCCCTACCTCGCCAGCCAGGGCGTGGCGCTGGGGCGCCAGGGCCTGGTACACATCGAGCAGGACGCCGCGGGCCAGGTCTGGGTCGGCGGCCAGGTGTCGCTGTGCGTGCAAGGCACGGTGCAGCTGTGAGGCTGCCAACTTTCAGGAGCAAATCGCCATGTTCACCCCGCAGGAATTGATGGTCTTCGCGCTGGCCGCGCTGGTGCTGGTGCTCACCCCCGGCCCCAACATGGTCTACTGCGTCTCGCGCAGCCTGACCCAGGGCCCGCGCGCCGGGCTGCTGTCGCTGGCCGGCGTGGTGCTGAGCTTCGGCGTGCACCTGATGGCGGCCTCGCTGGGCCTCACGGCGCTGCTGGCCGCCGTGCCGCTGGCCTTCGACGCCATCCGCATCGCGGGCGCCGCCTACCTGCTGTGGATGGCCTGGCAGGCGGTGCGGCCCGGCGGCCGCGCGCCGTTCGAGGCCCGCGACCTGCCGCACGACCCGCCGCGGCGGCTGTTCGCCATGGGCTTCATGACGAACCTGCTCAACCCCAAGGTCGCCATGTTCTACCTGTCGTTCTTCCCGCAGTTCCTGCACCCCGAGCGCGGCTCGTGGCTGCTGCAGAACCTGACGCTGGGCGCGGTGCAGATCACGACCAGCGCCGTGGTCAACGCGCTGCTCGTCCTCTTCGCGGCCCGCGTGGCCGTGTTCCTCAACCGCAGCCGGGCCTGGATGCGCGTGCAACGCTACCTGATGGGCAGCGTGCTCAGCCTGCTCGCCGTCAAGATGCTGTTCACCGGCCACAAGACCTCACCATGACCGCCAGCCTGCCTTCCCACGCCGACATCGAAGCCGCCGCGCACACCGTCTACCAGGACTTCGCCGCCACGCCCCAATACCGCTGGGGCCTGCTGAGCGAGCGCCTGGGCGCCGAGTGCTGGCTCAAGCACGAGAACCACACGCCCGTGGGCGCCTTCAAGATCCGCGGCGGGCTGACCTATTTCGCGCAGCTCGCGGCCCGCAACGCGCTGCCGCAGGAAGTGGTCAGCGCCACGCGCGGCAACCACGGCCAGAGCATCGCCTGGGCCGCGCGCCGCCACGGCGTGCGCTGCACCATCGTCGTGCCGCACGGCAACTCGGTCGAGAAGAACGCCGCCATGCGCGCGCTGGGCGCGAACCTGATCGAGCACGGCGACGACTTCCAGGCCGCGCGCGAACACGCCATCGCCCTGGCCGCCGAGCGCGGCGCACACATGGTGCCCAGCTACCACACCGACCTGGTGCGCGGCGTGGCCACGTACTGGTGGGAATTCCTGCGCGCCGTGCCGCGCATGGACGTGGCCTACGTGCCCATAGGCATGGGCTCGGGCGCCTGCGCGGCCATCGCGGCCAAGCTGGCGCTACAGCACCCGGTGCGCATCGTCGGCGTGGTGAGCAGCCACGCCACCACCTACCGCGACTCGCTGGCCGCCGGCCGCGTGGTGGAGGCACCGGTCAGCACCCGCATCGCCGACGGCCTGGCCGTGCGCCAGGCCGATGCCGGCGCGCTCGCGGTGCTGCAGCAGCACCTGGACCGCATCGTCACCGTCGACGACGCCGCCATCGGCGAGGCCATGCGCCTGCTGTTCACCGACACCCACAACACCGCCGAAGGCGCCGGCGCCGCAGCCCTTGCCGCCGCGCTGCAGGACCGCGCCACGCTGCGCGGCCAGGTCGTCGGCCTGCCCCTGACCGGCGGCAACGTGGACGCCGACGCCTTCGCCCGCGTGCTGCAGGGCGGCGATCACTGATCACCTGCCTCCCCCAAACCAGGCCGAGCGAAGCGACGGCCCGGGTTGCTTGCCCACCCCTTCTGCCTGCGCCTGTGGCGTGGCGTTTGCGGGGTGGGCATGCGCGTCGGAGCGCGCATGCTTCGTGAACTGACTCGCCGGGGATGTTCGAACGGAGCGCCTTTGGCGCGCAGTGAGTTCCACGGCGCACCCCGCAAACGCCACGCCACAGGTTGCCCCAACGCAAGGCGTTGGGGTCGCAGACAGTCGGGGCGTGTTCTTTGCCTACTTTCTTGCACGCGCAAGAAAGTAGGTCGGCCGCCGGGGCGAGTCCCGGCCTCCGTCAATAAAAAGATAGCTGCTAGCGCTTACCCCATAAGCCTCAACAGCCAAAAACACCCAAAATCACTTGGCAAACAGCGACTCCATATTCTTGAACGCCTTGAACTCCAGCGCATTCCCCGATGGATCGAGCAGAAACATCGTCGCCTGCTCGCCCACCTCGCCCTGGAACCGGATATAGGGCTCGATCACAAAGCGCGTACCCGCCGCCTTCAGCCTGCCCGCCAGCACCTCCCACCGCTCCATGTCCAGCACCGCCCCATAGTGGCGTACCGGCACCTCATGCCCATCCACATCGCTGGTGTGGCGGTGGCCGCACTCCTCGGGCGCCAGGTGGGCGACGATCTGGTGGCCGTAGAAATCGAAATCCACCCAGGCGTCGGAACTGCGCCCCTCGGGGCAGCCCAGCAGCTCGCCGTAGAACCGGCGCGCCACAGCCAGGTCGTGCACCGGAAAGGCAAGGTGGAACGGGGGGATGGACGTGGGCTGGCTCATCGGAAACTCCTGCTTGGTGGGTCGATGGCAGCGACTGTAGGCCCAGGCACAAATAAAGAAAAATGATATATTTTTCGCCTGAGCACGCAAAATTTCGATGATTACCGAACTGCGCACCTTTCTTGCCGTCGCCCGCCTGGGCACCTTCGCCGGCGCGGGCGACGCCATCGGCCTCACGCAATCGGCCGTCAGCAGCCAGATGCGCCGGCTCGAAGCGCATTTCGGCCAGTCGCTGTTCGACCGCACCGGCCGCTCCTCCGCCCTGAACGCCGCCGGCCAGGCGCTGGTGCCGCAGGCCGGGCAACTGCTGCGCCAGTTCGACCTGCTCGGCCAGGACGATCCGGCGCACAGTGCCCCGGCGCGCCTGACCATCGGCGCCATCGCCACCGCGCAATCGAGCCTGCTGGTGCCCGCGCTGCTGCGGCTGCGCGGGCAGCACCCGCAGACCCAGGTGCAGGTGGTGCCGGGCACCTCGATGGAGCTGCTGGACCAGCTCGACACCGGCGCGCTGGACGCGGCGCTCATCATCCGCCCGCCCTTCGGCGTGGACCCGCAGCTGCTGTGGCAGCCGCTGGTGCAGGAACCCTACGCGCTGCTCGCGCCCGCGCGGCTGCCGCGCCAGGACTGGAAGGAACTGCTGCAGACCCAGCCCTTCATCCGCTACGACCGCCGCTCGTTCGGCGGCCGCATGGTGGACCGCTTCCTGCGCCAGGCGCAGCTCGCGCCGCACGAGATCATCGAGCTGGACGACCTGCCCAGCCTGCTGGCCCTGGTGGCGCAGGGCGCGGGCGTGGCCATCGCGCCGCTGGCCGCCGCGCTGCAGCCACTGCCCGAGGCCGTGCGCGTGCTGCCGCTGGGCGAGCCGCCGTTCCATCGCGAGGTCGGGCTGCTGCGCCAGCGCCAGGCCGCGCCGCTGCCGGCGCTGCAGGCCCTGGCGCAGGCGCTGGAAACCCTGGCAAAACCTGGGTTCAGCGCCTGAAAAAATGCCGTAGCATTGCCGGTGCGCCGGAGGGGGCGCGTCTACTCGACTCCAATAGAACAACATGGCTCTTTACCGGTGCATGCATTGCCATTTCGTGGCGGAAGAAGGGCTCACGCCTGCGGGGCAACAGGTTGCCTGCAGCAAGTGCGGCCAACCGGCCACCGTCTACCCGACGGTCTTCTACGTGGAAAAGCTGCTCGAGCGCTATGCCGCCGTATCGCGCGAACTCGAAACCCTGAAGGCCCACCAGGCCGAGGCAGCCCGCCCGGCGGCCAAACCGGCGCCCGGGGCGCAGGCCGGGCCGCTGCAGCACGCGCCGCTGGAGGTCTGGCTGCGCCAGCGCCAGATCGCCGCGGAATTCGACGCCGGCAAGGTCAACACCACGGGCTACTTTGACGAGGCGGCCCAGCAGTTCGGCACGCAGTACGAGCTTTTCGGCGACCTGCTGCGGCGGGTGCAGTGGAGCTACAAGAAGAGCCATACCGGCCTGAACATCGAGCTGGCCCCGCTCGACCAGAAGGCCGGCCAGGCGCTGCAGCGCCTGTGCCGCGACCTCTACAGCCACACGCTGTTCTCGCGCTACCACTACCAGAAGCCGGAAAAGGTGATCCGCCTGAGCCTGCAGCCCGCGACCGCCGTGCGCCAGTTCTTCGACGGCGAGTGGCTGGAGTGGTTCGCGCTCGGCGAGGTGCTGCAGCTCGGGCAGCAGGCCGGCGCGCAGCCGATCTCGGTGGCCCGCGGCGTGAAGCTGACCTTCCCCAACGAGGACCTGCACGAGATCGACGTGATGGGCATGACGCTGGGCCAGCAGCCCTTCTGCATCGAATGCAAGTCGGGCGAGTTCCGGCGCGACATCGACAAGCTGCTGCGCGTGCGCCGCAAGCTGGGCCTGCCGCGCGAGCGCTTCATCGTCTGCGCCACCGACCTGGACAGCGACCAGGCCAGCAGCCTGAGCGCCATGTACGAACTCAGCTTCGTCCACCTGCAGGGCCTGCAGGCGCACCTGGCGTCGCTGCGCTGAAACCTTAGCCCAAAAGCTTGGGCTCGGCCGGGGTCCAGGGTAGCGCCAGCATCTCCTGCAGCAGCAGGGCCAGCTGCTCGCCGGCCGCGCCGACCAGCGCCGCGCCCTTCTCCGCCGTCGCGGCCGCGGCATTGCCGACGGCGCCGCAAGGGTGGTAGTCCTCGATCGCCCAGCCCATCTTGGCGCTGCGGCCGTTGCCCAGGATGGCGAAGCGCGCCGCGCGGTCCTGCGAGCTGGAGTGGAAGCACCCGGCATGCTGCATGCGCACCTGCTGCGGCGCGAGGTGCAGCATCATCGAGGTCTCGATCTCGCCGCCGTGGATGCCGAAGCGGTGCTCCTCAGCGCTGAACAGCCCCGTCACCGCCGGCGGCAGCGGCAGGTTGCCCCAGCTGCTGCTGTAGACCAGCAGGCCGTGGCGCAGGCGCAGCTCGCGCGCGACGATGTCCATCACGCTGACCTGGCCGCCATGGGCGTTGAACAGCAGCAGCTTGCGCACGCCGGCGCGCGCCACGGCCTCGCCCAGCGCCGTCCACAGCTCGATGATGAGCGCGGGCGGCAGGCTGATGGTGCCGGGAAAGTTCAGGTGCTCGGTGCTCAGCCCCACGGCCTGCGTGGGCAGCGCCAGCACGGGCGCATCGGGCGGCAGCAGCGGCAGCGCCGCGCGCACGATGCCGTCCACCAGCGTCGCATCGACCGACACCGGCAGGTGCGGGCCGTGCTGCTCGATGGCCGCCACCGGCAGCACCGCCACGCTGCGCGCGGCCAGGCCCGAGGCCTCGCCTTCGGCGAACTCGCGGGTGCTGATGTCCTGCCACCAGCGCGACGACCAGGCGGCGGCTGTCATCTATTGCTGCTGTTGTTGCTGTTGCTGCGGCGCCTCGCGGTCGCTCCACAGGCGTCCGCCGGTGGACCAGTCGTGGCGCGGCACGTCGAAGAACAGGATGTCCACGCTGTCGGGCGAGCCGCCCAGCGTGCGCACGGTGGCATCGGTCAGGGCCTGGGCCAGCGCGCGCTTTTGCTCCACGGTACGGCCTTCGAACAGTTCTACGCGAATGGTTGGCATGCAAGTCTCTCCGTTTGAAATTCAGTGGCGGTAATCGGGCGCGCTGCGCTCCAGCCGGCGCAGCAGCGAGGGCCATTCCAGGTCGCCGTCCCACTCGCTGCCGTCGCCCACCCACTGGCGGTGGGTCAGCGCGGCCAGCTCGGGCGTGGCGACCAGCAGCTGGCCGCCGGTGGCGGCCATGGCGCGCAGCTGCGCCTGGGCGGCGCGCTCGAGCATGTGCATCAGCATCCAGGCCTCGGCCACGGTGCGGCCCACGACCAGCGGGCCGTGGTTCTCGAGCAGCAGGCCGTCGAGGCTGCCCAGCTCGGCCACCAGGCGGCGCTGCTCGTCGGCGCCCAGCGACAGGCCTTCGTAGGGGTGGCGCCCCAGCCGGCCGTATAGGCGCATCGCCCACTGCGAGGTGGGCTGCAGGCCCTGCGGCAGCATGGACAGCGCCACGCCCCAGGGCGTGTGCAGGTGAATCACGCACTCCACGTCAGGCCGCGCCGCGTGCACCGCGCCATGGATGGCGAAGCCGCTGGGGTTGACGCGCGCGCCCGAGCCGTCGACCACCTGCCCCGCGACGTTGACCTTGACCAGCGCCGAGGCGGTGATCTCGTCGAAGCTCGCGCCGAAGGGGTTGATCAGGTAGTGCCCCGGCTCGCCGGGCACGCTGGCCGACAGGTGGGTGTAGATGGTGTCGTCCCAGCCGTTGGCGGCCGCCATGCGGTAGGCGGCGGCCAGGTCGGTGCGCACCTGCTGCTCGGTGCGCGGCGGTCGGTCGGGGCGGGTGGCGGTCATGGTGCTTGCGGGCTGGGATGGGTTTCGTGCGATTCTGACATGGCCCGCACGGCGCGGCCCGGCATTTCAGTTATCCCGGCGGCAGGGCCTGCCAGCATTGTTGAGTGTTCACTAACAATTTGCGCCAGCCAGCAGAAACCGGTTTCTTTAGAATCGGGTCTGCGTCATCCACTGAGAAAGTCCACCCATGTCCATTTCCCGCCGCACCTCCAGCGCCCAATCGCTGGCCGCCAAGAGCCTGGAGCTGTCCTGGGCCGCGCCCCAGGTGGTCGCCCAGCGGGTCGGCCGCATGATGGCCGCCGGCGCCAGCCCGTCGGCGCGCGACCAGCAGGAATTCATGCGCATGGGCAACGAGAAGGTCGTGGCCTTCTACGAATCCTGGGCCGCGATGTGGGGCCAGGCCGTGTCGTCGTACTGGCAGACCGCCGCCAAGATGAGCTTCACCCCCCTGCTGGCGCCCACGCTGCAGAACCCGTTTGCGCCGTTCGCGCTGGGCTCGGCCTCGGAAAAGCTGGTCAAGCAGCAGATGCGCAGCGTCACCGACGTGCTGCACGCCGGCCTGTCGCCGGTGCACGCCAAGGCGGTGAGCAATGCCAAGCGCCTGTCGCGCAGCGGCTCGCGGCACAGCTGATTTATCAAAAACAATAGCTACTAGCGCTTACTCCATAAGCGCTAGATGCCAATTTCACCCTTATCCTTCTCATTCTGCTGCAGCGCCCACATGCGCGCGTAGCGCCCGCCCTGGGCCAGCAGCGCGGCGTGCGTGCCGCGCTCGACGATGCGGCCGGCGTCCATCACCAGGATTTCGTGCGCATCGACCACCGTGGACAGGCGGTGCGCGATCACCAGCGTGGTCTTGCCCGCGGCGGCGCTGCGCAGCTCGCGCTGGATGGCGCGCTCGTTGGCCGAATCGAGCGCCGACGTGGCCTCGTCGAAGATCAGGATGGGCGGGTTCTTCAATAGCGTGCGGGCGATGGCCACGCGCTGCTTCTCGCCGCCCGAGAGCTTGAGCCCGCGCTCGCCCACGCGGGTGGCGTAGCCGTCGGGCGTGGCCGTCACCATGTCGTGGATGCGCGCGGCCTGCGCGGCTGCCACCACCTCGGCGTGCGAGGCACCGGGGCGGCCGTAGGCGATGTTGTATTCCACCGTGTCGTTGAACAGCACCGTGTCCTGCGGCACGATGCCTATGGCCTGGCGCAGGCTGTGCTGGGTGAGGCCGCGGATGTCCTGGCCGGCGATGGTGATGCGCCCCTGCTGCACGTCGTAGAAGCGGAACAGCAGCCGCGACAGCGTGGACTTGCCCGCGCCCGACGGGCCGACCACCGCGACGGTCTTGCCCGCCGGAATGGCAAACGACACGCCCTGCAGGATGGGCCGCGCCGGGTCGTAGGCGAAGCGCACGTCCTCGAAGCGCAGCTCCGGCTCACCGTGCAGCGCCAGCGGCACGGCGCCGGGCGCGTCGGCGATCTCGCGCTCGGTGTCCATCAGCGTGAACATGCGGTCCAGGTCGGTCAGGTTCTGGCGGATCTCGCGGTACAGCGTGCCCAGGAAGTTCAGCGGCAGGTAGAGCTGGATCATGAAGGCGTTGATCATCACCAGGTCGCCCAGCGTGAGCTGGCCGGCGACCACGCCCGCGGTGGCGCGCCACAGCATGGCCACCAGCGCCACGGCGATGATCAGTTGCTGGCCGGTGTTCAGCAGGCTCAGGCTGCTCTGGCTCTTGAGGCGCGCCATGCGCAGGCGCTCCAGGTCCTCGTCGTAGCGCCGCGCCTCGAAGGCCTCGTTGTTGAAATACTTGACGGTCTCGTAGTTCAGCAGCGAGTCGATGGCCTTGGAATGCGCCGACGAATCCAGCACGTTCGCCTCGCGCCGAAAGCGCGTGCGCCACTGCGTGACCGACACGGTGAACGTGATGTAGACCACCAGCGCCGCGCCGGTGATGATCGCGAACCAGCGGTCGTAGCGCCAGGCCAGGATGCCGAGCACCAGCGCCAGCTCGATCAGCGTCGGGATGATGCTGTAGAGCGAGAACGAGATCAGCGACTCCACGCCGCGCACGCCGCGTTCGATGTCGCGCGTCATGCCGCCAGTCTGGCGCTCGAGGTGAAAGCGCAGGCTCATGCCGTGCAGGTGCTCGAAGGTCTGCAGCGCGATGCTGCGCGCCGCGCCCTGCGTGGCCTTGGCGAAGACCAGCTCGCGCAGCTCCGAGCACAGCGAGGTCACCAGCCGCAGCCCGCCATAGGCCAGCAGCAGGCCGGCCGGCACGACCAGCAGCGCCTGCGGGCTGCCCGCCGGGATGCCGAGCGCATCGACGATGTGCTTGAGCAGCACCGGCACGCCCACGTTGGCCAACTTGGCGCCCACCATGAACAGCAGCGCCGCGATGACGCGCCACTTGTACTGCCACAGATAGGGCAGCAGCCGCCTCAGCGCCGCACCGTCGCGCGAAGGTGCCTCGGGGGCGGGAGCGGGCATGGCGTCAGGAAAGCGTCGCATCGGAGACAATCACGGATTAGCAAAACCTTTCCATTGTGCCCTCCCTACCCATGCCTAGCCCTCGAATCACCTCCACCGAACTGCCCGCCGACATGGAGCTGGTGCTGCGCGTCATTCCCATGCCCGGGGACTGCAATGCCAACGGCGACATCTTTGGCGGCTGGGTCATGTCGCAGTTCGACCTGGCCGGCGCCGTGCTGCCGGCCCGCCATGCCCACGGCAGGATCGCCACCGTGGCGGTGAAGGAGTTCGTCTTCCGCCAGCCGGTGCGCGTGGGCGACATCGTCTCGTTCTACGCCAAGCTCTCGCGCGTGGGCACGACCTCGATGACCGTCGAGGTCGAGGCCATCGCCGAACGCATGCACCGGCCCGGCGAGTACGTGCTGGTGACGCAGGCCACCGCGACCTATGTGGCCATCGACGACAACGGCCAGCCGCGCAAGGTGCCGCCGCTCGGCGCCTGAGCCGCCATCGCGGCATAAAAAAACGCCACCGGCTCCTAGAGAAATGCCGGTGGCGCTACAAAGCGGGCCGTCAGCGGAGTGACGGCCAGGGCGGCCGGGCCGCCCCAGGGATCAGGCGCAGTCGAACAGGCGGCCCCAGCCGCGCACCGTCTTCGGGTCGCGGCCTGCCGCGCCCAGCATGCCCCAGACCGTCGTGCTCACGGTGTCCAGCAGCGTGAAGCCGAACTCGGCCTCGGCTGCCGTGGCCAGCTGCGCGGCGCGCAGGTTGGTGCAGTAGGTCACCACGCCGTCCGGGCGGGCCTCTGCCACCTCGCCCATCAGCTCGTAGAGCTTCTCGGGCGTGACCAGCGCGAAGTCGTGGTTGACGGTGATGTCCAGGTGGCGCTCGGCCACGATCTCGACACCGATCGCCTCGTAGTTCTTGACGATGAGGTCCTGCACGTCGCCGGTGTAGGGCGACACCAGCGCCAGCTTGCGGATGCCCATGCGCTCGATCAGCTCGTTGAGCGCCAGGATGGCCGTCGTGGCCTTGATGCCGGTGCGCTCGGTGATGCGCTCGCACAGCCGCAGGTCGGCGTCGAAGCCGCGCCAGCCGGCGGCGGTGCCGCTCCAGCCGATCACATCCACCTTGGCATCGGCCAGCAGCTCGGCGGCGGCCAGGATCTTGCTGTCGTCGAACTGGCCCAAGGCCTGCTGCGACAGCGAGATCTCCGTCACGGTGAAGCGCGAGAAATGGGCACTGCAGTCCGGCACGGAAGCGGCCAGCGCCGAGGTCAGCGGCTCCAGCGCGGTGTTCGAGGACGGCGTGAGCACGCCCATGCGCAGAGGTTTGGTCATTGAAGTCTCCTAGGGTTTGAGGGGTTGGTGCCTGCCCGCCTCGCAAGAGGAGATGCGTTGGCCGCCCCTGGGGGCGAACGCCGGGCGCATTCGGTGCGGCGGCACAGCGCCGCGCACCAGGACCCATAGCCATGACCGAGCCAACGCCCCTCGCCCGGCTTCATCCCTGCGCTTCCATACATCAGATGGACAGACCCGGCGATTCTGCACCGGATCTGAACAAACCGTCAACACCTCTGTAAACAATCAATCCAAAGACAATCAAAAGGAATTTGGCCATAGTCAGGAATTTCTCACAAATACTCAAACATTAGTGAAAACTCTAATGTCTACAATCTTGTCTACACTTAAATTTGCGCCACTGCAGAAACCTCTGCAGCTCCGACAGGCGCAAACGGGAACAGCCTGCGGACCCCGAATACCACCCGGCATGCCCACGCTGCATGCCACGCGCAAGGAGACTGCACATGCAAACCCCAACGACCACAGCCGCCGCCATGAGCGCGACGGCCGCACCGACGAAGGTGCGATGGAAGATCTTCCTGATGATGCTTTTCCTGATCGCGATCAACTACATCGACCGCGCCTCGCTGTCGGTGGCCATGCCCATGATCGCCAAGGAGTTCGATCTCAGCCCCGCCGTCCAGGGCCTGCTGATGAGCTCCTTCTTCTGGACCTATGCCTTCATGCAGATCCCCGGCGGCATGCTGGCCGACCGCTTCGGTCCGCGCATCGTGATCGTCTGCTCCACGCTGGGCTGGGGCTTCTTCCAGGCCATCGCCGCCGCCTGCACCGGCTGGGTGTCGCTGCTGGTCACCCGGCTGGGCCTGGGCGCGTCCGAAGCGCCGATCTACCCGGCCGGCGGCAAGCTCAACGGCATCTGGATGACCCAGAACGAGCGCGGCCGCGGCGCCACGCTGCTGGACGGCGGCGCCCCGCTGGGCGCGGCCCTGGGCGCGCTGATCATCGCGGGCCTGCTGACCCACTTCGACTCCTGGCGCATTTCCTTCGTGGTGGCCGGCGTGGGCACCATGATCGCGGGTGTCTTCGCCTGGTGGTACATCCGCAACCACCCGCGCCAGCACCCCGGCGTCAATGAGGCCGAGGCCTCCTTCATCGAGCAGTCCCACGCCGCCGACCTAGCCGCCGAACCCGCCCATTCCAGCGGCAAGGTGATGGACTTCTTCAAGTACCGCTCGGTCTGGGGCATGTTCTTCGGCTGGATGTGCTTCAACGCGCTGTTCTACGGCCTGCTGACCTGGATGCCCACCTACCTGTCCAAGGTGCACAACATGGACATCAAGCAGATGGGCGGCGCAGTGTTCATCATGTTCTTCTCCGGCTTCGTCGGCGAGATGGTCGGCGGCTGGATCGCCGACAAGTGGAAGGCCGCCGGCGCTTCGCAGGCCAAGGTGCTGCGCACGCTGTTCGGCATCGCTTCGGTGATCGCCACCGTGGCCATCTACAACGTGGCCCGCTTCAAGGACCCCGTGACCATCGTGATCCTGCTGTCGGTGACGCTGTTCTTCCTGCGCTGGTGCGGCCTGTTCTGGTGCGTGCCTTCCATCCTGGGCACCCGCAAGCGCGTCGGCTTCCTGGGCGGCGTGATGAACCTGGGTGGCAACTGCGCCGGCATCGGCGTGCCGATCCTGGTGGGCGTGATCGTCCAGGCCACCGGCTCGTACGACATGGCCATGATGCTCTTCGCCGCCGCCGGCGCAGGCCTCTTCATCTGCTCGTCGCTGCTGATCGACTACAGCAAGAAGATCCCGGTCTGACCGCTACCGCCCCCCGCAACCACCCGTTTCCACGGAGCGCTTCATGAAAACTCCTGTTCAACGCAGCTTGTCCCTGGCCTGCGTCTCGGCCCTCGTATCGACCCTGGCCGCCTGCGCCGGCACGCCGGCTGCCACGGGTAGCGCGGGGGCCGCACCGGCAGCCTCTGCCCCCGTCGCCACCGCGGCGGCTGACTTTCCCGCCGCCGCGCCCGAGAGCGTGGGCGTCGATTCGGCACCGCTGGTGCGCATGTCCGAGTGGATCCGCAAGGACCAGCTCGACGTGCGCAGCCTGCTGGTCATCAAGGACGGCAAGCTGATCTACGAGCGCTACAGCAACGGGCTGACGCGCGACCACAACTACGAGCTGTATTCGGTCACCAAGACCATCACGGCGCTGACCTTCGGCGTGCTCGAAGGCCAGGGCAAGATCGCCACCAGCGACAAGGCCGCGGGCTGGATCGCCAAGACCCATCCCGAGTTCAAGGCCCAGCTGGCCGACAAGCAGGCCATCAGCCTCGGCAACCTGATGGCCATGTCCAGCGGCCTGCTCTACCGGCAGGTCGAAGGCTCCGATCCGCTGTACTTCCAGGCGCCCGACCGGCTGAAGGTGGCGCTGTCCACCACGCCGCGCATCCCGCCGTCCACGCGCTTCGAGTACACCGATGCCAACCCGGTGTTGGTCGGCGCCTCGATCGCCGCGGCCGCCGGCCAGCGCGAGGATGCCTATGCCGAGCAGCACCTGTTCAAGCCGCTGGGCATGCGCAACTACCGCTGGACCGGCGCCGACCAGACCGGCACCGTCTCGGGCGGCTGGGGCCTGCGCCTGCGCGCCATCGACATGGCCAAGCTCGGCCAGCTGATGCTCGACCAGGGCCGCTGGCAGGGCAAACAGGTGGTTCCGGCCGGCTGGATCCAGCGCATGTCCAAGCCGCAGGCCGGCGCCACGGCGCAGGACTATGGCTACTACACCTGGATCAACCACATCGTCGAGTCCGAGCCCGAGTTCGGCGCGATGGGCTTCAAGGGCCAGTTCATCACCGTGCTGCCCCAGCAGAACGCCGTGGTCGTGATGACCGGCATCCTGCCCACCGACGGCGGCCTGCGCACCGGCACCTACCTGAACCTGTACCGCCGCATGGTCAACGACTACATCCTGCCGGCGATGCAGACACTGCCGCGCCCGCAGCCCAGCCAGGCGGCCCAGCAGGCGCTCGGCCAGGAGCTGGCGCTGGCCCTGCAAAGCCGCGGCAAGCCCGGCACCGACCTGGCCTTCAACGATGGCCCCGAGCGCTGAGCCGCGAGCCCCGCCCCCAGGAGAACCACCACCATGACCAACTTCCGCCTTTCCCGCACCGCCGGCGCCCTGTCCATCGCACTGGCCGTCGCCGCGCCCCTGCTGGCCCAGGCCACGGACCTGCCCACCGCCTCGCCCGAGAGCGTGGGCGTCGATTCGCGCCCGCTGGTGCAGCTGTCGCAGATGATCCGCAAGGAGAACCTCGACGTACGCAGCTTCCTCGTCGTCAAGGACGGCAAGCTGATCTACGAGCGCTACAGCAAGGGCCTGACGCGCAACCACAACTACGAGCTGTACTCCATCACCAAGAACGTGACAGCGCTGGCCGCCGGCGTGCTGGTGGACGAAGGCCGCACCAGGCTCGACGAGAAGGTCGCGCCCATCCTGGCCAAGGCCAGGCCCGACCTGGAGAAGGCCTTCGCCGACAAGCAGGCCATCGAGCTGCGCCACGTGCTGTCCATGTCCACCGGCCTGGTCTACAACTTCAAGCCCACCGACGATCCCATCTACTACGGCGCGCCCGACCGCCTGAAGCTGGCGGCCGAAACCACGCCCAAGGTCACGCCCGGCACGGCTTTCGACTACACCGACGTGAACCCCATCCTGGCCAGCGCCACGCTGGGCGCCGACGCCGGCATGCCGCTGCAGGACTTTGCCGCGGCCAGGCTGTTCAAGCCCATGGGCATGGCGCACTATGCCTGGGAGCGGGCCGACGACAAGGGCCTGGTCTCCTCCGGTTGGGGCCTGCGCCTGCGCGCTGTCGACATGGCCAAGCTCGGCCAGCTGGTGCTGACCGGTGGCCGCTGGGACGGCAAGCAGCTCGTCTCGCAGGCCTGGATGCGCACCATGACCGCGCCCACCTCGGCGCCGTGGTACGGCTACTACTGGTGGATCAACGACATCGTCGCCACCGAACCCGAGACCCACGCCATGGGCTTCAAGGGCCAGTTCATCGTAGCCCTGCCCGAGCGCAACGCCGTGGTAGTCATGACCAGCATGCTGCCCATCGAGGGCGGCCTGCGCGAATCCCAGAACGTGCTGGCCATCCGGCGCATGGTCAAGGACTATGTGCTGCCGGCCCTGGACAACCAGGCACATGCCAAGCCCACGCCCGCCAGCCAGAAGGCTCTGGCGCAGGAGCTTGAACTCGCGTCGCGCCACCAGGGCAAGTCCGGAGCGCCGGCCGACCCCACCGATACCCCCAAACTTTGACATTCAGCATGAGTTCCAGCGAATTTGATCTGGTGGTGCGCAATGCGCGCGTCGCCACCGCCAGCGACATCTTTGACGCCGACATCGGCATCCGAGGCGGCCGCATCGTCCAGCTCGGCCTTGGCCTGCCTGCGGGCAAGCGCGAGATCGACGCCGCGGGCCGCACGGTGACGCCCGGCGGCGTCGACGCGCACTGCCACCTGGACCAGCCCATGGAAGCCCCGGCCAAGATGGCCGACGACTTCGACTCGGGCACGCGCGCCGCGGCCTGCGGCGGCACGACCACGGTGATCCCCTTCGCGGCCCAGCACAAGGGCCAGTCGCTGCGCGCCGCGGTGGAGGACTACCACCGCCGCGCCGAAGGCAAGGCCCACATCGACCATGCCTTCCACCTGATCGTGAGCGACCCCACCCCCGAGGTGCTGACCAACGAGCTGCCGGCGCTGATCCAGGAGGGCTACACCTCGTTCAAGATCTACATGACCTACGACGACATGAAGCTCGACGATGGCCAGATCCTGGACGTGCTGGAGATCGCGCGCAAGCACGATGCGATGGCCATGATCCATGCCGAGAACGCCGACTGCATCGAGTGGCTGACCAAGCGCCTCGAAGCCGCCGGCCGCACCGCGCCGCGCTACCACGCCCATTCCCGGCCCATGCTGGTCGAGCGCGAGGCCACGCACCGGGCCATCGCGCTGGGCGAGCTGGTGGACACGCCCATCCTTATCGTGCACGTGTCGGGCCGCGAGGCCGTGGAGCAGATCCGCTGGGCGCGCGCCCACGGCCTGCATGTGTTCGCCGAGACCTGCCCGCAGTACCTTTTCCTCACCGCCGAGGATCTCGGCATCGACGACAGCTACCACGGCGCCAAGTGCGTCTGCAGCCCGCCGCCGCGCAACCGCGAGAACCAGGAAGTGATCTGGAACGGCCTGGCCGACGGCCTGTTCACCGTGTTCAGCTCCGACCATGCGCCCTTCAACTTCGACGCGCCCGAGGGCAAGAAGCCGAACGGCGAGGAAGTGGCGTTCAAGCACATCCCGAACGGCATTCCGGGCCTGGAGACGCGCATGCCGCTGCTGTACACGCACGGCGTGCTGCAGGGGCGCCTGACCCTCAACCGCTTCGTCGAGCTCACGGCCACCAACCCGGCAAAGACCTACGGGCTGCACCCGCGCAAGGGCACCATTGCGGTCGGCGCGGACGCCGACATCGTGATCTGGGACGAAAAACCCTGCACCATCCGCAATGCCGACCTGCACCATGCCGTCGACTACACGCCCTACGAGGGCATCGAGCTCCAGGCCTGGCCGGCGCTGACGCTGTCGCGCGGCGAGGTGGTGTGGGACGGCGAGTTCCACCCCCGCCCCGGACAGGGCGAGTACCTGCGCCGCGGCCGCCCCAGCCTGCTCCCCATCCGCTCCAAGGAATCGACATGAAACTGCTGCTCATCAACCCGAACATCTCGCAAAGCGTCAGCGACCTGATCGAAGCCGAGGCGCGCCGCGCCGCGGCGCCCGGCACCGAGGTCACCGTGATGACGGCGCAGTTCGGCATGGCCTACATCGAAACGCGCTTCGAGTCGCTCATCGGCGCCTACGCCACCGCCACCATTGCCGCCGAACAATGCGGCAACTATGACGCCATCGTGGTCGCGGCATTCGGCGACCCCGGCATCGACGGCCTGCGCGAAGCCCTGGACATCCCCGTCGTCGGCATGACCGAATCGGCGCTGATGAGCGCCTGCCTGCTGGGCAAGCGCTTTTCCATCATCGCGATCTCGCGGCGCATCACCGCCTGGTACCGCGAGGTGGTGCAGGCCAACGGCCTGGAAGGGCGCCTGGCCAGCATCCGCTGCCTGGACACGCCGCTGCGCAGCATCGGCGCGGTGCAGGAGGACCACGGCGAGACGCTGCGCGCGCTGTGCCAGGCCGCCGTCGACGAGGACGGCGCCGATGTGCTCATCATCGCCGGAGCGCCGCTGGCCGGGCTGGCGCGGTCCATCAAGGACCAGATCCCGGTGCCGGTCGTCGATGGCGTCTCGAGCGCGGTCTGCCATGCGCAGACCCTGGCGTCGCTGAACCCGTCGCCGGCGCAGCGCGGCAGCTTCGCGCGCCCGCCGAAGAAGGAGCACAAGAACCTGCCACAGGGCATCGCCAAGCTGCTCTACGGGGAGCCGTCGGCCTGATAGGCGGCACATACCGAACCAGAGGGGGCGCTTGGATAAAATCGCCCCCATGACAAGCAAAGTGAGCAAGAAGAAAACCACCGCCTCGCCGAAACGGGAGTTTTCCGCCGACGAGATCGTGGAAAACATCTCCAACGCCATCCTGGAACACCGGCTGGTGCCCGGCACCAAGCTGGGCGAGGACCGGCTGGCGACCATCTATGGCACCAACCGCCCCCGGATCCGCGAGGTGCTTGCCCGCCTGTCGCACGAGCAGGTGGTGGAGCTGATACCGCAGCGCGGCGCCTTCGTCGCCAAGCCCACGGTGGAGCAGGCGCGCGACGTGTTCGAGGCCCGGCGCACCGTGGAACCGGGCGTGCTGGAGCGCCTGGCACGCCATTTCGACGAGGAAAAGTACCGCCGCCTCGAAGACCACCTCGCCCACGAGGAAGAGGCGCGCCGCACCAACGACAAGCACGCCGTGGTGCGCCTCTCCGGCGAATTCCACACGCTGCTGGCCGAACTGGCGGGCAACTCGCTGCTCATCCGGGCGATGAAGGAGCTGTCGACACTCACCTGCCTGACGATCTCCCTCTACGACGCGCCCACCGCGATGAGCTGCCGGGTCGACGAGCACCGGCAGATCGTCGAGGCCGTCAAGGCCAAGGACCTGCCGCTGGCGCGCAAGCTGATGCTGGCGCACCTCGCCCACATCGAGGACAGCCTGGAGCTGACCAACGAGAGCGAGGGCATCGACCTGGAGTCGGTGCTGGGCTAGGGCCTGTTCACCTAAAACTGGGAGATGCGTTGCCCCGCCGTGGGGATGGATGCGCGAAGCCCGGTACTCCCCATAGCCGTAGCTATGGGGAGTACCGGGCGACAAAGCAGGCGCCCCACGGCGGGGCAACCCGAAGGGAAGGACGAATGCCGGGCGCATCGCGGTGTTACGGCACCCAGCCCATAGCTACGGCTATGAGCTGGGCACCGCGTCTAGCGCTGCATCCCGGCATCCGTCCTTCGCACTCCTAGTTTTAGGTGAACAGGCCCTAAGCCCTCGGAGGCCTCAATCGACCTTCGCCCCAGTGGCCTTGACCACCTTGGCCCAGCGGGCGATCTCGCTGTCGATATGCGATTGCAAGGCCTGCGGCGTCGAGCCGACCGGATCGTAGCCGCTCGCGGCCAACTGCGACTGCACTGCCGGCTGCTTCAGCGCCGCGGCGATTTCCTCGCTGAACTTCTGCCGCACGGCCAGCGGCGTGGCCACCGGCGCGATGATGGCGTACCAGCCCGTCACGTCGAAACCGGCTACCCCCTGCTCCTGGATGGTCGGCACCTCGGGCGCCAGCGCCGAGCGCTTCGGGCTGGTCACGGCCAGCGCATGCATGCGCCCGCTGCGGATGTGCGGCATCGAGGTGGAGATGCTGTCGAACGTGAGGTCGATATCGCCCGCCAGCATGGCATTGACCACGCCGGCGCTGCCCTTGTAGGGCACATGGGTCATCTGGATGCCGGCCACGCTGCTGAAATACTCAGCCGCCAGGTGGCCGGTGTTGCCGTTGCCCGCCGAGCCGAAGGTGAGCTTGCCCGGCGCCGCCTTGGCGGCCTGGATCAGCTCCGGGATGTTCTTCGCCGGCAGCTTGGCGCTGCCCGCCACCACCATGGGCAGCGTGGCCACCAGCGAGACCGGCGCGAAATCCTTGCGCGTGTCGTACGGCAGCTTGGGGTACAGGCTGTCGTTGATCGCATGCGCGGCCAGCACCATCAGGAAGGTATAGCCGTCGGGCTTGGCGCGCGCCAGGTACTGCGAGGCCAGCGTGCCGCCCGCGCCGGGCTTGTACTCCAGCACCACCGACTGCTTGAGCTGCTGCTGCAGCTGCACGGCCAGCGGCCGGCCCAGCAGGTCGGCGCTGCCGCCAGGCGGATAGGGAATCACCAGCTGGATGGGCTTGTCGGGCCAGTCCGCGGCCTGGGCCACCGGTGCCAGCATGGCAGCGCCGGACAGGGCCAGGCAGGACAGCAGCGCGCGGCGGAAACGAAGTGGGTGCATCGATGGTCTCCTGGTTTATTCGAGCGACAGCCCGGCCGCCTTCACGATCTGCGCCCAGCTCTTGCGCTCCTGCGCGATGAAGGCGTCGTACTCGGCCGGGGTCTCGCCGCCGGGCACGCCGCCCAGGTCGGCGAAGCGCTGGCGCACCTCGGGCGTCTGCATGGCCTTGCGCGCGGCCTGCTGCAGCTGGTGGACGATGGCGTCCGGCGTGCCGGCGGGCGCCAGCAGGCCGAACCAGGCCGTCACCTGCATGGGGATGCCCGACTCCGCCATCGTCGGCACCTCGGGCAGCTGCTCGGCGCGGTCCTTGCTGGTGATGGCCAGCGCGCGGAACTTGCCCGACTTGATGTGCGGCATGGAGCTGGGCAGGTTGTCGATCATGAAGTCCACCTGCGAACCCAGCAGCGCCGTCACCGCGGGCGCGGCGCCGCTGTGCGGCACCAGGGTCACGTCGATGCCCGCCTTCTGGCGGAACATCTCGGTGGACATGTGCGGCGACTGGCCCACTCCCGAGGTCGCCGCGGTCAGCGGCCGGGTCCTGGCCAGGGCCACCAGGTCCTTCACGCTCCTGACCGGCGAGTTCGCATTCACCACCAGGATGTTGGGCACCGAGATCACGTTGGTGACGCCGCGCAGGTCCGTCTCCTTGTAGCTCAGCTGCTTGTACAGGCTGAAGTTGATCGCCACCGGGCCGATGTTGCCCATCAGCAGCGTATGGCCGTCGGCCTTGGCCCGCGCGACCTGCGCCGTGCCTATGCTGCCGCCGCCACCGCCCTTGTTCTCGACCACGATGGAGGTGCCGAGGTCGCGCCCCATCTTCTCGGCCAGCACGCGCGCGGCGATGTCGGTGGTGCCGCCCGCCGCCGCGGGCACGACCATGGTGATGGGCCGCTCGGGCCACGCGGCTGCGGCCGACAGCGGCAGTGCCACGCAGGCGGCCCAGATCATCCGTTTCATGCGCTCTCCTTCGAATCAAAGCGAGGCACCACCATACGGGGCCGCCGCCGATCGGCGCCTAGGGTTAGGCTGTAGAGACGCTTTGTGCTTGGAAAACCCACGCTTAGCCCGCCGCGAAGCAATCGCCATGAAAAAAGCATGGCGCTCGGCGCCATGCCTGGGAGATCCTGCAGGGGTGCGCCGCAGGGGTACGGCGCCAGGAGGGATCAGACGATGCTGGCCGCCTCGGCCTTTTCGGCGGCGTGGCTCGCCACCGGCTTGCTGGCGGCAGGGCGGCTGCCGGCCGAGCACTCGATCTCGCCGGTGAGCTGGCCGCCCTCTTCGATGATGACCTTGCCGTAGCGGATCTTGCCGTGCACGCGGCCCGAGCCGAAGATCACCAGCTTGTCGCGCACCGTCAGGTTGCCCTCGAACTCGCCATGGATCTCGGCGATGTCGATCTCGGCCGAGCCGCGGAATGCGCCCTGCGCCGCGATCTGGATCACGCGCGAATTCATCGTGGCCTCGACCGTACCCTCCACCACCAGGGTGTCGCAATCGGTGATCTCGACGCCCTTGAGCTTGATATTGGGGCCGACGGTCAGCTTGCTGCCGGCCGATTCGGAGGAGGAGGACGCTGCCTCGGTGTCTGCGCTCTTGCTGGTGTTCATGACGCCTCCGAGAACCGAACTGGCCGATCCCGCGGCCGTGCTGGGCAAGCTGCTGCCCGATGCCGAGGCCGGTGAGGCGCCCAGAAACTTGGATGCGCCAGACTCGCTCTCGCGCCGCCCGCCGAAAAAGGGATTTTGCACAGCCATCGGTTCTCCTTAGGTTAAAAAATCGAATGCTATCCAATCCGCAGCCACGCACCCTGCCACATTTGAAAAGGCTCGTAACAAGAACCTCTGTTGGGAGCGGCTGCTATCAATATTTTCATTATCAGCACAAATCACACGTTTGCAAACAACTGTCTTTCCGCACGGCCGGGCAAGGGCTTGCGATTGCTCAGCCTGGCTTCAGCATCCGTCCCTACAATAGCGCGCTACTTCCCGATACCGCTTCCTTGCCTTGACCGCTGCCTCTTTCGATCACGCCCTGACCGGGCCAGCCAGCCTCCGGCGCCAGTTGTGGCTGTGGATTGCCGTCTCTGCGACGGTGTGGGCCGTGGTGGGCTGGCTCGCCAACGGTAACCTCGACGGCTATTTCGACATGCTGGAAAACTACGCCTGGTCGCAGTCGTTCCAGTGGGGCACGCACAAGCACCCGCCGTTCTTCTCGTGGACCACCGGCCTGTGGTTCTCGCTGTTTCCCACGGGTGATGCCTCGTACCGCGCGCTGTCGTATGTGAACGTGGCCGTGGGCCTGGCGGGCGTGGCCTACCTGGCGCGGCGCCTGCAGCTGCAGCGCTTTGCGCCGGTGGCCGTGCTGCTGCTGCTGTGGAGCTTTCCGTACACCACGCTGGCGGGCAAGTTCAACGCCAATGCGCAGCTGCTGTCGCTGTGGCCCTGGACGGCGGCCTTTCTGCTGGCCAGCTTCCAGGAAGTGCGCTGGCGCGGCGCGCTGGCCAGCGTGCTGCTCGGCGTGCTGGCGGCGGCCTGCATGCTCACCAAATACGTCAGCGGCGTGTTCCTCGCCGGCTTTTTGCTGCCCACCTTGCTCACGCCGCAGGGCCGCCAGTGGCTGCGCACGCCGCGGCCCTACCTGGCGCTGCTGGCCTTTGCCGCCACGCTGGCGCCGCACGTGGCCTGGGTGGCCAAGCACGGCTGGATCACGCTGAGCTACGCCACCGACCAGGGCGACGGCCGGGTGGAGTGGAAGCACATCGTGCGCTTCCTGGTCTCGCCGGTGCTGTACTGGCTGCCGGGCTGGCTGGCCGTGACCGGCGTCTATGCCTGGCTGGGCCAGGGCGGCGGCTGGCTCGGCCGCTGGCGGCGCGCCATGGCCACCAGCTGGCGCAGCCAGGGCTGGGGCGACACCCTGTTCTGGCTGGCCCTGTCCACCTGGCTGGGCATGCTGCTGTTCGGCCTGTCCAGCGTGGTCACGCTGTCGATTCCGTGGGCGATCCCGATCGGCTTCGCCTTCAGCCTGCTGTGGCTGCGCAACCTGGACGCCGCCGACCCGGCCGCGACCGCACGGGCGCTGCCGGCGCTGGCGCGCGCCTTCTGGCCGGCGCTGGCGCTGGTGGTGGCGCTGGGCTTCGTGCAGATGCGCCGCGAGGCCGCCGACCAGGACAGCGACTACTACCGCCCGAACGAAGCCGCCGGCCAGGCCGTGGTGGCGCACTGGCGGCGCACCCACCCCGATGTGCCGCTGCGCTGGGTGGGCGGCGACTGGGCGCAGAACGCGCTGGTAGCCTTCTATGGCGACCCGTCCGTCCGCACGCTGCCCGGCCTGCCCGACAGCCCCGAAGCCAAGATGTACGACTACCCCGACTGGGCCCGCCAGGGCGGCCTGCTCTTTTGCGGCCGTGGCCCGGTGGGTGCCGACGGCAAGGCCCCCGCGCCCGCGGCCGAATGCGAAGACGCGGCCGCCGCGTGGCTGGCGCGCCAGGGCCAGGCCGTCGGCCCGGTGCTGCTCAAGGTGCGAAAGCCCATGGACTGGCGCTTTCCGCACCCCCAGCCCTACGTCTACGCGATTTTCGAGTACCTGCCTGCGCAGGCCCGCTGAGCGGAGAATCCCCCCATGTCCTCCCTGAATCCATCCCCCCCGGGCCGCGAGCGCCTGGTCCTGAGCTGCGTGGTGCCCGCCTACAACGAGGCCGGGCACCTCGAGGACTTCCTGCACGCGCTGCATGCGGCCGTGGCGCCGCTGGCCGCCGAGTGCGAGATCGTGCTGGTCGACGACGGCAGCCGCGATGCCACCGCCGCCATCGCGCAGCGGCTGGCGCCGCAGTTCCCCATGCGCTTTTTGAAGCTGTCGCGCAACTTCGGCAAGGAGGCCGCGCTGTCCGCCGGCATCGAGCACGCGCGCGGCAATGCCGTGCTGCTGATCGACTCGGACTTCCAGCACCCGCTGTCGCTGGTGCCCGAGATGGTGCGGCTGTGGCAGTCGGGCTATGACATGGTCTACGGCGTGATCGCCGACCGCGCGGGCGAAGGCCTGGCCAAGCGCTGGGGCACCGGCGTGTTCTACCGGCTGATGAACCACGACAACGCGGTGCAGATCCCGGCCAACGCCGGCGACTTCCGGCTCATGGACCGCAAGGTGGTCGATGCGCTCAAGCGCTTGCCCGAGCGCAACCGCTTCATGAAGGGGCTGTACGCCTGGGTCGGCTTCCAGTCGGTGGCCCTGCCCTTCGTGCCCGATGTGCGCAAGAGCGGCACCTCCACCTTCAACCTGCACCGGCTGGCCAAGCTGGCCATGCAGGGGCTGACCTCGTTCACCACGCTGCCGCTGCAGATCTGGAGCGGGATCGGCGCGGTCATCTCGCTGGCGGCCATCGGCTACGGCATCTTCATCGCGGTCGACTACCTGCTGCACGACAACGCGGTCGACGGCTGGCCCACGCTGGCCGCGGGCCTGATGCTGTTCTCGGGCGTGCAGCTGCTGTCCATCGGCATCCTGGGCGAGTACATCGGCCGCATCTACGCCGAGGTCAAGCGCCGGCCGGTGTACGTGGTGGCCGAGGACGACAACCACAGCCCCCTGCCGCCGCTGCCCGACGATGCCCATGACGCAAGGCGCTGATCCGCTGCCGCTGCGCGTGCTGGCCCCGCTGCTGGCGCAGTTGCGCCGCCTGCCGCAGCCGCTGCAGTTCCTGGGCGTGGGCGGCTGCGCGGCCGGCACCCACCTGCTGGGAGTGGCGGCGCTGGTGCAGGGCCTGCACTGGCCGCCGCTGCTGGCGAATGTGCTGGCCTTCCTGGTGGCCTTCTGCGTGAGCTACGCGGGCCATGCGCTGCTCACCTTCTCCCAGCACCAGACACCGCACCTGCAGGCGATCCCGCGCTTCTTCGCCGTGGCCTGCCTGTCGTTCGCGGTGAACGAGGTGCTCTACCTCGTGGCGCTGAACGTGCTGCACCTGCACTACTTCTGGAGCCTGGCCGCGGTGCTGCTGATCGTCTCGGTGCTGACCTTCGTGGCCGCCAAGTTCTGGGCCTTCGCCCGGGTGGACGCATGAAGCCCATCGTCCTGTGCGCCGACGACTACGCGCTGCACCCGGCCATCGACGCGGCGGTGCAGGCGCTGGCCGGCGCGGGCCGCCTGTCCGCCACCAGCTGCATGACCACGGCGCCGCGCTGGCGCGAGGCCGTGCAGGCCCTGCCCGCGCTGCGCCCGCGCCTGGCCGTGGGCCTGCATTTCAACCTGACCGAAGGCTTTGGCCAGCAGGCCGCGGCCGGCATCGGCCAGCGCATCGCCCAGGCCTATACCGGCCGACTCGACCGCGACTGGCTGCGCACGCAGTGGCGCATGCAGCTCGACGCCTTCGAGAACGCCCTCGGCACGCCGCCCGACTTCATCGACGGGCACCAGCACGTGCACCAGTTGCCGGCGGCGCGTGCCGCGATGCTGGACGAGCTGCAGCGCCGCTACGGCGATGCGCCGCCGCTGTGGGTGCGCTCGACCGCGCCTGCGGGCCGGCTGGCCTGGCAGCCCAAGGCCGCGGTGATCGCCGCGCTGGGCGGCTGGGCGCTGTCGCGCCGGCTGCGCCGCCAGGGGCTGGCGCGCAACCGGGGCTTTGGCGGCGTCTATGGCTTCGATGCGCCCACGCCCGAGGATTACGGCCGGCACATGGATGCGTGGCTGCAGGCCTGTGGCAGCGGCAGCCTGCTGATGTGCCACCCGGCCGATACGGTGGTGCAAGGCGATGCGATCGGCGCGCAGCGGCCAGTGGAGTATGGCTACCTGCGCTCCGAGGCCTTCGGCGCGCTGCTGCGGGCGCGCAATTGCGCCATCGTGCAAGGGCCGGCGGAGATATTGCAGCTGCTGCGCTGACGGCAGCTGCGCTCTACGAACAGCTCCTGAAAAAGGAGCTGTTCGCGCTTATCCCGAAACGATTTCAATACGAAAACCATTTGAAATCAAGAGTGAATGAGCGCCAGCAGCTCCTATTTTTGAATCTGACGCGGATCGTGCGAATGGATCTGCATCGCCTCCAGAAAGCGCGACACCATGTTGTAGGCCGCCACCGTGGCGGTCAGCTCCACCAGGCGCGGCGGCTCGAAGTGCGCGGCCACGGCGGCGAAGACCTCGTCGGCCACCTGCACCTGGCGCGTCATGGCGTCGGTATAGGCCAGCACGGCGCGTTCGCGCGCATCGAACAGCAGGCTGTCCTGCCAGGCATTGAGCGCATCCAGCTTCGCTTGCGACACGCCCTCGGCCAGCGCGATGGGCGCGTGCTGGTCCGCCTCGTAGGGCGCGCGGTTGAGCAGGGCCACGCGCATGATGACCAGCTCGCGCAGGTCGCCCGGCAGCCCCGACTTCTGGCGGATGGCGGTGAGGTACTGCAGCCAGCCCTCGGCCACCGGCGCGCTGTGCATCAGCATCTGGTACAGGTGCAGGATGCTGCCGCGCTCGGCGACGATGCGCTCGGCCAGCGGGCGCACAGCCTCGCTGCCGCAGTCGGCATAGGGAATGCGGGCCATGCCGCGCTCAGCCGAACAGCGCGGCCAGCGCCTCGCCCGGCTCGGGCGCACGCATGAAGGCCTCGCCGACCAGGAAGGCGTTCACGCCGGCGTCGCGCATGGTCTTCACGTCGGCCGGCGCGAGGATGCCCGATTCGGTCACCAGCAGGCGGTCGGCGGGCACGTCCTTCTGCAGATCCAGCGTGGTCTGGATGCTGACCTCGAAGTTGCGCAGGTTGCGGTTGTTGATGCCCACCAGCGGCGTCTTGAGCTTGAGCGCGCGCTGCAGCTCCTCGGCATCGTGCACCTCGACCAGCACGGCCATGTCAAGGCTGCGCGCAATGGCCTCGAGCTCGGCCATCTGCGCGTCTTCCAGGCAGGCGGCGATCAGCAGCACGCAGTCGGCGCCCATCGCGCGCGACTCGTAGATCTGGTAGGGATCGACCATGAAGTCCTTGCGCAGCACCGGCAGGCCGCAGCTCGCGCGGGCTTGCTTGAGGTAGTCCACCGAGCCCTGGAAGAACTGCTTGTCGGTCAGCACCGACAGGCAGGCGGCGCTGGTCTTGCCATCGCCCTCGGCATAGCTCTGCGCGATGTCGGCGGGGATGAAGTCGGCGCGGATCACGCCCTTGCTGGGGCTGGCCTTCTTGACCTCGGCGATCACCGCGGCCTGGCCCCTGGCGATCTTGGCGCGCAGCGCGCCCTCGAAGTCGCGCGTGAGCACGCGGCTTTCGGCATCGGCGCGCATGGCCTCCAGCGGCACCTTCTTGCGCGCCGCGGCCACTTCCTCCACCTTCACTTCACAGATTTTTTTCAGAATATCGGACATACGGTTTCTTTCTCATGCATTCATCAGCCGCCTGCCGCCATCAGCGGCGCGCGGTACACAGCGGTCGCCGCTCTGGCGCAGATCCAGGCGCTGCGCCATCTCGTCCACCAGGGCGTCCAGCGCCAGCAGGTCCGCCTCGGCGCGGTCCATGTGCAGCACCGTGCACAGGACGGCCACCGGCCCCTTGCGCGCATGCCGCAGCTCGACGCGCCAGCCATGGCGCTGCCGCGGACGGTCCTGGAAGGCCACACGGCCCAGGCTCCATTCGGCGGCGGGCTCCAGCAGCCAATGTACCGAAGGCTCCATGCCCGTGCTGCGGATGCGGCGCTGCGCCACATCGGCGACGCAGCCACGCCCGCCATCGACCAGCCCTTCGCCCAATGGCGCACTACGCCGCCTGCGCCAGCGGTGCAGACCCAGCCATGCCAGCGCCACGACGGCGAGTGCAGCCAGCGCCTCGCGCCCGCTGGCGGCCTGCCAGAACGACAGCGCGATCACCACCGCCATGGCCCAGGCCAGCCCCCGCATGGCGTCACCCCACGCGGGGCGCCCCAGGTCGACGAACTCGGGCAGCGCCCACTGCGGCTGCGTGGAGACTGCCTGCAGCAGCGGGGCCAGGGCTTGCTGGGCGGAAACCGTCATCGGCTGCTCCCACGGGCGGCGGCGCTGCGCACCCGCTTCAGGCCGCGAGCGCGTGCGTGCGCTGCACCAGCTGTTCCAGCTTGGCCTTGGCCGCGCCGCTGTCGATGGCCTGGCGTGCGCGCTCCAGGCCGTCGGCGATGGAGTCGGCCACGTTGGCCGCATACAGCGCCGCGCCAGCGTTCAGGCACACGATGTCGCGCGCCGGGCCCTGGGCGCCGCCCAGCACGTCGAGCAGCATCTGGCGCGACTGCTCGGGCGTATCGACGCGGAAGGCCCGCGTGCCCACCATGGGGATGCCGAAGTCCTCGGGATGGACCTCGTACTCGCGCACCACGCCGTCCTTCAATTCACCCACCAGGGTGCCGGCGCCCAGGCTGATCTCGTCGAGCCCGTCGCGGCCGTAGATCACCAGCGCATGCTCGGCGCCCAGGCGCTGCAGCGCGCGCACCTGGATACCGACCAGGTCCTCGTGGAACACGCCCATCAGGATGTTGGGCGCACTGGCCGGGTTGGTCAGCGGGCCGAGGATGTTGAAGATGGTGCGCACGCCCAGCTCGCGCCGCACCGGCGCCACGTTCTTCATGGCCGGGTGGTGGTTGGGCGCGAACATGAAGCCAATGCCCACGTCGGCGATGCACTGCGCGATCTGCTCAGGCGCGAGGTCGATATGCACGCCCAGCGCCTCCATCACGTCGGCGCTGCCGCTCTTGCTGGAGACGCTGCGCCCGCCGTGCTTGCTGACCTTGGCGCCGGCCGCCGCGCACACGAAGATGGCGCAGGTGGAGATGTTGAAGGTGCTGGCGCCGTCGCCGCCGGTGCCCACCACATCAACCATGTGCGTGCTGTCGGCCACATGCACCTTGGTGGAGAACTCGCGCATCACCTGCGCGGCGGCGCTGATCTCGCCGATGGTCTCCTTCTTGACGCGCAGGCCGGTGGTGATGGCCGCCGTCATCACCGGCGACAGCTCGCCGCGCATGATCATGCGCATCAGGTGCAGCATCTCGTCGTGGAAGATTTCGCGGTGCTCGATGGTGCGCTGCAGCGCTTCCTGGGGGGTAATCGACATGGGAATCCAATCTCCAAAAATCAGGCCAGGGGCAGGGAACGGTTGGCTTTGCTCAGATCATCGTGCAGCGCGACCACGCCGGCAATCGCTGCATCGGTGCGCTCCGGCCCCAGCGCCTGCACGAAGCGGCAGGCGGCGTAGCCGGCGCTGCGCTGCTCGTAGCGGGCCACCCAGGCCTCGCGCTCGGGCAGGCGCTCGGGGTTGATGGGCCACACGCCCGGGCGCGGGCGCATGTGCTCGGCGATGTCCATGCGCCAGGGCTTGCCGGTCAGGCGGGCGCGAAAGCACCGCTGGTTGCGGCACATGCGCGCGTACAGCCGGTCCACGCCGATGGCGTCGAAGAAGCGCTGCACCTCGGGCTCCAGCGGATCGAAGGGGCGGTGCGTCGCCAGCACCCGCATGCCCGCGGGGGTCTGGTACAGGCGCAGCGACCAGTCGGGGTGGGCCGCGGCAAAGTCCTGCACCCGCTGCAGCGCCTGCTGCTGGATGCCGGGGGCCGCCACGGCCCGGGCGCGCGCCTCGGCGCGGCCCTGCAGGCTCGACACCACCACCAGTGCAACCAGGCTGGCCACCAGGGCCGCCGCCACGCCAAACCCAGTGCCCGCCACCCGCTGCACGGCCGCAAAGGCCAGGCCTGCCGCGAGCGCGATGGCGACGAGGTAGACCTTGCCCCAACCAGAGGTATAGCGGGGCTGTTCGTAGTCCACATCGGCGAACAGCGCGCGCGGCGTGTTCAGGCAGTGCGCGCCATAGCTGTTGCGGGTGACGACCTCGGGCCCGGCACGCTGCAGTACCTCTTCGCGGATAGGCACGCCGTCCGCGCCGTTGTAGGCCACCTTGCGCTCGAAACCGGGCTGCGGCACGCCGGCCAGCACCTGCGCCATCGCCTCGTGGGCGCGCGCATCGGCCATCGCCTGCGCATCGAGCTGGCTCATGTCGGACCAGCCGAAGCGCCGCATCGTGACCTGCCGGCCGCGCACGCGCTGCTGCACCCTGCCCTGCGCCCAGTACTCGGGAATGATCATGCGCGCCCCCTGCTTCGATCGGCCGGCACGGCCGCGCTATGCGCCATCGAGAAAGTTCTTCAGCATGGCGTGGCCATGCTCGGTGAGGATGCTTTCCGGGTGGAACTGCACGCCCTGGATGGGCAGCTCGCGGTGGCGCACGCCCTGGATCTCGCCGTCGCCGCTGGTGGCAGTGATCTCCAGCACCTCGGGGCAGGTGGCGCGCTCGATCACCAGTGAGTGGTAGCGGTTGACGGTGAACTGCTGCGGCAGGTGGGCGAATACGCCCTGCTGCGTGGTGGTGATGACGCTGGTCTTGCCATGCATCTGCTGCACCGCGCGGATGATGTTGCCGCCAAAGGCCGCACCAATCGCCTGGTGGCCCAGGCACACGCCCAGGATGGGCAGCTTGCCGGCAAAGTGCTGGATCGCGGGCACCGAGATGCCGGCCTCGGCCGGCGAGCACGGGCCGGGCGAGATCACCAGCCAGTCGGGCCGGTGGGCAGCGATTTCCTCGAGCGAAGTCTCGTCGTTGCGCACCACGACCACCTCGACGCCCAGCTCGCCGAAGTACTGCACGATGTTGTAGGTGAAGCTGTCGTAGTTGTCGACCATCAGGAGTTTTTTCATGGCCTGCTTTCTAGTCTGTGCCGGCCTGCAGCCGGGCGAGTTCGCGGTGCTCGTAGGCGATGTACGCCTCCATCATGCTGCGGTAGATGGCCTCGATCACGTCGGGCTGGCCACCCTCGGCCGCAGCGCGCTCGCGCACGCGGGCGACGATGGTTTCGATGCGGTCCTCGTCGCGCACCAGGTCGGGGTCGTTCTTGACCTTGGCGGCCTGCGTCATGTAGCCACCGCGCGTGACCAGCAGCGGCACGAGGATGTCGTCCAGCGCATCCACCTGGCGACGCACCTCGGCCATCGTGGCGCAGTCTTCAACCTTGTCGATGGCGCGCATCATTCCAGCCCCTCCTCCACCAGCTCGGCCGCGCGCAGCAGCGCGCGTGCCTTGTGTTCCGTTTCCTTCCATTCCAGCTCGGGCACCGAATCGGCCACCACGCCGGCCGCGGCCTGCACGTAGAGCATGCCGTCCTTGATCACGCCGGTGCGGATGGCGATGGCCAGGTCCATGTCGCCGGCATAGCTCAGATAACCCACGGCGCCGCCGTAGATGCCGCGCTTGGTGGGTTCGAGCCGGTCGATGATCTCCATCGCATGCACCTTGGGCGCGCCGGTCAGCGTGCCGGCCGGGAAGGTGGCCTTGAACACGTCCATGCTGTTCATGCCTTCCAGCAGCGTGCCTTCGACGTTGCTCACGATGTGCATCACATGGCTGTAGCGCTCGACCACGAAGGCCTCGGTCACCTTGACGCTGCCGGTCCTGGCGATGCGGCCGATGTCATTGCGCGCCAAGTCAATCAGCATCACGTGCTCGGCGCGCTCCTTGGGGTCGTTGACCAGCTCGACCTCGGCGGCCTTGTCCTTCTCGGGCGTGGCGCCGCGCGGGCGGGTACCGGCCAGCGGGCGGATGGTGATCTTCTCGCCGCCTTCCACGCGCTCGTGCCGCACCAGGATCTCGGGGCTGGCGCCCACCACATGGAAGTCGC
Source organism: Comamonas humi (assembly GCF_054782535.1). Lineage (NCBI taxonomy): Bacteria > Pseudomonadati > Pseudomonadota > Betaproteobacteria > Burkholderiales > Comamonadaceae > Comamonas > Comamonas humi. The sequence continues at coordinate 165,312 of NZ_BAAGSH010000005.1, read as the reverse complement.
CCATGTGGTAGTAGTACATGTAGGGGCTGGGGTTGAGCGAGCGCAGCGCGCGGTACAGGCTCAGCGGGCTTTCGGTGTAGCGCTTGTGGATGCGCTGGCCCACCTGCACCTGCATGAAGTCGCCGGCGGCGATCAGCTCCTTGGCCTCGTCCACCGCCTTCAGGTAGTCGGCCTTGGCAAAGCTGCGCTGCGCCGGGTGGCTGTCGCCCGCCTTGATCTGCGGCACGCTCACCGAGTAGCGCAGCCGCTCCTTGAGCTGGCGCACGCGCTTCTTGGCGCGCGAATAGGCCTCGGGCTCGGCCGGGTTGGCGTAGACGATGAGGTAGAGCTTGCCCGAGAGGTTGTCGATGACCGCCACCTCCTCGCACTGCAGCAGCAGGATGTCGGGCGTGCCCAGGCTGTCAGGCGGGCAGGAATGCTCCAGCTTCTTCTCGATGTGGCGCACGGCGTCGTAGCCGAAATAGCCCGCCAAACCGCCGCAAAAGCGCGGCAGCCCGGGGCTGACCGCCACCTTGAAGCGCTGCTGGTAGCTGGCGATGAAATCGAGCGGATTGCCCGGCGCCGTCTCCACCACCGTGCCGTCGGTCACGACCTCGGTCTGCGCTGCGGCGCCGAAGCCGGTGGCGCGCAGCAGGGTGCGGGCGGGCAGGCCGATGAAGCTGTAGCGCCCGAAGCGCTCGCCGCCCACGACGGATTCGAGCAGGAAGCTGTACTTGCCGTCGTCGTGCGTATGCGCCAGCTTCAGATAGAGGGAGAGCGGTGTTTCCAGATCGGCGAAGGCTTCGGCGACGAGTGGAATGCGGTTGTAGCCTTGGTCGGCCAGACTTTTGAATTCGAGTTCGGTGATCACGAAGTCGTCCCCAGCTAGGGCAGCGCACGCTGGAAGTGTGTGTCTCGTGCGCTGCAGTTCATCAAAGAGAAGGCCATGCCACAGGGCATGACCGGAGGGCGCACGCTGGGGCGTGTCACCCAGCGGCAATCAAACGGTCACGTGCGCAGGCTTACGCCAGGGCCAAGCTCCCCGGTGCGAACGACCTGCAATGACTGCTTGATGGATGAACATGGCGGCTAGTGTAGCAAACGAAACCGGCGCGCTGGCAAAAGCCGGGCATTTCCGCGCGGTCGACGATCAGCGGGTGCGGACCAGCTGGACGACGGCCAGTTGCCGGCGGATCGCCTCCTCGTCGGCCGGCACCAAGCAGTAGGCCAGCCCGATGCGGCTGATCAGCGCGATGAGTTCGTCCAGCGGCTGCACCGCCGGGCCGTGGAGATCGGCATAGCGCTGGTACGGCGCCGCCAGCAGCTCGCGCCACATGGGGGCGATGTTCTCGAAGATCAGGCCGAAGACCTCGGCCGTTCCGCTCCGGGCCAGGTAGGTGTGGTGGAACCCGCCGTTGTGCCGGTCGAGGTAGCGCACGGCAAAGCAGATGCACTCCGGCAGGTAGCGCTCGAAGTCGTCCTCGATTGCGCTCAGGTTGCGCCGCATTTCCTCGAAGAAGGCGGCGTTCTCGGCGCTGATCACCGCCTGGATCAGTTCCTTCTTGCTGCCGAAATAGCGGTACAGGGTGCGCCGCGAGATGCTGGCCCGCTGGGCCACGTCGTCGATGGCAAAGCCCTCGACCCCCTGGGCAATCATCGCCTCCAGCGCCGCACGCAGGATCAGCGTGCGGCCATCGCTGGCGTTCTCCATTCTGCTGGCGCCATCCCAGCGCAACTGTCGGCTCATGTGCACCTCTTGCATCCGGTGCCGGACCCCTGCCCGGCCAGCGCGCCATTTTCGCATGCGTGGCACAACATCCAGATTTGTGCCATCATTTGGCACATTTAATTTAATATGTGACATAGCAAGATCAAAAGGTTGCCATGAGACAAAACCAAAGCCATCCAGAAAGCCATCCGCTGTGGGATGCCGAATACGACGTGGTCGTCGTCGGCTCCGGCGCCGGGGCCCTGACCGCCGCGCTGCGCGCGCACGACCAGGGCCTGTCGGTGCTGGTCATCGAGAAGAGCGAGGTCTACGGCGGCACCACGGCGGTGTCCGGCGGCGGCATCTGGATTCCCTGCAACGGCCAGATCGAAGGCCTCGGGGGCAGCGATTCCTACGAAGAAGCCGTCACCTACCTGCGCGAGGTAGTGGGCACGGAATACGACCCGCAGCGCATGGACGCCTATCTGGAGAACGGCCCGAAGATGGTCCAGTACCTGGCCGCGGACGCCGATGTCCACTTTCTCGCCGTGGCGCGCTACCCCGACTACTACCCCGAGCGCCAGGGCGGCAAGCCCGGCTACCGCACGATGGAGCCCAAGCCCTTCGATGCCCGCAAACTGGGGCCGCATTTCGACGACATGCGCCCGTCCTCGCCGGCCACGCAGATCGCCGGGCGCATCTCCATGTCCCAGGTCGAGGCCCACACCATCGTCGCCAAGGAGCGCGGCTGGCTGGGGCTGACTGCCAGGCTGGCCCTGCGCTATGCACTGGATGTGCGCTGGCGCCTGCGCACCCGCCGCGACCGCCGCCTGACGCTGGGCAACGCCCTGGTCGCCAGCCTGCGCGCGGCGCTGGAGCAGCGCGGCATTGCGCTGTGGCTGAGGACGACCATGCTGTCGCTGCAATATGCCGGCGGCCGGGTCACCGGCCTCGCCGTCGAGCGCCAGGGCCAGCGCCTGCAAGTGGGCGCGCGCCGTGCCGTGATCCTGGCCTGCGGTGGCTTCGAGGCCGACCAGGCCATGCGCCAGCAGTACCTGCCCGCGCCCACGCGCGCCGAATGGACGGCCGCGCCGCCCATCAACACCGGCGATGGCATACGCGCCGGCCTGGAGCTGGGGGCCGACACGCACCTGATGGGTGACACCTGGGGCGTGCCCACGGTGCATGTGCCGGGCGAGGCCAGCCAGCGCGGCCTGTTCGTGGAGCGGGCCTTTCCACGCTGCGTGATGGTCAACCGCCTGGGCCGGCGCTTCGTCAACGAGGCCGCTCCCTACACCGACATCATCTACGCCATGTATGCCGACCAGCAGGCCAGCGGCGCCAACACGCCGGCCTGGCTGGTGTTCGACGCCGAGTACCGCAAGAACTACCCCTGCGGCGTGCTGCTGCCCGGCAGCGTGCAGCCTGACAGCAAGATCCCCGACGGCTGGCTGGACAAGGTCATCTACCGCGCCGACACGCTGGACGCCCTGGCCCGCAAGATAGGCGTGGACGCCGCGGGCCTGGGCCGCACCGTGGCGCAAATGAACCGCTTTGCCGCCGAAGGCACGGACCCCGAGTTCGGCAAGGGCAACAGCCTGTTCGACCGCTACTACGGCGACTCCAACTGCCAGCCCAATCCCTGCCTGGGGCCGATCGAAAAGGGACCGTTCTACGCGCTGCGCATAGATCCGGGCGAACTGGGCACCAAGGGCGGGCTGCGCACCGATGCCTTCGCGCGGGTGCTGCGTCCCGACGGCTCGGCCATCGCCGGCTGCTATGCCGTGGGCAACACCTCGGCCGCGCTGATGGGCAAGACCTACCCCGGGCCCGGCTCCACCATAGGCCCGGCTATGACCTTTGCCTACATCGCGGCCAACCACATCGCTGGCACGGCGGCTGCCTGAAGGAAGAACATCCATGGCAGACCTCACGGAAGACCTGTGCCTGGACGCCAGCGCAGTCGCGGCCTGGGACGACGAAGCCGAGGTGCTGGTCGTGGGCAGCGGCATGGCCGGCGTGTGCGCGGCGCTGGAAGCGCGGGCCGCCGGCGCCTCGGTGCTGGTGGCCGAGCGCAGCGGCGGCGGCGCCAGCACCACGGCGGCGGCCTCGGGGCACTTCTACCTGGGCGGCGGCACGGCCGTGCAGCGCGCCTGCGGCTTCGAGGATAGCGCCGAGGACATGGCTCGCCACCTCACCGCCACGTCCCTCGCACCCGATGCCGAAAAGATAGAAGCCTACTGCTGCGGCAGCGTGGCCCACTTCGACTGGCTCGAAGCCCAGGGCATTCCCTTCGAGCGCAGCTACTACCCGCACAAGAACGTGATCCAGCCGGGCAAGGACTGCCTGATCTGGACGGGCAACGAGCAGGTCTGGCCCTACCGCGACCAGGCCCGGCCCGCGCCCCGCGGCCACAAGGTGGCCTTCGACGGCGAGGACGGCGGCGCGGCGCTGGCGCTGAACCTGCTGGCGCAACGCGCCGAGGCCCAGGGCGTGCGCACCAGCCTGTACAGCAAGGTCGATGCGCTGCTGCGCGAAGGCCAGGGGGCGCACAGCCGCATCGTCGGCGTGCGCGTGCGGCGCTTTGACGAGACGTTGCACCTGCGCGCTACGCGCGGCGTGGTGCTGGCGGCGGGTGGCTTCGGCCAGAACCCCGAAATGGTGGCGCAGCATGTGCCGGTGCTGGGCAGTTCCTACATCCAGGGCGGGCCCCACGATGACGGCCTGGGCATACGCCTGGGCCAGGCGGCCGGCGGTGCGGTGCAGCACATGGACCAAGCGTTTCTGACCTCGCCCTTCTACCCACCCGAAGACCTGCTCAAGGGCATCCTGGTCAACCGCGACGGCCGGCGCTTCGTGGCCGAGGACTCCTACCATGCACGCTCCAGCATCGCCAGCGTGCGGCAGCCCGAAGGCAAGGTCTACCTCATCGTCGATGCCGAGATCTTTGCCTACCCGCGCTTTGCCGAGCTCACGCGCCAGCGCCTGGTCGACGGCTTCGAGACCGTGGCCGAGATGGAAGCCGGCCTGGGCCTGCCGGAAGGCGCACTGCAAGCCACCCTGCGCGACTACAACCAGCATGCGGCGCAGGGGCAGGACCCGCAGTTCCATAAATACCCGAAGTGGCTCAAGCCCTTGAGCCAGGGCCCCTACGCGGCCTTCGACCTGTCGTTTGGCCAGGCCGTGTACACCGGTTTCACGCTGGGCGGCCTGCGCGTGAACGCCGTGGGCCAGGTGCTGGACGACAACGCACAAGCCGTTGCCGGCCTGTATGCGGCCGGGGCCTGTGCCTCCAACATCGCGCAGGACAGCAACGGCTATGCCTCGGGCACCTGTCTGGGCGAAGCCTCCTTCTTCGGCCGCCGCGCCGGCCGGCACGCGGCCCAGCAGGCACTTGGATGATGACCATGACAGACAACCTCGCCCCCTGGCTGGGCCCCATACGCCAGATCAGCTTCACCACGGCCAGCCTCGACCAGTTGATGGGCTTCTGGGAAACCCAGGTCGGCATAGGCCCGTGGACGGTGTTCCGCGGCCTGCGCCTGAACCTCAGCCACGAAGGCCGGGCCATCTCCCCGCCCTTCGACGTGGCGCTGTGCATGCATGGCGACATGCTGTTCGAGCTGATCCAGGTGCGCGGTGACGGGCCTTCGCCCTTCCACGATGCGCTGGGTCGCCCCGTCATCGGTCTGCAGCGGCTGGCCGCCTTCAGCCAGGACTTCGATGCCGACGTACAGCGGGCCGAAGCCCATGGCATGGAGCATTTCGCCCAGGGCCGCGACGCCACCGGCCAGCGCTACAGCTACTTCCGCAGCGCCGCCGCGCCCGGCGTGCTGCTCGAGCTGCTGGAGCTCACCCCCGCCTTCGCCGGCTTTGTCGACGCGCTGCAGGCGCGGGCCCGCCGCTATGGCGCGCCGCAACCTCTTTCCACCCCATCCATGAAAGCCTCTTCCATGCCAGACACCCCTACCCCCTCCTCCATGCACGCCGCGCAATTGCGCGCCTATGGCGACGTCGACCAGTTCGAGCTGGCCCAGGTTCCCGTGCCCCAGCCCGGCCCCGGCCAGATCCGCGTGCGCGTGGCCGCGGCCGCCATCAACCCCGTGGACGTGAAGGCGCGCAAGGGCTGGCTCAAGGACTGGATGCCCATGAGCTTTCCCGCCCAGCTGGGTGGCGATGTGGCCGGCATCGTCGATGCCGTGGGCGAAGGCGTCAGCGACTTCCAGCCCGGCGACCGCGTCATGGGCATGCTCAACCCCTTGAGCGACGGCGCCTATGCCGAATACGTGGTGTTCCACGCGGCGCAATTCGCCCAGGTGCCGGACGGCATGGACTTGGCCGAAGCCGCCGCCCTGCCCACGGGCGGCCTCACGGGCACGCAGCTGGTGGAAATCGGCGTGGCACCCCGCCAGGGCATGAAGGGCCTGGTGACGGGCGCGGGCGGATCGACGGGCCGCGCCGCCGTGCTGGCCGCGCTGGATGCGGGCGCCCAGGTCTATGCGGGCGTGCGCAAGGGCAGCGAGGCCCTGGTGGCCGACCTGCCGGTAGCCGGCGTCATCGACCTGAGCGATCCCGCCGCGCTGGCGGCCGCCGGGCCCTTCGACTTCATCGCCGATACCGTGGGCGGTGCCGTGGCCGAGCAGCTTTTCGCCTACGTACGGCCCGATGGCGTGGTGGCCTCCACGGCCTTTCCGCCGCCGGCGGCGCCGGCCGGCTCCACCCAGCGCAGCACCTCGCTGATCGTGCACTTCGACGGCCCGCGCCTGCAGCGCTTTGCGCGCGAGCGCATGCGCCAGCACCCCATGCCCATCGCCCGCCGCTTTGCGCTGGCCGAGGTGGCCGACGCGCACCGGCTGATGGAGCAAGGCGGCGTGGGCGGAAAGATCGTGCTCATTCCCTGAGGCCAGTGCCATGCCCGTCCCCCCACGCTACCCCCACCTTCTGTCCTCCGGCCGCATCGGCACGCTGGAGCTGCGCAACCGCATCGTCGTGACCGCCATGGGCGCCAGCCTGGCCGAGCCCGATGGGCACTGCGGCGAGCGTCTGGTCCGCTACCACGAAGCCCAGGCCCGCGGTGGCGCGGGCCTCATCATCACCGGCGTCGCCGGCGTGGCCTGGCCGGTCGGCGGCAACCAGACCTGCCAGATCGCCATCTCCGAGGACCGCTTCCTGCCCGGACTGGAAAAGCTGACGCAGGCCGTGCATGCGCATGGCGCGAAGATTGCCGCGCAACTGCACCACGGCGGCCTGGTCGGCATGGAAGACATGCTCGCGGGGCGGCCCATCTGGGGGCCGTCCTACCCCGGCATGCCTTCGGGCGACTTCACCGCCACCTTCCTGCCCGAGGAGCTGGCGCGCGCCCCGTTCAGCCGCATCCGCGAGGTCAGCGTGAAGGTCATGGAGCCAGCGGACATCGCCACCGTGGTGGCACAGTTCGCGGCCGCCGCGCTGCGCGCCCGGCGCGCCGGCTTCGACGGCGTGGAAATCCACGGCGGCCACGGCTACCTGCTCGGCTCCTTTGTCTCGCCCCACAGCAACCAGCGCACCGACGCCTATGGCGGCCCGCTGGAAAACCGCCTGCGCCTGCTGCTCGAAGTGCTGCGCGCCGTGCGCCAGGCCGTGGGCGCGGACTTTCCCGTGTGGTGCAAGCTCGACTCGCGCGAGGAAGGGCAGGCCGGCGGCATCACCATCGAGGACGCCGTGCGCAGCGCCGCGCTGCTCGAAGCCGCCGGCGCCGACGCCATCACCGTCACCGCCTACCACGACGCGGGCCAGCCCCTGCTGCACTCGGCCTCGCACACACCGCACGCGCCTGGCCTGAACCTGCCCTTTGCCGCGCGCATCAAGGCCGCCGTCACCATTCCGGTGATTGCCTCGGGGCGGGTGGAGCCCGAGGTGGCCGACGCCCGGATCGCCGCCGGCGAACTCGACTTCGTCGCCATGGGGCGCAAGCTGCTGGCCGACCCGGAGCTGCCGCGCAAGCTGGCGCTGGGCCAGCCCGAGGCCGTGCGGCCCTGCGTGTACTGCTACACCTGCATCAGCGCCATCTACCTGGGCGAGCCGGCGCGTTGCGCGGTCAACCCGGAGCTGGGCCGGGAGCACCTGCAGCGTCCGTCGGCAGTGAGCGGCCGGCACGTCGTCGTGATCGGCGGCGGCCCCGGCGGCATGGAAGCCACGCGGCGCCTGGCGGCCGATGGCCACCGCGTGACGCTGCTGGAGCAGGCCGACCGGCTCGGCGGCACGCTGCGCTTCGCATCGCTGGGCTACCCCGCCAACGAGCGCCTGCTCGACTGGCTGCAGCGCGCCGTGGCGCAATCCGGCGCCGAGGTGCGGCTGCGCACGCCGGCCACGCTGGCGCTGCTGCAGCGCCTGGCGCCCGATGCCGTGGTCGTGGCCACCGGCGCCCGGCGCGGCCTGCCCGACATTCCCGGCAACGACCTGCCCCACGTGCTCAGCGGCGACGACATGCGCCAGCTGGTGCTGGGCGGCAGCTCGCCGGAGCTGGCGCGCAAGCTGAGCTGGAGCACCCGCCTGGCCGCGAAGGTCGGCGCCGCCACTGGCCTGACGGCCAACCTGGATTTCCTGCGCCAGGCCACGCGCCAATGGATGCCGCTGGGCCAGCGCATCGCCATCATCGGCGGCGAACTCGTCGGGCTGGAGCTGGCCGAATTCCTGCTGGAGCGCGGCCGCACGGTGGCGGTCGTCGATGCCGCGCCGCGCCTGGGCGCGGGGCTGACCGTGGTGCGCCGCATGCGGCTGCTGGCCGAGCTGCAGGCGCATGGCGTGCAGCTCTTCGCGGGCGCCGCCGACATCCGCATCGGCGCCGCGGCGGTGGACTTCCGCGACGCTGGAGGCCACGCCCGGGCCATCGAGGCCGACCAGGTGATCGTCGCCCAGGGCGCCAGCGGCGACCTCACGCTGGCCGACCAGCTGGCGCAGGCCGGCTTTGCGGTGCACGCCGTGGGCGACTGCCAGGGCGTGGGCTACATCGAGGGCGCCATGCGCGATGCGGCCCAGGCAGCCACGCGCATCTCGCAGGGAGCCGCCACGGTGGCGGAGACCATGGCGGTCAGCGCCTGAACACCTCCAAGGGCATCAAAAAACAGAGCTGCCAGCGCTCTCTACACCTTATTTTCAAATGGTTTTCATATGAAAACCTTGGTGTACCAAGCGCTGGCAGCTATCTTTTTTAAAAGCTTTTTCCCAAAGACTCACTGCGCCAGGTCGATCTCCTGCACGGGGTTCGAGCCGTCCCAGTCCCGGGATGCAGCAATGCCCTGGCGGATCATCTCGCGCATGGCCGCGCCGTGGATGACTTCGTACAGCACGCCGGGCTCGGCCGGGTCTTCCAGGTAAGCCACCTTCGACGCGGCATTCGAGGCCTCGAACACCACCTGCAGCCCGCCGGCCTGCAGGCGCGCCACGGTCTGCTCCAGGTCCTCGACCACCCAGGCCATGTGGTGCATGCCGCTCAGGGCGCGGCCCTGGGCATCGCGGTAGGGCGAGGGCGAAGCGTTCGTCACCTGGATGAGCTCGATCTGCACCGAACCCTGGTAGGCCAGGCCCACGTCCATGGTCACCGTCACCGGCTCGCCGCGGTAGCGCCCCTGCATGCTGACGTTGCGGAACACCGTCCACGGCCCCAGGCCAAAGTGCCGCTGCCAGCGCTGCACGCCGGCTTCGAGGTTGTCAACGAGATAACCGATCTGGTCCAGCGGACCCAGCCACGCCCTGCTCATGGGATTGTTCCTTGCCATCGAATTTCAGCCAAAGGGAGGCGCCGCTCCGAAGCGGGCGGCACCATTACGGCACAAATATCAAAATTTGCGACATATACATTGTCACAGTTTCTGGTTTTTGTGCCAAGCCAATCTGGGTGAAATCCGATCCGGTCCAGCCCGGTCAAAGCGCCGTCACGCCGGCCTCCAGGGCCATGGCGCCCCGCTGCAGTTGCTGGCGCAGCACCCGCTGCGGCTGCAGCAGTGCCAGCAAGGCTTCCAGCAGGCCGTGCGCCTTGCCGGTGTTGTCGCCCGAGAAGTTGCAGACATAGATGTCCAGCGTGGCGTTGCCCGCCTCGGGCCAGGTGTGCAGCGCGAGGTGCGACTCGGCCAGCAGCACCACGCCGGTCACGCCGCCCGCGCCAGGAAAGCGCACCCAGCGCTCGCCCACCGCGGTCAGCCCCGCCGCGGCGACCTGCTGCTGGCACAGGCGCGCGAGTTGCGCCTCGTCGAGCAGCCAGGCGGGATCGCACCGGCAGCCATACAGGTCCGCCGTCAGGTGCAGGCCGTCCATCACACGTTGCCGGGCACCGGCTCTGCCACCACCCCATCCAGCTGTGCCAGCGAATCCACGTAGGCGCGCGCCGGCACCTCGCGGATATCGCGGCCGTGGTTGTAGCCATAGGTGACCAGCACCACCGGGCAGCCCGCCGCCTGCGCGGCCTGCGCGTCGTTGCTAGAGTCGCCGATCATCAGGGTGCCGGCAGGCTCGCTGCCCAGCGCCGCGCAGGTCCGGACCAGCGGCAGCGGATCGGGCTTCTTGCGCTCGAACGAGTCGCCGCCGAACACGCATTCGAAGTACCCGCGCAGGCCCTTGGCCTGCAGCAGCGGCTCGGCGAACCCCAGCGGCTTGTTGGTAAGGCAGGCCAGCTTCAGCCCCTGGGCTCGCAGCTGCGACAGCCCCTGCTCCACCCCGGCATAGACGCGGGAGTACTGGCCGTTGATGGCGAGGTAATGGTGCTGGTAGCGCTCCCAGGCCTGGGGATACAGCGCCTCGATGGCCTCCGCCGTCGGCTCCGAGCCTTCCTGCGCCAGCACATGGCGCAGCACCGAGCGCAGCAGGTGCTCCGAACCCTTGCCCACCATGTCCTCGATCGCCGCGGGCGCGATCGCCGGCAGCCGCAGGTCGGCCAGCATGCGGTTCAGCGCCTCGGCAAAGTCGCCCATGGTGTCCACCATGGTGCCGTCCAGGTCAACGATGGCGGCGTGAAAGCGGTGCGGGTTCTGTGTCATGGATGTGCCGCGTGGCCTTCATGCCCCGCTCTTGCCTTTGTTGTTTCCATTTCCATTGTTGCTGCCGGCATTGGGATTGCCATTGCCGTTGGTCGTGGAGTTGCCGTTTCCGTTGGTAGCGCCGTTGGCATTGCCGTTTCCGTTGCCGCCGCTGTTGTTGTTTTCACTGCCGCTGTTGCCGTTGGTTCCGGAATTGCCGTTGCCAGTGTTTCCGGCTCCTCCATTGGCGTTGCCATTGCCATTTCCGTTTCCGTTGGCATTGCCACCGCTGTTGTTGTTTTCATTGCCGCTGTTGCCATTGGCGCCGGAGTTGCCGTTGCCGGTATTGCCGGTTCCGCCATTGGCGTTGCCATTGCCGTTTCCGTTGGCATTGCCGCCGCTGTTGTTTCCATTGCCGCCGTTGCCGTTGGCTCCAGAGTTGCCGTTGCCGGTGTTTCCGGTTCCTCCATTGGCGTTGCCATTGCCATTGCCGTTTCCGTTGGCATTGCCGCCGCTGTTGTTTCCATTGCCGCTGTTGCCGTTGGCTCCAGAGTTGCCGTTGCCGGTGTTTCCGGTTCCTCCATTGGCGTTGCCATTGCCATTGCCGTTGGCATTGCCACCGCTGTTGTTGCCATTGCCGCTGTTGCCATTGGCGCCAGAGTTGCCGTTGCCGGTATTGCCGGTTCCGCCATTGGCGTTGCCATTTCCGTTTCCGTTGGCATTGCCGCCGCTGTTGTCTCCATTGCCGCTGTTGCCGTTGGCTCCGGAGTTGCCATTGCCGGTATTGCCGGTTCCGCCATTGGCATTGCCACCGCTGTTGTTGTTTTCATTGCCGCCGGAGTTGCCGTTGCCGGTGCTGCCAGCTCCTCCATTGGCATTGCCAGTGCCGCCGCCAGGCTCGTTGGCGGCAGGCAGAGCGGGCTGGCGGATCAGCGCCCGCTCCGCCACCAGCACACCGCCCACCATGCGGCCGGCAACCTCCAGCGTGACGCCCAAGCCCACGTCGCCGGCCTGTCCGCCGGTGATGGTGGCGCCAGCCAGGTTGACCTGCGTGCCCTGCACCACCAGCGATTGCAGCGAGATAAATTTCGTCACCACCCCGGTCAGCGCCACCGACACACCCGCCTGCGGTGACAGCGCATGGGCCGGGCGCAGCTGCTGCGCCTGGACCACGCCGCCCACCGGCACCGACGCCGCGCTCACATACAGCACGACGCCATTGGTCAGCTTGCCCACATCCAGCCCGCCCACCGTGGCCGCCTGCCCATACTCGACCAGCAGGTTGCCCAGGCGGAAGCGGCGCGCCACCGTGTCCAGCTCCTGCACCTCGCCCCACAGCATGGGCGCCGATACAACCGCGACGGCTTCGACGCGCGAGGCCCGCAGCGCGCTGCCGCCCGAGCCACCAGCGGGCAGCGCATATACCTGCACGGCCTGCCCCGGCTGCAGCGCCCCGATGCCGTCCAGCCCGGCGAATACCGTGGCATCGTCCACCGACACCGGCACACCCAGCACCTTGAACCGGCCTGCTGCCGCTTCCACCGCATCCACCGTGCCGCGCAGCTCGGGCACCGACAGCACGTAGCTGGCCGTGCCGGTGCTCAGCCCCGCATCCACGGTGCCGCTCACCTCCACCGTCATGCCCCGCTTCAGGTCCAGCCAGCTGTGCTGGCCAGCGGCACCGTCGATCTCGACCTGTGCCTGGCGCGTGTCGAAACGCACGCCGTTGACGGCGACCTGCCCGTTGCCGTCCACGCCATCGACGCTGCCCACCGCCACGACCGAGCGGAAGATACCCGTGCCGCCCGAGCCGATGCCATCGCCGCCTCCGCAGGCGGCCAGCATCAGCGCCAACGCCACCAGCAGTACCGCCTTCAACGCGCGTATTCCTGTTTTCATGTTGGCCCCTTGGTATGTACGTTCTTGTGGTGGCCAGGCTCTGCGGCCGGGCCTTCTGGAGACTCATCCTCGTGGTAGACATAGATGCCCACGCGCATCCGCGCCGTGCCGTGGCCTTCGGCCTCGGCATGCGCCTGCCCCATGTCGCGCACCAGCTGGTAGTGCATGGTCTCCCAGCGCTCGCGCATCAGCAGATGGATGCGCTCGCACTCCTGCGCCGTCAGGCCCGATGCATAGACCGCGCGCTCCAGCATCCGCGGCTGCTGCCCCATGGTGTTGCCCACGGCCGCGAGCAGATGGTCGCGCACGTTGTCGCCGGTGAAGGCCAGCATGTCCCGCAGGCTGCCGGCCGGCACGAAGCCGTCGCCCGCCAGCTCCACCTCGCCCTCGGCATCGCCCGCCAGCACGGCCACCAGGCCCAGGCGCTGCAGCTCTTCCAGCAAGGCCCGGTGGTGCACATTGCCGCGCGAGGCCAGCCGCGCCACCAGCTCGAACGAGGGGCCGTCACCCGTATCCACGATGGGCAGGCGCCGCCGGGCGGGCTCGTCGGCCGCCAGCTGCAACCAGGCCGTGTAGGCCTTGGCGGCGGCCGAGCCCTCGGTGGCCGGCAAGGGGTCGCGCGTCTGGCGCACCCGCGCCGTCACGTCCTTGCGGTTGAGCCCGGTGGTGATCGAGAGCTGGCTCAGATTGGGGTGCGCCACCCCCTGGCCCCGCCACAGGTGCCGGGCCTCATCCAGCAGCAGGTCGCGCAGCACTTCTTCCAGCTGCGGATGCTTGAGCCCCATCGCCAGCGCGAGCCGCACCGCCGGGCGCAGTATGCGCGCCAGGGCGGATTGGGTCCAAGTCAAGCGGTCTTGCATGGCAGATGTGAAAAAAGTGTGTAGATGAAGTTACAGACTGACATTGTCGCCGCACTCGGCTCGCAATATCGCCACCAGCCTCCAAGGCTACCGCTCATCGGCCCTCTGCTACCGCCCGTCCCCGATTTTTTCGGTAAAAATTCACATTTCCGTGAATGTGATAATTTCCCATTAATAAACAAATAAACACACTTGATACGGACGCCATGCATACACAAGAACGGCGAATGGGAGGGTTCACGCTGATCGAGCTGATGATCACCGTGGCCATCGTGGGCATCCTGGCGGCGATTGCGTACCCGTCGTATGCGGAGTACGTGCGCAAGTCCCGCCGCGCGGAGGCCCAGTCCGTGCTCATGGACATTGGCACCCGCCAGCAGCAGCGGCTGCTCGATACGCGCACCTATGCAGGCGCGACCCCGCCCAGCGACGCCGACACCCAGACGGCCCTGACGGCGCTCAACACCTCGGTCCCGCCTTCGGTGAGCGCCTCCTACACCCTCAGCATTGCCGCCGGCGGGACGCCCCCGACGTTCACGGCCACGGCCACGCCCACCGGCAACCAGGCCCGGGACACCTGCGGCACCCTTTCGCTCACCCACACCGGCGCCAAGTCGCCCAGCACCTGCTGGTAATGGGGACCACCGCATGCATGCCCGCCATCGCACCGTCCCACACGGCTTCACGCTGATAGAGCTGATGGTCACCATTGCCGTGCTCGCCATCATCCTCACGCTGGCAGCCCCGTCGTTTCGCCAGTTGCTGGAAGCGCAGCGCATCCGGGCAACGGCTTTCGACGTGGTGTCCGACCTGATCCTGGCGCGCAGCGAAGCGCTCAAGCGCGGCGCCACGACCACGCTGACCCCCGCGGCCGGCGGCTGGGCCAGCGGCTGGAGCCTGACCGTGGGCACCGAAGAGATCAGCAAGAAGAACCAGGTGGGCGGCGGCGTTTCGTTCGCGACGGCCCCCGGCTCCGTCAGCTTCAACGGCAGCGGACGGGTCTCGTCCAGCGCCAGCGTCGTGCGCTTCGAGCTGAGGACCAGCGATGCATCGCGCCAGCGCTGCATTTCGCTCGATCCTTCGGGGCGGCCCAAGAGCACCACCTCCGCCTGCCCGACCTAAAGCCATGCAGACCTACTCTCCCCCATCCCGCGAGGGCGGCATCGCGCTTTTGGAGGTGCTGATGGCCATGCTCATCACCGCCTTCGGCATCCTCGGCTTCGTCGGCCTGCAGGCCCGCACCGCGGTCGCGAACCTGGAGGCCTACCAGCGTTCGCAGGCGCTGACCCTGGTCAACGACATGGCCCAGCGCATCAACCTGAACCGCAGCAATGCCGACGCCTACGTGGCGAACGACATTGGCACCACGTCCTGCGCCTCGGCCAGCGCATCTGCCCCGACGACGGCCCAGAACGACCTCTGCGAATGGGCAGGCAGCATCCAGGGCGCCGGCGAGCTGCAGGGCGGGACCAAGGTGGGAGCCATGCTGAATGCGCGCGGATGCATCACCAAGGTCGCCAACATCACCAACCCTGCCAATAGCCACTACCAGATCAGCATTGCGTGGCAGGGCCTGCACGCCAGCGGCCCACCCTCGGTCGCCTGCGGCAAGAACGCGTTCACTGCCGAAGATCTTCGCCGCGCCGTTTCGATGGTGGTGCAGATAGCCAACCTCCAGGCCTCGCCATGATTCCCAGCCAGCATCAACACCCGCAGCGCGCCCGCCTGCGCGGCTTCACGCTCGTCGAGCTGATGGTCGGCCTGGCGATCGGCCTGGTGCTGGTCGCCGGCCTGGCGCTGGTCTTCGCCAATGCCAGCCGATCCCGCGAGGAGCTGGACAAGAGCATCCAGCAGATCGAGAACGGACGCTACGCCATCGAACTCCTTGAAGACGACCTCTCGCATGCGGGCTTCTATGGCGAGCTGCCGGCGGCCAGCTATGTCTACAGCACTCCGGCGGCCTGCGCCATCGCGCTGAACAGCCTGGGCTGGGACAAGACCGACCCCGCCCAGCCCAAGGTGCCCGTGCCCATCATGGGACTGACGCCGACGCAGGCCCATGCCTTGTCCTGCCTGCCCAATCACCGCAGCAATACGCCGGCCGTGGTCATCCACCGCCTCAGCACCGACGCCGTCGCGCCGGCCGGCATTCCTGCCGGCAACCTGGCGGCCTACCTGCAGACTTCGCGTTGCGCGGCAGACCCCTCGGCCGAGCGCTTCAAGATTTCCATCGCCGCGGCAGATTTCACGCTCAAGACCTACAAGTGCGATGCCGTCAACGCCGTGCGCCAGTATGTCTCGCGGATCTACTACCTGGCGGACTGCAACGAATGCGGCCAGGACACCACGCCCACGCTCAAGATGGCGGAGTTGCGCGACACCGACGCCGACCTCACCGTGGTTCCGCTGGCCGAAGGCATCGAGAACCTGGAGCTCCAGTACGGCTTCGACACCTCCGGTACGGGCAATGCCGACAAGTTCCTCGCGGCATTGAGCGGCACCGCGGGCGCCGCCGACAACGCCTGGAGCAACGTCGTCGCCGTGCGTCTGTACCTCCTGTCGCGCACGTCCAGCCCCTCCCCCGGCTTCGACGATGGCGGCAAGACCTACGACATAGGCCGGGCTGCAGCACTGGGCCCCTTCACCGACCATTACAAGCGCCGTGTCTACACGACCACCGTTCGGCTCACCAATGTGGCCGGCCTGAGGGAGGCTCCGCCCCCCGCCGCCACGCCTACCCCGCCGGCTTCGCCATGACCTACCGCCGCCCCCTCCCCTCCCGCTCGCGCGGCGCGACGCTGGTCGTCGCCCTGATCTTTCTGGTGCTCATGAGCCTGTTCGCGGTCACCGCCTTCAACAGCTCCAGCAGCAACATGCGCGTCATCGGCAACACGCAGGCACGCCAGGAAAGCGCCGCCGCGGCCAAGATGGCCGTCGAGGAAACCATCAGTTCATCTGCGTTCCACACCAATCCAGCGGGCGTCGCGGCGTCGCCGGTGCCCGTGGACATGGACGGCGATGGAACGCCCGACTACTCGGCCACCATCTCGCCCCAGCCATTTTGCTTCCGCGCCATCCCCACCATACTGCCCGCGGCCCCCAAGGACGATCCCAGCAAGGACCCCTACAAGAGCTGCCGGGGCTCCGACAACCCGGACCCGACCTATGTCGATGGCAGCGTCGCCGGCGCCGACCCGGCAGGCTGCGTGGATTCCGAGTGGAGCGTGCGGGCCGTCGTGGCCGATGCCGCCACCCGCACCACGGTGGCCGAGAACCAAGGCGTCGCCGTCACCATCTTTGGCTACCAGGTGGCCGACTACTGCAAATAGCCCCAGACCTACCGGAGCTCCCCCATGCCTCACCAAGCCATCCACCACCTGCGCGCCTGGGCCGCCTGCTCCCTGGCCCTGGCCGCCGCTGCGCCTGCGCTGGCGCAGTACACCAGCGACATCGATATCTACAGCGGCATATCGGCCTCGGACCCGCCCAATGTGCTGATCCTGCTGGACAACACGGCCAACTGGAACAACGCCTTCACCAATGAGATCGCCGCGCTCAAGAGCACCATCCAGGCACTGCCGCCGGACAAGTTCCGCGTCGGCCTCATGCTGTTCACCGAGACCGGCAATCCCAACAGCAACGTGGATGGCGGCTACATGCGCGCCGCCATCCGCCCGCTCGACGCGAACTACAAGACCAAGTTCGTGAACCTGCTCGACAGCCTCCACGTCATCAACGACAAGTCCAACGGCGGCAAGGCCGGCAAGACCATGGCCGAGGCCTATTACTACTTCACCGGCGCTGCGCCCAACTCCGGCAACCGCAAAGCCAAGACCGACTACAGCGGCAACACCTCCGGCACTGCCGCATCCAACGCCATCTACCAGCTTTCGGGCAACGCGATCGGCTCCTTCGCCGGATCGCCCTACACCAGCCCCGTCGTCGCCGGCTGTGCACGCAACTACATCATTTACATCAGCAATGGCGCGGTCCAGGACAACAACAGCGACAACACCGATGCCAACAACCGGCTGAATGTGGCCTATACGGCAACCGGCCTGACGCGCCCCGAAACCATGATCTCGCTCACCCCCAATGGCTCGCAGACCAATGTCGCGGACGAGTGGGCAAAATTCATGAAGATGTCCCCCAGCGTCATCACCTCGTTCACGCTCGATGTGGACCGGGTCACCACCGGCCAAGGACCGGGCTGGTCGGCGCTGCTCAAAAGCATGGCCCAGCAAAGCGGCGGCGAATACTACGCCGTGAGCTCGCAAGGCTCCGAGCTGGCGGACAAGCTGCTCTCCACCTTCTTCAAGATCCAGGCCGTCGACAGTGTCTTCGCCTCAGCCAGCCTGCCCATCAGCACCAACGCACGCGGCACCTACCTGAACCAGGTCTTCATGGGCATGTTCCGGCCCGATTCCGAGTCCAAGCCCCGCTGGCGCGGCAACCTCAAGCAGTACCAGTTCAAGTACGACGTCGCCACCGATTCCCTGATGCTCGCGGACGCCAACGGCAATTCCGCCGTCGGCACCACGGGCTTCATCTCGCCCACGGCCGTGTCGTACTGGACCGCGCCCAGCACCTTCTGGGCCAACCAGCAGATGGGCACACCACCGTCAGGATCGGACTCGCCGGACGGCTACGTGGTGGAAAAAGGCGGCATCGCCCAATCGATCCGCACCGCGAACCTCACATCGCAGGCCTCCCGCAACGTCTATACCTGCGTCAATTGCGCCAGCGAAACCAATCTGGCCACGAGCGCCAGCACCCAGTTCGCGGCCAGCAATGCAGCCAACCTCAACGCCCTGTCGGCCAACACCACGGAGCGCGACGCGCTCATCGAGTGGGTTCGCGGCCGAGACAACCGCGGCGATGAAGCCGGCCCAGGCGGCACCACCACCGTACGCCCCACCGTGCATGGCGATGTGCTGCACTCGCGCCCGGCCGTGGTGAACTATGGCAATGGCAACGTCGTGGTGTTCTATGGCGCCAACGATGGCTCGCTGCGAGCCATCAACGGCAAGCAATCGGGTACCGGCGCCGGCCAGGAATTGTGGTCCTTCCTTCCCCAGGAGCACTTCGGCAAGCTCAAGCGCCTGCGCGACAACACGCCCGAGATCCGCATCTCCACCACCCCGGTGCTGACGACCGACCCCACGCCTCCGCTGTTGCGCGACTATTTCGTCGACGGCCCCATCAGCGTCTACCAGAAACTGCGGTCGGACCAGACCACCGAAAAGGCCATCCTGTACATGGGCATGCGGCGCGGCGGCAGGTTCATCTATGCCATAGACATCACCACGCCGGCCGAGCCCAAGTTCCTGTGGAAGCAGGCCGGCTCGGACAGCCCCAGCGATGACTTCTACAAACTTGGCCAGACCTGGTCCGACCCCCGCGTAACCAAGCTGCGCGGCCGCGACAACCCCGTGCTCATCATGGGCGGCGGCTACGACGCCACCGCCGAGGACGCCGCCACGCCCGGGACCACGACCATGGGCAATGCCATCTTTGTGCTGGATGCCATCAACGGAACCCTTATCAAGCGGTTCGACACCACCCGCAGCGTCACGGCCGACGTGGCGGTGGTCGACTCGGACAAGGACGGCTATACCGACCGCGCCTATGCCGCAGACCTGGCGGGCAACCTCTACCGCATCGACCTCGAGAAATCCCTCCCCGCCAACCCGGCCACCGGCGCCGATGCCACGACCTCCACGGCTGTCGCGGACTGGGGCATCTACACGCTGGCCGCGCTGCGCAACGGTGGTACGCGCAAGTTCTTCTATGCGCCAGCCGTCACCACCACCCCCACCTTCACTGCGGTGCAAGTCGGCTCGGGCGACCGGGAAAAGCCCCTGCAGACCACGGGCACCGACGCCTTCTTCACCGTCTTCGACGAGCGCATGACCAAGGGCACGCCCGACAGCTTCACCGCCATCACCACGCTGGGCCAGGTCGGCACCACCGAGAGCAAGGCCAACGGCTGCTACATCCCGTTCGCCTCCGGCGAAAAGGCGGTGAACGCGCCCGCCGCCTTCATGGGCACCACCTACTTCGGCACCAACAAGCCCACTCCGCCCGGCAACACCTGCACGGCCAACCTGGGCGAGGCCAGGGCCTACGAGGCGCCGATGTTCTGCGGCGCCCCGGCCAGCGCGGTCTTCGCCGGCGGCGGCTTGCCGCCCAGCCCCGTCGTCGGCTACGTCCAGGTGCCTGTCGAACGCACGGGTCCGGACGGCCAGACGATCACGACCTACGAAACCAAGCCCTTCGTGACCGGCGGCATCAATTCGGCCCGCTCTCCCATCAGCCCCAAGGACCCGAAGGCGACCGTGAAGGTCCCGCGCAAGAAGCGCTACTGGTTCCAGGAGAAAACGCGCTGAGCCGGCAGGACTGCATAAGAATATGAGCCAAATCAGGCTCCAGCGCTTATCCATCAAGCGCTGATAGCTATCAAAAAAAAGCTCCCGGCGATGACCGGGAGCTTTTTGCGTCAGGTGCTGTTGGGGCAGCCGCCCCGGCCTCAGCCGGCCAGCGCCGCCCGCATCTGGTCGATCACCGACTTGTAATCCGGCTTGCCGAAGATCGCGCTGCCGGCCACGAAGGTGTCTGCGCCGGCATCGGCCACGCGGCGGATGTTGGTTTCCTTGATGCCGCCGTCCACTTCGAGGCGGATGTCCTTGCCCGAGGCCTCGATGCGCTTGCGCGTCTGCTCGATCTTGCGCAGCGTGCTGTCGATGAAGCTCTGGCCGCCGAAGCCAGGGTTCACGCTCATCAGCAGGATCAGGTCGATGTCGTCGATCACCCAGTCCAGCACATCCAGCGGCATCGCCGGATTGAACACCAGACCCGGCTTGCAGCCCTGGGCCCTGATGGCCTGCACGCTGCGGTGCACGTGGGTGGAGGCATCGGGGTGGAAGCTGATGTAGTCCGCACCCGCCTCGGCGAAGGCCGCGGCCAGCGCGTCCACCGGCTGCACCATCAGGTGCACGTCGATGGGTGCGGCCTCGCCGTTGGGCCGCACGGCATGCGGCTTCAGGGCCTGGCAAATCATGGGGCCGAAGGTGAGGTTGGGCACGTAGTGGTTGTCCATCACATCGAAGTGGATCCAGTCGGCGCCAGCGGCCAGCACCGTGCGCACCTCGTCGCCCAGGCGGGCGAAATCGGCGGACAGGATGGAGGGGGCAATGCGGTAGGTTGAGCTCATGGCCCTATTGTCGCAGTTACCATTGACAACATGCCGAAGTACCAGTTTGACGTCTCCGTGACCCCGGAGTACCTGCCCGGACATTCCGCGCCCGCGGCCGGGATCTACCAGTTCGCCTACACCATCGTCATCAGCAACACGGGCGAGGTGCCCGCGCAGCTCATCGCGCGGCACTGGATCATCACCGATGCGAACGGCGAGGTGCAGCAGGTCAAGGGCCTGGGCGTGGTGGGGCACCAGCCGCTGCTGGCGCCGGGCGAATCCTTCCGCTACCAGAGCAGCTGCCGCCTGGCCACGCCGCGCGGCACCATGGAGGGCAGCTATTTCTGCGTGGCCGAGGACGGCGAGCGCTTCGACTGCCCCATCGCGCCCTTCGTGCTGGACGCCGGCCAGCCGCCCGGGCTCACGCCCGAGGTTCCGCAGGGGCGGGTGCTGCACTGATGGGCAAGGGCACATCCACCAACCCGCTGGCCGATCTGCTCGCCACGCTGGACCCCGAGGCGCCGCTGGCCGAGCGCAACCTGTGGCTGATCGACGTGGTTCGCTGGATCCGCGGCGAACAGAACTCCGCCGAAGCTGCCGTCAGCCGCGTGGTGCACCTGCTCGATGCCTTCGAGGCCCATCCACAGGCGCTGGAGAAGCTGCAGTCCTGGTGGGCCAAGACGCTGCAGACCATCGACCTGACGGCGCTGCTGGCCGACTTCGGCTTTGCGCCGCGCACCGCCTTCTTCAACGAGCTGGCCGAGCGCCTGCGCTGGAAGCTGCTGCCGTCCACGCCCGAGACCATCGATGCGTCCGAGCTGTTCTCGCTGGCGCTGCACACGCGCTTCGACGCGCAGTGGCTCAATGCGCTCGACGAAGCCACGCTGGCCCGGCTGGCCCGCCTGCTGTCGCCGGGCTTTGTCGCCATCGAGGCGCCGGTGGTCGTGCCCACGCAGATCGCGCAGAGCGACGTGGCCGATACGGTCACCGCGCCCGCCGGCACCGCGCCCGAGCACTATGGCGCCCATATCTCGCCGTGGCAGCTGCTGGTGCTCAACGCCGTCACCTACTGCGCAGGGCAGATCCTGGCCTCGGGCTTCACGCCCGAGCTGCGCCTGCGCATGAGCGAGACGGCCAAGAACACGCAGCCGTTCTACACGCTGATCAGCGATGTGGAGGCGCTGCGCAAGGAGATGCTGCACCACCGCCCGCAGGCCGCCGAGGTGCAGGCCGCCGAGGCCGCGGTGCGGGCCAGCCTGGACGATTGCCGCGCGGCCGTCGCCTCAATCTACGACCATTTCGAGGAGAACGGCATCTCGGTGGGCATGGTGTTCCGCCTGCGCCAGCTGCGCATGCGAATCCTGCGCGTGCGCGAGCTGCTGGACTGCCTGCTCACGCCCAACCCCGGCGTGATCACCGCCAAGTTCCTGGCCCACCTCGTCGTCGTGGGGCAGGAGCGCCTGAGCGTCAAGGCGCTGATCGCGACCAACTCGTCGCTGCTGGCTGCCAAGGTGGTCGAGCGCAGCGCCGAGACCGGCGAGCACTACATCACCCGCGACAAGGGCGAATACGGCCGCATGGTGCGCAAGGCCGGCGGCGGCGGCCTGGTGATGGCCTTCACCACGCTGGTCAAGTTCGCGCTGCACGCCCTGGCCCTGTCGGCCTTCTGGGGCGGCTTCCTGGCCGGCATCAACTACGCGGTCAGCTTCGTGCTGATCCAACTGCTGCACTTCACCGTGGCCACCAAGCAGCCGGCGATGACGGCGCCCGCCATGGCCGCCAAGCTGCGCGACTCGGGCGACACCGAGGAAGGCGTGCAGTCCTTCGTCGACGAGGTGAGCTTCCTGGTGCGCTCGCAGGTGGCGGCGGTGCTGGGCAACGTGTTCGTGGTGTTCCCGGCCGTGCTGGCGCTCACGCTGCTCTACGCCCGCCTCATGGGCCAGCCCGCCATCAGCGCGGGCACGGCCGAATACACGCTGCAGTCGCTTAATATCCTGGGCCCGTCGGCGCTGTATGCGGCGTTCACCGGCGTGCTGCTGTTCGCCTCGAGCATCATCGCGGGCTGGACGGAGAACTGGTTCGTGCTGCGCCGGCTCGACTCGGCCATCCAGTACAACCCGCGCTTCACCCGCTGGCTGGGCAAGGCGCGCGCGGCGCGCTGGGCGCACTTCATGCGCGACAACATCTCGGGCTTCGCCTCCAACATCTCGCTGGGCTTCATGCTGGGGCTGATACCGGTGTTCGCGCAGTTCTTCGGTCTGCCCATCGACATCCGCCACGTCACGCTGGCCTCGGGGCAGATCGGCGCGGCCGCGGCCAGCCTGGGGCTGCCCGTGCTGCACCTACCGGGCTTCTGGCTGGCGGTGGCGGCGCTGCCGCTGCTCGCCGCGATGAACGTGTCCGTCAGCTTCTACTGCGCCTTCCGCCTCGCGCTGCGCGCGCAGAACGTGGGCACCGTGGAGCGCCGCCATATCTACCAGGCGCTGCTGGCGCGGATCGTCAGGCGCCCGTTCAGCTTCCTGCTGCCCATCCGGCCCCGCAAGGCGGCCCCCGGGGGCGCCGCCACTGCCGCGGTGGGTGAACATGGGTGAGTTCGACCTGATCGCGCGCTACTTCACGCGCCCGGCCCGCGAGGCGGTGCTGGGCGTGGGCGACGACTGCGCGCTGCTGGCGCCGCGGCCCGGCATGCAACTGGCCATCTCCAGCGACATGCTGGTGCAGGGCCGCCACTTCTTCGCCGATGTCGATCCCGCCGCGCTGGGCCACAAGGCGCTGGCGGTGAACCTCAGCGACCTCGCCGCCTGCGGCGCGCGGCCGCTGGCCTTCACGCTGGCGCTGGCGCTGCCACAGGTGGACGAGCCCTGGCTCGCAGGCTTTTCCGCCGGGCTGCTGGCGCTGGCCGACGCGCATGGCTGCGAACTGGTCGGCGGCGACACCACGCAGGGCCCGCTCAACATCTGCATCACCGTCTTCGGCGAAGTGCCCGCCGGCCAGGCCCTGCTGCGCAGCGGCGCCCGCCCCGGCGACGACCTCTACGTGAGCGGCACGCTGGGCGACGCCCGCCTCGCGCTCGAAGCGCTGCTCGACCACATCGAGCTGCCGGCCGACGCGCTGCAGGCCGCGCGCCAGCGGCTCGAACGCCCCACGCCGCGCGTGGCGCTGGGCATGGCGCTGCGCGGCATCGCCAGCAGCGCGTTGGATGTGAGCGACGGCCTCACCGGCGACCTGGGCCATATCCTCAAGGCCAGCGGCGTGGGCGCCACGCTGGACGCCTCCATCACTTCACAATTGATAGCTGCTCGCGCTTTATTCACGGGTTCTGTAGGCCAATTTTCGTCAAACCTCCTGCACCAGTGCACGCTGGCCGGCGGCGACGACTACGAGTTGGCCTTCACCGCCCCCGCCGCGCGGCGCGAGGCCGTGCAGGCCGCGGCACTGCAGGCCGGCGTGCCGGTCACGCGCATCGGCACGGTGGACAGCGCGCCCGGGCTGCGCGTGCTGGATGGCGCTGGCCAGCCGCTGGCGGCGGGCTATGCCTCGTTCGACCACTTTGGCTAGCCTCCCATGATCGTCCGCGACCGCCCCTCGCTGCTGCGCCTGTTCTTCATCGTGCGCGGCTCGGTGGTCGTGCGCATCTACCCGCAGCTGCTGCTGGTGTTCGCGCTGGCCTGCCTGGTGGTGGCGCTGCACCGCGGCTACCCCGGCTCGGTGCCGGCCATGTCCAGCGCACCGTTCTCGCTGCTGGGCATGGCGCTGTCGATCTTCCTGGGCTTTCGCAACAACGCCAGCTACGACCGCTGGTGGGAGGCGCGCAAGGACTGGGGCCAGCTCATCACCACGCTGCGCGACTTCGCGCGGCAGACGCAATTGCTGCCGGACACGCCCGAGGGCCAGGCGCAGCGCCGCGCCCTGCTGCAGCCCTGCATGGCCTTCGCGCACCTGCTGGTCGACCACCTGCGGCCCCATGCCCCGCGCGGCAAGGCCACGCCCTGGCTGCCACCCGAGCTGCAGCAGCAACTCGCGGCCAGCCGCAACGTGCCCGACCTGGTGCTGCGCCACATCGGCGCGCAACTCGCCCAGCTGCGGCGGGGGCTGTGCATCAGCGACATCGAGTACAGCCTGCTCGACGCCAGCATTGGCCGCATGTCGGCCGTGCTCGCGGCCTGCGAGCGCATCCGCAACACGCCGGTGCCCTTCGGCTACACGCTGCTGCTGCACCGCACCGCCTACCTGTTCTGCTTTCTGCTGCCCTTCGGCTTTGTCGACACGCTGGGCTGGGCCACGCCGTTTGCCGCCACGCTCGTGGCCTACACCTTCTTCGGCCTCGATGCGCTGGGCGAAGAATTGGAGGAGCCCTTCGGCCACCGGCCGAACGCCCTGCCCATCGGTGCGCTGGCCGACGTGATCGAGATCAACCTGCGCGAGGCGCTGGGCGAGACGGACCTGCCGCCGCTGCCCGTGCCGGTGGACGACCTGCTGACCTAGCTTGCCCCGTCTGGCGCAGACGTTATGCCACGCGGCGCGTGGCAATGGGCCTATCATCGCCCCCATGAGTGAGCAAGTTTTCGAACTGCAGGAACCCAGCGCCGAGCCGCCGCCGCAAGGCCCGCGCCGTGCCACGGCGCGCTTCATGCTGGAGCACCCGCTGCACTGGGTGGCGCTGGGCTTCGGCTCGGGCCTGAGCCCCAAAGCGCCGGGCACGGTGGGCACGCTGTGGGCCTGGGTGGCCTACCTGGTGATGCAGCACTGGCTGTCCGCACGCGCCATCGGCGTGGTGATCGCCGTCTCCATCGTGCTGGGCTGGTGGGCCTGCACCGCCACCGCGCGCCACCTGCGCGTGGCCGATCCGGGCAGCATCGTGTGGGACGAGGTCGTCGCCTTCTGGCTGGTGCTGTGGCTGGCCATGCCCATGGGCCTGCTTGGCCAGGCCGCGGCGTTCGCGCTGTTCCGCTTCTTCGACGCCGCCAAGCCCGGGCCGGTGCGCTGGGCCGACCAGTTGTTCAAGGGCTTTGGCTGGCGCGGCGGCTGGGGCATCATCTGGGACGACCTGGTGGCCGCGTTCTGCACCCTGCTGGTCATCGCGCTGTGGAGGCACTTCGTATGAGCACCGCTTCATTGCTGCTGAAAGGCGAGCACCCTGCGCCCTTCTATGTAGCGCAGCTGGCCGAAATCCTGCCGCGCAAGGGCTGGATGCTGGCCACCGCCGAGAGCTGCACCGGCGGCCTGATCTCTGGCGCCTGCACCGAGCGCCCCGGCTCCAGCACCTGGCTAGACTGCGGCTTCGTCACCTATTCCAACCAGGCCAAGACGGCGCTGCTGGGCGTGCCCACCGACATGGTCATGGAATACGGCGCCGTCAGCGAGCCGGTGGCCCGCGCCATGGCGCAGGGCGCCTGCGCGCAGTCGCGGGCCCAGGTGAGCGTGGCCGTCACCGGCGTGGCCGGCCCCGACGGCGGCACGCCGGCCAAGCCGGTCGGCACGGTCTGGTTCGGCTGGCAGGTGGCGGGGCAGACCTTCAGCGAATGCATGCATTTCGAGGGCGACCGTGCCGCCATCCGCCAGGCCACGGTGGTGCATGCGCTCAAGCGCCTGCTGGAGCACCTGGGCAGCGGCGGCTGACACTGTCAGTCTTGGCCGACATGCATCGGCTCGATTGGCCGATGCCCGGCACCGCGCCAGCGGGCCATACTGGAACCATCCTCCTCGCCTCGGGTCTTACCCATGCGAGCGCACGATGCTCTGGAAAGGAGAAACCCCATGAAGCACAGCACCTGGATTCTTGCCCCGCTGCTTGCCGGCGTACTCGGCCTGAGCGGCTGCAGCAACCCACCCACCAAGGCCCAGATCGGTACCGGCGTAGGCGCCGTGGCCGGCGGCATCATGGGCGATGCGGTGTTCGGCTCCACGCTGGGCACCGTGGGTGGCGCCGCCGCCGGTGCGCTGATCGGCAACCGGGTCGGTGACAAGATGGATTGAGCGAGCCGAGGGCGGCCTGACCTCCGCCCCGCTTTTGCTTACACACCACCACACACAAAACACCTCGTTACCTTGAGGCGCACCCTCTCTCACGAGAGTTACACCTGAGGTGCTGCGCCGGGCCGCCAGGCCGCTTACGATAACGACCATACATCTGTTGCGCCAGGTGCGTCCGCCTTGAAGGCAAGCGCCGGGTCTTGGGGGTTCGAGACCGCAGCAGACTCTGTCAGGAGAAAAACTATGAAGAAATCCGTTTTTGTTATTTCCATGGCTCTGGCCGCGACGCTGAGCCTGGGTGCCTGCAGCACCCGTCCCACCAACGCGCAGATCGGTACCGGCGTAGGCGCCGTGGCCGGCGGTGCCGTGGGCCATGTGCTGTTCGGCTCGTTGATCGGTACCGTGGGCGGTGCCGCCGCCGGCGCCCTGCTGGGCAACGAAGTGGGCCGCCGCACCCGCTGACCGCCGCTCTTCGCCCCACCCAACCGCGCCGATCCGGCGCGGTTTTGTTTTATCGGCCCTGCATCAGGCCGGCCAGGATGAAGGCAATGATCAGCGCCGCGATCACCGCCAGCGCGATCTTGACCCAGCTGTACGGCTGCTCGCCGGCGATCTGGCCGGTGTAACCATTGGCCACGATCTGGTAGCTCTTGGCCCCGTAGGTGTAGCTCACCAGCCACACAGGCACCAGCACATGCTTGAAGGTGCGGCCCTGGTACAGGCGCTGCACCTGCAGGCTGCGGTAGGTGTCGCCGGGGATCTGCCGGGCGCACAGCGCCTGCACCTGCTGGTCCATGTCCGATTCATTGAGCTGGGCGGCGCGGCCCAGGTCGACCTGGTAGCGCTCCACCGTCCAGCCGCGCACGAACTCGGGCGAGTACGGCTTGAGCTCGGTGGTGGTCGGGAAAGGCTCGACCTTGCGCAGCAGGTTCTGGTGGATGCCTACGGTGCCGGGCACCAGCTCGTCGTCGAAGAAGTGCTGCAGGCTGCCGGATGCGGGCTCCCAGCGCACATGCTGCACCTGGCGAGTCTGCACGTTGCCGTTGGCGTCGCGGTACTGCTCGGTGGTGTAGTAGTAATAGCCGGCGTCGGCCCGCCACTCGGCCTGCACATGGGCGTCGAAGGTCCAGTACGGCAGGTAGATTCCCTTGAGCGTGTCGGTGAGCGCGGCGCTCCTGAGCTTGTTTGGCGCGAACCAGCGCGAGCCGTACCACTGGCGGATGCGGTCGCGGATCTGCCCGTCGCTGACCTTGAACGGCAGCAGGCTCTGCGGCGTGATGGCGTCGTTGTTCTCCTCGTGCGCCTGGATCGCGGGCGAGCCGCAGAAGTCGCAGCGCTGCGCCACCCGCCCGTCGACGAAGACCGAAATGGCCCGGCAGTTCTGGCACTGGTATTCGCGCCGCTCGGGGCCCCAGCCCCGGCCCGAGGCCGGGTTGGCCAGCGCGGCGGCCAGGTCCTGCTCCAGCACGGTTTCGCCCAGCGCGGCCTGCTGCTCGTCCGTCCACGGCACGGTGGTGCCGCAGTAGGGGCATTTCAGCGACTGGGCCTTGGGGTTCCATTCCAGGTTGCCGCCGCACTCGGGGCAGGTGTGCCGCCCCACCATCCTGGCCTGGCTGGATTCGGCCGCGGCGAAAGCACTCGTGTCGTTCACAAGAAAAACCCGATCAAACGCTTATACAGAAAGCGCTGATAGCTATATATCAAATAGCAATCAGCGCTTGGTGGCAGATCAGCCGCGCAGGAATTCGTTCAGCGCGTCCTGCGAGATGCGCCAGGCGCTGCCGATCTTGCGGGCCTTGAGGTTGCCGGCCTCGATCTCGGCCATCACGTCCGGCACCGAGACGCCCAGCGCCTGCGCGGCCTGCTCGGGCGTGAGCACCTGCACGCCGCCCGCGGGCGCGGCCGCCTGGGGCGCTTGCGCCGCCTGCGCGGCCTGGGCCGCGGCGGGCGAGAAGGGATCGGCCGCCGGCTGGCCCGGCTGCTGCATGCCCTTCATCATCTCCTGCGCCATGCCGAAGCCCATGGCCATGGTGGCGGGGATGGTCGCGGCCGCCGCACCCTCTCCGCCATTGGCCATGGCCTGGCCCATCTGGTACTTGACGTAGTCGTTCAGGTTGCCGATGGCGCTCATGCTGGAGCGCTTGTCGATGGCCTCTTCCACCTCGGGCGGCACCGACACGTTCTCGAGCATGAAGCTGGTGATCTCCAGGCCGTACTTGTCGCGCACCGCGGGGTTGATGAGCTGCAGCAGCGCGTCGCCCATCTCGGAGTAGCGCTGCGCCACGTCCAGCACCGGCACATGGGCCTTGGCCAGCGCCTCGCTGAAGATGCTAACGATGCGCGAGCGCATGGTGTCGGCGAACTCGTCGAGGCGGAAATTCTGGTCGGTGCCCGCCACTTCCTTGAGGAACTTGGCGGCCTCGACGATGCGGAAGTCGTAGGTGCCGAAGGCGCGGATGCGGACCACGCCGAAGTCCTGGTCGCGCAGCATCACCGGGTTGGAGGTGCCCCACTTGTTGCCGGTGAACAGGCGCGTGTTGACGTAGTACACGTCGCACTTGAACGGCGACTCGAAGCCGTACTTCCAGCCGCGCAGCGTCGACAGGATCGGGATGTTCTGCGTCGTCAGCTGGTGGCGGCCGGGATTGAACAGGTCGGCGAACTGGCCCTCGGAGACGAACTGCACCTGCTGCGACTCGCGCACGATGAGCTGTGCGCCGTTCTTGATTTCCTTGTCCTGGTCGGGCCAGCGGTAGGACAGCGTATCCCGCGAGTCGTCCGTCCACTCGATGACTTCGATCAGTTGCTTGGTGATGATGTTCATGAGGTTCATGACAGATCCTTTGGACAGAAAAAAAGCGGGTTCCGAAAACAGCGGACTATTCTATGCGCCGCAGCATTTCTTGTATTTCTTGCCGCTGCCGCAGGGGCAGGGGTCGTTGCGGCCGGGCGTGTCGCCCTTGACGATGGTGACCTGGCGCGGGCCCATGCTCTTCCACAGCCGGCGCAGGTCGTAGACCGCCCAGATGGCCTCGCCCAGCGCCTCGATGCGCTCCTGGCTGACGCTGGGCTCGCCGTCCTCGTCGTACAGGTTCAGCGTGGGCGCGGCGTTGTCGTCCTCGCTCAGCAGCTCCACCGCTTCGAGCGCGTCGGCCAGCCAGCCGGCATTCTCCTTGTCGCGCGGCGGCTGCCAGTCGTCGGCCCAGTGCTCCACCACGAACATATAGCCCAGCGCCCACATCTGCGCCAGCGAAGGCACCTCGCCCTCGCTCACGGCCTCGGCGCGCTCGGCCTCGTCCATGCCGGCGAGCGCGCCGCGCATGTCGATGAATTCGGGCTGGTAGGCATCGTCATCGTCCAGCGCCTGGGCCTGGCCGTCGAGCTGCTCGGCCGCCTCGTCCCAGCGCTGCTGCCACAGCTCCAGGAAGCGCGCTTGCTGCGCCGCATCGGCAAACACCGGCAGCACGGGCAGGCTGCCGTCGGCCGCCGGCACCAGGGCCTCGCCGTCGCCCAGCAGCACGGGCAGGAACTCCCCGGCGGGCACGGGGCGGCGCGTGCAGACCAGCGCGGCCAGGAAGCCGTCGCAGAACTCCCACTGCGGCACGCCGTCGTCGCGCGAGTGCAGGTCGTTGAGCAGATCGTCCAGTTCGGACAGGCGCAGCGACGACGGATCGTCGTCCAGGGACAGGTCAGGAGCAGTCATGGGGTATGGCGGTGCAGAAAAATGGATGGGGCGGCAGACCCTATGATGGTCTCCCGCGTCAAGGTACGGCAGTGTAGCCGTGGGACCATTGCATGATCCATCAGCTCAACAAACTCTACCCGGTGCGCTACACCGTGTTCATCCTCTGCATGCTGCTGCTGGCGTTCAGCCTGGCGGCGCTGCTCACCGACGGCCCGGCCTGGTGGTGGCTGGGCGTGCTGGCCGGCGCGGCGCTGGTGGCGCTGGGGTTCTACGACCTGCGGCAGACGCGCCACGCCATCCTGCGCAACTACCCGGTGATCGGCCACATGCGCTTCTTCCTGGAGTTCATCCGCCCCGAGATGCGCCAGTATTTCATCGAGAGCGACACCGAGGCGCTGCCGTTCTCGCGCGCGCAGCGCTCGCTGGTCTACCAGCGCGCCAAGGGCGAGCCGGACAACCGCCCCTTCGGCACGCTGATGAATGTGAGCGCGCAGGGCTATGAGTGGGTGAACCACTCGCTCGCGCCCACCAGGCTCGATGGCCACGACTTCCGCGTCACCATCGGCGCCAGCCCCGACGCGCCGGCCGGCTCGGACTCGGCCTGCACCCAGCCCTACGAGGCCAGCGTGTTCAACATCTCGGCGATGAGCTTCGGCGCGCTGTCGGCCAACGCCATCCTGGCGCTGAACCGGGGCGCGAAGATCGGCGGCTTCGCGCACGACACCGGCGAGGGCTCGATCTCCGAGCACCACCGCGTGAACGGCGGCGACCTGATCTGGGAGATCGGCTCGGGCTACTTCGGCTGCCGCAACCCCGACGGCACGTTCAGCGAGGAGAAGTTCATCACCAACGCCACGCAGCCGCAGGTGAAGATGGTCGAGATCAAGCTCAGCCAGGGCGCCAAGCCCGGCCACGGCGGCGTGCTGCCGGGCGCCAAGGTCACGCCCGAGATCGCGGCCGCGCGCGGCGTGCCGGTGGGCGTGGACTGCATCTCGCCGGCCAGCCACAGCGCCTTCTCCACGCCCGAGGAGATGATGCACTTCATCGCCCGGCTGCGGCGCCTGTCGGGCGGCAAGCCCACGGGCTTCAAGTTCTGCGTGGGCCACCCCTGGGAATGGTTCGGCATGGTCAAGGCCATGCTCAAGACCGGCATCACGCCGGACTTCATCGTCGTCGACGGCGCCGAGGGCGGCACCGGCGCGGCGCCGGTGGAGTTCAGCGACCACATCGGCGTGCCGCTGCAGGAAGGCCTGCTGCTGGTGCACAACACCCTGGTGGGCGTGAACCTGCGCGGGCGCATCCGGATCGGCGCGGCCGGCAAGGTCATCAGCGCCTTCGACATCGCGCGCATGATGGCGCTGGGCGCGGACTGGTGCAACGCCGGGCGCGGCTTCATGATGGCGCTGGGCTGCATCCAGGCCCAGAGCTGCCACACCGGCCACTGCCCCACCGGCGTGACCACGCAGGACCCGCTGCGCCAGCAGGCCCTGGTGGTGCCCGACAAGGCGCTGCGCGTGGCGCAGTTCCACAAGAGCACGCTGCATGCGCTGCAGGAGATGGTGCAGGCCGCCGGGCTGCAGCACCCGGGCGACTTCAGCGCCCACCACATCGTGCGCCGCATCAGCGACACCGAGGTGCGCCTGCTGTCCAACCTGCTGATGCAGGTGCAGCCCGGCGCGCTGCTGAACGACATGGAACGCCAGCACCAGGTCTTCCGCACCTACTGGCCGCTGGCCAGCGCCGAGAGCTTCCAGGCCGCGACGCCAGCGATCAAGCCGTCGGCGCCGCGCGCCCGCAAGGCCGAGGAGCGCCAGAGCACCGGCACCAGCGGCGACAATGCAGCCCTGATCTGAAACCCCGCCTTCCCGCCCCCAAGCCTTGAACAACGCCCTCACCGCCACCGACTACGCCGCCTTCCTGCGGACGCACCTGCCCACCCAGGACTTCAACGTGGTGCGCTACGAGCTGCCCGGCGAATCGGTCTGGCTCAAGCGCGCCGGCCCGCCCATCGCCGCCTGGCGCTACCGCCTGCTGGGCCTGCTCGCGCGGCTGCTGAAGGTGGACGTGCTGCGGCCCGTGGTCAACCCCGGCGGCCGCGAGGCCATCGCCACCGAGGTGCAGCGGCTGCGCGACCTGGCCGCGCGCGGGCTGCGCGTGCCCACGGTGCTGGCCGCCCAGGAAGATGGCTTCCTGATGCGCCACCTGGGCGCACCGGACCAGGCCACGCCCTCGCTGGCCGACGAGATCGAGAGCGCCGCCCGCCATGCGCCGCAGCAGGCGCTGTGGCTGTGGCGGCGCGGCTTTGCCGCCATGCAGCGGGTGCACGGCAGCGGCACCTGCCTGAGCCAGGGCTTTGCGCGCAACATGGTGCGCTGCCCCGACGACGTGATCGGCTACATCGACTTCGAGGACGATCCGCTCGCCACGCTGCCGCGCGAGCTGTGCATCGTCAAGGACGCGCTGTGCTATGCCCACTCCACCGCGCTGTTCCTGCGCCAGGCCGGCATGCTCGATGCGGCGCGCCAGCACTGGCGGCAATGGCACGGCCAGCTCGACGCCGCGACGCGCGAGGCGCTGGACACCACGCTGCGCCAGATGCGCTGGGTGGGCCGCCTGCCCGACAGCCGCCGCCTGGGCCGCGACACGCAGCGCCTGCGCGCGGTGTACGACCTGCTGGCCGCCTAGGCTCCCGCCCCCAGCTGCCGGCTGGCATCCGCCGCCGCGGCGATCACGGCCTGCGCGATTGCGCCGCGCGGATCGGGGTCGAAGCCGCCGCTGGCGCCCAGCGCGCACAGCACGGCCGCCACGCGGCCGGTGTAGTCCAGCAGCGGCGCGGCCACGGCGCTGATGCCCGGCAGGTTGGTGTCGCACACGCTGGCGCAGCCGGCGGCGCGGACCTGCTCGCGCAGCCGCCCCAGCGGATCGTCCGCATCCAGCTGCGCCCGGCGTGCGGCGGGCGCCTCGCGCCATTCCTGCTGCAGCAGGTGGTCGTAGCCGGCATCGGGCGCAAAGGCGAAGAAGGCCCGGCCGGTGGCCGACCACAGCATCGGCAGCACCGAGCCCACGCGGGCATTCACCGTCACCGGCAGCGCCGGCTCCTCGATGCGCACGATGGTCGGCCCCAGGTTGCCCATCACCGCCACCAGGCAGGTGACCGACAGCGCATCGCGCAGGTGCAGCAGCGCCGGCTCGGCCACGCGCACCGGGTCGCACTGGCGCATGGCGGCCAGGCCGACGCGGATGGACTCCAGGCCCAGCGCGTAGAGCTGGTTGTTCGGGTCCTGCGCCACCAGGCCCTCGTCCATCAGGCTGGCGAGGTAGCGGTGCACCTTGGCGGGGTTCTCGCCTATCGATTGCGCCACCGCCGTGAGGCTGGCGCGGCCGCCCAGCTGCGCCAGCGCCTTGAGCACCACCACGCAGGTCTGCGCCGCCTGCACGCGCTGGCGGCGCCCGGGGGCCGGCTCGGCAGCAATGGCTGGGGCGGCGGGGTCGGAATGCTTTTTCATATCAATTCAATAGCAGCTTGCGCTTGATACATAAGGGCCAGATGCCATTTTTGCATCAAATCTAGGTGAAACCCGGATTCAATATTACGCTTTGCGTATCAGAATTACGCTTCTCGTTTACCAGCACCACACCCGGAGACCTTCATGCACAAACGCGCTTTCGCCGCCAGCCTGCTGGCCCTGTCCGCCCTGGCCGGCACGACCACCACCGCCTGGGCCGACGACGCCTATCCCAGCAAGCCGATCCGCTGGCTGGTGCCCTACGCGGCCGGCGGCGGCTCGGACTTCCTGGCCCGCACCATCGGCCAGGCGCTGTCGGTGCATGTGAAGCAGCCGGTGGTGGTGGACAACAAGCCCGGCGGCAACACCGCGATCGCCGCCGCCGAGACCGCGCGCGCCGCGGCCGACGGCTACACCGTGCTCTCGGCCGACAACGGCACGCTGATCTACAACCCGGTGCTGTACAAGACGCTGAGCTACAACCCGTCCAAGGACCTGGCGCCCGTCACGCTGATGGGGCGCTTTCCGATGATCCTGGTGGCCAACCCGAATGCCGGCTTCGCCGACGCCAAGGACTTCATCGCCAAGGCCAAGGCCAACAAGCAGGGGCTGAACTACGCCTCGGCCGGCGCCGGCAGCCCGCACCACCTGGCGATGGAGCTGCTGAAGGTGGAGGCCGGCCTCACGCTGGTGCACGCGCCCTACCGCGGCGCCGCCCCCGCGCTGGCCGACGTGGCCGGCGGCCAGGTGCCGGCGATGATGGTCGACCTCGCCGCGGGTGCGGGCTTCATCAAGGGCGGCAAGGTCAAGCCGCTGGCCGTGGCCAACGCCAAGCGCCTGCCGCAGCTGCCCGACGTGCCCACCTTCGCCGAGCTGGGCCTGGCCAAGGTCGAGGCCGCGGCCCTGGTCGGCATGGTGGCACCCGCCAAGACGCCGGCGCCGGTGATCGCCGCGCTGAACAAGCAGGTGGTGGCCGCCATCAACGAGCCCGCCGTCAAGCAGAAGCTCATCGACTTCGGCGTCGAGCCCGTGGGCAACACGCCCGAGCAGTTCCAGGCCCTGATCACCAGCGAAAGCACCCGCTGGCAGAAGCTCATCAAGGACCTGAACATCACGCTGGACTGACCATGACCATACCCACGGCCCTCCGCTGCCCCATAGACCACAGCCAGCTCACGCGGCCTTCGGGCCAGACCGGCCCCACCGGCTGCCCGGTGAGCCACGGCGCCGCCGCGTTCGATCCCTTCAGCGACGGCTACCAGCAGGACCCGCCCGAGTACGTGCGCTGGGCACGCGAGCAGGAGCCCGTGTTCTACAGCCCGCAGCTGGGCTACTGGGTGGTCACGCGCTTTGACGACATCAAGGCCATCTTCCGCGACAACCTCACCTTCAGCCCCTCGATCGCGCTGGAGAAGATCACGCCCACCGGCGACGAGGCCAATGCCGTGCTCGCCAGCTACGGCTTTGCGCTCAACCGCACCCTGGTCAACGAGGACGAGCCGGCCCACATGCCGCGCCGCCGCGCGCTGATGGAGCCGTTCACGCCCGAGCAGCTGGCGCACCACGAGCCCATGGTGCGCCAGCTGGCGCGCGAGTACGTGGACCGCTTCATCGACGACGGCCGCGCCGACCTGGTGGACCAGATGCTGTGGGAGGTGCCGCTCACCGTGGCCATGCATTTCCTGGGCGTGCCCGAGGACGACATGGACACGCTGCGCCAGTACAGCATCGCCCACACCGTCAACACCTGGGGCCGCCCCAGGCCCGAGGAGCAGGTGGCCGTGGCCCATGCCGTGGGCAACTTCTGGCAGTACGCGGGCCAGGTGCTCGAGAAGATGCGGGCCAACCCCGAGGCCGACGGCTGGATGCAGTACGGCATCCGCAAGCAGAAGGACCTGCCCGAAGTCGTCACCGACTCCTACCTGCACTCCATGATGATGGCCGGCATCGTCGCCGCCCACGAGACCACGGCCAATGCCACGGCCAACGCCGTCAAGCTGCTGCTGCAGCACCCCGAGGCCTGGCAGGCCATCTGCAAGGACCCGTCGCTGATCCCCGGCGCGGTGGAGGAATGCCTGCGCCACAACGGCTCGGTCGCCGCCTGGCGGCGCCTGGCCACCCGGGACGTGACGGTCGGCGGCCAGCCCATTCCCGCGGGCTCCAAGCTGCTCATCGTCACCTCGTCGGCCAACCACGACGAAGGGCATTTCGTCGATGCCGACTTCTTCGACATCGAGCGCGACAACGCCAGCGACCACCTGACCTTCGGCTACGGCTCGCACCAGTGCATGGGCAAGAACCTGGCGCGCATGGAGATGCAGATTTTCCTGGAGGAATTCACGCGCCGCCTGCCCCACATGCGGCTGGCCGAGCAAGCGTTCAGCTACGTGCCCAACACCTCGTTCCGCGGCCCCGAGCACCTGTGGGTGGAGTGGGACCCGGCGCACAACCCCGAGCGCAGCAACCCCGCCGTGCTGCAGCAGCGCCAGCCCGTGCGCATCGGCGAATCCTCGCACGGCCAGACCAGCCGCAGCATGCGGGTGGACGGCGTGGAAGCGATTGCCGAGGACGTGCTGCGCGTGCGCCTCACGGCCACCGACGGCCGCCAGCTGCCGCGCTGGACGCCAGGCTCGCACATCGACCTGCAGTGCGGCGACACAGGCATCTCGCGCCAGTACTCGCTGTGCGGCGATCCGCAGCAGGCCGGTGTCTACGAGATCGCCGTGCTGCGCGAGGAGCACAGCCGCGGCGGCTCGGCCTGGGTGCACAGCCAGCTGCAGCCCGGCATGCCGGTGCAGATGCGCGGCCCGCGCAACCACTTCCAGCTCGACGAAGGCGCGCAGCACCTGATCCTGGTGGCGGGCGGCATAGGCATCACGCCCATCGCCGCCATGGCCGCGCGCGCCAAGGCGCTGGGAATTTCGTATGAAATCCACTACAGCGCCAGGCAGCGCAAGCGCATGGCGCTATTGAATTCATTGCAAACCCAGCATGGCGATCATCTGCATGTGTATGCGGGCGAGGATGGCCAGCGCGCCGACTACGGCGCGCTGCTGGCCGCCGTGCGCCCCGGCGCGCAGATCTATGCCTGCGGCCCGCAGCGCATGCTCGACGGCCTGGAGCAGGCCAGCCGCCACTGGCCGGAAGACAGCCTGCGCGTGGAGCATTTCTCCACCACGCTGGGTGCGCTGGACCCGGCCAAGGAGCACGGCTTCGAGGTCGAGCTACGCGAATCGGGCATCACCCTGCAGGTGCGCAACGACCAGACCCTGCTCGACGCACTGCGCGGCGCCAACATCGACATCGAGAGCGACTGCCGCGAAGGCCTGTGCGGGTCGTGCGAGGTGCCGGTGCTCGAAGGCGACGTGGACCACCGCGACATGGTGCTCACCCGCCCCGAGCGCGCGGCCTGCACCAAGATGATGAGCTGCTGCTCGCGCGCCCGGGCGAGGGATGGAAAGATCGTGCTGGGGCTGTAGCCTGCGCGGCACAGGCACCGCGGCTGCCTAGAATCGCGGCCCATATGGGCTTGTTGCAAATACTGCTGATCTTCGTCTGGGCGCCCTCGGCGGCGCTCATCGCCTTTGTGGCCGTCTCCTGGCTGGGCCATGGCGCGCAAGCCGCCTGGAACGCCTTGTGCCGCACCCAGGCCGATGCGCACTCGACCTGGCCGCTGGCTATGGGCGGCGCGGCGGGCATGGCGGCCTTGGTGGGCGCGGTCATCACCTTTCCCGACCAGGCGGTCCTGCGCCATGCGCTTGACAAGCTGCTGGGCTATGGCTCGACCCGCATCGTGCTCACGCTGCGGCAGGACGATCCCGCCACGCGCGAGGCCCTGGTGGAGACGCTGCGCCCCTTCATGGAAATCGGCGGCCGCGAGATCCGCTACCGCGTCTCCACCCGGCATGGCAGCTACACCGAGACCGACGAGGTCCCCAGCCACTACCGCTTTGCCGACGGCCGCCTGGAGATCGCGGCCGGCGGCATCGTAGCCGGCGACCGGCTGGCCGTGCTGCAGCCCGGATTCGCGGCGCTGGCGCAGTTTCCCACCGTCGATGCGATTGCCGCCAGCGTGCCGGCCACCGTGCACCTCGGCAAGGAGCGGATCGCGGTGGACATGCTGCCCCGCACGGCGCAGCTCATCGACCCAGGCAGCCCCGCGGACGGGCTGGGCAGGCTGAGCCGCTCGGCCCCGGGCCGCTGCCACCTGGAAGTGCAGGCGCTGTTTTCCTCCGATGCCTTCCCGCTGCTGCTCCTGGGCGGCCATGCCAGCGGCGAGGTCGAGATCCAGCCCGGCCCCGGCACCGCGCTGCGCGACACGCGCTACCGGCTGGCCGGGCTGAGCCTGGTGCGCGGCGAGCGGGGCCGCATGGCCAAGGAGCTGGCCTCGGACCGCACCCGCATCCATGGCGTGCTGCGGCTGCTGCCGCCGGGCCTGGATCTGGCCGTCATGGACTGCGACACGGCCCTGGGGCGGCTGGCCGATCCGGCCCTGGCGGCCGCCGCCATGCTGTCGACCTTTCCGGCGCTGGCCGGGCGCATACGCGGCATAGCGGTCACGCCTTCGGCCTCGTTCTCGCCCTGGTACCAGCGCGGCTGGACCGCCGTGCCCTCCCAGTCGCGCGCCGAGGCCGGCACGCACCGCTGCGAACTCGAAAGCCACCGGAGCACCCGCGCGCTCGTCGCCGCGCTGGACGCCCATTGCATGGACAACGACCCTGACCGCGGCAATGCCGAGACCTGCGCGCCCGTGCGCGAGCGGCTGCGCTGGACCCGGTCCGAGCTGGGCCGCTGCATGGGCCCCCAGGCCGGCCCCTGATGCCTTCCCACCATCCGTACTGACAGAAAAGCACTTTGCATATGCGGTTATCCACATATGGAAAGCACGAAATAATCGTTCTATTCATATGCAGGCTCGCCTACAGTCGCGGCCATGCAGGAATTTGCGTTTGTTTTCGCGGGCTTTGGCGTGGGCCTGATCGTGGGCCTGACCGGCGTGGGCGGCGGCTCGCTGATGACGCCGGTGCTGATCTTCTTCTTCGGCGTGAAGCCCTATATGGCGGTGGGCACCGACCTGCTGTTCGCCGCCTTCACCAAGCTGGGCGGCACCGTCAGCCTGGCCCGCCAGCGCCTGGTGCCCTGGCCGGTGGTGGCGCAGCTGTGCGCCGGCAGCATCCCCGCCGCGCTGATCGCGCTCTGGGCCCTGCGGCACCTGGGGCCGGAGAGCGCCCGCGTGCAGCACCTGATGACCACCACGCTGGGCGTGGCCCTGCTGCTCACCGCGGCGGCCACGGCCTACAAGGTGCTGGTCTTCTCGCAGCCGCGCCGCCCCGAGCCGCAGGGCGCGGACGCCGCCGCGGCCTTCAAGGCCCGCCACTGGAGCCTGCCCGTGCTGCTGGGCGCGGTAATCGGCACCCTGGTCACCTTCACCTCGGTGGGCGCCGGCGCGATCGGCGTCTCGGTGCTGCTGCTGGTGTTTCCGCTGCTGCCGCTGCCGCGCATCATCGCGGCGGACATCGCCTATGCCGTGCCGCTGACCCTGGTGGCCGGCCTCGGCCATGCATCGCTCGGCTCGGTCGACTGGTCGCTGCTGGCGCAACTGCTGGCCGGCTCGCTGCCTGGCATCTGGATCGGTTCGCGCCTCGTGACCCGCGCGCCCGAGCGGCTGATCCGCTCGGCGCTGTCGGTGCTGCTGGCCTGGGCGGGCGCGAAGCTGGTGCTGGTCTGATCCCTCAGGCCGCCACGGCGGCTTCGGCGGTATCGGGCAGTTCCGCGCCATCCAGCGCTGCGTTCAGCTTGTCGTAGTCCAGCGCATTCTCCCAGCGCGAGACCACCACGGTGGCCACCGCGTTGCCGATGAAGTTGGTCAGCGAGCGGCATTCGGACATGAAGCGGTCCACGCCCAGGATCAGCGCCATGCCGGCGACCGGCACCTCGGGCACCACGGCCAGCGTGGCCGCCAGCGTGATGAAGCCCGCGCCCGTCACGCCGGCCGCACCCTTCGATGACAGCATCGCCACCAGCAGCAGCGCGATCTGGTGGCCCAGGGTCAGGTGCGTGTCGGTGGCCTGGGCGATGAACAGCGCCGCCAGCGTCATGTAGATGTTCGTGCCGTCCAGGTTGAACGAATAGCCGGTGGGCACGACCAGGCCCACCACCGACTTGCCGCAGCCGGCCTTCTCCATCTTCTCCATCAGCGAAGGCAGGGCCGACTCGGACGAGGACGTGCCCAGCACCAGCAGCAGCTCGGCCTTCAGGTAGCGGATCAGCTTGATGACCGAGAAGCCGCACAGCCGCGCCACCAGGCCCAGGATGACGACCACGAACAGGATGGAGGTGATGTAGAACGAGCCCACCAGCCAGGCCAGGTTGACCAGCGACCCCAGGCCGAACTTGCCGATGGTGAAGGCGATGGCACCGAAGGCGCCCAGCGGCGCGGCCTTCATCAGGATGCCGACCAGGCGGAACACGGGCACCGTCAGCGACTCGAGGAAGCGCAGCACCGGCTTGCCCACGTCGCCCGACAGGGCCAGCGAGATGCCGAACAGCACGGCCACGAACAGCACCTGCAGGATGTTGTCGCCCACGAAGGGGCTGAGCAGCGTCTTGGGGATGATGTCCATCGCAAAGCCGGTCAGCGTCAGCTCGTGCGACTTGGCCACGTACGACTTCACGGCCTCCTGGTCCAGGTCGGCCGGGTTGATGTGCATGCCCGCGCCGGGCTGCACCACATGGGCCACCACCATGCCGACGACCAGCGCCAGCGTGGAGAAGAACAGGAAGTAGGCCATGGCCTTGATGAACACCCGGCCCACGGTGCGCAGGTGCGTCATGCCGGCGATGCCGGTGACGATGGTCAGGAAGATCACCGGCGCGATGATCATCTTCACCAGCTTGATGAAGGCATCGCCCAGCGGCTTGAACTTGGCGGCCAGCTCGGGCTCGAAGTGGCCGAGCAGCGCGCCGACCACGATGGCGACGACGACCTGGAAATACAGCTGGCGGTAGAAAGGCAGCGGCGCGTGGCCGCTGGCTGCTTGGGGAATGGCTTGCATGGTGGGTCTCCGGAAGGCGGGAAAAGCGTCGCACCTGGGCGGTGCGCGGCTGGTTCCGGTTGTACTGCGCAGGCTTTCCGAAGCCGATAACCTATTGGTATTAGAAGGGGCGGTTTCCGTTGCGGAAAGCGCCCAAACCAAGGGAAACTCCTAGGGTCGCCCACCCCGTCCCATCCCCGCCATGGCCTCCCCGCGCCGCAGCCTGCTCTGGACCGCCCTGCTCATAGGAGCCGGCATGCTCGCCTGCCTGCTGCTGGCCCGCGAGGTGGTGCTGGAGCGCAGCCTGCGCGAGGAAAGCCAGAGCGTGCAGCGCCAGCTCACGCTCTACGCCCAGGCCCTGGGCCAGCGCATCGACCGCTACCGCACGCTGCCCGAGGTGCTGGCACTGGACACGGAGCTGCACGCCGCGCTGACCCGCACGCCGTCGGCGGCCCAGGTCGCCGCGCTCAATCGCAAGCTTGAGCAGGCCAACGGCGCCAGCCAGTCGTCCACGCTCACGCTGATCGACCGGCAGGGCAAGGCGCTGGCCGCCAGCAACTGGCGCGACGCGCACAGCAACGTGGGCGAGGACTACAGCTTCCGCCCCTATGTACAGCAGGCCCTGGCCACCGGCCACGGGCGCTTCTACGGCATCGGCATGACCACCGGCGAGCCGGGCTACTTCCTGTCGCGCGCCATCCTCGACGACGCCGGCCATGCCCTGGGGCTGATCGTCATCAAGATCGCGCTGCAGGAGCTGGAGAGCGAGTGGCAGCAGTCGCCCGACATCGTGCTCGCCTCGGACTCGCACGGCGTCGTCTTCCTGGCCAGCCGCGGCGCCTGGCGCTACCGCCTGCTCGCGCCGTTGTCGACCCACGACGCCAGGGAGCTGGAAGACACCCGCCAGTACGCCGACCAGCCGCTCATGCCGCTGCGCTACCGCCTGGACCGGCAGGCCGCCGACCGCGCGCCGCTGGCTCGCATCGACGAGCCCGCCCTGCCCGGCCGCGTGCTGTGGCAGAGCCTGACGCTGCCCGACACCGGCTGGCAGCTGCACCTGCTGCACGACACCCAGGCCAGCATCGCCGCCAGCCGCTGGGCCGCGCTGGCCGCGACCGGGCTGTGGCTGGCGCTGGCGCTGCTGGTGCTGTTCCTGCGCCAGCGCCGGCGCCTGGCCCAGCTGCGCCAGCGCAGCCGCGCCGAGCTGGAGGCCGTGCTGCGCCAGCACGCGCAGGAGCTGCGCACCGCGCAGGACGCCATCGTGCAGGCCGCCCGGCAGGCGGACACCGGCCTGTCGCGCAACCTGCAGCACCTGCCCCAGGGCGTGGTGGTGGTCGATGCCGGGCTGCGCCTGGTGGCGTGGAATTCGCGCTACGTGGAGCTGTTCCGCTTTCCGCCCGGCCTGATGCGCGTGGGCCAGCCCATCGAAGACCTGCTGCGCCACAACGCCCGGCGCGGCCTGCTCGGCCCGGACAGCAGCGATGCCGCCATAGCGCGGCGGCTGGAGCACCTGCGCCAGGGCACCCCGCACCTGCACGAAAGCTCCAAGAGCGACGGCACGGTGCTGGAGATCCGCGGCAACCCGCTGCCCGACGGCGGCTTCGTGACCAGCTATGCCGACATCACCAGCTACAAGAACGCCGCGCGCGACCTGCGCTCGCTGGCCGACGCGCTGGAGCGGCGCATCGCCGAGCGCACCCGCGACCTCGCCGAAGCCAAGCGCGAGGCCGAGGAGGCCAACCGCTACAAGACCCGCTTCGTGGCCGCCGCGGTGCACGACCTGCTGCAGCCGCTGAACGCGGCGCGCATGTTCGGCTCGCTGCTGCGCAGCCAGCTGCACGACGCAGCCGCACTGGGCGCGGCCAACAGCATCGAAGGCGCGCTGGCCGCGCAGGACGGCATCCTCCACAGCCTGCTCGACATCTCGCGCATGGAGTCCGGCCAACTCGAAGTGCATGTGCGCGACTTCGCGCTGGGGCCGGTGCTGCAGGTCATGCGCCACAACTTCGGCATCATCGCCGAGAGCCGGGGCCTGCAGCTGACGGTAATGGACTCGCGCTGCACGGTGCGCAGCGACGAGGCGCTGCTGCGGCGCATCCTGCAGAACCTGCTGTCCAACGCGCTGCGCTACACGCCCCGGGGCCGCGTGCTGGTCGGCTGCCGGCGCCAGGGCGAGCAGCTGCGCATCGAAGTGCACGACCAGGGCCCGGGCATTCCCGAGAGCCTGCAGCGCGAGATCTTCGAGGAGTTCCGCCGCCTCGACGAAGGCCACGGCGAGGACCGCGGCGCCGGCCTGGGCCTGGCCATCGTGGAGCGGCTGGGCCGGCTGCTGGGCCACGAGATCGGCCTGCGCTCGGAACTGGGCCGCGGCAGCGTCTTCTGGGTCTGCGTGCCGCTGGCCCCGGCCACGCCGCCGCTGGCGCCCAGCGCCCCGGCCGCCGCGCCGGAGCCCGAACCGGACGCACCGCTGCAAGGCGCGAGCGCCTGGTACATCGACGACGATGCGCCCAGCTGCACGGCCACCGCCGCCCTGCTGCGGCGCTGGGGCTGCGACGTGCCGCTGGCCGGCGGCCCGCAGGCGGCGCTGGACGCAGCCACGCCACAATCGGCGCCGCAGCTGGTGCTGCTCGACGTGCACATGGGCCCGTTCAACGGCCTGGCGCTGTACCCGCAGCTGTGCGAGCGCTGGCAGCAGTCGCCCCAGGTCATCCTGGTCACCGCCGAACACCACATCGCGCTGCGCCGCCAGGCCGCTGAAAAAGGCTGGGGCCTGCTGCTCAAGCCCGTGCGCCCCGCCGCGCTGCGCGCCCTGGCCAGCCAGATGCTGCTGCGCCGCGGCGACGGTGGTTGATATATCAATTTGATAGCTGCCAGCGCTTTCTGCATAAGCGCTGGAGGCCAAAAACACCCAAAACCGATGGCTAGGCCGTGTGCTCCGGCTCCAGGCTCTTGACCAGCACCGCCGCCTGGGTGCGGCTGTAGCATTCGAGCTTTTTCAGCACCGCCGTCACATGCACCTTGACGGTGTTCTCGGCCAGCCCCAGCTCGTGGGCGATCTGCTTGTTGAGCAGGCCATCGGCCAGGTACAGCAGCACGCGGAACTGCTGCGGCGTGAGCTGGGCCAGCCTCGCGGCCAGCGCCGCGTCGGCCTCGGAGCGCTCGGCCGCCATCGGCGGGAACCAGGTGTCGCCTGCCAGCACCGCCTCGATCGCCGCCACCATGTCCTCGGCCGGCGCCGACTTGGGGATGAAGCCCGCCGCGCCAAACTGCTGGGCCCGGCGAATCACCCGCGGGTGCTCGTTGGACGAGATCACCACCACCGGAATCCCGGGATACTCGCCGCGCACATGCAGCAGCGACGAGAAGCCGCGCGCG
Organism: Comamonas humi; assembly: GCF_054782535.1. Taxonomy (NCBI): domain Bacteria; kingdom Pseudomonadati; phylum Pseudomonadota; class Betaproteobacteria; order Burkholderiales; family Comamonadaceae; genus Comamonas; species Comamonas humi. The sequence continues at coordinate 121,108 of NZ_BAAGSH010000005.1, read as the reverse complement.
CCGGGCATGGCCAGGTCCAGCAGCACCAGCTCGACCTCGGGATGCTCCTCCAGCGCCTTGCCCAAGGTCGGGGCACTGGCCGCCTCCAGCGTGCGGAAGCTGGCGAAGCGCCCATGCAGCAGCTGGACCAGGGCCGAGCGGAACAGCGGGTGGTCGTCGGCGACCAGAAGCGTGGGGGCGGACATGCCCCGCAGTCTGCCACGATCGGGCGCCCGGCGGCGAAGCGGCGGCGGGGGTCTTTAGCGCGACGGGTCGGCGGCCGTGCCCAGCAGCGCATCGATGTCGATGGCCGCGGCCATCGCCCGGTAGCCCGCATCCCCGGGGTGCAGGTGGTCGCCGGAGTCCATGGCCGGCAGCATGCGCGAAGGATGGGCGGGGTCGCGCAGCACGGCGTCGAAGTCCACCACGGCATCGAAGGCGCCGCTTTCGCGGATCCAGCGGTTCACCTGCTGGCGCACCTGGTCCTTCTCCGGCGAGTAGTGGCCTTCCAGCGGCGTGCCTTGCAGCGCCCGCTCGGGCGGCGCAATGGTGCCGGCCATGATGCGCAGGTTGTGGGCGTGGGCCAGCGCGATGAGCTGGCGAAAGCCCTGGATCAGCTCCTCGGCCCGCACCGCGGGTTCGCCGGGTGCAAACGGGCCGCCCGGCCAGCCGATGTCGTTCGTCCCCAGCAGGACGACCATGGCCCGCACCCCGGGCTGGCTGAACACGTCGCGCCCCACCCGCTCCAGCCCCGCGCGGCCCATGCCGTCCCTCAGCAGCCGGCCGCCGGAAATGCCGGCGTTGAGCACGGCCACCTGGCGGTCCGCCAGCCGCTCGGCCAGGGCGTCCGGCCAGCGGGTATGGGCGCCTGGCGTCGATCCGTTGCCATCGGTCAACGAGTCGCCCAGGGCCACGACGGTGCGGGGTGCGCTTGGGGTTTCCACGATCAGTCCGCTGACGTAGACCCGGGTGCTCCATTGCGAGGCCTGCGCCGGCAGGTGCGGGGCTGCGGTCAGGTCGCCGTCGGCCACGTAGGCCGTCTGGCGCGCATCGAAATGGAAACCTGCCGGCTGGCTGGGGCGCGGCAGGTACAGGGAAACGGCGACTTCGCTGAGCGCGGGCAGCGCCAGCTCCACCGGGTCGCTGACGAGCCGGGCGCCGGGCGGCAGGGTCACTTCCGCCTTGCCGCCGAAGCGCAGCGCCTGGGCACTCTCCGCGACGATGGCCGAGCCCTGGGCATGCCGCGCGATGCTGGCCGCCCCCACGTGCAGCGGCGCTGTGCCGCCCTCGTTGCTGATCACCACCCGCACCTGCCGGCCGCCGATGCTCAGCCGTGCCACCTGGCGCACGGTCTGGCGGTTGAACTGGAAGGGAAGCCCCGCCGGCAGCACGAAATCACCGTTCCAGATGGGCTGCGTGCTTGCCATCCAGCTGGGGCTCCAGAAGGAAGGCTGCGCCGGCTCTGCGCTGGCCCACGCCGCGGCGCCGGCCACCGCCAGGGCGATGGCGCCCCGGCGAACGATGGAAGTGAGTGGGGTCGTATTCATGTCGGGCTCCTGAAAGCAAGTGAGGAAGGGCTTCAGTTTCTGTATTTCCAATTTGATTGGGTAGACGGCAGAATTGCATTCACAGCATTCCAAATCTGAATACCCCATGGACACCTTGCGCGCCCTTGAAGCCTTTGCCCACAGCGTCGAGCTGGGAAGCCTGTCGGCGGCCGCGCGCGCCCTGGGCACCACGCAGCCCACCATCAGCAAGCTGGTGATGCAACTGGAGCGGGAGTTGGGCGTGCGCCTGCTGCGCCGCAGTGCCACGGGCCTGAGCCCGACCGATGAGGGCCAGCGCTTCTACGAGCGCGCCAGGCGCCTGCGGGAGGACTACGACGAGGCGGTGGCCGATGTGCGCGCAGGCATCCAGCAGCCGCAAGGCCTGTTGCGTGTGAGCGCGCCGGTCACCATGGGCCAGCGGCACCTGAATGCCATGGCCATCGAGTTCCTGGGCCGGTACCCGGACATCCGGCTGGAACTGCTGCTGGACGACCGCTTCGTCGATCCGCTGGAAGAACGCATCGACGTCTCGCTGCGCCTGGGCGGAACGCTGCCGCAGAACCTGGTGGGCCGCCATCTGGCCACCTGGCCGCGCGTGCTCGTCGCATCGCCGGCCTATGCCGCCGCGCGCGGCCTGCCGGCCACGCCCGGGCAATTGCTCGAACACGATTACCTGAGCTACGCGGCCGGTGGCGACGGCCTGCTGCTCCAGGGGCCGGACGGCCTGGCGGCCGTGCCGACGCAAAGCCGCTACCGGGTGAACAACGCGGTCGCGCTGTTCGACAGCGTGCTCGATGGCGCGGGCATTTCGCTGCAGCCCACCTGGATGGTGGCCGAGTCACTGGCTCAGGGGCAGCTGGTGCGGGTGCTCCCCCACCACACCGGCCCGGCGCAACAAGCGCATCTGCTGTACGCGCCGCGCCGCCACCAGCCGCTGCGCGTGCGGGTGCTGGTGGACTTTTTGAGCGAACGGATCGCGCGGCTCCCTGGTGCCGAAGGATGAATGCGACACAGAAATGAAAAAAGCCCTGGGAATATCCTCAGGGCCTCTTCCATTCCGCACCGCCACCCAGGGCGGCCGCGGCACCGCGCAGGCGGGCGGTATTACTGCTGTGCCACGGCGAGATGGGCCTCGCGTGCTTCGTGGATGAAATTGATCAGCGATTCGAATGCGTGACGCATGGTGGCTTTCCTTGGCTAGGAGATGCACTGCAAGCGGTGGATGGCACGCATCTCGATGCACCATCATCACCGGGTTAACCTCTAAGTGTTAACCCTATATAAGTATAAACCACAATACGATCGCCTGCACGCCGGAATGTCATCAACGGTCATCCGCCTTTCAGAACCGGTGGCGAATGCCCACGCGCAGCGCCACCTGGCGGCCGCTGGTGGACGGCCCGCCCAGCACGGGCGCCACCTGCGCGGCAAAGGCGCTGTCGCGGCCGAAGGCGGCCACCGTATACACATCGGTGCGCTTGGACAGCAGATAGTCCAGCGAGGCGGTGAGCTGGCTCGCATGGCCCAGGCCGTTGTTGCGCCACTGGAACTGGTAGCCGCCGCCCAGCCGCAGGAGCGGCAGCAGGAGATGGCTCGCGCCCAGGTCGAGCGTGGTGGCGCGCGGGCCCACGGCATCGTGGATGCGGGCGTCCGACACCATGCCGAAGAGGCGGGTCGGCCCCAGCTCATAGGCCGCGCCGGCGGCGGCAATGCTCTTGCGGGCATCGTTCACCGCATTGCGCTGGCTGTAGTACGCCACGGATGCGCTGAACGGGCCGCTCGCGTAGTTGACGACCAGGTCCGCCGTGCTCTTCCTGGCGGGCGAACCCGCGATTTCGCCAAAGCCGTACTGCACGGCGGCGTTGAATCCCGCGACGGTGGGCGTGAGGTACTTCACCGAGTTCGACACCCGGGCGCCCCAGACGCGGTTGTCCAGCGCATAGCCGCCCGCGGCATAGGCCGGCAGGCTCCACGCGAGCAGGCCCGCCGGCGTGTTGGCGGCGATGGCATAGGCCGGAAAATACCAGCCCAGGAAGTCGTACTGGTGCCCCAGCGTCAGCTCGCCCCAGCGGCCCGACAGGCCCACGAAGGAACCCCGATTGAATCCGCCGCTGCCTGGTGTTGGGCCGCCGTTGGCCAGCATGAAACCGGACTCCAGCGTGAACAGGGCCTTGGTTCCGCCGCCGAGGTCCTCGCTCCCCCGGAAGCCTATGCGGTCGCCCTGGGAGCCGCCGCCCATGAACTGCACCGCGGCCCCATGTCCACCGCCCACGGTCGAATTGTTGGTGTAGGTGATGCCGGCATCGACATTGCCATACACCGTGACGGCGCTCTGCGCCCCGGCCACGCCGCACCCGGCCATGGCGGCGGCCACGGCAAATTTGCCCATCATCATGGAAGTCTCCTTTTCTGCTGTCCCTGCGGACTGGGTGGCCCTTTGAATCCGTTCTCGGGGCCGGTTTCAAGAACCAGTACTTGCTGCCGCTCCCGCCTGGCGCTGCACGGCGGGCGGCCACGGCCAAGCCGGGGCGTCGGATGGCCCCAGGGCATTGGCGATGGAATGTCGGCGAGGCCGACGGCGGTCGGCTACCGGGCGCCGGCCAACCCCGTCAGCGCCTGCAGCAGCGCCACGCGGGTCTGCGCCCACACGGCGCCCTTCCAGGTGTCGTTGTCGCTGTAGAAGGCATCGCGCACCTTTTGGCGGATCTGCTGCTGCAGCGGCGCCGGGGCCTCGGGGTGGCGGATGAGCCAGTGGGAGCCGCGCAGGCTGCCGATCATTTCCGCGAAAGGCCAGGTGCCGAACTCCATGGCCAGCAGCGCCTTCTCCGCCTGCGGGCACTCGTCGTACAGCGTGGAAGCCACCGGCCCGGAAACGACCGGCGATTCGGAATTGCCCTCGAATGGCGCGAAGACATCCGCCCCCCACCAAGCGCGGGCCCGGGCCAGGTCGGCCGCCTCGTTGCGGCCGGCGTAGATCTTCTCGCCATGGCCATTGGGGCCAAGGCCGGTGTGCACGTCGATCCAGCCGATGTGCGTGGCCTGGGCGGCATACCGACGCAGGAGGTGGCGCACCGTCCGGTTGTTCCAGGTGGGCTCGCGGCCACCGAAGAACATGCCGTCGGGCACGCTGTACTGGCCGCGGCCCAGCGTCGAGTGGTAGGCCGGCAGGCCGTGCTGCTCCACATAGTCCGCCAGCGCCTGCTCATCGGCGGGCGTGGGCGGCCAGGTGGCGGGAATGGCGAGCAGATCGAGGTCGAAGTAGCCGGCGTTGGACGGCAGGCCGGCACCGAAGTCGATGTGGTTGCGGTTCAGGTCGACGTTGTCCTGGTTGGTGCGCTGCAGGTACGAGAAGCCATAGGGGTTGACGGCATGGACCATCAGCAAGGCCAGGCCAGAGCGCTCCAGCCGCCCCATCAGGTCCGCATCGCGCAGGGCGGCCACCTGGCAGCCCGAGCCGCAGAAGCCCTCCGGTCCATGGGTGCCCGAGCTGAGGATCAGCACGCGCCCGGCCTCGCGCGCCCCCAGGCAGGCGACGTCCATCGCCAGCGTTTCGCCCTCGGCGCCGCGGTAGCCTGGCAGCTCGAAGGTCTCGATGGCCGCGCCGCGGCCTCGGGCGGCATCGAGGAATTTGCGGCGCGCCTCGGCGTAGGTGCCGGCGAAGTGGTGGCTGGTATGTTCCATGGCGGTGCTTTCAGATCGGGTTGGCGGCTGCGGATACCGGGGCCGGACGGCTGCTGGGCTGGTTGATGTCTTCGCCGGTGCGGTCCCGCAGGTGGCGCAGCCCCAGCAGCGAGACCAGCGCCACCGCTATCAGGTACCAAGAGGGCGCCTCCTTGTGGCCGCTGGCATTGACCAGCCAGGCGCTGATGAGCGGGGCAAAGCCGCCGAACACCGCGACGCCTATGCCGTAGACCAGCGACATGCCGCTGGCGCGCACGCGCTCGGGAAACATCTCTGGCAGGATGGTGATGGCGGGCACGGCCTGGACGGCCAGGATCATGGTCAGCCCGCCGACGATGGTGAACAGCACCGCCGGCGTGGGCGAGGCCTTGAGCCAGACGAAGGCCGGGTAGACCAGCAGGATCAGCGCGACGCGCGCCCAGACGATCAGCGGCTTGCGCCCGACCCGGTCCGTCCAGTGGCCCACGAGCGGCGCCAGCACGAAGATCAGCAGGCCCGTCAGCGTGGCGCCGGCCAAGGCCACCGCCGGCGACATGCCCAGCTCGCGGATGGCGTAGGTCGGCATGTAGAAGGTCACGACATAGGACCCGCCCGTGCCGCCCATGGTGATGACGATGGCGGTCAGCACCGCCCGGCCATGCTCGCGGCACACGATGGAGAAGGCGCTGCGCCGACGGGCCCGGGGCGCCGGCGCCATCGCTTCCTCGGACAGCGTTTCCTCCAGGTGCCGGCGCAGGTAGGCACCCACCGGGGCGATCACCAGGCCCAGCACGAACGGCACGCGCCAGCCCCAGCTCTCCATGGCCTGCGGCGTCAGCCAGTAGGACAGCGCGGCCACCACCAGGGCCGCCAGCATCACGCCCAGGCCCTGGCTGGCGAACTGCCAGCTCGCCATGTAGCCGCGGCCGGACGGCGTCGCGTGCTCAACCAGCAAGGTGGTCGAGGCGCCGAACTCGCCGCCGGTCGAGAAGCCCTGCAGCGAGCGCGCGACCACGATCAGGATGGGCGCCGCCACGCCGATCTGGGCATAGGTGGGCGCGGCCGCGATCATGGCGCAGCCCAGGGCCATCAGGAAGATGGTCAGCACCATGGCCTTCTTGCGGCCGGCGCGGTCGGCATAGGCCCCGATCACGATGCCGCCCAGCGGGCGCATGACGAAGCCGACGCCAAAGGTGCCCACCGCCAGCAGCAGCTGGCCATAGGCGTCGAAGGCGGGGAAGAACAGCTTGCCGATGGTCAGGGCCAGAAAGCCGTAGACGGTGAAGTCGAAATACTCGAGCGCATTGCCAAGCGTGGTGGCAACGATGGTCTGGCGCCGGCGCGCGGCGCCTTGGGATAGGGTGGACATGGTGGTTCGTGTCTCCAATGGGTACGTGGTTTTTCGCCAATGGTAGGAAGGCAGATGTAAACTGAAAAGACAAAAATTTGTTTTTCACGTTGCCATCTGGTTAACACAAACCACCACCTACGCGAGCCCATCGATGAAGCCGAACCAGCTGAAAGCCTTCGTGGCGGTATCCACGCACCTGAGCATCCGCGGCGCCGCGCAGGCGCTAGGGGTCTCTCCGCCGGCGGTGACGAAGATCATGCGCGAGCTGGAGCTGGAGCTGGGCGCGCCGCTGATCGAGCGCAGCGTCAAGGGCGTGGAGCTGACCGAGTGCGGCACCGCGCTGGTGCCGCGCGCCCGGCTGCTGCTCGACGACATGCGGCGCACGCGCGAGGAGATTGCGCAGATCCGCGATGGCACGACCGGGCAGCTGCGCATCGCCATCAGCGCGGCCTTCGCGCAGACGCTGCTGGTGCCGGCCTTCCGCGCGCTGCGCACACGGCGGCCGGGGGTGGCGGTGCACCTCAGCGAATCCGGCCTGTCGGGCATGCTCGCGCGGCTGCGCGAGGCGCAGCTCGACTTCGCGATCACGCACATCGATCCCGAGGTGCTCGATGGCGAATTCGAATGCCTGCCGCTGTTTCCCGTGCGGCTGGTGGTGGTGGCGCGCAGCCGCCACCCGCTGCGCAAGTGCCGCCATGTCCGCGACCTGCTGCAGGCCGAATGGGCGCTGCCGGGCGACGGCAGCGCGCAGTGGGCCGCCTCGGTCAAGCTGTTTTCCTCGCTGGGCCTGCCCATGCCAGCCCGGGTGGTCCACGGGGACTCGGTCACGGCCGCGCTGGCCCTGATCTCGCAGATGGACCTGCTGGGCTTCTTTGCCGAGACGCTGGCGAACCAGGTCGCCAAGACCTACGGCATCCGCGCGCTGGAGCTGGACGACACGCTGCCGACGCTGCAGGTCTGCGTGATCCACCGCCGCGGCAGCGCGCTGACACCGGCGGCGCTGGACTTCATACGCTGCGTCCAGGACCTGGCCTGAACCGCGCGCCTCAGCTCGGCTGCACGCCCGCCGCCTGCAGCAGCCGGCCCCAGACCGGGCCTTCGTGCGCCCAGGCCTGGGCAAAGCGCGCGGGCGTGTCGTCGTCCATGGGCACGAAGCCCGCGGCGATGATGCGCGCCGTGCCCTCGCGGCTGGCCACCGCGCGGTTGGCAACCTCGCCCCACTGCTTGGCCACGCCGGCCGGCAGGCCCTTGGGCGCGGCCATGGCCAGCCAGCCCACCAGTTCGAGCGCCTCCTTGCGCAGGCCGGCCTCGGCAAAGGTCGGCACCTCGGGCAGCAGCGGCACGCGGCGCGGGCCGGTCACGGCCAGCGCGCGCAGCTTGCCGCTGTCGATGTGGGGCTTGAGCGTGATCATGCTGCCCATGCCGATCTTGACCTGGCCGCCCAGCATGTCCTGCACCATCGGCGCCTCGCCGCGGTAGGCCGCGTGCGACATGTCGGCGCCGGCCACCTCGCTGAGCGTGGCGCAGGCCAGTTGGCCGTGCGAGCCGATGCCATACGAGCCGTACGAAAGCTTGCCGGGGTTGGCCTTGATCCAGGCCATGAACTCCTGCAGGTTGGCCGCCGGCACGTCGGCCGTCACCACCAGCGCGATGGGCGCCGTGCACACGCGCACCAGCGGCAGCAGCTCGGTCTGCGGGTCGTAGGAGGTCTTCTTGTACAGGTACTTGTTGGTGAGCATCGACGAGGTCGTGCCCAGCAGCACGGTCAGGCCGTCGGGCGCGGACTTGACCACCGTCTCGCCGGCGATCAGGCCGGCCGCGCCCGGCTTGTTGTCCACCACCACCGGCTGGCCCAGGCTGGCGCCCATGCGCTCGCCCAGCGCGCGGGCAATCACATCGGTGGCGCCGCCGGCCGCGAACGGCACCACCACCCGCACCGGGCGGGTGGCGAAGCTGGCGGGGGCCTGGGCCCATGCGCCCAGGGGCACTGCTGCGGCACCCATCGTCAGGGCCAGCAGCTCGCGCCGGCTCCAGGTCTTCTCGCTCAGGGTCATCGCTTGTCTCCTTGTCATGGTGAGGGGGTCTGGTTCGCCCCCATGGTCAGCGTGAGCAGGCCCCCGGCCTTGCGGATCAGTCCATCGAGATCTTGGCCGCCTCGACGATACCCTTCCAGTGCGCGGCATCCTTGTCCAGCACGGCCTTGAACTCGGCTGGCTGCGAGCCCACCGGGATCAGGCCCATGTCGAGCAGGCGCTTGTTCATCTCGGGCGTCTTGACGATGGCCGCGGCCTCGGCGCCGAACTTGTCCACGATGGCCTGGGGCGTGCTCGCGGGCAGGAACAGGCCGAACCAGCCGTTGGCTTCGAAGCCCTTGTAGCCGACCTCGCCCATGGTGGGCACGTTCGGCAGGCTGGGGTGGCGCTGCGTGCCGGTGATGGCCAGGATGGTCAGCTTGTCGGACTTGATGTGCGGGTAGGCCGCCGTCGCATCCACCAGCGCCGAGGCCACCTGCCCGCCCAGCAGCGCGGCCATCTCCGGCCCCGAGCCCTGGTAGGGCACATGCACCATCTCGATGCCGGCCTTCATCTTGAACTGCTCGCCGTTCAGGTGCGACGAGGTGGCGTTGCCGTAGCTGCCGTAGTTGAACTTCTTCGGATCGGCCTTGGCCTGCGCGACGAAGTCCTGCAGTGTCTTGATGCCCGAGCTGCTCGGCACCATGAACAGGTCGGCCGACTTGGCAACCTGCGACACCGGCGTCAGGTCGCTCAGCTTGTACGGCACCTTCTTGTATAGCGACGGGATCTGCACCACCGTGGTGATGCCCATCAGCACCGTGTAGCCGTCGCCGGGGGCCTTGGCCACCGTGTCGTTGCCCAGGATGCCGCTGGCGCCGGGCTTGTTCTCCACCACCACCGGCTGGCCCCAGCGGTTGGTGAGCTGCGTGCCGATCAGGCGCGCGATGGTGTCGGTGCCGCCGCCCGCCGGATACGGAACGATGATGCGGATGGGCTTGCTCGGGTAGTTGTCCGCGGCCTGCGCGCCGCCGATGCCGCAGACGGCCGCCGCCAGCGCGATGAGGGGCAGCATGCGGCCGAATACGGCCTTGCGTCGGGTCAGTTGCATGGTGTGGTCTCCTTCGGTGCGCCCGCTCACAGGGTGCGGGCGATGATTTCCTTCATGATCTCGTCGCTGCCGCCATAGATGCGGCCGATGCGCGCATCGGTCCAGGCGCGGCCCACCTGGTATTCGGTCATGTAGCCGTAGCCGCCGTGCAGCTGCAGGAACTCATCCAGCAGTCGGTTCTGCAGCGCCGTGGCATTGAGCTTGACCATCGCCGCGCGCTCGGGCGAGAGCTTGCGCTCCAGGTGCAGCGCGATGCAGTCGTCGACGAAGACGCGCAGCATCGTCGCCTGGGCCTTGGCCTCGGCCAGCTTGAAGCGCGTGTTCTGGAACTCGAACACCGCCTGGCCGAAGGCCTTGCGCTCGCGGGTGTAGTCGATGGTCTTCTGCAGGAAGGCCTCGATGGACATGGCCGCGCGCACCGCCACCACCAGGCGCTCCTGCGCCAGCTCGTGCATCAGGTACTTGAAGCCCTGGTTCTCCTCGCCCAGCAGGTTGTCCACCGGCACGCGCACGTTGTCGAAGAACAGCTCTGAGGTGTCCTGCGCCATCAGGCCGATCTTCTCGAGCTTGCGGCCCTTGCTGAAGCCGGGCGTGCCGTCCTCGACGACGATCAGCGACACGCCCTTGGCGCCCAGCTCCGGCGCGGTCTTGCAGACCACGATGACGATCTCGGAGTTGATGCCGTTGGTGATGAAGGTCTTGGCGCCGTTGATGACGTAGTGGTCGCCATCACGCTTGGCGGAGGTGCGCACCGATTTCAGGTCGCTGCCCGCGCCGGGCTCGGTCATGGCGATGGCGCCGATCAGCTCGCCCGCCGCCATCTTCGGCAGCCAGCGGTCCTTCTGCGCCTTGCTGCCGTAGGCATTGATGTAGGGCGCGACGATGTCCGAGTGCAGCGGAAAGCCCAGGCCGCTGGCGCCGGTGCGCGCCACTTCCTCGATCAGCACCGCGGCATGGCCGAAGTCGCCGCCGCCGCCATAGGGCTCGGGCAGCATGGTGTTGAGCAGGCCTTCGCGGCCGGCCTTGCGCCACACCTCCTTGGGCACGATGCCCTGGCGCTCCCACTCGGCGTGGAAGGGCACGACCTCCTTCTCGAAGAAGCGGCGTACCTGCTCGCGGAATTGTTCGTGGTCTTCGCGGTAGACGGTGCGTTGGATCAGGTCTTGCATGGTTGATTCCGTTTCGTTAGCTATTCAAGGTACTCGTGACGAATTTGCTTTTAGAGGCCGGGGTTTCGCCCCGGCGGGCGACCTACTTTCTTGTTCGCACAAGAAAGTAGGCAAAGAAAGCGCCCCGACTGTCTGCGACCCCGCTGCTCAGCAGCGGGGCAACCTGCGGCGTGACGTTTGCGGGGTGCGCCGTGGAACTCACTGCGCGCCAAGGCGCTCCGTTCGAACATCCCCGGCGAGTCAGACCACGAAGCATGCGCGCTCCGACGCGCATGCCCACCCCGCAAACGCCACGCCACAGGCGCAGGCAGAAGGGGTGGGTAAACCATTCGGGCCGTCGCTGCGCTCGGCTCCCATAAAAGGCCGAGCAACGCGACGGCCCGCGTGGCGGTTTGGGTTCCCTTCTGTCCGTGCCGAGAAGCACAGGGCGCGGGGCCGCATGCGCGTCGGAGCGCGCATGCTTCGTGAACTGACTTGCTGCGGTTGTTTGAGCGGAGCGCCCTTGGGCGCGGAGTCGAGTTCCGCAGCAGGCCCCGTGCCCGAGCATCACAGGTTGCCCCAGCGCCTGCGGCGCTGGGGTCACGGACAGCAGGGTCACCTTTTCTTTGCCTACTTTCTTTTGGTGAAGCAAAAGAAAGTAGGTCGGCTGCCGGGACGACATCCCGGCCTCCGCCCTTAAACACTGGGAGCAAGCTCATAAAACTTGTTCGCCTACCGCAACGCAAACCCAGCCTCCGGCTCCGCCCGATAACGCTCCTTGAGCACCCGCCGCAGCAGCTTGCCCGTTTCGAGCTTGGGCAGGCTGTCGACGAAGACCATGCGCTGCGGGCGCTTGATCTTGCCCAGCACCTCGGCGGCCGTGGCCGCGATGGCCTGCGCCGTCTCCGGCGTGGCGGGCGTGCCTCGCTGCAGCACCACCGCCGCGATCGGCTGCTCGCCGAAATCGGCATGCGGCACGCCGACCACCGCCACGTCGTACACGGCAGGGTGGCGCGACAGCGCGTTCTCGATCTCCTGCGGGTAGAGGTTCACGCCGCCCGACAGGATCAGGTCCGCGCGGCGGTCGCTCAGGAAGAGGTAGCCGTCTGCGTCCACATGGCCGATGTCGCCATAGGTGGCCCAGCCCTGGTCGTTGATGGCCTGGCGCGTCTTGGCCTCGTCGTTCAGGTAGCTGAACTGGCCGCCGCCCGAGAAATACACCTGGCCGATCTCGCCGGGCGCCAGCTCCTGGCCGTCGTCGCCCATGATGCGGATCTGGCCCGAGATCGCGCGGCCCACCGAGCCGGGGCGCTCGCGCCACTCCGGCGAGGTGATCATCGTCGTGCCGCAGCCTTCCGAGCCGGCGTAGTACTCCAGCAGGATGTCGCCCCACCAGTCGAGCATGGCCTGCTTGAGCGGCACCGGGCATGGCGCTGCCGCATGGATGGCGACGCGGTGGCTGGACAGGTCGTGGCGCTGCTTCACTTCGGGCGGCAGCTGCAGCAGGCGGCTGAGCATGGTCGGCACCCACTGGGTGTGCGTCACGCGGTAGCGCTCGATCAGCGCCAGCGCCTGCTCGGCGTCGAAGCGGCCCATGATGACGGCCTGCCCGCCCAGGTCGAGCGCGCGCAGCGTGTAGCGCAGCGGCGCCGCGTGGTACAGCGGCGCGGGCGACAGGTAGACGGTGCGCTCGTCCATGTGCATGTGGTGCGCCGTGACCAGCACCTCGGGGTCGAGCCTGTTGCGGTAGTCGCTCGGCCACATGGGCTTGCGCACGCCCTTGGGCCGCCCGGTGGTGCCCGACGAATACAGCAGGTCGCGCCCCACGGGCCGGCCGCCGAAGTCGACCGCCGCGCCGGCCTGCGCCTGCACCGCGGCGTGGAAGGACGGCGCGCCGGGCGCGGCCTCGTCCACCGTGAAGCGCGGCAGGCCCGGCAGCCCGTCGAGCTGCGCCAGCGTCTTGGCCGAAGCCACCACCAGGCGCGCGCCGCTGTCCTGCACGATGTAGGCCACCTCGGCCGGCGTCAGGTGGGTGCTGAGCACCGCCGCGTACACCCCGGCCAGCTTGGCGGCGAACACGATCTCCAGGATCTCGATGCGGTTCTCCAGCAGCACCGCAAAGGTGTCGCCGCTCTGCAGGCCCTGGGCCGCCAGCCACTGCGCCGCCTGCCCGGCACGGCCGGCCACCTCGCCGGCCGTGTACTGCCGGCCGCTGTCGGCCATGGTCAGCACCACGCGTTCGGGAGCCGCTGCCGCGCGGCCGAAAAAATCTTGCGTACCCGTCACCGTCACTCCTGGCGTTTCAAAATTACGAGATCAATGTCTCAAAATAAATTTTCACGACTGGATTTTTTCAGACATATCGGGCAAAAATCAGCGGGCAAACACGGTGTTAAACACATACGAACAGAGGAAACTCAAATTTAATGGATCATCCGTCTCATAAAACACATGGAGCAACCTCATGAACCATCCCGTGATCGTCGACGCCATCCGCAGCCCCATGGCCAGGGCCAAATCCGACGGCGCCCTCGCCCAGGTCCATCCGGTGGATCTGCTCTCGCAGGTGCTAGAGCAGCTGATCGCCCGCAACAAGCTTGACCCCGGCACCGTGGACGACGTGATCTGCGGCTGCGTCAGCCAGGTGAGCGAGCAGTCGGGCACGCCCGGCCGCCTGGCCTGGCTGGCCGCCGGCCTGCCCACGCACGTGCCCTCCACCACCATCGACCGCAAGTGCGGCTCCAGCCAGCAGGCCGTGCACTTCGCGGCCCAGGCCATCATGGCGGGCACGCAGGACATCGTGATCGCCTGCGGCGTCGAGTCGATGAGCCGCGTGCCCATGGGCACCTCGCGCATGGGCCACAACACCACCGGCGCGCGCTTCGATGCGCGCTACGCGCCCGGCCTGGTCGGCCAGGGCGTCTCGGCCGACCTGGTGGCCGCCAAGTGGGGCCTGTCGCGCACCGAACTCGACACCTACGCCGCCCGCTCGCACCAGCGCGCCCATGCCGCGCAGTCGGCCGGCCGCTTCGAGCGCGAGATCGTCGGCATCGATACGCCGAACGGCCGCGTCACCGCCGACGAAACCATCCGCGCCAGCACCACGGTCGAGAAGCTCGCCGGCCTCAAGGCCGTGTTCCAGAACGACGAGCTGTCGGCGCGCTTCCCGCAGATCGGCTGGAGCACCACGGCCGGCAACGCCTCGCAGATGACCGACGGCGCCAGCGCCATGCTCATCATGAGCGAGCAGCGCGCCCAGCAACTGGGCCTGCGCCCGCGCGCCCGCTTCGTGGCCTTCGACGTCTGCGGCGACGACCCGCTGTACATGCTGACCGCGCCCATCCCCGCATCGCAGCGCGCGCTGGCCAAGGCCGGCATGAAGCTCGACGACATCGCCCACTACGAGATCAACGAGGCCTTTGCCTCGGTGCCCATGGCCTGGCAGAAGGAGCTGGGCGCCGACGGCGAGCGCCTGAACCCGCGCGGCGGCGCGATTGCGCTGGGTCACCCGCTGGGCGCCTCGGGCATCCGCCTGATGACCACCATGCTGCACGCGCTGGAAGACAGCGGCGAGCGCTACGGCCTGCAGTCGATGTGCGAGGCCGGCGGCATGGCCAATGCCACCATCATCGAAGTGCTGCGCTGAGCGCGGCCTGCCACACCATTCAAAAACCATAGCTGCTGGCGCTTGACAGACAAGCGCCAGAGCCCAAAAACAGGAGAAATCATGCAACTGCAAAAAGGAATGACCGCCATCGTGACCGGCGGCGTATCGGGCCTGGGCGAAGCCACGGCCATCTCGCTGCTGGAGCGCGGCCTGAACGTGGTCGCCATCGACCTGAACGACGAGCGCGGCACGGCGATGGAGCAGCGATACCAGGGCGGAAACCAGGGCCGGTTGCGCTACGTGAAGGCCGACGTGTCCGACGAAGCCCAGGTGGCGAAGGCCATCGAGGCGGCCGAGGCCTTCGGCAACTTCCGCGCGCTGGTGCACTGCGCCGGCATCGGCGGCCCGCTGCGCCTGATCGAGAAGGACGGCAGCGCCGGCTCGCTCGAGAAGTACACCAACATCATCCGCGTCAACCTGATCGGCAGCTTCAACGTGCTGCGCCTGTCGGCCGTGGCCATGGCCAAGAATGAGCCCATCGACGGCGAGCGCGGCGCCTGCGTGCTCACCGCCTCGGTCGCGGGCTACGAGGGCCAGATCGGCCAGATCCCCTACGCCTCGTCCAAGGCCGGCGTGATCGGCATGACCATCGTCGCCGCGCGCGACCTGGCCACGAAGATGATCCGCGTCTGCACCATCGCCCCCGGCCTGTTCGAGACGCCGCTCTTGATGCGCCTGCCCGAGAACGTGCGCCAGTCGCTGGGCGCCTCGGTGCCCAACCCCTCGCGCCTGGGCCGCCCGTCGGAGTATGCGATGACGGCGCTGCACATCCTTGAGAACCCGATGCTGAACGGCGAAACCATCCGCCTCGACGGCGCGATCCGCATGCAGCCTCGCTGACGCTCCCTCCCTCTCCCTCTGGGAGAGGGCCGGGGTGAGGGCCAGCGGCGCCTGTGCAGACACGGCTCTCCAAACAGCCCCCTCACCCCACCCTCTCCCGCCCGCGGGAGAGGGCCCAACTCATCCATTCCCCGAAAGGCATTCCATGGCATCCACCGTACTGGTCGAAGTCCGCGACAACGTGCAGATCATGACGCTCAGCAACCCCGAGGCGCGCAACGCCGCGACGCTGGAGATGGCCGAGGCCATGGTGGCCGCGCTGGACGAGCTGGACCGCAACCCCGCACTGCAGGTGGGCATCATCACCGGCGCGGGCGGCACCTTCTGCGCCGGCATGGACCTCAAGGGCTTCCTGCAGGGCAAGCGCCCCAGCATCCCCGGCCGGGGCTTCTGCGGCCTCACGCAAAAGCCCCCGCAAAAGCCGCTGATCGCCGCCGTCGAAGGCTACGCGCTGGCCGGCGGCTGCGAGCTGGTGCTGGCCTGCGACCTGATCGTGGCCGCCAACACCGCCAAGTTCGGCCTGCCCGAGGTCAAGCGCGGCCTGGCTGCCGCGGCCGGCGGCCTGCTGCGCCTGCCCAAGCGCCTGCCGTACCACATCGCCATGGAATGCATCCTCACGGGCGACATGCTCGGCGCCGAGCGCGCCCACGCGCACGGCCTGGTCAACCGCCTGACCGAACCCGGCCAGGCGCTGGACGCGGCGCTGCAGCTGGCCCAGGCCGTGGCCGCCAACGGGCCGCTGGCGCTGATCGCCAGCAAGCGCGTGGCGCAGGAGTCGGCCGACTGGCCGCAGGCCGAGATGTTCGAGCGCCAGGCCGCCATCACCACGCCGGTGTTCACCTCGCAGGATGCGCGCGAAGGCGCGGCCGCCTTTGCCGAGAAGCGCAAGCCGGTGTGGAAGGGTATTTAAGCCAAACCGGGCTCCAGCGCCCGTCCATCAAGCGCAAACAGCTACTTTTTCAATAGCAAACAAAGCAAGCGGCCGCAGAGCCGCCCCGCTCCAGGAGACCGAGATGCAGATCCGCAACCGCCGCCGCGCCCTCCAGTTCGCGGGCGCCGCCCTGCTGGGCATGGCCGCCCTTCCCGTAGCCTTGCCCGCCTTCGCCGACGGCGCCTGGCCCACGCGCCCCATCACCTTCGTCATCCCCGGCGCGGCCGGCGGCTCGACCGACACGCCGGCGCGCTTCATGGCGCAGCGGCTGGGCGAGCGCCTGGGCCAGCCCATCGTCGTGGACAACAAGCCCGGCGCGGGCGGCTCGCTGGGCACCGGCCTGGTCGCGCGCGCCCAGCCCGACGGCTACACCGTACTGGTGGGCAACACCGGCTCCAACGCCATCAACTACACCGCCTACCAGAAGCTCAGCTACAAGAGCAGCGACTTCATCGCGCTGACCGACATGATCTCGTTCGCCAACGTGCTGGTGGTGCCGGCCAGGTCGCCGATCAAGAGCCTGAACGAGCTGATCGCCACCGCGCGCCAGCAGCCCGGCAAGCTCTCGTTCTCGTCGGCCGGCGTGGGCCAGACCACGCACCTGATGGGCGAGCTGTTCCGCGAGCGCACCGGCACCGACGTGGTCCACGTGCCCTACAAGGGCTCGGCGCCCGCCACCATGGCCATCGTCAGCGGCGAGACCCAGTTCATGTTCGACAACCTCACCGCGTCGCTGGCCCACATCAAGGACGGCAAGCTGCGCCCACTGGCCGTGACCGGCGCCACGCGCGAGCCCGAGCTGCCCGACGTGCCCACGATGACCGAGCTGGGCATGAAGGACTTCGACAAGGTGGGCTGGATGGGCTTCTTCGTGCCCGCCAAGACCCCGCCCGAGATCGTCAAGAAGCTCACCGACAACCTCATCGCCGTGCTGCGCGAGCCGGCCGTCGCCCAGCGCTACCGCGAGCTGGGCGGGCGCCCCGGCGGCATGCCCGCCGAGCAGTTCACGCAGATGGTGGAGCGCGACCGCAAGGACTGGGGCGAGCTGATCCGCAGCCAGAAACTCCAGCTCGACTGACGCCATGGCCGACTCCGCTCTGCCCTCCCCGTTCTGGCCCAAGGGCGTGGCGCGCGAGCTGCGCGTGCCCCGCGTCACGCTGGACGACTACCTCTACGTCGCCGCCCGCCGCTTTCCCGACAAGCCGGCCATCATCTTCGGCGGCGCCGGCATCAGCTATGCGCAGCTGCTGGCCCAGGTCGAGGCGCTGGCCGGCTACTGCCAGCAGCGCCTGGGCATCGCGCCCGGCGACCGCGTGCTGCTGCAGAGCCAGAACTGCCCGCAGTTCGTGATCGCCAGCTATGCGCTGTTCCGCATTGGCGCCGTGGTGGTGCCGGTCAGCGCCATGACCACGGCCCACGAGCTGCGCTACTACGCCGGCGACAGCGGCGCGCGCGTGGCCATCACGGCGCAGGAGCTGCTGGCCTCGGTGCAGCCCGCCGTGGCCGAGGGCCTGCTCGACGCCGTGCTGGTCCACGCCTACAGCGACCTGCTGGCTGCCTCTCCGCCGGATGCGCTGCCCGACGCGGTGACCGCGCCGCGCGCGGCCTTGCCCGCGGGCAACTACCACGGCTTTGCCGACGCCATCGCGCAGGGCCTCGCGCCCGGCGAGCGCAGCATCGGCCCGGACGACCTCGCCGTCATCCCCTACACCTCGGGCACCACCGGCCACCCCAAGGGCTGCATGCACACGCACAGCACGCTGCAGGCGCCGGTGGTGGCCGGGCAGATCTGGCGCGGCACGCAGTCCGACGCCGTGTGCCTGGCCGTGGCACCCATGTTCCACATGCTGGGCATGCAGGCCGGCATGAACTCGCCCATGGTCACCGGCGCCACCGTGGTGATGATGCCGCGCTGGGACGCACTGCAGGCCGCGCGGCTGATCGAGCGCCACCGCGTCAGCGTCTGGTCCGCGCCGCCCAGCATGGTGATCGATTTGTTCGCCCAGGCCGAACAGCACCGGCTTGACCTGTCCAGCCTGGCCGTGCTCTCGGGCGGCGGCGCGGCCATGCCCGAGGCCGTGTCGGCCATGCTGGCCGAGCGCTTCGGCCTGGCCTACAACGAGGCCTACGGCCTGTCCGAGACCGCCGCCTTCCTGCACGCCAACCCCTTGCAGCACGGCAAGCGCCAGTGCCTGGGCCTGCCCACGCAGGGCGTGCACTCGATGATCGTCGACCCCGAGACCCTGCAGGAGCTGCCGCAGGGCCAGGTCGGCGAGCTGGCGACCAGCGGCCCGCAGGTGATGCTGGGCTACTGGCGCAACGACGAGGCCAACCGCCAGGCCTTCTTCGAGCGCCACGGCCGGCGCTACTTTCGCACCGGCGACCTGGCCTCGGTGGACGAGGACGGCTACTACTTCATGCGCGACCGCCTGAAACGCATGATCAACGCCTCGGGCTACAAGGTCTGGCCGGCCGAGGTCGAGAACCTGCTCTACGCCCACCCCGCCGTGCTCGAGGCCTGCGTGATCGGCGTGCCCGATGCCCGGCGCGGCGAGACCGTCAAGGCCGTCGTGGTGCTCAAGCCCGGCGCCCAGGCCTCGGCCGAGGACATCATCGCCTGGAGCCGCGAGCAGATGGCGGCCTACAAGGTGCCGCGCGAGGTGGAGTTCACCGCGCAGCTGCCCAAGTCGGCCACCGGCAAGATCCAGTGGCGCGCGCTGCAGGAAGCCGCCCAGAGCCGGCCCTGATCCCCCATTCCAACCAGCAGAGAGAAACACACCATGTCCGACCCCACCTTTGCCGGCCGCCATGTCTTCGTGGCCGGCGGCAGCAGCGGCATCAACCTGGGCATCGCCCAGGCCTTCGCGCGCGCCGGCGCCAACGTGGTGGTGCTGAGCCGCTCGCCCGAGAAGGTGCAGCAGGCGGCCGAAGGCCTGCAGGCGCTGGGCGCCCAGGCTTTGGGCATCAGCGCCGACGTGCGCGACCCGGCCGCCGTGGAGGCCGCGCTGCGCCAGGCACACGAGCGCTTCGGCGACATCGACGTGCTGATCTCGGGCGCGGCGGGCAACTTCATCGCGCCTGCGGCCGAGCTGTCGCCCAACGGCTTCAAGACCGTGGTCGACATCGACCTGAACGGCACCTTCCACGTGCTGCGCCTGGCCTACCCGATGCTGAAGAAGCCCGGCGCCAGCATCATCAGCATCACGGCGCCGCAGGGCGTCAACCCCACCATGTACCAGGTCCATGCCTGCGCCGCCAAGGCCGGCATCGAGATGATGACGCGCGTGATGGCCATGGAATGGGGCGAGGTCGGCGTGCGCGTGAACGCGATTTCGCCCGGCCCGATCGCCGACACCGAGGGCATGCGCCGCCTCGCGCCCTCGCCCGAGGCGCTGCGCCGCGCCACCGAGACCGTGCCGCTGCAGCGCATGGGCACGCTGGACGACGTGGCGAACGCGGCGCTGTTCCTGTCGTCGCCGCAGGCCGCCTACATCACCGGCGCGGTGCTGCCGGTGGACGGCGGCGCGGCCCTGCGCGGCGGCCGCGACATGCGCTCGTCCTACGTGCCCAGGGACGCCGCATGAGCAAAACCTACGAACGCATCGCCTTCGAGGTGCAGGACGGCGTCGCCACGCTGACCTTCAACAACCCCGCCAAGCGCAACGCCTTCGACCCGGCGATGCGCGTCGAGATGGCCGAGGTGGTGGAGCGCGTGGCCACCGACGCCGCCATCCGCTCGCTGGTGCTGACCGGCTCGGGCCCGCATTTCTGCTCGGGCGGCGACCTGGGCAACATCGCCGCCTCGGGCCTGGACAACGCGGGCTGGCGCCAGCGCCTGTCCAGCCTGCACCACTGGCTCAAGGATCTGATGCTGCTGGACAAGCCGGTGGTCGCCGCCGTCGATGGCGCGGCCTACGGCGCCGGCTTCAGCCTGGCGCTGGCGGCGGACTTCATCGTTGCCAGCACGCGAGCGCGCTTTGCCATGTCCTTCATCCGCGTCGGCGTGGTGCCCGACTGCGCGGCCTTCTACACGCTGCCGCGCGTGGTCGGCGTGCAGCGGGCGCGCGAGCTGATGCTGTCGGGCCGCGAGGTGTCGGCCGAAGAAGCGCTGCGGCTGGGCATCGCCACCGAGCTGGTCGAGCCCGAGGCGCTGCAGGCCCGTGCGCAGGCGATTGCGCGCAGCTTTGTCGGCGCCTCGCCGGTGGCGCTGAGCCTGATCAAGCGCTCGCTCGCGCTGGCCGCGAACGACCTGCCCTCGCTGCTGGAGCAGGAGGCCAACGCCCAGGCGCTGGCCATGGGCACGGCCGAGCACCGCCACGCGGTGCAGTGCTTTCTGGACAAGCAGCCCGCGCCGTTCCAGTGGCCGCAAGCCGACTAACGCGCCTGCAAGTCCATTCCATTTCTCCATCCATCGAGTACGCGAAGGCGAAGCGCAGACAGTACAAACCGTACGGCAAGCGAAGCCGACAAAGTAATCGATGGATGGAGGAATGGAATCAGCGGTCCATGTCTTTGCGGGTCTTCGGCGGCTCCTGCGCGTTGCGGCGGCTGGCGCCGGCGCGGCCGGCCTTGCTCCAGTCGTAGGCCTGGCCGTCGGGCGTCTGGCCGTCCTCGACGGCGGCCACGCCCACCGGGCCGACCATGTCGCGCAGCTCGGACGAGATGACCACGTGCATGTTGCGCGGATCGCCGCGCAGCCGCTGGCACTGCGCCAGCGCCTCGCCCATCTGCTGGTCGGTGTAGGGAATGCACTGCGGCTGCCAGTGCGGCGGCTCGCCTTCGGCGCCGGGGTTGTGCAGGTAGTAGACGACGATGCTCATGGCTGGAATGCTATATAAAAAAGAGCTTCTGGCGCTTGCTATTGAAGCATTTCAAATACAAAAGCATTGAAAACCCTTGATGATTGAGCGCCAGCAGCTCACCTATCCATAGCAGACATCAGCGCCGCCGCCACACGCCGCCCTCGCCCAGCCCGTCGAACACCTGCTCGGTGTGCGCGCCCGAGGCGCACAGCTCGCCGGGCGCATAGGCCGCGCCGTCGAAGCGCGGCGCGGGCACGGCCTGCAGCGCGCCCTGGTGCTCGGTGTAGACGCCGCGCGCTTGCATGTGCGGGTGCTGCGAGGCTTCGAGCGGGCTGAGCACCGCGCCGAAGCACACATCGGTGGGCTCCAGCAGCGCCTGCCAGTGCGCGCGCGGCTGCGCCAGGAACACGGCGGCCAGGCGCGCGCGGCGCACGGGCCACGCGGCCCGGTCCCACTGCGGGCCGGCGAAGTCGGCATCGGCCTGCAGACCCAGCGTGGCCAGCAGCAGCGCGTAGAACTGCGGCTCGATCGCGCCGATGGTGATGTGGTGGCCGTCGGCGCAGACATAGGTGTCGTAGAACGGCGAGCTGTCGTGGATGCTCTGGCCGCGCTCGTCGGCGACGATGCCGCGCTGGCGCGCGCTGAGCATCAGGTTCAGCATGTGGGCCGCGCCGTCGACGATGGCCGCATCCACCACCGTGCCCTTGCCAGTGGCCCGCGCCTGCACGATGCCCGACAGCAGGCCGGTCATCAAATACATGGCGCCGCCGGCGATGTCGCCCAGCACGGCGAAGGGCGACACCGGCCGCGCGCCGGCCGGGCTGCTGCCCCACAGCGCGCCCGACAGCGCGGCGTAGTTGGTGTCGTGGCCGGCGCGCGGCGCCAGCGGGCCGGTCTGGCCCCAGCCAGTCATGCGGCCGTAGACCAGGCGCGGGTTGATGCGCTGGCACTCCTCGGGGCCCAGGCCCAGGCGCTCCATCACGCCGGGGCGCATGCCCTCGATCAGCGCGTCGGCATCGGCCACCAGCGACAGCACGAGCTGCCGGCCCTCCTCGGTCTTGAGGTCGGCGAACACCGAGCGCTTGCCGCGGTTGAGGATGCTGCCGGTGGGCGCCTGCTCGGGCGCCTCGCGCACCACCGAGATCACGTCGGCGCCCAGGTCGGCCAGGTGCATGGCGCAGAACGGGCCAGGGCCCAGGCCGCCAATCTCCAACACCCGGACGCTGTCCAGAACTTTCATGCTTGCTCCTTGAATGGTTTCAGAACGGGTTCATGCCAGGCCCGACGAGCCCAGCACGCTCTCGGCGGCGCGCACTAGCGTCAGCAGGCGCGGGCCGACCTCGGTTTCGAGCCTGCTGCACAGCGGGCTGTAGATAGGCAGCGTGAGCGCGAACACCCATAGCTCGCCGTCGAGCGGCTGCGACATGGGCACGGCGATGGACTGCAGCTCGCGGTGCAGGTCGCCGTGGCTACGGCAAAAGCCATGGTCGGCCAGGTCGCGGCGCGCATCCTGCAGGCGCTGCTCCAGCAGGTCGGCGCGCTGCGGGTCGGCCAGGCGCAGGTCCTGCAGGTAGGCCTCGCGCTCCTCCTTCGGCAGCGCCAGCAGGTAGGCCCGGCCCGAGGCCGTGCGCGACAGCGAGGAGCGCACGCCCACCTCGGGGCGGAAGATCGGGTTGCCCAGGCTGTTGGCCTGCTCGACCAGGCACAGCTCGCGCCGAAAACCCACCGCCAGCTGCACCTGCCCCTCGGTGAAGTCCGCCAGCGCCTGCATCTGCGGCCGCGCGAACTGGCGCAGCGCCATGCGCGCCAGCACCGGCGACGAGAGGTTGAGCAGGGCCACGCCGGGCACGTACTTGGACAGCCGCTCCGAATAGCGCAGCAGGCCCAGCTCGCACAGCGTCTCGGTCAGCCGGAACAGCGTGGGCTTGGGCAGCCCGGTCATCTCCATCAGTTCCTTGCCGCTCAGCTCCTGGCATTTGTTGGAAAAGCAGCGAAGAATGGACACGCCGCGCACCAGGGCGCTGACCAGTTTTCCATCGGCTTCCGGGTTCATGAATCCCTCTGGTTATCAAATGATGTCGAGACAATGGTCTCGATTTTCATTAGTTTAACCAAGGATTTCGCCGATCACGCGGCCTCCATGCCTGCGGCAAACCCCAATGCGCACCTGGCTAGGGCGGTGGCTTGCGCAGCGGCAGCCACAGCGTGAACTCCGTGCCCCAGCCCGGCGCCGGCCGCCAGCCGCAGTGCGCGCCCAGCGCCTGCGCACGGCTGCGCACATTGCCCAGGCCGCGGCGGCCGGGCGTCAGCGCGTCGGGCGTGGGCGGCGCGAATGGGCGGCCGTTGTCGCGCACCCAGACCTGCACGCCAGGCACGCCGCCGCGCGGCGCCTCGCCGGTCGCCACCGCGATTTCATCGGCTCCGCTGTGCTTGACGATATTGGTCAGCACCTCCTGCAGGATGCGCAGCACGTGCAGCGCGCTCTGCGCATCCAGCCAGGGCAGCGGCGGCAGGTCGCTCACCTGCCAGCGCAGCGCCAGCCCCGCGCCTTCGAGCCGCGGCGCCAGCCGAAAGCGCAGCGCCGCCAGCAGCGCCAGCAGGTCGGCATGCACCGGTTCGAGCGAATCGATGGAGAGCTTGAGGTCGTCGATGCACTCGCGCAGCATCTGCGCCACGTCCACCGTCTCGGCGGGAGCCTCCTCCACCAGGCGCAGCGCGCTGATCAGCGACGAGCCCACGCCGTCGTGCATCTCGCGCATCAGGCGCTGGCGCTCGTGCAGCAGCGTCTGCTCGCGCTCGGCCAGGCGCAGCCGCTCGTGGGCCTGCAGCAGCTCGCGCTCCTGCGCGGCCAGGCGCTCGGCCAGCGTGGCATGGGCGCGCGCGGCCAGGTCCTGCGCGCGGCTGTAGCGCGTGAAGACGATGACCAGGAACAGCATGAACAGGCCCACGCTCACGTAGGGCGAGAGGAAGACGCCCTCCACATCGAAGCGGTAGCTCTGCATCGCCATGTCGTGCAGGCCGATGGGCGGCACCATCGCCGCCCACACGGCCAGCATCAGGCTGCTCGGGCTGCGCAGCCGCCACGCGCCCACGGCCACGGCGACCAGCAGCGCCAGCACCGCCGGCGCCAGCAGCAGGCGCAAGAGCGGCAGCACCGCCATGTAGGCCGTCCACCACGGCGGCAGCGTGACCAGCGCGACCACGACCAGGTACAGCGGCAGCGCCCGGCCCAGGCGCGGCCAGCGCTGGCCCTGCACCCGGCACAGGAAGTGGAACATGCACACCAGCGCCGCCAGCAACGCCACCAGCGTAAGCCACGAGAACCAGGCGAAGTCCACGTCCAGGCCCTCGTCGTCCACCAGGAACAGCAGCGCCCCCACCGACTGGCAGGCCGACATCACGAAGAACAGCAGGAACAGCCGCACCTCATCGCGCCGGCTGCGCCGGTACTTGAACCACAGCGCCAGCGCGAACAGGCTGAGCATCAGGAAACCCGCCCGCCAGTACGACACCAGGCTGGTCTGCCAGAAGGTGCGCCAGCGCAGCGACGGCAGCAGTTCCTGCGCCGGCCCGGCCCACAGCGACGACAGCATGCCGCCCACGCCCGGCAGGCTGGCCATGCGCACATGCACCTGCGCCGGCGCGCCCGCCCGGGCCAGGCCGCCCAGGTCGATCCACACCGGGTGGTTGAAGCCGTTCCACAGCCGGTCGCCGTCCCCGCCGCCGGACTGCCAGGCCAGCCGCCCACCCACGTACACCGCCAGCGTGCCCACGGTATGCCAGCGCGGGAGGTACAGGCGCACGCCCTCGGCCATGGTCTCCAGCGCCTCGGCGGGCAGCTCCATGCGGTACCACAGCACCTCGGGCACATCCACGCGCAGCGGCTGGCCCAGGCCGCCCCAGGGCGCGCGCGGGCGGGCATGGGGCAGCGCCACCGGCTGCCACGGCGTGGCGGCATCGAGCACCGCGCGGTCGGCCGCGTCCAGCGCCTCGGCATCCAGCGCCTGCGGCGGCATCCAGGCGGTGCTGGGCGAGGGCCAGGCCTGGGCGGCGGTCACATGGGTCTGCGCAGCCGCCGGCAGCAGGCCGGCGAAGAATATAAAAACAATAGCTACCAGCGCTTGCTGGATGAGCGATAGAGGCCGATTTCGCTTCAAACCATCAGCCCTCATGCAGCCACCCCTGGCGTGCGCCCTCGCGCACGGCCTCGGCGCGGTTGCCCACCTGCAGCTTGGCGTAGATGCGGCGCACGAAGGTGCGCACCGTGTGGCGCGACACGCCCAGCGCGCCGGCCACCTCGTCCACCGTGTAGCCGCGCGCCACCAGGCGCAGCACCTCGGCCTCGCGCGCCGACAGCAGCGGGCCGTCGGCCGCCGGCGCCGGCGGCGGGGCGGCTCCCACCGCGCCGCGCAGCAGCAGCTTGCGCGCCACCATGGGATTGATCGGGCTGCCGCCCGCGTGCAGGCTGCGGATCTCGTCCACCAGCGCCTGCGCGCTCAGGTCCTTGAGCAGGTAGCCCATGGCCCCGGCCTCGATGGAGCGCAGCACGTTCTCCTCGTCGCCGAAGATGGTGCTCACCATCACCGCGCACGCCGGCTGCGCCGCGCGGGCCGCGGCGATCACGTCCAGCCCCGAGCCGTCGGGCAGGCCCAGGTCCACCAGCAGCACGTCCAGCACCGCCCCGGGCGATTGCGAGCGCAGCTGCGCCAGCGCCTCGGCGCGGCTGGCCGCGGCCCAGACCATGGCCAGCCCCTCGGCCGCCGCCACGGCGCGCACCACGGCCAGGCGGCAGGCGGCGTCGTCCTCGACCATGGCCAGGCGGATGGCGGGCGGTGGGCTGGCGGTGTCGGTGGCTTCGGGCATGGTCGGACAGCATCTTGCCCGCAAACGGCGGGCGGCGTCATGTCGCCCTTTGGGGGGACATACAGCAGCTTACATCTTCCCTATGCTGGCCTCTATTGCTATACGGACGACAAATAAAAGAAAAAATCTGCCTCCAGTGCTTGATATACAAGCGCAAGCAGCTATCGAATCAGAAGCAATCATCCAGGGCCCGCCATGTTCAAACCCCACCTTCTGAGCGCCGCCGTGCTGCTGGCCGCCGCCAGCACCCAGGCAGCCACCATCCTGGTGACCAACAGTACCGACAGCGGCCCAGGCAGTTTGCGCGCCGCGCTGGCCAGTGCCGCGGCGGGTGACACCATCACCTTCAGCCAGGCCTATACCAGCGTCACTTTGTTCAGCCCCCTCACCATCAGCCAGAACATTACCCTGAACGGCAACAACGCTACGCTCGATGGACAGAACAGCGTGCAAGTGCTGATGGTGGACGGCACCACGCCCAACGGCCCCATCACCAACGACACCGTGCTGCAAAACCTGCGCATCGTCAACGGCCATGCCACCAGCGCCTGGGGCGGAGGCTTGCTCTGCAACGGCAAGGGCGCGGGCCACGGCTGCAGCCCCCGGCTCATCAACGTCATCTTCAGCGGCAACTCGGCCGAGTTTGACGGCGGGGCCATGTACAACGATGGCGCGGATTCCGGTGTCAGCAGCCCGGTGCTGGTGGATGTCACCTTCAGCGACAACCGGAGCACCGACGGCTTCGGTGCCGCGCTGTACAACAACGGCTACGGCGGCACCAGCAGCCCCGTGCTCACCCGCGTCAGCTTTACGGGCAACGCCACCGACACCAGCGGCCACGGTGGCGCCATGGCCAACGAAGGCGGCGGCGGCGGCAACAGCAGCCCCGTGCTCACCGATGTGCGCTTCAGCGGCAACTCCGCCCCGCACGGCAGCGGCGGAGCGATGTTCAACAACGGCTACGGCGGCACCTGCAGCCCCAGGCTCACCAATGTCACCTTCAGCGACAACTGGGCCGCCGCCAGCGGCGGCGCCATGTACAACGATGGCGAGGCAGGTACCAGCAGCCCGGTGCTCACCAACGTGACCTTCAGCGGCAACCAGAGCACCGCGGACAATGGCGGCGCCATGGTCAACCACGCCCCCACGGGCACCAGCCGCCCGGTGCTGACCCAGGTCACCTTCCACGGCAATACGGCGTACCTGGGTGGCGGGGCCATCCTCAACGCGGGCAATGCCAGCCCGGTGATCAGCGCCAGCATCTTCTGGGGCAATACCGCCGGCGCCGGGCCAGAGCCTATCATCGACCTTGGCGGCGGCGGCGGCGGCACCACCATCAGCCACAGCATCGTGCAGGGCGGCTGGGGCGGCCAGGCAGACATCATCGTCGCCGACCCGCTGCTGGGCCCGCTGCAGGACCAGGGCGGCTTTACGCAGACCATGCTGCCTGCCACCGGCAGCCCGGCCATTGACGCGGTGGCCTGCCAGAACCCGGCAGGCACCGATCAGCGCGGCGTGGCACGCCCGCAAACCAGCAGCACGACGCCCGCCGCCACCCCCTGCGATATGGGCGCGGTGGAGGCCCTGCCGCCCCCGAGCTACCGCGTGGGCGGCGCTATCAGCGGCCTCAAGGGCGGCGGCCTGGTGCTGCGCAACAATGGCGGCGACGATCTGCCGGTGGGCGCCGACGGGCCTTTCACCTTCCCCACGCCTGTGGCCGATGGCAGTGGATACACCGTCACCATCCATATCCAGCCCACGGGCCAGACCTGCACCGTGGCCAACGGCAGCGGCACCACCACGGCCGACGTGGGCGATGTGCAAGTGGCCTGCCAGGCCAACCCCGGCCCGGTCGCAGGGGCAGGCGCCAAACCCGTGCCTGCGCTCTCGGCCGCGGCGCTGGCGCTGCTTGGCCTGGGCCTGGGCGGTCTGGGCATGCACAGCGGCCGGGGCCGGCGCCGCGCGCGACCGCGTTGATCGCTGGCGCCGATTTCCAGCACCTCGTCCCGATAAGAACCATGCCCCAGACCAGGCCGCACCCGCCCTCATCCTCACCTGCGCAAGGAGCTATCTCATGAAAGCCTTCCCCCTTCTCAAAGCCAGCGCCGCCGCCTTGTGCGTGCTGCCGCTGTGGACCGCCGCGCAGGATTGCCCTCCTTCTGCGAGCGCCGACTACATCCTGGGCGAGGCGCAGGGCATGCCCAGCGCCATGCACTGGGACAGCGGGCTCGTCTGGGCGCGCTGCGCCGCCGGCCAGGCCTGGGATGGCGCCAGCTGCACCGGCGCAGCCGCCGAAGCCTACTGGTACCACTGGACCGAGAACAGCGCGCTGCTGCCGCAGAGCTTTGCCGGCCAGGAGCGCCTGGACATCGCCACCGGCCCCGACCAGAACCCGCTGGCCCGCGGCGGCTGGCGCCTGCCCTACCGCAGCGAACTGGCCGGCATAGGCGCGGGCTGCAGCAGCGGCCCCCGCATCAACCAGGCGGTGTTTCCCGCCACCTCCGCCTGGGTCTGGACCGCCTCGCCCCACCCGGAATTTCCGGAGCTGGCCTGGGCCGCGAACCTGCACGGGGGCTATACGGACATCGCCTACAAGCCCATCCCCTTGCCGGTGCTGCTGGTGCGGGGCGGGCAGCCCTTTGCGCCGCTGCAGCCGTCCGGGCCGCTGGCTGCAACTGCAGGACAGGAAGTGCAATCCGGCCCCATCGTGCTGGAGGCGGCAGCCGGCACCCTGGCCTGGGGCGGCATGCGCATCGCCGGCGCAGGCGACCCGGCCTTCCAGGTGAATGACGGGCCCTGGACCCGCGAAGCCATCGTCGCCAGCGGCGACATCATCCGCGTGCGCCTGACCGCGCCAGCGGCCGTGGGCGAGGCGCAGAGCGCCACGCTCACGCTGCGCAGCGGCCAGACCACCGGCACGGCTGCGAACGCGGCCAATGCCGGCGGCGAATCCACCACGGTGCAGGAGAGCACCGCCATCTTCAGCGTGAGTGCGGCGGCAGCCGGTAGCTAAGGCCTCAGCGGCTTTGCGCCGCCACCTTCAGCCCCAGCGTGATGAAAATGCTGCCCACGATCTTGCCCTGCCAGCGCGCCAGCCACGACAGGCGCCGCACGCAGCGGCCGAGCAGGCGCACCGAGCAGGCCAGCGCCGTGGTGTAGAGGGCGCTGAGCACCACGAAGATCAGCCCCAGCGCCATGAACTGCACGAAGGCCGAGCCCTGCTCCGGGTGCACGAACTGCGGCATGAAGGCCAGGAAGAACAGCGCGGTCTTGGGGTTGAGCAGCTCGGTGGGAATGGCCTGCCAGAAGGCCTTGGCGGGCGAGACGGGCAGCGCCGCCTCGCCGGCGGCCGCACCGGCCGGCTTCGCCAGGATGGCGCGCACGCCCAGGTAGATCAGGTAGGCCGCGCCCAGGTACTTCACCAGGTTGAAGGCCAGCGCCGAGGTCATCAGCAGCGCCGACAGCCCCACCGCCGCGAAGACGGTGTGCAGGAAATCGCCGACCGCGACGCCCAGCCCGGTCATCACGCCCACCTCGCGCCCGCCCTGCACCGTGCGGCTGAGCACCAGCAGCACCGCGGGGCCGGGGATGAGGAAGAGACCGAGGACGACGGCGACAAAGGTGCCGAGGGTGGCGAGATCGAACATGGCAGAACGGGAATCAGGAAGAGGACGAGAGCTTCATCAGCACCAGGCCGGTGACGATGAGCACGGCGGCGGCGATGCGCATGGGCGTGACCTGCTCGCCCAGCACGGTGATGCCCACGAGGAAGGCGCCCACCGCGCCGATGCCGGTCCAGATAGTGTAGGCCGTTCCCAGCGGCAGCGTGCGCATGGCGACCGCGAGCAGGCCGAAGCTGGCGGTCATCGCCACCAGGGTGATGGCGCTGTACTTGAGGTTGGTGAAGCCTTCGGACTGCTTCATCGTGAAGGCCCAGACCACTTCCAGCACACCGGCAACCAGCAGATAAACCCATGCCATGACAAAACTCCTGTGAGATTGAAGGCCAGGCCGTCCCGGCGGATGCGTGCGGCATCGGCGATGCCGGGGCAGGGCCGTCCCTGCGCACGAAAGAGCACCCATGGTAGAGCGGCGGGCGCCAAACCCTCAAGCCATGGGTGGTTGGCACGCCACAGCCGGGCGGTCCCAGCCTAGGCCTGGGCCGCGTCCAGCAGCAGCAGGTTGCCCACCGTCGCGCCGTAGTGCGTCGCCACGCGCTTGCGCTGCTTGAGCACGGCCTTGTCCTTGCTGACCAGCAGCGCGCCGTGCGCGCTGGCCAGGTCGAGGAAGTGCTGGTCGTCCGGGTCGGTGCAGGTGAATCGGATCTTGGGCGCCTCGGCCACATACTCCACCGCGGCGTCGAAGGCCGCGAGCACGCCTTCGGCCGTCTTGCCGTAGAAGGCCACGCGCGGCGCGATCTGGCTGTAGTGCAGCACGCGCTCCAGCTCGATGCGCTGGGTGCGGTTGGCGATCCAGCGCAGCTCGCCGCGGGCCACCAGCTCGCGGATCGGCGGCACGTGCGGGTCGTCGAAGATCAGCATGTCGAGCACGACGTTGGTGTCGAGCACCATGGGGCGCGGCAACGGCCCTGCATAGCCGTCGTTGCACGACGGCCACTTCAGCACGATCTTCATGCGCCGCTGCCGGCCGGCGCCGCGCCCTCGGCGGGTTTGCGCGGCTTGACCGCGCCCTGCACCATGTCGAAGCGGAACAGCCGGCACTCGATGGGGCCGTTCCACATCGGCGTGCGGCGCGATTCCTTCAGGCGCATCTTGCCGGGCAGCTTCAGGTCGGGCGTGAGCATCCAGGCGCTCCAGCCGCTGTAGTGCTTCTTCCAGTGCGCGGCGAGCTGGCTGAAGAACTCGACGCCGTCCTCGGTCTGCGCGGTCTCGCGGCCGGCGCGTTCGACCACGCCCATGCGCTCGGCGGCGCTGCGCCCGGCGCTGCCGGCGGCGGCGATGCGCTCGCCGTAGGGCGGGTTCAGCAGCATCATGCCGGGCTGCTCGCTGGGCGGCATGCGCTGCAGCGCATCGCCGCCGCGCAGCTGCACGGTGCTGCCCACGCCGGCGCGCTCGGCATTGCGCTGCGCGAAGTCGACCATGCGGAAGGCGATGTCCGAGCCGTAGATGCCCACCGGGCTCTCGGGCAGGATGGTGGCCTCGGCCTCGTCGAGCATGGCTTCCCACACATGGCGCTGGAACGGCACCAGCTTCTCGAACGCGAAGCGGCGCAGGATGCCGGCCGGGATGCGGCGCGCAATCTGCGCGGCCTCGATCACCACGGTGCCGCTGCCGCAGCAGGGGTCGTACAACGGCTGCGGGCTGGGGCCGTGCGGGTCCCAGCCAGAGGCGGCGATCATCGCGGCGGCCAGCGTCTCTTTCAGCGGGGCGTCGCCCTTGTCCTCGCGCCAGCCGCGCTTGAACAGCGCCTCGCCCGAGGTGTCGATGTAGATCGTGGCCTGGTCGGTGGTCAGGTGCAGGTGCACGCGCACGTCGGGGCTGCGCGTCTCGACGCTGGGGCGCTGGTCGCCGCGCCTGGCGCGGAAGCGGTCGGCGATGGCGTCCTTGACCCGCAACGCGGCGAAGTTCAGGCTCTGCAGCGGGCTATGCTGGGCGGTGACCTCGATCTTGAAGGTCTCGCGCGTGGAGAACCAGATCTCCCAGGCCACGTCGCCGGCGGCGCGGTACAGGTCGTTCTCGCTGCGGTACAGCGTCTGCGACAGCTGCACCAGCACGCGCTGGGCCAGGCGGCTGTGCAGGTTGAGCAGCATGGCGTCGCGCCAGGTGCCGCGCACCATCACGCCGCCGCGGCCCACCATCAGGTCGTGGCCGGTATAGCCGGTGATGGCATGGACTTCGTCGGCCAGAAAGCCCTCGACGCCGGCGGCGCAGGGCAGGAACAGTTGCAGTGGATTCATAGGATGGCCGCAAGCATACGCGCTGGCGCGCGAACCGGCAGCGGCCGCGCGCGATGGCACAGCGCGGCGGCCGTGCATTGACTATCAAACTTCATAGCTGCTCGCGCAATACCCATAAGCGCCAGATGGCAATTTGGCTCTTATTTCTACAATCGAGCCATGCCCAGCTCCCTCTCGACCACCACGCTCACCTGGATCTACCTGCTGACCGCCATCACGGCCGAGGTGATCGCCACCTCGTCGCTCAAGGCCAGCAACGGCTTCACGCGGCTGGGCCCGTCGGTGCTGACGGTGCTGGGCTACGGCGTGGCCTTCTACTGCCTGTCGCTCACGCTGCGCCACATGCCGGTGGGCGTGGCCTATGCGGTGTGGTCGGGCCTGGGCGTGGTGCTGATCACCGCCGTGTCGTGGGTGCTGTTCGGCCAGAAGCTCGACCTGCCCGCGCTGCTGGGCATGGGCCTGATCGTGGCCGGCGTGCTGGTGATGAACCTGTTCTCCAAGACCGTGGGGCACTGAGGACGAGCGTCTTTCGACAATCGCCGCGCCGGACCACCGGCATGATGCGGCCATGCAAGAAATCACCTGGAACGAATTCACCCGAGTCGAGCTGCGCGTGGGCCGCATCGTGCAGGCCGAGGTCTTTGCCGAGGCGCGCAAGCCCGCCTACAAGCTGCAGGTGGACTTCGGCCCCGAGCTGGGCCTGCGCAAGTCCAGCGCGCAGATCACCGGCCACTACCGGCCCGAGGAGCTGGTGGGCCGGCTGGTGGTGGGCGTGGTCAACTTCCCGCTCAAGCAGATCGGCCCGCTGATGTCGGAATGCCTCATCACCGGCTTTCACGACGCCGATGGGCAGGTGGCGCTGTGCGTGCCCGACCGCGACGTGCCGCTGGGCACCAAGCTGCTCTGAGCCTGCGGGCTGCACCAGCCGCCGCCCAGCGCCTGGTACAGCCCCACGCGCGCCTGCAGGCGCGCCAGCCGCAGCTGCGCGGCATCGTCCTGCGCCGCGTAGAGCGTGCGCTGCGCGTCGATGAGCGTGAGCAGCGTTTCGGCGCCGGCGCGGTAGCGCGACTCGGACCAGGCCAGCGCGCTTTCCGCCTGCGCCAGCACCTCGGCCTGCGCCCGGGCCTGGGCCTCGGCGCCGTCCACGGCCTGCAGCGCGGTCTGCGCTTCGGCAAAGGCCTGCAGCACCGTGCGCTGGTAGGCGGCCAGCAGCTCCTCGCGGCGCGCGGCGGCGGCGTCTCGGCCCGCCGCCAGGCGGCCGGCATCGAAGAGCGGCGCGGTGAGCCCGGCCGTCAGCGCATACCAGGGGTTGTCGAGCACGCGCTGCAGCCGGCCGCCGCCGGCGCTGAGGCTACCGCCCAGCGTCAGGCTGGGCAGCATGGCGGCGCGCGCCGCCGCCACGTCGGCATCGGCGGCAGCGAGCCGCGCCTCGGCGCGGGCGATGTCGGGCCGGCGCGCCAGCAGCGCGGCGGGCACGCCCGCATCGACGGCCGGCGCCCGCAGCGCCTGCAGATCAACGGTGCCAATCGCCAGCCCGCCGGCCTGCCCCAGCAGCAGGGCCACGGCGGTCTCGGCGCTGCCGGCCTGCTGCGCCAGCAGGGCACGGCTGCGGCGCTGGCTGGCCACCAGCCCGCGCTGCTGGGCCAGCTCCAGCGCCGAGGCGGCGCCCGCGCGGTGGCGCGACTCCACCAGGGCCAGCAGGCGCCCGGCGCTGTGCAATTGCAGGTCGGCAATCGCCAGGCGCTCACGCAGCGCCACGGCCTGCAGCCAGCCGCCGGCCACGCCGGCCGTCACCGCGAGCCGCACGGTGTCCTGGTCGAACAGGCTAGCGCGCAGGCCGGCCTCGGCCCCCTGCTGCAAGGCCTGGTTGCCGCCCCACAGGTCCACCAGGTAGCTCGCGCTCAGGCCCAGGCCGGCCTGGGTGCCCGCCACGTCGGCCTGGCCACCGAGCCGCCCCTGCCGGCTGGCATCGGCCTGGCCGCGCAGCTCGGGCCACAGCGCCGCGCCGGCCTGGCGCGCCTGGGCGGCCGCCTGTTGCACGCGGGCGACGGCGGCGGCGAGGTCCAGGCTCTGCCTGCGGGCCTGTGCCACCAGGCCGTCCAGCTCGGCGCTGCCGAAGCTGCGCCACCAGTCCTGCGTCACCGGGTCGGCGGCGCCCGCGGCGGGCTGTTCCCACTGCGCCGGCAAGGCCGCCTCGGGTTTGCGCCCGGCTTCGGGCAGGGCCGTGCAGCCGGCCAGCGCCAGCGCGCCGGCCAGCACCAGGGTGGATGCGGCATTGCTTTTCATTCGATCCCCTATTCGCCGGCCAGGGCCCGCACCGGGTCCAGCCGCGCGGCCGTGCGGGCCGGCGCGTAGCCGAACACCAGGCCGGTGACGACCGCGCAGCCGAAGGCCGCCGCCATGGCGCGCACCGAGAACACCAGCGGCACGCCGGCCAGCAGCAGCGCCGCGCCGACCGCCAGCGCGGCCAGCAGCCCCGCCATGCCGCCGGCCAGCGTCACCAGGCTGGCCTCGGTGAGGAACTGGCGCAGGATGTCGCGCTGGCGCGCGCCGACGGCCATGCGGATGCCGATCTCGCGGGTGCGCTCGCGCACGGTCATCAGCATCACGTTCATCACGCCGATGCCGCCCACCACCAGCGACACGGCGGCGATCAGGCCCAGCATCATGGCCATGCTCTCGCGCGTGGCGGCCTCGGCCTGGATGCGCGCGGCGGCGTTGCCGATGCCGAAGTCCTCGCGCCCGCCGTGGCGGGCCGTGAGCAGCCGGCGGATCGCAGCCTCGGCCGCGTGCACCTGCTCGGACGACATGGCCTCGATCACGATGTAGTCCGGCTGGGTCTGGGTCTGGTAGACCCGGGCGCGCCCCGACTGGTAGGGGATGAACACCATGTCGTCGTAGTTCTGCGCGCCCGAGTCGGCGCCGCGCTCGCTCATCACGCCGATCACCTCGAACGAGGAGTTGCCGATGATGAGCTGGCGCCCCAGCGGGCGCGGATCGTCGGGAAAGAAATGCCGGCTCGCCTTGTGGCCCACCACCGCCAGCGGCGCCAGGCCGAGGTCTTCGGCGGCGTTGTAGTAGCGGCCCTGCGCGGGCTTCCACTGGTGTACGCGCGGCATCTCCTCGCTGGCGGCGAAGACGTAGACCTGCTTGTCCGCGCTGCCGTAGCGCACGGTGATGGGGTCGCCGATCACCGGCATCACGCGGCGGATCTCGGGCAGCTCGCGCAGGGCCGCCAGGTCCTCTTCGGTGATCTGGCCCGCGAGCCCGCCCGTGGCCGGCGGCTGGCTGCCCAGATAGAGGATGGCCGTGCCCATGGTGCCCATCTGCTCCACGACCTTGCGGCGCGCGCCCTCGCCGATGGCCAGCATCACGACCACCGAGGCCACGCCGATGACGATGCCCAGCAGCGTCAGGCAGGTGCGCGCCCGGTTGACGCACATGCCGCGCCAGGCGCTGCGGGCCGCGTCCAGCAGCTCGGCCAGCCACAGCGCCGCCGCGCCCTGCGCCGCCGGCGGCGCCAGGCGCCCGCGATCCGCAGCCGGGTCGGCGGCAGCGGCGCTGTCGCTCACGATGCGGCCGTCGTGGATCTCGATCACCCGCTGCGCCTGCGCGGCCACGGCCCGGTCATGGGTGACCAGGATGATGGTGTGCCCGGCGCGGGCCAGCTCGCGCAGCAGCTCCATGACCTCGGCGCCGCTGCGCGAGTCGAGCGCGCCGGTGGGCTCGTCGGCCAGGATGATGTGGCCGCCGTTCATCAGCGCCCGCGCGATCGACACGCGCTGCTGCTGCCCGCCCGAGAGCTGGTGCGGCCGGTGGTGCAGGCGCTCCGCCAGGCCAAGCCGCCCCAGCAGTTCCTGCACGCGCCGGGCGCGCGCCTCGTGCGAGGCGCCCGCGTAGATGGCCGGCATCTGCACGTTCTCGCTGGCGGTCTCGCTGGCGATCAGGTGGTAGCCCTGGAACACGAAGCCGAACGCCTGGCGCCGCAGCAGGGCCAGCGCGTCGGCATCGAGCTGCGCCACGTCCTGCCCCTGGAAGCGGTAGCTGCCGCCGCTGGGCCGGTCCAGGCAGCCCAGGATGTGCATCAGCGTGGACTTGCCCGAGCCCGAGCTGCCGACCACGGCCACGAATTCGCCGGCATGGATGTCGAGGTCGATGCCGTGCAGCACCGTGGCCGCCTGCTGCCCGGTGTCGCCGCCGCCATAGTGCTTGCGGATGCCGCGCAGCGCGATCAGCGGGACCTGGGTCACCACTGCAGCCACCGCAGGCCGGCCTCGCGCTGGGTTTCGCCGGTCACCACCCGCTCGCCCTCCTGCAGGCCATGCAGGATCTCGGCCTGGTGGCGGCTGCGCACGCCGGTGCGCACCAGCCGGGCCTCGGGCCGGCCCTCGGCATCGAGCACCCGCACGGCGAACCCGCCGTCCGCCGCGCCGGACTGCAGCGCCGCCAGCGGGACGAGCAGGGCCTGCTCGGCGCGGGCGGTCACGAACACGGCCTGGGCCGTCATCTGCGGCATGAGTTCGCCGTCCGGGTTGTCCACGTCGAACAGCACGGTATAGGCCACGGCCTTGGCCACCGGCGCAGGCGTGCCGCCGCTGCCGCCCGCCGGTGCCGGGCTGGGCGGCGGCGCGGGCAGCACCTGGCGCACCTCGCCGTTCCAGCGCCGCGGCTGGCCCTGCCCGGCATGGCCGAGCGTGGTGAAGTACACCGGCATGCCCGGCTTGACGCGGCGCACATCGGCCTCGGAAACCTCGGTCCACACCGTCATCGCACCCAGGTCGGCGATGCGCAGGATGTTGGGTGTCTGGTAGGTGGCGTTCAGCGTCTGCCCCTCGCGCGCGTCGACCGACACCACCGTGCCCGCCATCGGCGCGTAGATGCGCGTATAGCCCAGGCGGGCCTCGTCGGCCTTGAGCGTGGCCTGGGTCTGGTCGATCTGTGCCTTGAGCGACGCCATCCGGGCCACGGCGACGGCCAGTTGGGCCTCGGCGGCCTGCAGGTCTTCCTCGCGCGTGGCGCCGTCGCGGTTCAGCTGCTGCTGCCGCGACCACTGCTGGCCGGCAAGCCGGTGCTGCGCCTGCTGCTCGGCCAGCTGGGCGCGCAGCCCCGCCAGCGAGGCCCGGCCGGCATCCACCGCGGCGCGCTGCACGCTGGGGTCGATCTCCACCAGCAACGCCCCCTTGGCCACCACGGCGCCCGGCGCCACCAACAGCCGCGTGACCTGGCCCGACACCTGCGCGCCCACGTCCACATAGCGCCGGGGCTGCAGCGTGCCGATGGCCGTGACCGTGGCCTCGACCTCGCCGCGCGCCACGGCCAGGCTGTCATACACGGTGGAAGGACGGCTCTTCGCCCACAAGGCGGTACCCACCGCGCCGGCGCCGACCAGGGCTGCCACCAGGCCGGCGCGCAGGGACATCGAGAACAGAAATTGCATTGGAAAGCACCCAGAACGTCCGACAAATACCCGCAGGCCTCACAGCAGCTGCGCCGCTGCCACGACGGCCGCCAGCGCAGCGGCCGCCACGGCCAGGCCCGCCGCCAGGCGCGGCCGCAGTGCGATCAGCCCCGCCGCGGACAGCGCGCCCAAAGACCAGAAGCCCAGCCCCAGCACCGTGCCGACCGAGCCGCCCCAGCCGAGCACGCAGGGCGCGAAGGCCGCCGCCAGCAGCAGCGCCCCGGCGCCGCGCAGCCCCAGCCGCCGCGCCGCCGGCACCTCGTGCCGGCCGGTCAGCTGCTCGTAGTGGCGGTCCATGGCGAAGGCCAGCGCGGCCATGCCGCCGAAGGACAGGGCCCAGGCGGCCAGCGATGCGTGCAGCGCGCTCATGCCACGCTCCCCCGGTCGGCAGCGGGTGCCCCCGGCCGGCCCTGGCGCCGCACCGCCGGCCCGCGCCGGCGCAACCAGCGCGCGGTCGCCGCCGCGGCCACGCCGATGGCCAGGGCAAACAGCTCCACCCCCGCGCTTTCCCAGTCGCCCTGCAGCAGGTGCAGCGGCAGGAAGGCACCGGTGGTGAGCAGGTTCAGCAGCGGCAGCAGCAAGCACAGCGCCGCCAGCGCGCCCAATTGCTCGCGCCAGGCCGAGGCCGGCGGGCGCGCCAGCGCATGCGCCAGCGCCAATATCCACAGCGCAAAGAACCCACCCAGCTCCCAGTCGCCGCGGTGCGCCAGGCCCAGCGGCACGAGGCGGTTGGCCCACAGGAAGCCGACGCAGGCGATGGCCAGGCCCGCGATGGCCGCCACGTTGAGCCCTTCGACCAGGCGGTACACCCGCGCGGTGGCGCCGCCAAACTCGCCCAGGTGCCTGGCGCGGCGCTTGACGATGAACAGGATGGCGCCGGTGGCCATCATGGCGCTGCCGGCCAGCCCGCAGGCGAAATACAGCCATTTGAGCGCCCAGCCGCCGAAGACCGCCATGTGCAGCCCGCCGAGCACCGACTGGGCCAGCGACGCCGTTCCCCCATCCACCCTGCCGGGCTGGCGCAGCTGCAGCAGCTCGCCGGTGGCGGCGGAGAACATGGCCATGCCGGTGGTCGGGCTCAGGCGGCGGCTCGCGTCCTCGCCATCGTTCCAGCCGTACACGCCGATGCGCGCCGCCGCATCGCCGGGGTGGTCGATCACCACTGCCCGCACCGGCTGCCCCATCAGTTGCTGGCCGCGCAGCGCGAAGGCCTCCAGGTCGGGCACCGCCATGGCGCGGCCCGTGGCGGCGGGCTTGCCGGGCTCGTTCAGCGCGGCGACAAAGCTGCGCGCACCCTCGCCGTCCGCGCCGAAGTAGGTGGCAACGCCGGCGGGCATGAAGGTCAGGCCCGAGATGGCGAGACCGGTATAGGCGATCATGAACTGGAAGGGCAGCGTCAGCACGGCCACGGCGTTGTGGGCGTCGAGCCAGCTGCGCTGCCCCTTGCGCGCGCGGAAGGTGAAGAAGTCCTTGAAGATGCGGCGGTGCGTGATGACGCCGCTGACCAGGGCCACCAGCATGGCCAGGGCGGCGATGCCCACGATCCACAGGCCCGCCTGCCCCGCGTGCAGTTCGTAGTGGAAGGTCACGAAATGGTGGCCGCCCTGGGTCTGGCGCGCCGCGCCATGGGCGCCCGCGGGCAGCGGCTCGCCCGTGGCCGGATCAAGCTCGGCCGAAGCGTATTGCTGCTGGCGGTCGAACCAGTACACCTTGAGATCGCCCCGGCCCTGGGCATCGGCCGGCCACAGCTCCCACATGCCGGCGCCGGGGTGGTGCTTTTCCATGTAGGCCGCGCCCCAGGCCAGCCGCTGCGCCAGCGAGGCGGAAGGCGCCGCCGGCCCGGCCTGGGCGGCGCGGGCGGCCGCCTCTTCCTCGGCGTGGTGCTCGGGCGTCATCCAATGGGTGATCGGCTCCTCGAAGACCGCCAGCGTTCCGGTCAGGAACACGGCGAACAGCAGCCACGAGAACCACAGCCCGCACCAGGTGTGCAGCCAGGCCTGCGCCTGGCGGAAACCGCCCTGCCCGGCGCCGGTGGTGTTGTTGTTCCGCGCCATGCCTCATGCCCTCCCGTGCAGCAGCCAGGCCGCCGCCAGCATGGCCGCCGTGGCCAGCAGCAGCCCGCCCCACGCCCGCCGCAGCGATACCGGTGAGAAAGCCCAGACCACGGCCGCCACATGGACCACGAAGCTGGTCTGCATGCCCGCCAGCACGGCCTCTAGCCGGGCGAACGGCGCCGCGCCGCACAGCACGGCCCAGGCGCTGGCCAGCCCATAGCCGCCCAGCACGGCGGCCAGCACGCGCGAGGCGATGTGCACGCCGGGTCTATCCACGAAACGCTGCGCCATCGGATCAGAACCGGCCCTGCAGCGACACCGTCACCGTGCGCTTTTCGCCGTAGAAGTTGCCGTAGCCGGCGTAGCCCACGGTGCTGTAGTAGGTCTTGTCGAACAGGTTGCCCACGTTCATCGCCACGCTCCAGTCCTTGTCGATCGCATAGCCCAGGCGCGCCGACCAGACGGCGTAGCCCGGCGAGCTGAAGCGGTAGGCCGTCCAGGCGCCGTCGTAGCGGCCGGTTGCCGGGTTGTAGGCATTGATGCCCGAGGCGCGGAAGTTCGAGCTCTGGGCCACGACGCCGGCGCCCAGGCTCCAGCCGCGCAGCGCGCCGCTCATGCGGTAGTCGCCCCAGGCCTTGAACAGGTGGCGCGGCGTGACGGTGCTGAAGCTGGCATCGTCCGCACGCTTGTCCTCGTTGTTGTTGAAGGTGTAGCCCACGGCCAGCTGCAGGTTGGGCGTGACGCGGCCGGTCAGCTCCAGGTCGATGCCCTGGCTGCGCAGGTCGCCGTCGCGGAAGTAGCAGCAGCCGCCGCGCCAGTCGGTCTGCGGATAGGCCGGATCGACCAGCGCCTGGCCCTTCTTCTCGGTGCGGAACAGCGCCGCGCTGGCGATGAGGTCGCGGCTCCACTCGCTCTTCACGCCCAGCTCGTAGGTGCGCCCGCGCACCGGGTCCAGCGGCGTGCCCGGCAGCGGCGCGGAGAACTTGCCGGCCTGCGACTGGTAGATCTCGGCGGTGCTCGCGTAGATGCTGAGGGTCTTCGACAGGTCGTAGACCATGCCGGCATAGGGTACGAAAACATGGCCCTCGCGGCTGCGGGAGTTCAGCTCGCCGTCCATGCCGTGCTGGGTGCTGCGGTCCTGCAGCGTGTAGCGGCCGCCCAGGATGACGGCCCAGTGCTCGGCCGGGCGCAGGCGCACCGAGCCGTAGAGGCCCGATTTCTGCGTCTCGGTCTGCGAGCCGCTGGTCCAGGGGCCGAGCGGAAAGCCCGGGTCGGCCGGCGGTGTGCGGTTGAAGATGTCGGCCGGCCCGACACGCGGCCACAGGCTGCGGCTGACCTCGCGCGAGCGCTGCAGATCCATGCCGACGATCACGTCGTGGCGCAGGCCGAAGGCATCGAAGCCGCCCTGCGCGTTCAGGTCCAGGCTGGTCTCGCGCGCCTTGCCCACGCTCTGGTTGATCCACCAGTCCGCCCCGACCAGCGTTCGCGGATCGGGCGCGTTCTCGATCTCGGCGCCATTGACACCCTCGTTGAAGCGCGTGTGGCGCAGGTTGGCCTTGAGCGTCCAGTCCGAGGCCAGCTGGTGCTCGAGCTTGGCGAACAGCGTGGTGTTCTCGCGCTCGATCCAGTTCCACGGCGCACCCATGTTGGCATTGCGCGGCAGGCCGATGTCGCTGCCGTCGGCATAGCGCGGCAGGCTGGCGTTGAAGCCGGTGTTGCGGTCGTTCTGGTAGCTTGCGCCCAGCGTCAGCACCGTCTCGGGCGCCAGGTCCATCGCCACCGTGCCGTACAGCATCTGGCGCTTGAGCTTCGACGGCTCGGCCATCTCGCGGCGGTCGTGGTTCACCGCCACCAGCCGGCCGCGCACGCTGCCGTCGGCATTGAGCGCGCCCGTGGTGTCCAGCTCGGCCCGGTAGTTGCCGAGCGTGCCGCCCGACAGCAGCACCTGCGTCTGGCGCTTGGCCAGCGGGCGTTTGTAGGTGAAGTTGAGCACGCCGCCCGCCTCGCCCGCGCCAAACAGGCCGTCGGCGCCGCGCAGCAGGGCCACGCTGTCGAACTGAGCCATGTCCTGGCTGCGGCTGCCCGCGCGCACCGAGTTGGCGGCGCTGCCGTCGTAGCGGAAGTTGGTGATCTGCAGGCCGCGCACCAGGTAGGTGGTGTCGAGCCAGTTCTCCTCGCGCGTCACGCCGGTGGTCTGGGCCATCACATCGTCCAGCGTGCGCAGCGCCTGGTCATCCATGCGCTGGCGCGTCACCACCGTGACCGACTGCGGGATCTCGCGCAGCGTCTGCGCCGACTTGCCCACTTCCACGCCCTTGGAGACATAGGCGTCGCTGTCCTCGCTGTACACCTGGGGGATCGCCTTCTCGGTCACCCGCACTTCTTCCAGCGACACGGCGGGCGCCTCCTGCGCCACGCCGGCGAGCGGCCAGGCGGCAGCCACGGCGGCGGCAAGGGCAATGGGGCGCCAATCGGCGGACGTGGCACGGAACAGGGCGCGGGAGCAGCGGTAGGGCATGGCAATGTGCTGGAAGCAACCAGGGGAAAGCCCGACCGGAACGTCTTGCGGCATGGACGCAGCCCCGCCTGCGCACCAGCAGCCAGTGGGAGCCACGGCCCATAACCCTGCATCGACGACAGTGGCGGGCGGCTCAGTGCTGTGGCTGGAACCGGGGTTCCGTGGTGGCTGGCAGCAAACGTTATTGAGAATTATTCTCAAATATTATTTTACAGAAATATAAGTCGCTTCAACTATGTCAACGCTTATTTCGATGAGCACCAAGTACATGCTGCGGCACCAAATCCATGAATACCTTGCCAATGCTGAAATCCCCGCTCCACTTTCAGGAGTGGAATACGCATTTCCACACCAGGTTTCGCCGCTGGCAGCGGCCCATGGCTGTCTCCCCGGCGGCAGGCGCCGAGGGGTACTAAACTCCGGCCATCGAGATTTCCCAAGGACCAGCACCATGCCATTTGCCGGAATCGGCCTGCACCTGATCGTCGCCATCTTCTTTGCCGTGCACGCGGTGCGCACCGGACAGCAGATGTACTGGCTGTTCGTCCTGCTGGCGTTCCCGCTGCTGGGCAGCCTGATCTATTTCCTGGCCATCTACCTGCCCAGCTCGCGGCTGCAGCGCCAGGCCACGCGGCTGGCCAGCACGGCGGTGAAGGCGCTGGACCCCACGCGCGAGGTGCGCGAGGCCCAGGCCGCGTTCGACTACAGCCCCACCGCGCAGAACGAGGTGCGCCTGGCCCAGGCCCTGCTCGCCACCGGCCAGGCCGCGCAGGCCCTGCAGCACTTCGAGGCCAGCATGAAGGGCCCGTTCGCCAACGACCTGGACATCCGCTGGGGCGCAGCCCAGGCCGCCTACGACGCCGGCCAGCCGGTGGATGCGCTGCGCCACCTGCAGACCATCGCGCAGACCGATGTGCACTACCGCGCCGAGGCCGTGGGCCTGCTGGTGGCCAAGGCCTATGCGGCGCAGGGCGACGACGAGATGGCGCGCAAGTCCTTCGACTTCGTGCGCGCGCAATCGGGCAGCTTCGACGTGACCGCCGAATACGCCATCTGGGCCGCCGACCGCGGCGACTGGGCCGCGGCCAACCGGCTGCAGGCCGAACTGCAGAAGGCCATGACGCCCTGGACGCGCCAGCAGCGCGAGCTGAACCGCGACATGCTCAAGCGCCTGAGCGCGGCGTTTGCGCAGCAGCCCAAGGCTTGAAGCCAAATTGACCTCCAGCGCTTATCCATAAAGCGCGAGCAGCTATCTATAAATGAGCAAACAGCCGTCCACCCCATGAACCCCGCCTTCCATCCCCTGGTCCGCGTGCGCACCGTCACTGCCTTCATCAACCTGCCGCCCGACGCGCAGCAATGGCAGGCCTGCCTGGCACAGGCCAAGCAGCAGTGCGACGCCGTGGCCGACGCCATCGAGGCCAGTGGCTACCAGGTGCAGTCCATCCGCATCGTGAGCAACCCGTTCGGCGAGTTCCTCGATGTCTCGGGCGCGGACACCGCCCTGGCCGGCCTGCAGCGCATCACCCAGACGCTGAACGCCATCAACACCGGCAAGCGCCGCATCCGCTTTGCCATCGGCGAAGCACGCAGCGCGCAGGAGATCGCGCTGCTGCCCCGGCTCATTGCTTCCTACGGCGACCTGTGCAATGCCTGCGTCAACATCGACCTGGACGGCAATGGCTTCCTGCAGGGCGAGCTGCTGCACGCCAGCGTGCA
This sequence comes from Comamonas humi, assembly GCF_054782535.1. Taxonomy (NCBI): domain Bacteria; kingdom Pseudomonadati; phylum Pseudomonadota; class Betaproteobacteria; order Burkholderiales; family Comamonadaceae; genus Comamonas; species Comamonas humi. Next base: position 77,531 of record NZ_BAAGSH010000005.1, on the reverse strand, counting down.
GGCTATCCAGCAGATCGCGCGCACCACGCCGCGCGGCGAAGGCAATTTCAACTTCACGGTCAACTTCAACTGCGCGCCCGGCATTCCGTACTTTCCGGCCAGCTACCACCGCGGCCAGCACCACGGCGCCCTGGTGCTGGGCCTGGAGACGCCGGACCTGCTGGTGGCCGAACTCGGCGAACTGCAGGCCCGGCGCGAGCAGCTGGACCATGCCGCCTGGATGCAGTTGGCCTTTGACCGCCTGAGCCAGTCGCTCACGCAGCACGCCACGGCCATCCAGCGCTGCGCCGACGGCGTTGCCCTGGCTGCCGGCTGGCATATCGCGGGCATGGACACCTCGGCCGCGCCGTCCAAGTCCTGCGCCTCCATGGTCGATGTCTACCGGCTGCTGGGCGTGCCCCACTTTGGCGCCAGCGGCACGGTGGAAGCCTCGGCGCTGCTGACGCGGGTGTTCAAGTCGGTGGCCGGCGTCACGCAGATCGGCTTCAGCGGCCTGATGCTGGCCGTCACCGAGGACGCAGGCCTGGCCCAGGCCAGCCTCGACGGCGAGTTCGACATCCGCGCGCTGCTGACCTACAGCAGCGTCTGCGGCATCGGCCTCGATACCGTGCCCATCCCCGGCGACAGCAGCGCCGGGCAGATCGCCGCCGTCATGCGCGACACCGGCACCATGGCCTTCCGTCTGAACAAGCCGCTGACCGTGCGGCTGTTCCCCGTGCCGGGGCTCGCGGCCGGCGACCGCACGGCCTTCGAGAGCGCGGACCTGTGCAACTGCGCCGTGCTGGCCCTGCCCTGAGGACTGCCCCGCTAATTCCCCACCGCCAGCGCGCTTGATCCCGCCCCTGGCCGCCGGGCGGGGTGCCCCGGTAAAATCGGCGGTTATGGCAAAAATCATCGTCCTGGCACTGGTGCTGCTCTTTTTCGGCTGCGGGCTATACATGCACCTGCGCGGTAAGGTGCGGCACAAGGTGCTGCGCCAGCTGTTCGACCACTCGACGTTCACGGCGCCGTTCAACGTCTTCATGCTGGCCTTCTCGAAGGTGCCGCGCACGCCCTACCTGCCCACCAGCACCTTCCCCGAGCTGGCGCCGCTGCAGGCGAACTGGCGCGAGATCCGCGAGGAAGCCGTCAACCTGCAGAGGAACATGCAGATCAAGGCCGCGGCCAACAACGACGACGCGGGCTTCAACTCCTTCTTCAAGACCGGCTGGAAGCGCTTCTACCTCAAGTGGTACGGCGATGCGCACCCGTCGGCCATGGAGCTGTGCCCCAAGACCACGGCCCTGGTCAAGTCCATCCCGAACGTGAAGGCGGCCATGTTCGCCGAGCTGCCGCCAGGCGCCAAGCTCAACCTGCACCGCGACCCGTATGCCGGCTCGCTGCGCTACCACCTCGCGGTGCTGGCGCCCAACGACGACCGCTGCATGATCGAGGTCGACGGCCAGCCCTACAGCTGGCGCGAGGGTGAAGGCGTGGTCTTCGACGAGACCTACATGCACTGGGCCGAGAACCGCAGCGAAGGCAACCGCATCGTGCTGTTCTGCGACGTGGAACGGCCCATGACCAACCGCTTCGCGCAGTGGCTCAACCACTGGCTGGGCAAGAACGTGGTGTCGGCCGCCAGCTCGCCCAACAACGAGGGCGACCCGCGCGGCCTGATCAGCAAGCTGTTCAAGATCTCGTTCTACATGGGCCAGTACCGCCGCCGCTACAAGGCCTGGAGCCCGACGGCCTACAAGCTCACCAAGTTCGGGCTGATGATCGGCGCGGTCGCGGCCTTCATCTGGTGGTAATCAGGCTCTAGTCGAGCAACGCCACCTGCACCTCGCGCGGGCCGCGGTACGGGTTGCGGCCGTGCCAGACCTGCAGGTTGTCGAGCACCATCACGTCGCCGTCCTGCCAGGGCCACTGGTGGGTGAAGCGGTCGCACAGCGCTTCCATCTGTGCCACCTCCTCTGCGTTCAGCCGTTCGCCATTGCCGAGCGACGCGCCGGTCTGGTACTTCTGGTGCTGGCGGTAGGCCTGGCTGCGCGCCGCATCCTCGACCTGCGGCCGCATGTGGATGACCGAGCGGTACAGCGTCTGGCCGGTCACCGGGTGCGTGACGAAGGGCTCCAGGTCATTGAAGACCGTGAGGCTGCCGTCGTCGTGCCACAGCGGCTGCAGGTCCTTGGCGGCGCAGATGCGCTCGACCTCGGCGCGCTCCTCGGTGAAGAAGGCCTGGTTCCAGCCGCGCTGGTCCATGTCGGCATAGCTGTCGTCCAGCGCTTGGCTGGGCGGGCCGAAATTGCGCGTCATGCGCGTACCCAGCTGCTCCAGCTTGCCGCGGATGGCCGCCGGCATGGCGGCGACGAAGCCGCGCATGTCGCCGATGATGGTCTCGCCGCCCTCGGTCGCCGTCTGCCGCGAGAAGAAGGCGATGCGCCGCGGGTAGTCGCGCATGTAGGCCATCTCGGAATGGATGGCCAGCCGCACCGAGCTGGCCAGGCGCGTCGATTCCATCACCTGGCCCTGGATGGCCTTGCGCGGCGCGCGGCCGCCCTCGTAGCTGCCCGAGAACTGCGGGAACAGCGCGGTCAGCGCGCCGAAGTCCTCGGTCTCCGCCAGCGGAAAGCCGCGCAGCACGATGCCGCCGTGCGCGACGATCAGCCGGTCCAGCGCCGGGCGCGAGGCGCGCACCCAGTCCAGGAAGGCCTGGCGCTCGGCCAGCGGCCCGCCTTCGCGGCAGCAGATGAACAGCGGCGCCTGGCCCGGCGCGCGCTCGTGGCAATCCACGGCGTCGCCCAGTTGGTGGACGGATGCGGGCACGGCAAAGCCGGCCGAAGCTTCGGCAAAAGTGCTTGGCATGGGAGTTCCTCTCGAAAGTTTCAATCGCGGTAGCTGGGGTCCAGCCGGTCCATCTCGCGGCGGATGGCCGCCCATTCGCGGTCACCGCGGATGGGCACGCGGGCGAAGGCCTCGCGCGTGGATTGCACGGCGGCAGCGTCGGCCTGCCGCAGCTGGCCGGCGGCCATCGCATCGACCTGGATGCGGCAGGCCGACTCCAGCCAGTACAGGTGGAAGAAGGCCTCGGCGATGGTGCGCCCGCCCACCAGCAGGCCGTGGTTGCGCAGGATGGCGACGTGGCGGTCGCCCAGGTCCTGCACCAGCCGCTGCTGCTGCGACAGCAGTACCTCGGGGCCGCTGAAGTCGTGGTAGGCGATGCGACCGTGGAACAGGCAGGCCTGCTGCGACAGCGGCAGCAGCCCGCACTCCATGGCCGACACCGCCGTGCTGGCCCGCGTGTGCACGTGCAGCACGCATTGCAGATCGTGGCGCGCCGCGTGCACGGCGGTGTGGATCACATAGGCCGCCGGGTTCAGGCCCAGGCCGATGTCGGGCTCGTACAGGATGTCGCCGTTCAGGCGGATCTTGAACAGGTTCGATGCGCTGACCTCGGTGTACAGCAGCCCGTAGGGGTTGAGCAGGATCGCGTCGTCCTCGCCGGGCACGCGGGCCGTGATGTGGTTGTAGATCAGGTCGCTCATGCCATAGCGGTGCACCGCGCGGTACAGCGCCGCCAGGTCCTGGCGCAGCCGCCATTCGGCCTCGCCCACGCCCCGCGCGCTCCAGACACCCGCGTCATACTCGGCGGCCAGCGCCGCCGCTTGCGTGTGCGCCGTCATTGGATGGCCAGGCCCAGCGCGCGGATGTTCTCGCGGTCGGCCGCGAACTGGCGTGCCGCGTAGTCGGTGTAGTCGCGCGCGCCCAGGAAGCGGTTGGGCATGGACTCGATGGCCAGCGCGCGCTGGTAGTTGCCGTCGCCGGTGGCGCGCTGGATGGCCTCCTGGATGCTGGCGACCAGCGCGGCGTCCATGCTGCGCGGGCCGGCGATGCCGATGACCGACTGCACCGTGATGTCGCAGCCCAGCTCGGCCAGCGTGGGCACATCGGGCCAGCCCGGCAGCCGCCTGGGCTCGGCCACCGCCAGCAGGCGCACCTTGCCGGCCTGCGCCATCGCGCCCCAACCGGCCTCGAACATCACGTCCACATGGCCGCCGAGCAGCGCGGTCATGGCATCGGCGCCGCCCTTGAACGGCACGTAGTTCACCGCGATGCCGGCCTGCTTCTGCCACTGGTTGGTGGCGATCTGGCCCAGCGAGCCAGTGCCCACGGCCGCCACGTTGAGCTTGCCGGGGTTCTCCTTGGCGTAGGCGATCACCTCGGCCAGGCTCTTCCAGCGCAAGCCCACCGGCACCGACACCGCATAGGTGTAGCTGGTCAGCCCGGCGATGTAGCTGAAGTCCTTGAGCGGGTCGTAGCTCACCTTCTGCAGGTGCGGCAGGCGGAAGACCGCGGTGGTGATCACCGCTAGCGTCGCGCCATCGGGTGCGGCCCGGGCCATCGTCGTGGGGCCGAGCGTGCCAGTGGCACCGGGCTGGTTCAGCACCACGACCGACGGCCCCTGGGCCGACAGCGCATGGGCCAGCGCCCGCATCTGCGCATCGATGGGCCCGCCGGCCGGAAAGGGCACGATGAGGCTCACCGGCCTGGCGGGCCAGGCCGGGGCCGCCCGGCCCAGCGGTGCGCACAGCGCCGCGCCGCAGCCGGCCGCGAGCTTGAGCCAGTCGCGCCGGCTGCTGAATCCCTGTGGTTGCATGGTGTCTCCTGAAGAATGGCCTTGCCGCTGGTTCGCGGCTGTTGGGGCTTTTTTCAGTGTAGGAAAGACATCCCGCCTTGGTAATTCCCACAAGTGGACACAGCAATGCCTTGTGAGAATATCCGGGCTACCACCATGCGCATTGAAGACCTGCAGACCTTCCAGGCGGTCACCCGCTTTCCCAGCCTGAACCAGGCGGCCGCCGAGCTGGGCGTGTCGCAGTCGACCCTGACCAAGACCCTGGCCCGGCTTGAGGCCGAGACCGGGCTCAAGCTGTTCGACCGCTCGCGTCAGGGCGTGAGGCTGACCGAGCTGGGCCAGACCTTTGCCCGGTATGCGCAGAACATCTCGATCACGCTGGACGCCATGCACGCCGAGATGGGCGACATGCACGCCGCGCGCGCCGGCAAGGTGCGGCTGGCCACGCTGCCACACCTGCTGCCCAGCCTGGTGTCGCCGGTGATGCGCCGCTTTCTGGCGTCACGCCCGCTGGCCACCTTCTCGATCTCCACCAGCCTGAGCCCGCACCTGCTGGCCCAGCTGCAGACCGGCGAGGTCGACCTGGTGTGCGCGTCGATCCCGGACGAGATTCCCACCGGCATCGCGGTCGCGCCCATCGGCGCGCTGCAGGTGCAGATCGTGGTCAGCGCCAGCCACCCGCGCCTGGACGGGCTGCGCGGCTTTGCCGACCTGGCGCGCGAGCGCTGGATCATGCCGGCCAGCTCCATCTACCTGCGCCAGTGGCTGAACCAGCGCTTCGTACACCTGGGCCTGCCGCCGCCACGCATCGCGGTCGAGAGCAATGGCTCGCAACTGGCCTTCACCGAACTGATGCGCCACAGCGACCTGATCGGCATGCTGCCGCTGCACACGCTGGCCCAGCCCGAGGGCGCCGGGCTGGTGGGCCTGCCCGGAGAAGGCATGCGCTGGCAGCACGACCTCGCGCTGCTGTGGCGCGAGCAGGGCTACCTGTCGGCGCTGACGCAGGAGTTCCGCGACGCCATGCTGCAGGCCGGGCAGCAGATGGCGCTGTGACCTGACTCCGTCAGTTGCCCAGGTTGCGGATGGCCTCGGGCGTGAACTGGCTGGGCTTGAGGTCGCCCTTGTCCAGGATCGGGGCCTTGCCGCGTTCCTGGAACAGGTTCATCGCCACGTACGAGCCATTGCTCAGGTCGTGATAGACCCCGGTGCCCGAGTGCCACTTCTTGGTGTCGAAGGCGTAGTAGTAGTTGATCTCGCCGTACTGCCACAGCTGGCCGCGGGCATCGTAGAAGTCGCTGGAGACGGCGTGGCCGGTGTCCTCGTCGATGTAGAGCATGCGCTTGGAGTACACGTGGCGGTAGCCGGACTTGAGCTTGCCTTCCAGCACCCAGACGCGGCGCAGCTCGTAGCGGCGGTAGTCGGGGTTCAGGTGGCCGGTCTTGAGCAGGTCGGCGTACTTGATCGGCTGGTGCAGGCGGAAGGTGTTCGCGGGGATGAACATCTCGCGCTTGCCCTGCAGGCTCCATTCGTAGCGCTCGGGCGAGCCATTGAACAGGCGCTCGGCGTCGATCGGCACCTTGCCGCTGGAGCCTGGCAACGGCTGGTCGAAGCCGAACTCGGGCAGCTGGCGCACGCGGCGGGTGCCGGAATCGTAGTTCCAGGCCAGGCGCTTGTGGGAGCCGAAATTCATGGGCTCGATGGACAGCACCACGCTGCCTTTCTCGCGCTCGGGCAGCTGCGTGTAGTTCGTCACCCAGGCGTAGTAGTCGCCGGTGGCGGTGCCGGGCTTGCCCAGGTTGGCGGGGCTGTCGTAGTTGCTCAGCTGCACGTAGTTGGTGCGTCCCCAGGCGGTGCTGCCGTTGGGGCTGACGATGGCCAGATCGCGCAGCACCTCCTCGGTATACGCGCGGCTGGGCATCATGGTGTTCCAGAGCAGTTCAGCCCCGGTCTTGGGGAAGGGAAAGGGCAGCGCGCCCATGAAGCCCTTGACCCCGTAGCCATCGCTGACCACCTCGGCCTCGGTGGCATTGCGCTTGGCGACGGCGCAGACGGCATCGTCGTAGCGGAAATCGCGGTGGCCGGGATAGACCGGCAGGCGCATGCTGGCCGGGAACTTGGCGAGCAGCGCCTTCTGGCCTTCGCTGAGCTTGTCCGCGTACTGGGCCATGTTGGCGGCCGTGATCTCGAACAGCGGCTTTTCGCCGGCATAGATGTCGGGCTGGAACTGGCCGACCGACTTGGTGAACTGCACGCCGGGCGGCACGCCCAGGATCTTGCCGGTGAAGGCAGGGATGCTGCCGTCGGCATTGCCGGCCTTGGTCGCGCCGGTGCAGGTCAGGTCCTTGCCCAGGCGATCCGCCTCGGCGGCCGGCACCTTGGCCATCGCGGCGCCTGCCGCCAGCAGGCCCATGCACAGCGCAGCCGCTGTTCCCTTGTTTCTTGCTTGCATTCCTTCGGATCCCTCTTCCAATGTCGAGAAGCCGCACACGGTGCGGCGAGTGAAACCCATTCTCGAAGCGGGTGGAGAGCCGGGAATCGTCCGATGGGACTAGGGTAAACGCGGAGCTGTCGCGGATGCGCGCTACAGCGCCTTGCGCAGGTTGGCGGGCGGAATCCGCAGCGCCTCGCGGTACTTGGCCACGGTGCGGCGGGCGCATTCGATGCCCTGCTGCTGCAGCAGCTCGGCGATCTTGCTGTCCGACAGCGGCTTGGCCGGGCTCTCGGCGTCGAGCAGCTGCTTGATCAGCGCCTTGACCGCCGTGCTCGACGCGCTGCCGCCGGTCTCGGTGCCCAGGCCCGAGCCGAAGAAGTATTTCAGCTCGAAGGTGCCCTGCGGCGTGGCCATGTACTTGGCGGTGGTCACGCGGCTGATGGTCGATTCGTGCAGGCCCAGCTCGTCGGCGATCTCGCGCAGCACCATGGGCCGCATGGCCAGCTCGCCGTGCACGAAGAAGTTCTTCTGCCGCTCGACGATGGCCTGCGACACGCGCAGGATGGTGTCGAAGCGCTGCTGGATGTTCTTGATGAACCAGCGCGCCTCCTGCAAGCGCTGCTGCATGCCGGCATGGCCGCCCTTGTGGCCGCGCAGCGCGCTGGCGTAGACGTCGTGCACGCGCAGCTTGGGCATCACCTCGGGGTTGAGCTGCACCCGCCACTGCGGCTGGCCGGCGCGCGTGGCCGCGGCCGGGCGCACGATCACGTCGGGCACGATCACGTTGCGCTCCACGTTGGCATAGGGGCGGCCCGGGCGCGGCTCCAGCCCGGCGATCAGCGCCATGGCCTCGCGCACCGCGGCCTCCTTGCAGCCGGTGAGCTGCACCAGCTTGCGCACGTCGCGGCGCGCCAGCAGGTCGAGCGATTCGTGGCAGACCAGCAGGGCCGTCTCCAGCGCCTCGGCGGGCCCGGCCTGCGCGCGCTGCAGCGCCTTGAGCTGCAGCACCAGGCATTCCTGCAGGTTGCGCGCGCCCACGCCCACCGGGTCCAGGCTCTGCAGCAGGCGCAGCGCCACCGTCAGGTGGTGCAGCGCCTCGTCCAGCGCCTCGGCATCGCTGGCGTCGACCAGGCCTTCGGCCAGCTCGGCAAGCGACTCCTCGAGGTAGCCATCGTCGGTGAGCGATTCGATCAAAAAGTACAGCGCCGCCCGATCCTCGGCCGACAGCCGCAGCGCCAGCGCCTGGCGGTGCAGCACGTCCTGCAGCGACTCGTGGGCGTGGGTGTGGTCGAGGGCCGAATAGTCCTCGTCGTCGGTGCCGGCGCCGCGCGCCGGCATGTCGCCGCCCCAGTCCTCGGCGGCGGTATCGCGGCCGTCGTCGCCTTCCCAGGGCAGGGCCTCGGCGCTGACCTCGGCCACGGGTTCTGTATCAAATTCGGCTGTGGCGCTTGATTCATAAGCGCCATCAGCTACAAAATCAGAAGCAGCCTCGTTCGCTGCCGGCTCGCGCTCGGCGGGTGCATCGGCCTCGTCTTCGGCCCGCTCCAGGAACGGGTTTTCGTCGAGCATCTGCTCCACTTCCTGCTGCAGCTCCTGGGTGGACAGCTGCAGCAGCCGAATGGATTGCTGCAATTGGGGGGTCAGCGTCAGGCTCTGCGAAACCTTGAGCGACAGGCCGGGCATCATGGACACGACTCGAAGACCTGTTCGGGAGTCACATGCGGAAGTGTTCGCCCAGGTACACCCGGCGCACGTCGGCGTTCTCGACGATCTCCTGCGGCGTGCCCTGCGCCAGCACCCGGCCGTCGCTGATGATGCAGGCGTGGTCGCAGATGCCCAGGGTCTCGCGCACGTTGTGGTCGGTGATGAGCACGCCGATGCCGCGGTCCTTCAGGAAGCCGACGATGCGCTGGATCTCGATCACCGCGATCGGGTCGATGCCGGCGAAGGGCTCGTCCAGCAGGATGAAGCGCGGCTGCGTGGCCAGCGCCCGGGCGATTTCCACGCGCCGGCGCTCGCCGCCGGACAGCGCCAGGGCCGGCGATTCGCGCAGGTGCTCCACGCGCAGCTCCTGCAGCAGCGAGGTCAGGCGGCGCTCGATCTCGCTGCGCGCCAGCGGGCGGCCCGCCTCGTCGCGCTGCAGCTCGAGCACGCCGCGCACGTTGTCCTCGACGCTGAGCTTGCGGAAGATCGAGGCTTCCTGCGGCAGGTACGACAGGCCGAGCTGCGAGCGCTGGTGGATGGGCATGTTGGCCACCGAGTGGCCGTCGATCAGGATATCGCCCGCGTCGCTGCGCACCAGGCCGACGATCATGTAGAACGACGTGGTCTTGCCCGCGCCGTTGGGGCCCAGCAGGCCGACGACCTCGCCCTTGCGCACGGACAGCGACACGTCCTTGACCACCTTGCGGCTGCCGTAGGACTTCTGCAGGTGGCGCACTTCGAGGCAGCTCTGGTCGCTGCCCGTGGCCAATTCGCGCACCGCGATGGTGCTGACAGGCTCGGCCGCGGTCACTTGCTTCCTTCGTTCAGCTGTTGGCTGGGCCGCAGCTCGGTGCCGGCCCCGGAAGCGGGCGGCGTGGCGGGCTTGGCTCCGTTGCCGCTGCCGCCCTGCGGGTCCTTGGGCGACAGCATCACGCGCACCCGGCCGCCCTTGGCGGCGCCCGGCTTGGTGTCGCTGGCCTGCGCGGTCTTCTGGCCGTTGACGGTGAAGGTGTCGCTCAGGTTGTTGTAGACGATGACCGAGCCGCTGACCTGGTCGGTCAGCGCGGTTTCGCGGTAGCGCCGCAGCTCGGCACGGCGGTTCAGGTGCACGGTGTCGTCGCGGCCGTCGTAGGTGATGACGTCGCCTTCGCCCTCGATGTACTCGGCGGGCGCGCCCGGCAGGGTGTCGCGCTTCTGGCGGAAGAACGCCAGCTTGCCAGCGCCGGCCGTCACCACGCCGCGCTGGTAGCCGTCGCGGTCCTGGCTGACCTCGAGCTTCTCGCCACGGATCACGATGGTGCCCTTGGTCACCACCACGTTGCCGGTGAACACGCTGGTCTGCTTGAGCTCGTCGTGCTGGCCGGAGTCGGCCTCGATGTTCATGGGCTTCATGCGGTCGGCTTTCTCCGCATGCGCGCCCGCGGCCCAGGCCAGTACGGCCAGGGCAAGAACCCGTGAAATTAAGCGAATCTTCATAAGCGGCATGTTTTTTGCTCCAACGATTGTAGCCAGCCTGCCCGCCGCCTCGCCGAAAAAGTACAAAGCCCGCGGATGCGGGCTTTGCGCGGGTGGGGCGATGCCCCCACGGGCGGATGGTTTATGCCTTGGACTGGGCCGCCAGGTACTCGACCACCTTCAGCACATTGGCCATCGAGCCGGCGCGCGTGCCATCGGTGTAGTACTTGCCGGCCACGCCCATCGCGGGCACGCCCTCGACGCCGTAGGCCTCCTGCAGTTGGGTGGCCTTGCGCACCTGGCTGGCCACCGAGAAGGAGTTGTAGACCTCCTTGAACTTGGCGCCGTCCACGCCCTGCTTTTCCATGAAGGCGAAGATCTCGTCGTCCTTGTTCAGGCGCTGGCGCTCCACGTGGATGGCGCGGAACACCTTCTCATGCACCTCGGGGATCTTGCCCATGGCTTCCAGCGCGAAGTAGATCTTCTGCTGCGGGATGAAGGTGTTGTTGAAGGCGATGGGCACGCGGCGCACCTGAATGTGCTTGGGCGCGCCCTTGACCCAGGCTTCGAACTGGGGCTCGAAGGCATTGCAGTGCGGGCAGCTGTACCAGAAGAACTCAATCACGTCGACCTTGCCGGCCGGCGCTTCCGGGGTGACCGGCGTGCGCAGCTTGACATAGTCCTTGCCTTCCTGGAACTTGGCCTGGGCCAGGGCACCCTGCGTGGGCAGGGCCAGGGATGCGGCAGCCACCGAAGCGGCGGTCAACGAGAAGTCACGGCGTTTCATAAAAAGGATGCTCCTGATGCAATGGTCGGTGTAGGAGTGGCCGGGCCGGAAAAAAGTTCAACGCTGCACGCGCACGATCTGCGCGTCGATGCCGGCGCCGTCGAGCTTGCCCTTGAGGCCGTCGGCGTCGTCGCGCTTGGCGAAGGGGCCCACCCGCACGCGGTAGACCACGCGGCCGTTGACCTCGCGCTCGGTCACGCGGGCCTCCCAGCCCATCATGGCCAGCTTGGCGCGCTGCGCCTCGCCGTCGCCCTGGGTGCGGAAGGCACCGGCCTGCACGAAGTACTGGAACGGATCGGCACCGCCGGCGGCGGCGCTGCGCGCCTTGGCCAGGTCGCCCAGCGGATCGGCCGAGGGGCCGGCCTTGGGGTCGGTCTTGGCGGTGGTGGTCTTGTCGCCGGGCTTGTCCGTCGCGGGCTTGTCGCCGGCAGCCGTCTTGCTGTCGGGCAGCACCACCTCGGGCTTGTTGGCCACGGGCGGCGTGGGCGGCGGCGCGGTATCGGCGCCGGGCTTGGGCGGCTCGGGCACGACCACGCCCTGCACCGCAGGCGTGGAGCTGCGCGCGGGGTTCTTGCCATACAGCGGCGAGTTCGGGTCCCAGTTCTGGTTGCGCTGCTGCTCTTCCTTGTCCTTGGCGTCGCCGCGCACGCCAGCCTTGTTGACGAAGGGCACCGGCACGTTGGTGACGTAGATGGCCACGGCCAGCGCCGCGCCCAGGCCCACGAGCAGGCCCAGGATCAGCCCCAGGATGGTGCCCCCGCGTTGATGTTGTCGCATGAACGGTCTCGCTTCTCTCTGCAATTACATGCGCTCCGGCGCACTGACGCCCAGCGTGGCGAGGCCGTTGCGCAGCACCTGCGCGGTAGCGGCCACCAAGGCCAGACGCGCCAGCTTGACGGGTTCGTCGTCGACCAGGATGCGCTCGGCGTCATAGTAACTGTGATAGCAGGCCGCCAAGTCGCGCAAATAAAAAGTTACATCGTGCGGGGCGTTGCCGTCGGCGGCGGCCGTGAGCATCTCGGGGTACTTGGCCAGTTGCAGCATCAGCGCCTGGGCCTGCGGGCCCTGCAGCGCCGACAGGTCCACGCCCTGCAGCGCGGGTACGCCGGCGCCGCCCTGCTCCTGCCAGCCGCGCAGCACCGAGCAGATGCGCGCATGGGCGTACTGCACGTAGTACACGGGGTTGTCGTTGTTCTGGGCCACGGCCAGGTCGACGTCGAAGGTGTACTCGGTGTCGGGCTTGCGGCTGAGCAGGAAGAAGCGCACCGCGTCCTTGCTGGTCCACTCGATCAGGTCGCGCAGCGTGACGTAGCTGCCGGCGCGCTTGCTGATCTTGACCTCTTCGCCACCCTTGACGACGCGCACCATGGTGTGCAGCACGTAGTCGGGGTAGCCCTGGGGGATGCCGACGCCAGCCGCCTGCAGGCCGGCGCGCACGCGCGCGATGGTGCCGTGGTGGTCGGTGCCCTGGATGTTGACGACCTTGTGAAAGCCCCGCTCCCACTTGGCGATGTGGTAGGCCACGTCGGGCACGAAGTAGGTGAAAGTGCCATCCTGCTTGCGCATCACGCGGTCCTTGTCGTCACCGTAGTCGGTGGACTTGAGCCACAGCGCGCCGTCCTGCTCGTAGGTATGGCCGTTGTCGATCAGGCGCTGCACGGTCTTCTCGACCCGGCCCGAGGTGTAGAGGCTGGATTCGAGGTAGTACTCGTCGAAGCGCAGGTTGAAGGCCTGCAGGTCCTTGTCCTGCTCGTTGCGCAGGTAGGCCACGGCGAACTGGCGCACGTTGTCATAGTCGGCCACGTCGCCGTTGGCGGTGAACTCGCGGTCGTCGGCCTTGACGGTCTGCCTGGCCAGGAAGTCGTTGGCGATGTCCTGGATGTAGTCGCCGTTGTAGAAGGCCTTGCTCGCCGGGTTCTCCGGGTCGGTGGGCCAGCACTCGTCACCGGGCTTGAACCCTTGGGCGCGCAACTGCGTGCTCTTGGTCAGCGTGTCGATCTGCACGCCGGCGTCGTTGTAGTAGAACTCGCGGTGCACGTTCCAGCCCTGCGTGGCGTACAGGTGGCAGATGGCGTCGCCCAGCGCGGCCTGGCGGCCGTGGCCCACGTGCAGCGGGCCGGTGGGGTTGGCCGAGACGAACTCGACCAGGATCTTCTCGCCGCGCGAGGGCTGGAAGCCGAAGCGCTCGCCCTGCGACAGTACCTCGCGCACCACCTGCTGCTTGGCGGCGGGCTTGAGGCGGATGTTCAGGAAGCCGGGGCCGGCGATCTCGATGCCCTCCACCCACTGCTGGAAGGCGGGCGTGGCCTCGAGCGCGGCCTTGAGCTGCTCGCCCAGCGCGCGGGGGTTGGCCTTCAGCGGCTTGGCCAGTTGCATGGCTGCGGTGCAGGCGAAGTCGCCATGGGCCGCCACCTTGGGCGATTCGAACGCGGCGCGCGCACCGGCGCCGGGCTGCAGCTTGTCCAGCTCGGCAGACAGGGCCGCGAGCAGTTCTTGTTTCACTAATAGCATAGGGAGCGAATTTTACGGGGTGGGCAATAATTCAAAAAAGAGAGCTGCCAGCGCTTGCCATTTCTTGATTTCAAATAGATTCATACCTGAAATTGGCTATTGATATGCGCCAACAGCTCCTTTTACAGGAGCGTTCCGCGGCTTACCAGCCGCGCGCAAAGAACACGGCGATCACCGCGATCACCGGAATCAGGTGGGCCTGCCACATGATCCAGCGGCGGGTGGCCAGCACTTCCTGCGCACCGGGCAGCGCCTGGCCGGCCTGCAGCTGGCGCTGCCAGCGGCGAAAGACCAGCGTGGGCTTGATGGACAGCAGGCCGCCCACCACAAAGAGCGTGATCTTCAGGTGGAACAGCGGCTGCGACACATACCAGCCCGCGCCCTTGGCGCCCAGCATCACCCGCGCGAGGCCGGTGGCCAGCACGGCCATGGCGGCGATGCCGAAGATCATGTCCAGCCGGGCCAGCCGCTGCACCACGGCGGCGTTCATCCATTCGTTGCGGCACAGCGCCGCCTCGCTGGCGAGGAACACGACCATCGTCAGGATGGCCACCAGGTGGACGGCGGCCAGTACGGCTTCCAAAGTCATAGTTTCACTCCCTGTTTCCAAAATTCGGGCTGTTCATAGTAGTGGCGCAGAAAGTCGATCCACAGCCGCACGCGCAGCGGCAGGTGCTTACGCTGCGGAAACACCACGTGGATGCCGTTCGGCGCCGCGGCGAAATCCTCCAGCACCACGGCCAGCTGCCCCGCGGCGACCTCGGCCTCGACCTCCCATGTGCTGCGCCAGGCGATGCCCCAGCCGCCCAGGCACCAGTCGTGCAGCACCTGGCCGTCCGAGCAGTCCATGGGCCCGCCGGGGCGAAAGTGCACCACCTCGGCCGAGCCGTCCTCGCCCGGAATGCGGAAGGCCCAGCCCCGGGTCTGCGAGGCGTCGCTCGACAGCGTGAGGCAGCGGTGCTGCGCCAGCTCGGACGGGTGCTGGGGCGTGCCGTGGCGGCGCAGGTACTCGGGCGTGGCCACGCACAGGCGCCGGTTGTCGCCCACGCGCACGCTGACCAGCGAGGAATCGGGAAAGTCGCCCACGCGCACGCCGCAGTCGAAGCCCTCGCCGGCCAAGTCGACCACGCGGTCGGACAGGTTCAGCGACACCGTCACGTCGGGGTGGCGCTCCCAGTACAGCGGCACCAGCGGCGCCACGTGGCGGCGCCCGAACCCCGCCGGCGCGGTGATGCGCAGGTGCCCGGTGGCCTTGACGCCGCCGGCGCTGACACTGGCCTCAACGTTCGCCAGGTCCACCAGCAGGCGCTGGCAGTCCTCCAGAAAGGCGCTGCCCTCGTGCGTGAGCGTCAGCTTGCGCGTGGTGCGCACCAGTAGCTTGACGCCCAGGCGCTCCTCCAGCGCATCCAGGCGTCGGCCCATGATGGCGGGCGCCACGCCCTCCGCCTTCGCCGCGGCCGTCAGGCTGCCGCGCGTGGCGATCGCAACAAAAGATTCGAGTTGTTTGAGCCGGTCCATGGGGCGTGGCGTGGGTGCTGAGGTTTAAGCTCCTATTATCAACGGCCGGCCTCGGGCACCGCCTTGATCTTCACCATGCGGATGGCATCGAAGGGGCAGCGCACCGCGCACAGCGCGCAGCCGGTGCAGCCCGGCTCGTCGTGCAGCACCGAGCGCTTGGGCCCCCAGCGCCCGCCATCCGCCACCTGCAGCGACAGCACGTGCGGCGGGCACACGCCCACGCACCAGCCGCAGCCGGTGCAGCGGCCGGGGTCGATCACGGGCAGGGCCTTCCGTGGGGCGTTCATGCCCGCAGCATGCCATACCAGGCGCTACAGTAGCGCCCATGTCCGAAATGCCCTCCCCCATCACCCGCCGGCTGCGCATCCGCGGCCTGGTGCAGCGGGTGTACTACCGCCAGTCCATGGTCCAGGCCGCCGAGCGCCTGGGCCTCAGCGGCTGGGTGCGCAACCGCAGCGACGGCAGCGTCGAGGCCCTGGCCACCGGCCCCGCCGAGGCCGTGCAGGCGCTGATCGACTGGGCCCACGCCGGGCCGCCCGCCGCGCGCGTGGACAGCGTCGAGGTCAGCGAGGCCCCGCCCGAGGCCGTGCAGGGCTTCGCCCAGCGCGAGACGATCTGATACCGATTGGCGCATAGCCATCCGCCGCCGCTGGGACTACACTGCCAGACAGGAGCAATGCGGAGCAACGGGCCCGAGCCCCTCGGGCAGTCGAGGAAAAGGAGCGGTCATGGCTTTTCCCTACCAATTGGTCGACGTGGCCGGCACCCAGGTGCTGGATACCTATGAACAGCTCAGGCAGCAGGAGCAGGGAACGGTCGTCATCCTGGGCAACGAGCAGGCGCTGCAGCAGCTCGAAGACCTGATGGCCGAGCAGGCCCAGGTCTCGCCGCAGGCCCTGGTGAGCCAGGCGCACGCGGTGGACCCGGAGGCCTGGCTGGCCCAGGCCCAGCTCGAGCAGGAGGCCGACGACGAGGCGGATCCTCGCGAAGCCACGGCGGCCGGCGTCTCGCTCGACGACCTGATGCTGGTCGACACCGACGACGCCCCCGCCCCCGGCAACGAGGAGGCCGAGGCCCAGCCCGATGGCGAGCTGCCGAGCTTCAATGCCTACAGCGATGCCGAGGGCAAGCCGTATCCCGAGGTGTTCCTCGCCATCCTGCCCACCGAGCACAGCTGGCAGGCGCCCTGCTACCTCAAGTTCGGCGGCTGGAACACCTGCCCGCCCGCCCACGTGCACGCCGCCTTCATGCGCTACTGGGGCGAGCGCTACGGCGCTCAGGTCGCCTGCATGACGCACGACGTGATCGAGATGACCGTGGCGCGCCCGCCCGCCACCATCGCCGAGGCGCTGGAACTGGCCCAGCAGCAGTACCTGTACTGCAACGACATCGTGGACCAGGGCACCGAGACCCTCCACGCACTGGCCGAGACCCTGCTGAACGCCAAGGTCTGGTACTTCTGGTGGGACTGAGGGCCCACCGGACCCGCCCAGCGGGCCCCCGGGCCCGTTTTTCACGCCGTTGCAGCCTCAATTACATTCAAATAAGTCATTTATAAAACGCCTTTTTGGCAATTGAATGCCGCTCAAGTATCGAATACAGTTGGACAACACGCTGCCATCGATGGGCCTTATACGAGCTTCCATATAGAAGCCCCCATTGGCGATGGCACTCCCCAACTCCCTAGCAAAGGTAGACGCCATGACCGATCGCATCACCCTTCACCGCCTGCAGGTTGCCCAATCGCTGTACGACTTCGTCGAGAACGAAGTGCTGCCCGGCACCGGCGTGGACGGCAAGACCTTCTGGAGCGGCTTCGACGCCATCGTGGCCGACCTGGCCCCGCGCAACATCGCGCTGCTGGCCGAACGCGACCGCCTGCAGGCCGAGCTGGACACCTGGCACCAGGCCAACCCCGGCCCCATCACCGACATGGCGGCCTACCGCAAGTTCCTGACGCAGATCGGCTACCTGGTCGAGCCGCCCCAGGGCGCCAAGGCCACCACCGCCAACGTGGACGACGAGCTGGCCGTGCAGGCCGGCCCGCAGCTGGTGGTGCCGATCCTGAACGCCCGCTATGCGCTGAACGCCGCCAACGCCCGCTGGGGTTCGCTGTATGACGCGCTGTACGGCACCGACGTGATCGGTGAAGAAGGCGGCGCCGAGAAGGGCAAGGGCTACAACCCCGTGCGCGGCGCCAAGGTGATCGAGTTCGCCCGCAACTTCCTCGACCAGTCCGTGCCGCTGGCGGCCGGTTCGCACAAGGATTCCGCAGGCTACGCCGTCGAAGGCGGCAAGCTGGTGGTGACGCTCAAGGACGGCAGCAAGACCGGCCTGAAGGACGAGGCCAAGTTCGTCGGCTACCAGGGCGACGCCGCCGCACCCAAGTCCGTGCTGCTGAAGAACAACGGCATCCACATCGACATCATCATCAACAAGTCCACGCCCATCGGCAGCTCCGACGCCGCCGGCGTGTCTGACGTGGTGGTGGAAGCCGCGCTGTCCACCATCCTGGACCTGGAAGACTCCGTGGCCGCCGTGGACGCCGAGGACAAGGTCGTGGGCTACCGCAACTGGCTGGGCATCCTCAAGGGCACGCTGACCGAGTCCTTCGACAAGGGCGGCAAGACCGTGACCCGCGGCCTGAACGCCGACCGC
Organism: Comamonas humi; assembly: GCF_054782535.1. Classification (NCBI taxonomy): domain Bacteria; kingdom Pseudomonadati; phylum Pseudomonadota; class Betaproteobacteria; order Burkholderiales; family Comamonadaceae; genus Comamonas; species Comamonas humi. The sequence goes on along the minus strand of NZ_BAAGSH010000005.1, from coordinate 59,846 downwards.
GCCTACACCGGCGCCAACGGCCAGCCGCTCAAGCTGCACGGCCGCTCGCTGATGTTCGTGCGCAACGTGGGCCACCTGATGACCAACCCGGCCATCCTGTACACCGATGCCCAGGGCGCCCAGCGCGAGATCCCCGAAGGCATCATGGACGCCGTGGTGACCACCGCCATCGCCATCCACGACCTGAAGGGCAACGGCGCCAACGGCCTCAAGAACAGCCGCAAGGGCAGCGTCTACATCGTCAAGCCCAAGATGCACGGCCCGGCCGAAGCCGGCTTTGCCAACGAGCTGTTCGGCCGCGTCGAGCAGTTGCTGGGCCTGCCCGAGTACACCGTCAAGCTGGGCATCATGGACGAGGAGCGCCGCACCACGGTGAACCTGAAGGCCGCGATCGCCGCCGCGCCCGCCCGCGTGGCCTTCATCAACACCGGCTTCCTGGACCGCACCGGCGACGAGATGCACACCGCCATGTACGCCGGCCCGATGGTGCGCAAGGCCGACATGAAGGGCAGCGCCTGGCTGCCGGCCTACGAGCGCAACAACGTGCTGGTCGGCCTGGGCCTGGGCCTGCGCGGCCGCGCCCAGATCGGCAAGGGCATGTGGGCCATGCCCGACCTGATGAAGGCCATGCTGGAGCAGAAGATCGCCCAGCCCAAGGCCGGCGCCAACACCGCCTGGGTGCCCTCGCCCACCGGCGCCACGCTGCACGCGCTGCACTACCACCAGGTCAACGTGGCCGAAGTGCAGCAGGAACTGGAAAAGACCGACGCCGACGGTGAGCGCGACAACCTGATCAACGCCATCCTGCAGGTGCCGGTGAGCGCCAACCCGAGCTGGAGCGACGCCGAGAAGCAGCAGGAAGTGGACAACAACGTCCAGGGCATCCTGGGCTACGTGGTGCGCTGGATCGACCAGGGCGTGGGCTGCTCCAAGGTGCCCGACATCCACAACGTGGGCCTGATGGAAGACCGCGCCACGCTGCGCATCTCCAGCCAGCACATCGCCAACTGGCTGCAGCACGGCATCGTGACCGAAGCCATGGTGCGCGACAGCTTCGCACGCATGGCCAAGGTGGTGGACGAGCAGAACGCCGGCGACGCCGCCTACAAGAGCCTGGCGGCCAACCCGCAAGGCGCCGCCTTCCAGGCCGCGCTGGACCTGGTGTTCAAGGGCAAGGAACAGCCTTCGGGCTACACCGAGCCGCTGCTGCACGCCTGGCGCCTGAAGGTCAAGGCCGGCACCCATTGATCGGGGCCGCTCACTCGAGCGGCTTGCAGTCGACAACGGCGCCAGAAGGCGCCGTTTTTTCATCCCCAAGCCGGCCATCCACAAAGACTCGCCGCGCCCTGCGCTGCTGCGCCAGGCAGGCCCAGGCTCCACAGGGCCATGCCAGGGAGCATCCCTCACCACGATGTAAGTAGATGGTAATATCTGATAATTACATTCAATCTATTTGTATTTTTGTATACAAATAACACTATATGAAACTTCCATTCTTCGCTGCTGCATTCACACTGGTCGGCGGCACTTTGCTGCTGACCGGCTGTGCCACCGAATCCCACCAGGCGGTTGAGGTTCCGAAGACGCAGGCTGCGGCACGCGCATACCAAGGACAACGCAGCCCTATTGCCGTGGGCAAGTTCAACAATCGCTCCAACTACCTGCGCGGCGTCTTTTCCGATGGCGTAGACCGCCTTGGCGGGCAGGCCAAGACGGTGCTGATCAGCCATTTGCAGCAAAGCAACCGCTTCAATGTGCTGGATCGCGACAACATGGCCGAAATCAAGCAGGAGGCAGGTATCCAGGGTGCCACGCAGCAGCTCAAAGGGGCCGACTACGTGGTCACTGGGGACGTGACGGAGTTCGGCCGCAAGGAAGTGGGAGACAAGCAGCTCTTTGGAATCCTGGGGCGCGGCAAAACACAGGTGGCCTATACCAAGGTCACGCTGAATGTGGTCAGCATCCGGACCTCGGAAGTGGTGCACTCCGTCCAGGGCGCCGGGGAGTACCAACTATCCAACCGGGAAATCATCGGATTCGGCGGTACCGCGAGCTATGACTCGACCTTGAACGGAAAGGTGCTGGACCTCGCCATTCGGGAAGCGGTGGATCGCCTGGGCGAAGCCATCGACGCCGGCCTGCTCAAGCCTGCTGCCGCCACCCCTGCGAGGTAAGCCGCATGCACTCCATGGTCTTCGCCCGTTGTGGCCGTTGGGCCCTGCTCCTGGCCCTGTGCGGCCTGGCAGGATGCGCAACACAGAAATCGCTGTACGCCTGGAACGGCTACCAGCCCCAGGTCTACCAGTACCTCAAGGAAGGCGGCGAATCGGCGGATGGGCAGATCCTTGCGCTGGAAAAGGGCATCGAACTAGCCGCGGCGCAAAACGCGCAACTGCCGCCAGGCTATTACGCGCACCTGGGCCTGCTGTATCTCAACACCGGACATGGCGATCAAGCCGTTGCCGCCTGGAACCGGGAAAAAGACCTGTTCCCCGAGTCGGGGCAGTACATCGACTACCTCATGAATAACATGAAGAAAAATGGAAGCTGACACCATGCGGAGATATATCGCTCGCATCGCCGCATGGTCGGCGGCATCTGCCGCATTGGCGCTGCTGGCCGGGTGTGTTGCAGCTCCCAAGATCGACCGATCGGCCTTTCAAGCGGCAAAACCGGCCTCCATCCTCGTGCTTCCTCCGGTCAACGATGCGCCGGACGTCAACGCATCGGCCAGCGTGCTGTCGCACGCCACCTACCCTCTGGCCGAGGCGGGCTACTATGTGATGCCAGTGACCCTAGCGGCCGAAACCTTCCGCCACAACGGCATGACGGTTCCCAGCGACATCCATGACGTGCCGTATACCAAGCTGCGAGAGGTATTCGGCGCAGACGCCGCGCTCTACATCACGGTGACCCGCTACGGCGCCACCTATATGGTCATCAGCAGCGCTGCGGTGGTGGAGGTACAAGCCAAGCTGGTCGACCTCAAGAACGGCCAGGAACTTTGGACGGGCCGTGCCAGCGCTTCCAATGACGAAGGCGGAAATAGCGGTGGCGGCCTGGCTGGCATGCTGATCACCGCGCTGATCAAGCAGGTGATCAATAGCGCATCCGACGCCTCGCATGGTGTGGCCGGCATCGCGACTTCCCGATTGCTGGCGGCCGGTCACCCCAACGGCGTACTGTACGGCCCGCGTTCGCCGCTGTACGGCAAGGATTGACCCGCGCTTCTTCGCCGGGTCGCAGCTCCCGCACCAGCGCGTGCATGCCTGCTCTGACAGCGGGCGCCGCCCCGGTGCACCCGGGGAATTTGCCGGCTCATGCTGCCAGGCGGGTGAAAATCATAGCTTCCAGCGCTTTAAAGACAACGATTTCAGATATATTTTCATTTGAAATCGTTGTATAGCAAGCGCAAGCAGCTATTAAAAAAAGCAGCTATCAAGCTGCTTTTTTCATGGATTCAATGATCGGATCAGTCGTCCCGCAGCCCGTGGCTACCCCGCAGCCGCTTGACCTCGCTGCGTTGGCTCTTGCCTTCCAGCCGGCGCCGCTGCGAGCCGCGGGTAGGCTTGGTGGCGCGGCGGATGCGCGGGGGCTGGGCCACGCTGTCCACCAGTGCCTGCAGCCGTGCCAGCGCATCGGCGCGATTGAGCTCCTGGGTGCGGTAGCTCTGGGCCTTGATGATGAGCACACCGTCGGCGGTGATGCGGCTGTCGCGCAGCGCCCGCAGCCTCTCCTTCACGCCCTCCGGCAGGCTGGAGGCGACGATGTCGTAGCGCAGGTGCACCGCGCTGGAGACCTTGTTGACGTTCTGCCCGCCCGTCCCCTGCGCGCGGATGGCCGAGAACTCCACCTCGGCCTCGTCCACCGGCACTGCCGCAGCGACCACCATCGATTAGCTCCATAAAGGAAAAGACCAAAAGGACATGCCAACCCCGGGGCCGGCAGCGAAAAGGGTATTTCACCATACCTGGCCGCAAGCGCCTGGGGCTGCTGCGGCAGCCAGCACAATGGCGGCATGCCAGCCCATGACGCCCCGACCCTCGTCCTGCTGCCCGGAATGGATGGCACGGGGGAGCTTTTCGCGCCGCTGCTCCAGGCGCTTGCGCCGGGGCTGCAGACGCGCGTGCTGCGCTACCCGGACCGGCCCCTGGGCTACCCGGAGCTGCTCGACGTGGTCCGGCGCGCCTTGCCGGCGGACAGGCCCTACTGCCTGCTGGCGGAGTCGTTCTCCGGGCCGCTGGGGCTGGAGATCGCGGCCCAGGCTCCGCCCCATCTGCAGCAGCTCGTCCTGTGCTGCACCTTCGCCCGCAATCCGCAGCCCGCGCTGGCGCCGCTAGCGGCGGTGCTGCCGGCGCTGCCGCTGTCGGCCCTGCTGCGGCCCCCGTCCCTGCAGGTTCTGGGCCGCCTGCTGATGGGCAAGCATTTCGACGCGCAACTGCATTCCATGCTCTCCGAGGCCATGCGCCAGGTGTCCGCACGGACGCTGCGGGCGCGGCTGCGCGCGGTGCTGGAGGTCGATGCCTCGACCTGCCTGCCGCGCCTGGGCATTCCCACGCTGTACCTGCAGGCCGCCAGCGACCGAGTGGTTCCCCCCAAGGCGGCCGAATGGCTGCTCGCGCACCAGCCGGGCATGGCGGTGGCACGCCTGGAGGGGCCGCACTTTCTGCTGCAGGCGAATCCGCACGGCGCAGCCCGCGTGCTCGAGCGGTTTCTAGGGTCCGCTCAAGGCACCGTCCAGACCGGGGCCTGGGCCGACTCGGGCGCCGGGCCGGTGTAGGCCGGCGCGACCTCGATCGGCCCCTGAGAGCAGCCCGTCACACGCCACTGGCTGGGCTTGAAGCGCGCAGCCGGGCCGTCGGGCCCGGGCTTGCCGAATTCGGTCTGGATGTCGTAGTCAATCAAAGGCACATGAAACAAGGCCACCTCGCCTTTGCGGCAGTCCAGCGTAGGACGGCTGGTGTCCACCACCCAGCTATCAAGGCGCCCCCCGCCGTGGTGCACCACCGGGCCGATGTTCTGATCGTGCGCCAGTTCCAGGCGACCGGGGTGGGCTTGCATGGCCACGGCCCAGACGCCGGCTACCTGCACAGGGTGGGGAAAGCGCACGGTACGCAGGCCGCGCAGACCCAGGGGCTCTGGCGTGCCATTGTCGTAGGGATCGTAGCGGTCGATCAGGCTGCCCTTGGGAATCCGCAGCTCGCCATACTGGAAATCCTGGGGCAGCACGAAGTGGCGGCGGCTTTCCCTGTAGTGAGCCTTGAGTGCCATCTCGCGCTCGATCGCCGCGTTCATGTGGAGCAGATAACCCGTCCACACATCGCAGGCCAGGGCCAGCACGGCGAGCGCCACCGTGGGCCAGGTGAAGAAGTCCGCCACGCCGCCCTTGCGGGCCCGCCATAAATACAGCGCCCGCCCCAGCAGCCACAGTGTCAACACCCCACCGACCAGGGGTACAAGAAAAACCAGGGCCAGCTGAAGCCAGGAAAATAAGGGTGCGGGAATCATGGAAAAACAAACGCTGACAACGGAGGGATTCAGTGTGGCGCCATCTATTTTGAGACATGCCTGCCTGCATGCGCGACGCCCAGCCAAGGTGCTGTTCTACGCAGCGGTGAGCGTGGCATGAAAAAGCCCTGGGTGATTGCCGTGCTGTTCAGCCTTGCCCAGGGGCTTGTGCTGGGCGCGGCCCTGATGTGGATCGCCTGGCAGACCAACGCACAGTGCGAGATCCACTGCGCGGAGCTGGGCATAGACTGGGGTTACTGGCTGGCGCTTGGCGCTGCAGGCCTGGTCATAGGCTTCGGGCTGGGCATGGTGCTGGCCGCCGTGGTGATCGTGGCCGCAGGCTGGTTGCGGCGCTGAAGCTCAGCGCGCGCGCCGCAGCCAGCCGAACCAGATGCACGCGGCTGTGGGAATGCCCAGTGCCACGCCGGCCAGCATGTCGCCGAAGCCGCCGTCGCTGAACAGCGCCGAGACCAGGCCGATGCCTGTCAACACGCCCATCGCCAGGGGCCAGCCCCACAGGGCCCAGAAGGGATGGCGCGGCTTCATGGCGTGCCCTCCAGCGGCGCCAGCGCCGGCGCGTCCCCGGCTTCGGGCCTGCGCTCGGGGGCGGCCCGCCCCTTCCTGAGCCACAGGTACAGGCCGCTGCCCAGCACGATGATGGTGGCGATGTCGAGCAGCGCCCAGATGATCTGCATGGCCCGCCCGCCGTAGTCGCCGAAGTGCAGCGGCTGCGACACCAGCAGCGCCGTCAGGTACCAGGGCAGCCTGGGTGCCGCCGTGACCTCGGTGGTCTTGGCATCGACCAGCACCGGCTGCAGCAGCTTGGAGGTGAAAGGCTCGTTGCCCTTGAGGAAGAAGGTCGTGTGGTGCGGGCTGGAGAAGGCCGTGCCGGGGAAGGCGACGAAGGACAGCTTGGTGTGCGGCGCCTGCGCCTGGGCGACTTCCATCGAGCGCTGCACCGAGCCGCGCTCGGCCACCGGCACCGTGGGCTGGCCCTGGTAGGGCACCATCAGCGCGCTGAGCTGGTCGTACTGCCAGTACTTGATGACCAGGTCGGCCCAGGTGTTGATCATGCCGGTGGCGCCCACCACGAAGAGCCACACCAGCGTGACGACGCCGAGCAGGTTGTGCAGGTCGAGCCACTTCAGGCGCGTGCGCTTGTCGCGGCGCACGGTGCCGAAATCCAGCTTGCGCATGAAGGGCGCGTACAGCACCACGCCGCTGACGATGGCCACCAGCAGCAGCAGGCCCATGAAGCCGAGGAACAGCTTGCCCGGCAGGCCCGCGAACAGGTCGACGTGCAGCTTGAACATCACGTACATGAAGCCTTCGTCGAAGCGCGGCTGCGCCAGCACCTCGGCCGTGCGCGCATCGATGGCCACGGAGCGGAAGTCGTCCGTGGGCGCCGGCGTGGGCGTCATGGTGACGAACCAGAGGTTGTCGTCGTCCGCGTCCTTGGAGGCGAACTGCACCACGCGGTCGGGGTGCTGGGCACGCGCCACCTCGAGCACCTTGTCCAGGCTGGCGTGCGGCGTGCCGGGGGCCATCTTCGGCGTCTCCACCTCAGTGCCCAGCAGGTGGCCGATCTCGTGGTGGAAGATCAGCGGCAGGCCGGTCAGGCACAGCAGCAGCATGAAGACGGTGCAGACCAGGCTGCTCCACTTGTGGACCCATGCCCAGGCCTTGATGGTTCGGTTGTTCATCGACATGGTTGGCTTTCCTGCGCCGGCATCAGAACTTGTAGGTGGCGCTGGCCACCACGCTGCGCCGCGCACCCCACCAGCAATCGCCGCGGGCCAGGCAGGTGCTGAAGTACACCTTGTCGGTCGCGTTGTTGATGTTGAGCGCGTAGCGCCACTGCTCGGATTCGTAGGCGACCATCAGGTCCAGCAGCGCCACCGAGGGCACGCGCGGGCCGCGGTCGGCACCTTCGATGTCCTGGAAGCCGCTCAGGTAGCGCAGGCCCGCGCCGGCCGAGAAGCCCGGCACGCCGGCGATGGCGAAGCGGTACTTGCCCCATACCGACGCCTGGTTGCGCGGCATGTCGGTGAGCTTGGCGTCCACCTTGGTGTGGTTGTAGTTGGCAATCAGGTCCACGGCCTTGGCCAGCGTGGTCTTCAGCTCCAGCTCCAGGCCCTTGTTCTTGGTCGCGTCGACCTGGCGCCCGTAGTTGGGGTTGGTGGAGTCGGAGACGATGCGGTTCTTTTCCTTGAGCGAGTAGAGCGACGCGGTGAAGCTGGTGACCGAGCCCTCGGGCTGGTACTTGACGCCGGCCTCGACCTGCTCGCCGCGCAGCGGCTTGAACAGGCTGCCGGCCGCGTCCGTGCCCGCCTGCGGCGTGAACGATTCGGTGTAGCTCAGGTACGGCGACCAGCCCGAGGGCAGCGTGTACATCACGCCCAGGCGGTGGCTGTTGGCCGTCGTGGTCTCGGAGGCGCTGCCCGCCACGCCGCCAGTGCTGCGGTCGTGGCGCAGGCCGGCCACGAAGATCCAGCGGTCCCACTTCATCTGGTCCTGCAGGTAGATGCCGGCGTTGCGCTGCGTGGTGCGCGGCTGGTCGCTCAGCTCGGTCACCGGCACGTAGCCGGCGCCGTAGACCGGGTTGTAGGCATCGATGACGCTGAAGGCCGAGCCTTCGCGCTTGTCCTGGCGCTGGTGCGAGTACTCGGCCCCCACGAGCAGCGTGTGCTGCAGCGCGCCGGTACCGAAGTGGCCCTCGACATGGTTGTCGATGGCGTTCATGCGGGTCCAGGTCAGCGACTTGTCGTTGTAGCGGCCGAGCAGGCGCTGGCCCGCCGGGTCTTCGCCCCAGCCGCCGGGCTGCGTGAAGAAGTCGGCCCAGTGGTAGTGCGAATCGTTGAAGGTGCGTGCCGTGCGGGCGTTCTGGCGGTAGCTCCACTGGTCGTTGAAGCGGTGCTCGAACTGCCAGCCGAAGCTCTTGCGCGTGGTGTCGTAGCCATCGCCCGGCTCGCCGATGAAGCGGCTGGCAGGCAACGGGCCGTTCACGTTCGGCAGGATGGTGCCCTGCCACGGGAAGAACTGCGAGGTGCTGCCCGTCTTGTCCTTCTGCCACAGGCCCTGCAGCGTGAGCGAGGTGGCGGCGCTGGGCCGCCAGGTGAGCGAGGGCATCAGCAGCGAGCGGTCGTCCGGCACGTAGTCCACCTGCGTGTCGGCTCGGCGCTGCAGCGCCACCAGGCGGTACGACCATGCGCCGTCGGCCGTGAGCGGCCCGGTCAGGTCGGCCTGGATCTGCTTGCGGCCGAACGAGCCGAACTGCACGCCCACCTCGCGCGCCGCCTCGGCCTGCGGGCGCTTGCTCACCATGTTGACCACGCCCGCCGCGGTGCCGGCGCCGAACAGCATGCCCGCCGGCCCGCGCAGCACCTCCAGGCGCTCGAGCGTGTACGGATCGGGCCGCGCCGTGGCCGTGTACCAGCCGGCCGAATACATCTGCAGCCCGTCGAGGTAGATCGACGGCTCGCTGCCGCGGACCAGGAAACTGTCGGCGCGCGAATCGATGCCGTAGGCGTCGGAGCGCACGCCAGCCGCGTAGTTGAGCGCATCCTGCAGGTTGGCCGCGCCCTGGTCCAGCATCTGGTCGCGCGTGACCACGGTGACGGACTGCGGCGTCTCGGCCAGCGGCGTGTCGGTCTTGGTGGCCGTGGCGGCACGGCGCGCGCGGTAGCCGATCACCGGCGAGGTCGCGGTCTCGGGCGCGGCGGCCGCATTGACCTCCACCGTGGGCAGAGTGTTGTCCGCAGGGGCTTGCGCCAGCGCAGCCGTGCCGGCGGACAGCGCCAGCGCGCCCACGGCGGCAGACAGCACGGAAAGCCGCAGGCACGGGGTCGGGAGATGGGGATTCATATGCAAATCTCAATGAGAATGAGTTGCATTTTAATCAGATTTTAAGAATGGCCGCTGTCCCGCGCAGGGCCGCTTAAGGCCGCATTTCGCGCACCAGCGCGTACAGCGCCTGCGCCGCCACCGACAGGCTGGCGCCGCGCCGGCGCACCAGGTAGATCTGCCGGTCCATGTCCGGCAGGGGCAGCGGCCGCGTGACCAGGCCCGGCTTGTCGAAGTGGAACAGCGACAGCGCCGGCACCACGCTGATGCCCAGCCCGGCCGCGACCAAGCCCATCACCGTGGCGAGCTGCTCCACCTCGACCAGGGTCTGCATGGTGTCGGGGAAGAAGGCCGCGTCCAGGTACTGGCGCACGCTGCTGTGCCGCGCCAGGTGCACGAAGGGCCAGCGCCGCAGGTCGGCCAGCTGCAGCCGGCGCCGCGCGGCCAGCGGGTGATCGGCGCGGCAGACCAGGTGGAAGCCGTCGCTGCAGAAGGGCTCGGCCTGCAGCTCGGGCGTGTCGGCGCGGATCGCGGCCAGCGCGAAGTCGGCCTCGCCGCTGGCCACGCGCGCGATGCAGGGCTCGGACAGCACATCGGCAATCTCCACCTCCACGCCCGGGTGGCGCTCCAGGAACACCTGCAGCACGCCCGGCAGCCAGCCCGCCGCCAGCGACGGCAGCAGCGCGATCGCCACGCGCCCGCGCTTGAGCTGGGCCGTGTCCAACATGGCCTGGCGGCAGGCCTCGATCTCGGCCTGGATGCGCAGCGCCGACTGCAAAAAGCGCTCGCCCTCGGGCGTGAGCAGCACATGGCGCGTGCTGCGGTCGAACAGGCGCAGGCCGACGGACTCTTCCAGCGCGCGGATCAGCGCGCTGAACGCCGGCTGCGACAAATGGCACTGCGCGGCGGCGCGCGTGAAATGCTGGTGCTGCGCCAGCGCCAGGAAGGCGGCGATGTCGCGCGACGACAAATTCATTCGCATTGCAAATCAATCGATCTCAATTATCGATTTCACAGCATAGCGCCGGCTGCCTATAGTGCGGCTCAGGAGATACCAAGGTGACGACACACAAGCCCCTACTCATTGGTTGCGCCGCCGGCTTTTCCGGCGACCGCGTGGATGCCGCCGGCCCGGTGGTGCAGGAGCTGGTCCGCCGGGGCCAGCCCGCGGTGCTGATCTTCGAGACCCTGGCCGAACGCACGCTGGCGCTGGCCCAGCTGGCGCGGCGCCAGAACCCCGAGGCCGGTTTCGAGCCGCTGCTATTGGACTTTCTGACACCGGTGCTCGCCGACTGCCTGGCGCATGGCATCCGCATCGTCAGCAACTTCGGCGCAGCCAACCCGCAGAGCGCGGCACGGGCGATCGCCCGGCTGGCCAGGGAACTGGGCACGCGCCCCCCCAAGATCGCCGTGGTGCATGGCGACGACCTGAGCGGCCCGGCGCAGCGCGGGCTGCTGGAGCAGGCACTGGGCGAGCAGTTGCCGGCCAGCATCGTCAGCGCCAATGCCTACATCGGCGCACGCCCCATCGCCGAGGCACTGGCCGCCGGCGCCGACATCGTGGTCTGCGGCCGCGTGGCCGACCCCTCGCTGGTCGTGGGCCCGGCCATGGCCCACTATGGCTGGGCCTGGGACGACTGGGACCGCATCGCCCGCGCCACCATGGCCGGCCACCTGCTCGAATGCGGCACCCAGGTGACGGGCGGCTACTTCGCCGATCCCGGCTACAAGGACGTGCCCGGCCTGGACCGCCTGGGCTACCCCATCGCCGAGATCGATGCCGATGGCGACTGCACCATCTTCAAGCCCCAGGGCACGGGTGGTTGCGTCACGCCGCAGACGGTGAAGGAGCAGCTGCTTTACGAAATCCACGATCCGGCCTGCTACCTCACGCCCGACGTGGTGGCCGACATCACCGAGGCCGACGTGGCGCAGCTGGCGCCGGACCGCGTGCGGCTGACGGGCGTGCGCGGCCATGCGCGGCCCGAGACGCTGAAAGTCAACGTCTGCCACGCCACGGGCTGGTTCGCCGAGGGCGAGATCTCGTACGCCGGCCCGCGCGCTGCCGAGCGCGCCCGCCTGGCGGCGCAGACCATCGCCGCGCGGCTGCACGGCATCGCCGCGCTGCGCAGCGACCTGATCGGCGTCACCAGCGTCTGGGGCGACGACGCGAGCCGGTGGCTCGCGGGTGCCGACCTGGCGCAGGCCCCGCACGACGTGCGCCTGCGCATGGCCTGGCAGCATGCCGACCGCGCCACCGCCGAGCGCCTGCCGCGCGAGATCAATGCGCTGTATTGCTGCGGCCCCGCGGGCGGCGGCGGCGTGCGCACCGCGATGCGCCAGCGGCTGGGCATGGTGTCCTGCAGCGTCGCGCAATCGCAGATCGCCACGGGCTTCGCCTGGGCAAAGGAACAAGACCATGGATAACGGAACCATCACCGTCCCGCTGTACCGCCTGGCCCACGGCCGCACCGGCGACAAGGGCAACCGCTCCAACATCAGCGTCATCGCCTGGCATCCAGCGCTGTGGGAAACCATCTGCGCACAGGTCACCGAGGCCGCCGTGCTGCAACGCTTTGCCGACCGCCGGCCCGCGCGGGTCACGCGCCATCTGTTACCCAGGCTGCAGGCCATGAACCTGGTCATCGACGAGGTGCTCGACGGCGGCGTGAACGGCGCGCTGAACCTCGACAGCCACGGCAAGACCCTGTGCTTCCGCGTGCTGGAGATGCCCATCACGCTCCCGCAGGCGCTCGCCCCCCATCTGGCCGGCGAGGCCTGAACCCTCCATTCCAACCAATCCCCAGGAGACAAACCATGCACCTTTCCCCGACCACCCGCCGCCATCTGCTCGCCCTCTCGGCCGCGCTGGCCCTCGCGCCCGCCGCCTGGGCGCAGGCGCCCTACCCGGCCAAGACCATCACCTTCGTCGTGCCCTTTGCCGCCGGCAGCGCCACCGACCAGCTGGCACGCGCGCTGGCCCTGTCGGTGACCGAACAGACCAAGCAGGCCGTGGTGGTGGACAACAAGGCCGGCGCCAGCGGCATGATCGCGGCCCAGCAGGTCGCCAAGGCCGCGGCCGATGGCTACACCGTGCTCATCACCACCAACACCACGCATGCGGCCAACGAGCACCTGTACAAGAAGCTGCCCTACGACCCGGTGAAGAGCTTTGCGCCCATCGGCGGCCTGGGCAAGGGCGGCCAGGTGCTGGTGGTGCCGGCCGGCTCGCCTTACCAGAACGTGGGCGAGCTGCTGGCCTATGCCAAGGCCAACCCGGGCAAGCTCAGCTTCGGCAGCGGCAGCTCGTCGAGCCGCGTGGCCGGCGAGATGCTCAAGCAGCTCGCGCATGTGGACATCCTGCACGTGCCCTACAAGAGCAACCCGCTGGCCATCACCGACCTGCTCGGCGGCACGATCAACCTGATGATCACCGACGTGTCCACCGGCGTGCCGCAGATCAAGGCCGGCAAGCTGCGCGCGCTGGGCTACTCCACGCAGAAGCGCAGCCCGCAGCTGCCCGACGTGCCCACGCTGAACGAGGCCGGCGTCAAGGGTTACGACATGGGCTACTGGTTCGCCGCCTACGCGCCGGCCAAGACGCCCGACGCCGTGGTCGCCAGGCTCAACCAGCTGCTGAACACCGCGGTCAAGAGCCCCGCCGCCCAGTCCTTCTTCGAGATGTCGGGCTCCGAAGCCTGGACCAGCACGCCGCAGGAGCTGGCCAAGTTCCAGGCTTCTGAGACGAAGAAGTGGGGCCAGGTCATCAAGGCCGCAGGCATCGATCCCGAATAAGCCGACGCACCGAAAGTGCATGCGCGCACCACTAGGATGCGCGCATGCGGAAACCCTCACTCCTCACCGCCCTGGCCCTCGCCACACTCATGCTGGCCGGCTGCGCCAGCACCCCGCCCGCCTCGACCATCGCGCCCAAGGATTGGCAGCCGCAGCTGCTGCGCCCGCAGCCCGACGTGCTGCTGCTCGGCGAGCAGCACGACGCCGCCGAACACCAGCAGTGGCAGCGCGCGACCGTCGCGCAATGGGCCGGCAGCGGCCGGCTCGCCGCGGTGGTGATGGAGATGGCCGATGCCGGCCGCAGCACGCAAAGCCTGCCAGCCGATGCGCCGGAATCCGCGGTGCAGGCCGCCCTGGCGTGGAACGACCAGGGCTGGCCCTGGCAGCACTACGGCCCGGTGGTGATGGCTGCCGTGCGCGCCGGCGTGCCGGTGCATGGCGGCAACCTGCCGCGCGCGCAGATGCGCGAGACCATGCAGCAGACCAGCTGGGACCAGCACCTGCCCGCCGCCGGCTGGCAGCGCCAGATCGACGCCATCCGCACCGGCCACTGCGGCCAGCTGCCGGAAAGCCAGCTGGTGCCCATGGCGCGCATCCAGCTCGCCAAGGACGCAAGCATGGCCCGCACCGCCGCCGGCCTGGCCCAGCCTGGGCGCACCGTGCTGGTGATCGCCGGGCGCGGCCATGTGCTGCGCAGCATCGGCATTCCCACTTGGCTGCCGCCGGCGCTGCGTTCCACCGTGGCGCTGGGCCAAGCCGGCCCCGAAGCCCAGGCCGAAGCCGCCGACCGCGACTGGGTGGTGCAGACGCCTGCGCTCCCGCCCAAGGACCATTGCGCCGCGCTGCAGGGCCGCTGGAAGTCCTGATCCCCTGATCAGCGGCGCTTCGCGCCGCCCCCGCCCTGCAGGGCCGCCAGCTCGGCCTGCAGCAGCGCGGCCAGCTCGCGCTTGCGCTTGGCCGGCAGGCGCGGCGTGATGGCGCCGAAGCTGATGGCCGCCAGCGTGGTGGCCGAGGCCGCAAAGGTCTGGCCAACGCCAGAGACGCCCACCGTGATGGTGTCCTCCGTGTCCGCATGCCCCACCGTGCGCGTGTGCTGCACGGCGCGGCGCAGCTGCGCGCGCGTGAAGCCGGCCTGCGCGTAGTCGGCCGCGTGGCGCTCATGGATGCGGTCGATCTCCTCGTCGCCCAGCGTCGCCATCAGCGCCAGCCCGCCCGCGCCCACGCCCAGCAGGCGGCGCCCGCCGATCTCGATGGTGAACACCTTGACCGGAAAGTGCCCTTCCTCGCGGTGCAGGCACAGGCAGTAGTCGCCCTGGCGTATCACCAGGAACACCGTATCGCCCGACATGCGCGCGAGCTTCTGCATCAGCGGGCGGCACGAATCCACCAGCGGCACGCGCCGCATGGACGCAAAGCCCAGCTGCATGGCGTCTATGCCCAGCCGGTAGGACTTGGTCTCGGGGTCGCGCTCGGCGAACTGCTCCTCGGCCAGGCAGGACAGCAGCCGGTGCGCGGTGGAGCGCTCCAGCCCCGAGGCCTGCATGACCTCGGTCAGCGTGATGCCGGCCTCGTGGTGCTCGGCCAGCAGCCGCAGCAGGCCCAGCGAGCGGCGCAAGCTTTGCGCGCCGGCGGTACCGGATGGTTTGTCCATATTGTGGGAAAAATCCAAGGATTATTTTGCGATACAGGAAACCACAAGTCTAGACTGAATCACAACCCGCAAATGGACTACCGGAGACAACCCATGGCCTACGACACCCTTGCCATAGACAACCACGGCGCGGTGCGCCGCATCCTGCTGGCGCGCCCCGCGCAGCGCAACGCCCAGAGCCAGCAGATGCTGGACGAACTGGCCGCCGCCCTGGAAGAGGCCCAGCGCGACACCAGTGTGAACGTGGTGGTGATCGGCGGCCAGGGCGAGCACTTCTCGGCCGGCCACGACCTCAAGCAGGCCCAGGCCGAGCGCGCCAACTTCACGGTGGAAGAGCGCTGGGCCTACGAGGAGCTGCGCTACTTCGACTATTCGCTGAAGATCTGGGACTTTCCCAAGCCCACCATCGCCCAGGTACAGGGCGCCTGCGTGGCCGGCGGCTTCATGATCGCCAACATGTGCGACCTGGTGGTGGCCAGCGAGTCGGCCTACTTCTCCGACCCGGTGGGCCACACACTGGGCGCGGCCGCCACCGAGGTGCTGATCCACCCCTGGGTGATGGGCGCGCGCAAGGCCAAGGAGCTGCTGTTCACCGGCGCGAAGCTGAGCGCCCAGGAGGCCAGGGAGATCGGCATGGTCAACCGCGTGGTGGCCGATGCCGACCTCGCCGACGCCACGCTGGCCCTGGCCCAGCAGATCGCCAAGGCGCCGCCCTTCGGCCTCAAGCTCATCAAGCGCTCCATCAACCGCTCGCTGGACGCGCAGGGCCTGCGCACCGCGCTGGCGGCGCACTTCGACACGCACCAGCTCTCCCACCTGTCCGAAGGCTTTCTCACCGCGCGCGACCGCGGCCTGGCCAACGCGATCCAGAAGAACCCCGAAAAGAACGCCTGACCCATGCTCGCCCCCGTGCAATCCACCCACCGCCTCGAGCCCCTGCTCAACCCCGCGTCCATCGCCATCGTCGGCGCCAGCAACAACGCAGCGCGCATCGGCGGCATGCCGATCGCCCACCTCACCAAGTTTGGCTACCAGGGCAGGATCTACCCGATCAACCCCAAGTACGAGGAAGTCTTCGGCCAGCGCTGCTACGCCGACCTCGAATCGCTGCCCGAGGCGCCCGACCTGGTGGTGCTGGCGATTGCCGCCGCCGACGTCACGCCCATGCTCAAGCGCTGCCACGCCAGGGGCGTGCGCGCCGTCATCGTCTATGCGGCCGGCTTTGCCGAGGAAGGCGCCAGGGGCCAGGCCCTGCAGGACGAGCTCGAAGCCTATGTGGCGACCACCAACATGGTGGTGGCCGGGCCCAACCTCATGGGCTTTGCCAACCTCAACCGCCAGGTGCACACCAGTTTCGCGTCGGTGTTCAACACCGCGCCCATGCAGGGCGGCAGCGGCGCGGTGAGCCTGCTCACGCAAAGCGGCAATGTCTGCGCCGCCGTGTATGCGATCGCGCGCCGCCTGGGCGTGGAGTTCAGCCACTTCATCAACACCGGCAACGAAGCCTGCGTGGACTTCGCGCAGTACCTCGAATACCTGGCGCAGGACGCGGGCACCGAGGTCTGCATGGGCTACATTGAGGAGCTGCGCGACGGCCCGCGCTTCATCGCCGCGGCCGAGGCCTTTGCCGAGCAGGACAAGCTGCTCATCCTCTACAAGGCCGGCGAGACCGACAAGGGCTCGGAAGCCGTGCGCTCGCACACCTCGGCGCTGGCCGGCGACCAGCAGATCTACAGCGCGGCCTTCCGCCAGCTCAACATCATCCAGAGCCGCGACTTCGTGCAGATGGCGCAGCTCGCCAACCTCGCGCAGTACCGCCAGCGCAGCGCGGGCAGGCGCGTGGCCATCATCACCATCTCGGGCGCGCTGGGCGCCATCCTGGCAGACAAGTTTTTGCTGCAGGGCCTGGACGTGCCCACGCTGCCGCAGCCGCTGCAGGACCTGCTGCGCACCGGCATCCCCGACTACGGCATGGTCAGCAACCCGGTGGACGTGACCGGCAACGTGGTCAACGACCCGGGCTTCGTGCGCACCGCGATGGAGGCGCTGGCGCAAAGCGATGCGATCGACGCCGTCGTGGTCTATGCACCGGGCTACCTGCTGGACCGCATGGCCGACGACCTGTGCGCCGTGGCGCAGCAGTACCCGCGCCTGTTCGTCGCCATCGACACCGGCGCCGCGCACAAGCGCGATCAGCTGCGCAGCGGCGGCGTGCCGGTGTTCGAGGACATCGGCGTCGCGGTCTCGGCGCTGTCGCCCTTTCTGCTGTGGCAGGAGCGCCGCAAGCACAACCGCTGGCCGGAGGTGCGCCGCGAGGCGCCACCAACGCGCGGCGCGCTGCCCGCGGTGCTGGATGAGCATCGCTGCAAGCAATGGCTGACGCCGTTCGGCGTGACCAGCGTGGCCGAGCGCGTGGCCACGACGGCCGACCAGGCCGTGCAGGCCGCCGAGGCGCTGGGCTACCCCGTGGTGCTGAAAGTGCTGTCCGCCGACATCACGCACAAGACCGAGGCCGGCGGCGTGAAGCTGCGCCTGGGCTCAGCGGCCGAGGTGGGCGCGGCCTTCGAGGAGGTCATGGCTTCGTGCCGCCGCTACGCGCCCCACGCGCACATCGAAGGCGTGCTGGTGCAGAAGATGGAAACCGGCATTGCGGAACTGATCCTGGGCGCCACGCGCGACCCGGTCTTCGGCATGACGCTGACCGTGGGCCTGGGCGGCGTGCTCACCGAGATCTACCAGGACGTGAGCCACCGCGTGCTGCCGGTGGATGAATCCATGGCGCGCGAGATGCTGGGCGAGTTGAAAGCCTTTGCGCTGCTCGACGGCTTTCGCGGCCGGCCCAAGGGCGACGTGGATGCGGCCTGCCGCGCCATCGCGGGCTTTTCGCGCGCGGTGCTGTCGCTGCAGGAGCAGGCCGGCGAGATCGAGGTCAACCCGCTGCTCGTCAAGCCCGTGGGCGAAGGCGTGTGCGCGCTCGATGCGCTGGTGATTCCGGCGCCGGCCCAAGCCTGACGCATCCGATTTTTCAGAGAAGGAGACCAACCATGTTCAAGAAAATGATCGCGGCCGTTGCCGTGGCCGCCCTCGCCGCCTGCGGCATGGCGCAGGCGCAGACCTACCCCAGCAAGCCCGTCACCGTCGTCGTGCCGTTCTCGCCCGGCGGGGCCGCCGACATCATGGCGCGCTCGCTGGCCGAGCGCATGGCCGCCAAGCTGGGCCAGCCAGTGATCGTCGAGAACAAGCCCGGCGCGGGCACGGTGATCGCGTCCGACTACGTGGCGCGCGCCACGCCCGACGGCCACACGCTGCTGC
This sequence comes from Comamonas humi, assembly GCF_054782535.1. NCBI lineage: Bacteria > Pseudomonadati > Pseudomonadota > Betaproteobacteria > Burkholderiales > Comamonadaceae > Comamonas > Comamonas humi. Next base: position 41,737 of record NZ_BAAGSH010000005.1, on the reverse strand, counting down.
TGGCGGCCTCGTCGCTGGGCATTGCGCCGGCGCTGTACAAGAAGGTCAACTACGACCCGGTCAAGGACTTCACGCCGGTGACGCAGGTCGCCTCGGTGGTGCACGTGCTGGAGGTGCACCCCAGCGTGCCGGCCAATAACGTGGCCGAGCTGGTCGCCTGGCTCAAGGCCAATCCGGCCAAGGGCAGCTACGGCTCGGTGGGTGCGGGTACCTCGACGCACCTGGAGTCCGAGCTGTTCAAGACCATGGCCGGCGCGCCCATGGAGCACGTGCCCTACAAGGGCAGCGCCCCGGCGCTGATGGACCTGGTGGGCGGCAACATCAATGTGATGTTCGACGCCTACGCCTCGTCCAAGCCCTTCATCAACGACAGGAAGGTGCGCCTGCTGGCGGTGACCACGGCCAAGCGCTCCAAGCTGCTGCCCGACACCCCAACGGTGGCCGAGTCCGGCCTGCCCGGCTACGAGGCCATGCCCTGGCTGGGCCTGGTCGCGCCCACGGGCACGCCCGCGCCGGCCGTGGCCAAGCTGCACACGGTGGTGCAGGACGTGCTCAAGGAACCGGCCATCCAGGAGAAGTTCGCCTCGCTGGGGCTGGAGATCATAGCCAACACGCCCGAGGAGTTCGCGGCCTTCCTCAGGAAGGACATCGCCAAGTGGGCCAAGGTGGTCAAGGAATCCGGCGCCACGGTGGATTGATGCCACTTCATTTTGATAGCTGCCAGCGCTTGTCATAAGCCATATTCAAATATAAAACCATTTGAATGGCTTGCAAACCAAGCGCCAGTAGCTCTCTTTTTTGTAATAGCTATACAAGGAAAGCCTCATGCAAGTGGGCTATTCGGCGGAAGACGAAGCCTTCCGCCTGGGCGTTCGCGACTGGTTCGAAACCGAGTACCCGCGCTTCAAGAGCGCGTGGACGGAGCAATCCGGCGAGCCCGATCCCAACGACCTCGCCTGGCGCCGCGCCTGGGAAGACCATGTCAGCCGCGCCGGCTGGGCCGGCCTGGGCTGGCCCGAGCAGTACGGCGGCAGGAACCTGCCGCTCACGCGCCAGGCCATCTTCCACGAGGAGCAGGCCCGCATCGGCGCGCCGCTGGGCGTGAACATCATCGGCCACGGCATCCTCGGCCCCACGCTGATCCACTTTGCCAGCGAGGCGCAAAAGCAGCGCTTTCTGCCCGGCATCCTGGCCAACCGCGACATCTGGTGCCAGGGCTATTCCGAGCCCGGCGCGGGCTCGGACCTGGCGGCACTGGCCACGCGCGCCGAGCGCAAAAGCGACCACTATGTGCTCAACGGCCACAAGATCTGGACCTCGTTCGCGCACATCGCCGACTACTGCTTCGTGCTGGCGCGCACCGACGCCACGGCCCAGCGCCACAAGGGCATCAGCTTCTTGCTGGTGGACATGAAGCTGCCCGGCGTGCGCGTGGCGCCCATCCGCCAGATCACCAGCGAGGCCGACTTCAACGAAGTCTTCTTCGAGGACGTGAAGGTGCCGCTCGATGCCCTGGTCGGCGAGGAAAACGGCGGCTGGCGCCTGGCCATGGCGGCGGCCAGCTTCGAGCGCGGCACCTACTTCATCCCGCGCCAGGTGCGCTTTGCGCAGGAGGTCGAGGCGCTCAAGCAACTGGCTGCAATAACGCAGGACGACAGCGGTGGCAGCCGGCTCGACTGCCCGCACCTGCGCCGCGACATCGCGCGCCTGGCCGTGGACAGCCATGTGCTCCAGCTCAAGTCCTGGCGCGCGCTGACCCACGCGCTGCGCGGCGGCCCGCCCGGGCCCGAGGGCTCGGCCACCAAGCTGCACTGGAGCGAATCGCACCAGAAGCTGCTCACGCTGGCCACCGAGCTGCTGGGCGAGCGCGCGCTGGCCGGGCCATCGCCCCAGGGCGCCGACAAGGCCGCGGCCGCCTGGGTGCGCGATGCGCTGTGGACGCGCGCCGAAACCATTCTCGCCGGCACCTCCGAGGTGCAGCGCAACATCTTGGCCGAGCAGATGTTGAAACTACCGAAGGGCTGAATCCATGGACTTCGCACTCAACGCCGAGCAGCAGATGCTGCACGAATCGGCCACGCGCTTTTTTGCCGACCGCCACCCGCTGGCCCGCGCCCGCCAAGCCCTGCCCTGGAGCGATCCGGCCCAGCGGCAGCTGTGGCGCGATATGGCCGAGATGGGTTGGATGAGCCTGCTGGGCCCTGAGGAACAAGGCGGCCTGGGACTGGGCCTGACCGAGGCCCACCTGATCGCCGAAGCCGCCGGCGCCCGGCTGCTGAACCTGCCCTGGGCCGCCAGCGCCGTGCTGCTGCCGCTGTGGCTGCGGGCCGCGCCGGATGACGCGCCGGCGCTGCGCGAACTGGCCCGGTCCGTCGCGGCCGGCGAGCGCGCCGTGCATTGCGTGTCGGCGCGCGACCGGGTCTGGGACCATGCCAGCCAGTGCACCGACCTCGTGGTGGTGCGCGGGCTGGATGACGAGAGCCAGTCGCTGGAGCTGGCCGTGCTGCCCGCCTCAGCGGCGGATGCCCAGGCCGGGCTGGACCCGACGCTCATGCAGGCCGCCGCCGCTGTACCTTCATCCCTCCACTGGCAGACGCTGGCCGTGCCCGCCAAGGCCCGCGCCCATGCGCGCGCCGCCTCGCGGTTGATGCGGTGTGCCGAACTCATAGGCCTGGCCCAGGCCGCGCTCGCCCTGGGCAGCAACCACGCCATCGAGCGCGTGCAGTTCGGCAAGCCCATAGGCAGCTACCAGGCCATCAAGCACCAGCTCGCCAACGCCTGGATGGCCGTGGACAACGCGCGCCTGGCCGCGCTCTACGCCGGCGCGGCGCTGGACGGCCATCTGCCCGATGCGCGCTTTGCCTGCGCGGCGGCCGAATTCACCGCCATCGAGGGCGCGCTGCAGGCCACGCGCAGCGCCATCCAGGTCTGCGGCGGCATGGGCTTCACCTGGGAGCACGACGCCCACCTGTACCTCAAGCGCGCCCAGCACCTGGCCGCGCGGCTGGGCGGCGCCTCGCGGGCGCTGACGCAGGTGGAGGAGCTGGTGCTGGCCTGAACTCAGGCCACGTCGTGCGCGGCCATCAGCTCCAGCGCCTTCACCAGCGCGGAGTGGTCCAGCTGGTCATCGCCATTGGCGGCGCAGACCTGCATCAGCTGCGCGGCCCCGGCGGTCTGCGGCAGCGCCAGCCCCAGCTCGCGCGCGCCCTGCAGCGCCAGGCCCAGGTCCTTCTGGTGCAGCTGGATGCGGAAGCCCGGCGCGAAAGTGCGCTTGATCATGCGCTCGCCGTGCACCTCGAGGATGCGGCTGGCCGCGAAGCCGCCCATCAGCGCCTCGCGCACCTTGGCCGGATCGGCACCGGCCTTGCTGGCGAACAGCAGGGCCTCGCCCACGGCCGCGATGTTCAGCGCGACGATGATCTGGTTCGCCACCTTGGTGGTCTGGCCGTCGCCGTTGCCACCCACCAGGGTGATGTTCTTGCCCATCTTCTCGAGCAGCGGCCGCACCTTGTCGAACACCGCCGGCTCGCCGCCGCACATGATGGTCAGCGAGGCCGCCTTGGCGCCCACCTCGCCGCCCGATACCGGCGCGTCGATGTAGTCCGCGCCCAGCGCATTGATCCTCTGCGCGAAGTCCTTGGTGGCCATCGGCGAGATCGAGCTCATGTCGACGATCACCTTGCGCTCGCCACCCTGGCCCAGAGCAGCCGCCACGCCGTTGTCGCCGAACAGCACCGCTTCCACGTCCGGCGTGTCGGGCACCATCAGGAAGACCACGTCGGCGTGGCTCGCCACCTCCTGCACCGTGGCGCAGGGGATGGCGGCCGAGGCCTTGATGGCATCCGGCACGCGGCGTGCCGCACTCACGTAGACCGTGTGGCCGGCGTTGACCAGGTGCAGCGCCATCGGCGCGCCCATGATGCCGAGGCCGATAAATCCAAGCTTCATGTCTTTGTCCTTGCGAATGGAAAATTCAATACGAGTCCGAGGCCGGTGCGGGCCCGGATGCAGGCGCGCCGGCACGCATGGCCTGCAGCAGCTGCTGCGCGCCGGCGGCCATCAGCCGCGCGTCGGAGCTGACGGTGACGAACTGGAAGCCATCGGCGATCCGCGCCAGCGCGCTTTCGGGCGCGCCGTTGTGGATGCCGGCCATGATGCCATGCGCCTTGGCGCGCTCCAGGATGTGGTCCACGGCCTGCTGCGCCTTCGGGTCCAGCCCGTCGAACACCGGCCGGCAGCCCAGCGACAGCGACAAATCGCTGGGCCCGATGTAGACCGCGTCCAGCCCTTCCACGCTCATGATGGCGTCGAGGTTGTCCAGCGCCTGCGCGGTCTCGATCATCGCGAAGGTCACGATGGTGTCGTTGGCATGCGCGGGGTAGTCGGCGCCGCCATACAGCAGCGCGCGCACCGGCCCGAAGCTGCGCGTGCCGCGCGGCGCATAGTGGGTGTAGGCCACGAGCTTCTGCGCGTCCTCGCGGGTGTTGACCATGGGGCAGATCACGCCGTAGGCGCCGGCATCCAGCGTCTTCATCAGGATGCCCGGCTCCAGCCACGGCACGCGCACCAGCGGCACGGTCGGCGTGGTCGAGATCGCCTGCAGCATGCCCACCATGGCCTGGTAGTCGACCACGCCGTGCTGCATGTCGATGGTCAGCGTGTCCCAGCCCTGGTGGGCCATGGTCTCGGCGGAAAAGCCGTTCGGTATGGCGAGCCAGCCGTTGACGGCGGCGCCGCCGGAAGCCCAGATCTCGCGGAGTCGGTTGGGTCGCATGGTTTGCTCCTTGTGAATTGCTCCCTCTCCCGCTGGCGGGAGAGGGTTGGGGTGAGGGTGTGGCATCGCTGCCCTCACCCCGCCCTCTCCCAGAGGGAGAGGGCGTCATGCCGTCAGGTGACGGGTGCCGGGTTGAACAGCACCAGGGCGTTGTGCAGCCGCCACTGCTCGGCCCAGGTCTGCTTGCGGCCGCTGGCCACGTCGAGCATGAGCCGGAACATCTCCCAGCCCAGCTCCTCGATCGTGGCCTCGCCGTCGGCGATGCGGCCGGCGTTCACGTCCATCAGGTCGTGCCAGCGCCGCGCCAGGTCGCTGCGCGTGGCCACCTTGATGACCGGCACCTGCGCCAGCCCGTAGGGCGTGCCGCGCCCGGTGGTGAACACGTGCAGGTTCATGCCGGCGGCCAGCTGCAGCGTGCCGCAGATGAAGTCGCTGGCCGGCGTGGCGGCGTAGACCAGGCCGCGCTCTATGCCGCGGTCCGCCAGGCGCTGGCCCGGCGACAGCACGCCGGTGATGGGTGCGGTGCCGCTCTTGATGATCGAGCCCATGGCCTTCTCGACGATGTTGGACAGGCCGCCCTTCTTGTTGCCGGGCGTGGTGTTGGCGCTGCGGTCCACGCGGCCCTGGTCAAGATAGGCGTCGTACCAGGCCATCTCGTCGATCATGGCCTGGGCCACCTCGGGGCTGGACGCGCGCGAGGTGAGCTGGTCAATGCCGTCGCGCACCTCGGTCACTTCGCTGAACATCACGGTGGCGCCCGCGCGCACCAGCAGGTCGGTGCAAAAGCCCACAGCCGGGTTGGCGGTGACGCCGCTGAAGGCGTCGCTGCCGCCGCACTGCACGCCCACCACCAGGGCGCTGGCGGGCACGGTCTCGCGCCGGCGCCGGTTCAGCCGCTCAAGATGCGCGCGTGCGCTGTCCATGATGGAGTCGATCATGGACATAAAGCCCACATGGGACTCGTCCTGCAGGCAGACCACGTCCAGCTCCGGCTCGCGCTCGTCGACGATGGGGAACGAACCCGGCGGCAGCAGGCGCTCGGGCTGCAGCTTCTCGCAGCCCAGGCTGACCACCATGACCTCGCCGCCGAAGTTCGGATTGCGGCTGATGTTGCGCAGCGTGCGCTGCGGTATCTCGGCGCCCACGGCGTCGATGGCCACGCCGCAGCCGTAGCTGTGTTCCAGCCCGACCACGTCGTCCACATTCGGATACCGGGGCAGCAGCTCGGCCTTGATGCGGTGCACCGCGAAGTCGAGCACGCCGGCCACGCACTGCACTGTGGTGGTGATGGCCAGGATATTGCGCGTGCCCACGCTGCCGTCGGCATTGCGGTAGCCCTCGAAGGTATGGCCTTCGAGCGGCTCCAGCGCCGGCGGCTTCACAGTGGCGATGGGCAGGCCCTGCAGCGAGCGCGCCTCGGGCATCCGCAACAGCCGCTCGTGCACCCAGCTGCCGGCCGCAATGGGCTTGAGCGCGTAGCCGATGACCACGTTGTAGCGACGCACCGCGCCGCCTTCGGGAATGTCCGCCAGCGCCACCTTGTGCGCCTGCGGCACCTGGTCCACCAGGACCAGGCCCGAAGGCAGCACGGTGCCTGCCGGCAGGCCGCCGTCGTTGGCGATGATGGCCACGTTGTCCGCCGGGTGCATGGCGATGGAGAGCGGGGTTCGGGTACTCATGGCGATCTCGTCTCTTCGGGGTGGCCTCAATCCGCCTTGATGCCAGCGGCCTTGATGACCTTGGCCCACTTGGCCACCTCGGCCTTCTGGTACTCGCCCAGCTCGGCCGGCGTCATCGTGGACGGCAGCATGCCGAAGGCCTTGAGACGGGACTGGACCTCGGGCGTGGCGACGATCTTCATGATCTCGGCATGCAGGCGCTCGACGACCGCCGGCGGCGTGCCTGCGGGCGCGAACACGGCCTGCCACGAGCCCATGTCGAAGCCCTTCTCGCCGGCCTCGGCGATGGTGGGCACCTCGGGCAGCGATTCCAGGCGCTTGGAGCTGGTCACCGCGATGGGGCGCAGCTTGCCGGACTGGATGTGTGGGCCCACGACCAGCGCGGTGTCGAACATCATGTCCACCTGGCCGCCGATTACGTCCTGCACGGCCGGGCCGCTGCCCTTGTAGGGCACGTGGGTGAACTTCACGCCGGTCTGGTAGGCCAGCAGCTCCAGCGCCATGTGGTTCGAGGTGCCGCTGCCCGGTGAGGCCGACGACAGACCACCCGCCGCTGCCTTGGCCTTGCTGGCGGCCAGCACGTCGGCCAGCGTCTTGTAGGGGCTGGATGCGGGCACCACCAGCACCAGCGGGCCCGAGCCCAGCATGGCCACCGGCGTGAAGGACTTGACCGGGTCGTAGTCAAGCTTGGAGTACAGGCTCACGTTGATGGCGTGCGAGCTGATGGTGCCGCCGAGGATGGTGTAGCCGTCGGCCGGCGCGCGCGCGGCGATGGCCGAACCCACGCTGCCGCCGGCGCCGCCCTTGTTGTCGATGACCACCGGCGTGCCCAGCGCCTTGCCCAGCGGCTGGGCGATCACGCGCGCCAGCGTGTCGGTGTTGCCGCCGGGCGGGAACGGCACCACGTAGGTGATGGGCTTGCCCGTGGGCCAGTTGCCCTGCGCCAGGACGGGCGCGGCGGCCAGCAGCAGGGCGCTGGCGGCAATGGCGTGGTGGATCAGTGTGCGGCGTTGCATGGGGGTTGTCTCCTGTCGGTGTCTGGATAGGGAAAGTTCAAAAGCGGGGCTGCTGGCCGGTGAAAGATGGGTCGTACTTGCGCATCTGCCCCAGGTCGTCGCGGTTGCGGATGCCGCAGTGCAGGTAGTTGTCATGCAGGCGCGCCAGCGCCTCGCGGTCCAGCGCCACGCCCAGGCCCGGCGCGGTGGGCACGCGCAGGCTGCCCTGCTCGAAGCGCAGGCGCCCGCCCTCGATCACCTCCTCGTCCTGCCACGGGTAGTGGGTGTCGCAGGCGTAGGTGAGCAGCGGCACGCTGGCGCACAGGTGGGTCATGGCCACCAGGCTGATGCCCAGGTGCGAGTTGCTGTGCATGGACAGGCCCAGGTCGAAGGTGCGGCACAGCGTGGACAAACGCTGCGTGGCGCGCAGCCCGCCCCAGTAGTGGTGGTCGCTCAGCACGAGCTTCACCGGGCAGCCCATGTCGGCATTGCGGCGGAACTCGGCGAAGTCGGTGACCACCATGTTGGTGGCCAGCGGCACCTCGCACTCGCGCGCCACGGCGGCCATGCCGTCCAGGCCCGGGGCCGGGTCTTCGTAGTATTCGAGTACGCCGCGCAGCTGCTGCACGATCTTCAGGCTGGTCGCCACCGTCCAGTTGCCGTTGGGGTCGATGCGCAGCGGCGTGCCGGGGAAGGCCTCGGCCAGCGCCAGGATGCCCGCGGCCTCCTGCTCGGGCGGCAGCGTGCCGGCCTTGAGCTTGATGCTGCGAAAGCCGTATTCATCGATCATGCGCCGCGCCTGCGCCACCAGCTGCTGCGGCGCCAGTGCCTCGCCCCAGGCGTCGGCTGCATAAGGCTTGTCGATGTGCTCGGCGTACTTGTAGAACAAATAGGCCGAGAACGGCACGCTGTCGCGCGCCGCGCCGCCGAGCAGGTCGACCACGGGCGCCTGCGCGAGCTGCCCCTGCAGGTCGAGCATGGCGACCTCGAAGGCGCTGACCACCTTGGCCACGGTCTTGGACACATGGGTGCCCGGCGCCAGCGACACCTGCTGGCCGAGGAACTCCGAGGCCGTCATGGTGGGCGGCGCCACCAGGGCCGCAACGCGGCTTTCCATCTCGTTGAGCGCCCAGGGCGACAGGCCGACCAGGGCCGGCGCGGCCTTGGCCAGCGCATCGAGCATGGGCTGGTCGCCGTAGCTCTCGTTGATGCCGACCAGGCCCGAGGCGGTCTCGATCTCGATGATGGAGCGCAGCGCCCAGGGCTCGTGGATGCCGGCGGCGTTCAGCAGCGGCGGATCGCGGAAGGCAATGGGCGTGACGCGGATATGGCGGATGGCGTGCGAGGTAGTCATGGGGAACGGGTAGAGGTAGAAGGTCAGCTGACCTTCATGAACAGGCCGGGCAGCCAGGTCGAGAACGCCGGCACGAAGGTGACCACGGCCAGCGCGAAGATCAGCGCGCCGTAGAACGGCCAGATGGTGCGCATCACCGTGCCCACCGAGACGCCGCCGATGGCGCAGCCGACAAACTGCGTCGTGCCCACGGGCGGGGTGTTCAGGCCCAGCGCGCAGTTGATCAGCATCACGATGCCGAACTGCACCGAACTCATGCCGTAGTGCTGGGCGATCGGCAAAAAGATCGGCGTGCACAGCAGGATGGTGGCCGCCATGTCGAGGAAGGTGCCCAGCACGAACAGGATGATGTTGATGAGCAGGAAGATCACCCACGGCGTGCTGGTGATCTGGCTGAGCATCTGGCCCGTCAGCTCGGCCACGCCGTACAGGCTGATGAGGTAGCCGAAGGTGCTGGAGATGCCGATCAGCAGCAGGATCACGCCGGTGGTCTTCACCGCCTTCGACGCCGCCTTGATGAAGTTCTCGCGGGTCAGCGTGCGGTACAGGAAGATGGTCAGCGCCAGCGCGTAGAGCACGGCCACGGCGGCCGACTCGGTGGCGGTGAACACGCCCGACAGGATGCCGCCCAGGATCAGCACCACCACGAACAGCCCCGGCAGCGCCGCGGCGAACGAGCGGCCCACGATGTGCCAGCCCGGGAAGGTGCCGGCCGGGTAGCCGCGCCGCACCGCGACCCAGTAGGCCGCGAGCAGGTTGGACACCGTGAGCACCAGCGCCGGCATCAGCGCGGCCAGGATCAGCGCGGCGATCGACACCTTGCCGCCCGCGGCCAGCGCGTAGATGATGATGTTGTGGCTGGTGGGCATCAGCGCGCCGACCAGGGCCGCATGCGTGGTCACGTTGACGGCGTAGTCGGCGTGGTAGCCCTCCTTCTTCATCATCGGGATCATCACCGCGCCCATGGCCGAGACATCGGCCACCGGCGAGCCCGAGACGCCGCCGAACAGCGTGCAGGCCACGACGTTGGACATGCCCAGGCCGCCGCGCACATGGCCGACCAGCGAACGCGCGAAGTCCACGATGCGGTCGGCGATGCCGCCGTAGAGCATCAGCTCGCCGGCGAAGATGAAGAACGGGATCGCCAGGAACGAGAACACGCCCATGCCCGAGGTCATCTGCTGGAAGCCCACCTCCAGCGGCAGGCCCTCGTACAGCAGCGTGGCCAGCGACGACAGGCCGATGGAGAACGCCACGGGCACGCCGAGCAGCAGCAGCACGGCGAACGAGACGCAAAGAATGGTCAATGCAACGGTCATCACTTATCCCCAGGCGGGTTCGACTTCTTGTCCGCGCGCGAGCGCGATGATGTGTTCGATCGAGAACAGCACGATGAGTACGCCGGCGATGGATGCGGGCACGTAGCGCCAGCCCTCCGAGATGCCCAGCGTGGGCAGGCGGTAGCTCCAGACCGATTCGGCCAGCGAGGCGCAGCTCCAGGCCATGGCCACGCCGAACAGCACCACCAGCGCGTGGATCAGGAACTCGATCTTCAGCCGCAGCCCGTCGGGCGCGAGCACCAGCAGCGACTCCAGCCCGATGTGGCCCGAGTCGCGCACGCCCACGCTCACGCCGAGCATGGTGATGTAGAGCACCAGCAGCAGCGCCAGGCTCTCGGCCCAGGTGGGCGTGTTGTTCAGCACATAGCGGCCGAAGACCTGCCAGCTGACCGCGGCGATCACCAGCACCAGCCCGGCGATGCCCAGCCACATGCAGGCGCGCGCCAGCGTCTTGCAGAGTTTGGTGTACATGGTTTTGAATCAAATTGGCCGCCAGTGCCTGTCCAACAAGCGCCAGCAGCTATCAAAATGCTAGTTCGTGTCCTGCGTGCGCTGGATCAGGCTCTTGAGGGCCGCGTCGGTGATGAACTTGTCGTACACCGGCTTCATCGCGTCCTGGAAGGGCTTCTTGTCGATGTCGATGAACTGCGCGCCGCCGGCCTTGGCCGTAGCCAGCGCCCGCTGCTCGCGCTCGACCCACTTGGCGCGCATGAAGGGCACCGACTCCTTCGCGGCCTGGCGCACCCAGCCCTGCTGCTGCGGCGACAGGCGCTCCCAGCTGCGCTTGGAGAACAGCAGGATCTCGGGCGCCATCGAGTGCTCGGTGCGGGTGAAGTACTTGGCGACCTCGAAGGCGCGCGCGCTTTCGTAGGTGGGGTAGTTGTTCTCGGCGGCGTCGATCAGGCCGGTCTTCAGGCCCGTGTAGACCTCGCCCATGGGCATGGGCGTGGCGTTGGCGCCCATGGCCTCGAGCATGGCCACCCACAGGTCGGACTGCTGCACGCGCACCTTCAGTCCCTTCATGTCGGCCAGGCTGTTGACCGGCTTCTTGGCGGTGAACATGGAACGCGCGCCGCTGTCGTAGAAGGCCAGGCCGATGAAGCCCTGCTTCTCGCAGCTCTTCAGGATCTCCTCGCCCACCGGGCCGTCGAGCACCTTGTGCATGTGCTCCACCGAGCGGAACAAAAAGGGCATGGTGGGCACGATGGTCTCGGGGCAGACGTTGTTCATCGCGCCCACGTTGACGCGCACCATCTGCAGCGCGCCGATCTTGGCCTGCTCGATGGTCTCCTTCTCGCCGCCCAGCGCGCCGCTGGGGAAGACCTTGATCGTGTCCTTGCCGCCCGACAGCTGCTTGAGCTTCTCGCCCATGAACTTGACGGCCAGCACGGTGGGGTAGTCGTCGGGGTGGATGTCGGACGAGCGGAACTCCGCCGCCTGGGCGCCAGCTCCGATCAGGCTGGCGGCCACGCCTGCCAGCAGGGTTGGGATGAGCTTCATGGACTTGTCTCCTGTGTTGTCGGTGGTTGGCGAGAAACGTGTACTAGGAACCGAGGAACGGCGGCTCGGCCAGCCCCTGCACGCCGGGGCGCAGCGCGAACACGCCGCCGGCCAGCGGCTGGTCGGCGAGGTCGCCTTCGGGGCGGATCGAGGTGACGAACAAGGTATCGAGCCCGGCGCCGCCAAAGGCGCACATTGCGGGCTTCTTGACGGGCACGGCCAGCGAGCGGTCGAGCCGGCCGTCGGGCGTGAAGCGGTGCACCAGGCCGGCGTCGTTGCCGCAGATCCAGTAGCAGCCGTCGGCATCGACGGCCGCGCCGTCGGGCCGGCCGGGCAGCGGCCGCATGTCCACGAACAAACGGCGGTTATGGGGCGTGCCGCTGTCGGTGTCGTAGTCGAAGGCCCACACGGCCTGCACCTGCGGGTGCGAATCGGACAGATACATGGTGCGGCCGTCGGGGCTGAAGGCCATGCCGTTGGGCACGATCAGCGGGCCCAGGTCCAGGTCGGCCAGGCCGGCGCCGTTCCAGCGGTAGACCTGACCCACGCTCTGCGCCGCCGCCATGTCGAGCAGCATGGTGCCGGCCAGGAAACGGCCCTGGCGGTCGCAGCGGCCGTCGTTGAAGCGCATGCCGGGCCGCGCATGCGGCGCCAGCGCCAGCGGTTTCGCCTGGGCATCGCCGCCGCCTTCCGGCAGCGTGATGCGGTACAGGCCGTCCTCCAGCCCGGCGATCCACTGCCGCGGCTCGCCGGCCCAGGGCGCCATGCAGGCCAGCATCTGCGGCAGCTGCCATTGCGTGCGCGCGCCATCGGCCGCGCGCCAGCGGTGCAGCACGCCGCGCGGGATGTCGGCCCAGTACAGCGATTGCTCGGCGGCCACCCAGACCGGGCTTTCGCCGGTGGCGCAGCGCGCGTCGCAGACCAGTTCGGCGGCGGCCTGCATCATTGGTCCTCGAACGGGCCCTGGGCGGTGAACGCCCCGCCCTGGTAGACGGCCACCGGGTCATTGGCGGCGGGGGCGGGCTGGGCCTCGACCTGGGCGCGGAAGGGCTCGGAGCTGTCCTGCGGCACGAAGCCCAGGTGGGCGGCGGCGTGGTTGTCCCACCAGCCGTCGCGGTTGGCCGAGGCGCCGTAGACCACGGTGTGGCCCACGTTCGGGGTGAACAGCGATTGCTCGATCAGCCGCGTCAGGTCGTCGTAGCTGAGCCAGGTGCTCATCATGCGGCGGTCGCGCGGCGCGGGGAAGGACGAGCCGATGCGGATGCTCACCGTCTCGATGCCGTAGCGGTCGAAGTAGAAGCTGGCCAGGTCTTCGCCGAAGGACTTGGACAGGCCGTAGTAGCCGTCGGGGCGGCGGCGGGCGTTGGCGTCGATGCGTTCGTCCTGCCGGTAGAAGCCGATCACGTGGTTGGAGCTGGCAAACACCACGCGCTGGACGCCATGGCGGCGCGCGCCCTCGTAGAGGTGGAACACGCCCTTGATATTGGCCTCGAGCACCTCCTCGAACGGGCGCTCCACCGAGACCCCGCCCAGGTGCACGATGGCGTCGCAGCCCGCGACCAGCGCATCCACCGCCCGCTTGTCGGCCAGGTCGCAGGGCACGGACTCCTCGGGCGCGCCGGGCGCCGGCGCCAGCGCCGCGATATCCGAGATGCGCAGGATGTCGGCATACGGCCGCAGCTGCTCGCGCAGCACCTGGCCCAGGCCGCCGGCCGCGCCGGTCAGCAGGAGCCGGTGCACTTTGGGGGTGGAAGTCATGGTTTGTGATACGTTGTCTGATAACTGAAGACGGATTATGATGACGACCATGCACCCTTCATCCCCGGAATTACCCGAACTGCGGTCCCTGCCCGTTGCGGCGGAGGTCCAGCTGCGCGGCAAGGCCGGCCGCAATGGCCGCAGCCTGGCGAACCTGCTGTCCGAGGAGTTCGAGAACAAGATCCGCCAGGGTCTGCTGCACGAGGGCGACAAGCTGCCCACCGAGTCGGAGCTGGTGCGCAGCTACGACGTGAGCCGCACCGTGGTGCGCGAGGCGATCTCCAAGCTGCAGGCCGCGGGCCTGGTGGAGACGCGCCACGGCATAGGCACCTTCGTGCTGCCGGCGCGCGAGGGCGTGGGCCTCACGCTCAATGCCCGCGAGCTGAGCGAATCGGTGGACGTGCTGGCCGTGCTGGAGCTGCGCATCAGCCTCGAGACCGAGGCCGCGGGCCTGGCCGCGCAGCGGCGCAGCCCCGAGCACCTGCAGGCCATGCGCCAGGCGCTGCACGCCTTCGAGCACAACGCGGCGGCCGGCGGCGACACCATCACCCACGACCTGGCCTTCCACCTGGGCATCGCGCAGGCCACGGGCAACCCGTATTTCCGCGACATCCTGGCGCACTTCGGCGCCATGCTGATCCCGCGCACGCGCATCACCTCGATCCAGGCGCCGGGGCGCGACCCCGACTACCTGCGCCGCGTGAACCGCGAGCACGAGGAGATCTACAACGCCATCGAGCGCCAGGATGCCGACTCGGCCCGCGCGGCCATGCGCATCCACCTGACCAACTCGCGCGAGCGCCTGCGCCTGGCGCAGAAGCACAGCACGCAGCACTCGTAATTTTGGGTTTTTTTGCACTCTAGCGCTTGCATAGCAAGCGCCAGCAGCTCTCTTTTTTGATATTCCCTCGGCGTTTTCCCTGAGTGTTGTCTGACTTCTTTGGCTTGCCCGCCTTGCCAAACCAGTTGTATGATGACGTATAACTTAAGCCTGGAGACCTGCATGCCCTCAGCTTCCCCCACCCGCCGCACCGCCGCCCTGGCGCTGGCCGCCCTCGCCGGCCTGACTGGCTTAAGCGCCACGGCATTCGCCCCCGCCGCCCGGGCCGCCGATGCCTGGCCCGCCAAGCCCATCCGCCTCGTCGTGCCCTACCCGCCGGGCGGCAGCTCGGACATCATCGCCCGCTCCATCAGCCAGCAGATCTCGCAGGCGCTGAAGCAGCCGGTGATCGTGGACAACAAGCCCGGCGCCAACGGCAACCTGGGCGCCGAGCTGGTCGCCCGCGCCCAGCCCGACGGCTACACCTGGCTGCTGTGCGACCTGGGCGCGCTGGCGATCTCGCCGTCGGTCTACACCAAGCTCAGCTTCGATCCGTCCAAGGACCTGCGCGGCGCGACCATGCTGGCGTATTCGCCGCACATGCTGGTGGTGCATCCGTCCGTGAAGGCCAGCAACCTGCAGGAGCTGGTGGCCCTGTCCCAGACCAGCGACCTGAACTTCGCCGTCACCGCCACCGGCAGCGCGCCGCACCTGGCGGGCGTGGAGCTGGCGCGGCTCACCGGCGCCAAGTGGGTCTACGTGCCCTACAAGGGCGGCGTGCAGTCGGTGCAGGACACCGTGGCCGGCCAGACCCAGGTGCTGATGAACGGCATGCTCGCCACCTACCCGCAGGTGCAGGCCGGCAAGCTCAAGCTGCTGGGCATCTCCAAGGCCACGCGCATGCCGCTGATCGCCGACGTGCCCACGCTGGCCGAGCAGGGCGCGAAGGGCTTCGCGTCCGGCACCTGGCAGGGCGTGGTGCTGCCCGCCAAGACGCCCGACGCCATCGTGCAGCGCGTGAACCAGGCGCTGACCGAGGCCATCCGCTCGCCCGACGTGCGCTCGCGCCTGAGCGGCCAGGGCGCCGAGGTGGTGACGATGACGCCCGCCGAGACCAACCAGTTCTTCGCCGCCGAGCGCGCGCGCTGGCACCAGGTGGTGCAGGCCGCGCAGATCCGGCTCGATTGATCCCCGCCCCATTCCCTCCTTTTTCCCCGCTTCCCCAACCTGTTCCAGGAACACCCCATGACCATGTCTCCCCAGCACCTCAAGGACGTGATGAGCTCCGGCCTGCTGTCGTTTCCGCTGACCGATTTCGACGCCGAGGGCAACTTCAACGCCAAGGGCTACGCCGCCCGCCTCGAATGGCTGGCCCCGTATGGCGCCAGCGCGCTGTTCGCCGCCGGCGGCACGGGCGAGTTCTTCTCGCTCAGCGGCAGCGAGTACCCGGGCATCATCCAGACCGCGGTGGACACCTGCCGCGGCAAGGTGCCGATCATCGCCGGCGCGGGCGGCCCCACGCGCTTCGCCATCGAGTGCGCGCAGGCTGCCGAGCAGGCCGGCGCCCACGGCATCCTGCTGCTGCCGCACTACCTGACCGAGGCCAGCCAGGAAGGCCTGGCCGCGCACGTCGAGGCCGTGTGCCGCAGCGTGGATTTCGGCGTCATCATCTACAACCGCGGCATCAGCCGCTTCGCGCCCGAGACCGTGGCGCGCCTGGCCGAGCGCAACCCCAACCTGATCGGCTACAAGGACGGCGTGGGAGACATCGAGGCCATGAACGCCATGTACCTGGAGCTGGGCGACCGCCTGGCCTACCTGGGCGGCCTGCCCACGGCCGAGGTCTATGCCGCGGCCTACAAGGCCATGGGCACGCCGGTGTACTCGTCGGCGGTGTTCAACTTCATCCCCAAGACCGCGATGCGCTTTTACGAGGCGGTAAAAAACGACGACATGGCCACGCAGCACGACCTGCTCAAGCGCTTCTTCATGCCCTACCTGAAGCTCCGCAACCAGGGCCAGGGCTACGCGGTCAGCATCGTCAAGGCCGGCGCCAAGATCGTCGGCCACGACGCGGGCCCGGTGCGCGCGCCGCTGTCCGACCTGAAGCCGGCCGAGGTCGAGGCGCTGGCGCGGCTCATCGCCGAGCTGGACGAGTGACTCCCTTTTCGATAGCTGCTGGCGCTTGCTGAATGAGCAATTCCATGCCATTTCATTTAATAAATGGCTTGTAGCAAGCGCCAGACGCTATGAAATACATACCAGGAGACATCCCATGAAGAAGATCCTCGCCGCGCTGGCGGCCGCTGTCTCGCTGTCGGCCGCCGCGGCCTGGCCCGAGCGCAGCGTGACCATCGTCGTGCCCTTCCCGGCCGGCGGCTCCACCGACACCATCGCCCGCGCGCTGGCACAGAAGATGGGCGAGAAGCTGGGCCAGCCCTTCCTGGTGGACAACCGCCCGGGCGCCACCGGCACCATCGGCGCCACGGCCGTCAAGCGCGCCGCGCCCGATGGCTACACGCTGCTGGTGGCCTCGCTCGGCCCCTACGTCATCACGCCGCACCTGATGAAGACCGCGCCCTACGACTCAGTCAAGGACTTCGACTACCTCTCGGTGCCGGTGCAGGCGCCGAACGTGCTCGTCGCCTCGTCCTCGCCCGTCGCGCAGAAGGCCCGCACCGTGGCCGACGTGGTCGCCGCGCTCAAGGCCCAGCCGGGCAAAGTCAGCTTCGCCAGCTCGGGCAACGGCTCGTCCGACCACCTCTCGGCCGAGCTGTTCTGGCAGCAGACCGGCACCTCGGGCACGCACGTCCCCTACAAGGGCGGCGCGCCGGCCATCAACGACCTGCTGGGCGGCCAGGTGGACTTCTCGTTCCAGAACGTCAACGCCGTGCTGCAGCACATCCGCGCCGGCAAGCTGCATGCCATCGCCGTCACCGGCGACAAGCGCTCGCCGGTGCTGCCCGATGTGCCCACGCTGGCCGAGTCCGGCATCCAGGGCGCCGAGGTCTACTCGTGGCAGGGCCTGGCCGCGCCCAAGGGCCTGCCGGCCGACGTGAAGGCGAAGCTGGGCCAGGCCGCTATCGAGGCCATCCGCGACCCGGCCGTGGCCCAGCGCTTCACCGACCAGGGGCTGGAGATCGTCGGCAGCACGCCGGCCGAGTTCAGCGCCTTTCAGGCTCGCGAGAATGCCCGCTGGAAGGCGCTGATCCAGGCCCGCAAGATCAGCATCGACTGATTCGACGATCCCAACCAAGGACCCCGGCATGGCCCCCTCCAGCCCTCTCGCTCTCCGCCCCCGCGTTCTGCAGTACGGCAAGATGCCGCTGCCCCAGCTCGACGCCGAGCTGGCCCAGGCCTACGAGGTGAGCCTGCTCTCGGCGCAGCCCGAGCCCGAACGCTTTCTCGCCGAGCACGGCGCGCAGTTCGAGTACGTGGTCACCTCGGCCGCCATGGGCCTGCCGGCGCGCGTGGTCGATGCGCTGCCCCGGCTGAAATTCGTCAGCAGCTTCGGCGTGGGCTTCGATGCGCTCGACCAGGACGCGCTGCTGCGCCGCGGCGCGCGCGTGGGCTACACGCCCGGCGTGCTCGACGACTGCGTGGCCGACATGGCCTTTGCGCTGCTGCTCGACGCGGCCCGCGGCCTCAGCGAATCCGACCGCTTCGTGCGCCGCGGCGACTGGACCCGGGCGCGCTTCGGCGTGCGCACGCGCGCCAGCGGCAAGCGCCTGGGCATCTTCGGCATGGGCCGCATCGGCAGCACCGTGGCGCGCCGCGCCGCCGGCTTCGACATGGAGGTGGCCTACCACAACCGCCGCCCGGCCGAGGGCTCGCCGCACCGCTACCTGCCCTCGCTGCTGGAGCTGGCGCGCTGGTGCGACTTCCTGGTCATCACCGCCGCCGGCGGCGAGGGCACGCGCCACCTCGTCAACGCCGAGGTGCTGGCCGCGCTGGGCCCGCAGGGCTTTCTGGTCAACGTGGCCCGCGGCAGCGTGGTCGACGAGGCCGCGCTAGCCGATGCACTGCAGGCCGGCCGCATCGCCGGCGCCGGGCTCGATGTGTTCGAGGACGAACCCCGCCCGCTGCCCGCCTTGCTGGCGCTGGACAACGTGGTGCTCGCGCCCCACATCGCCAGCGGCACGCACGAAACCCGCCGCGCCATGGCCGACCTGGTACTGCACAACCTGCGGCAGTTCATCGCCACCGGCCGCCCCGCGGCCGAGGTGCCCTGGTCCGCCGCGCAATGACCGCCCTCCTCCCCCGAACCTGTTGAACGAGCCTCCCATGTCCACCACACCGACCATCACCGAGATCGAAGTCATCCCCGTCGCGGGCCGCGACGGCATGCTGATGAACCTCAGCGGCGCGCACGCGCCCTTCTTCACGCGCAACATCGTGCTCATCCACGACAGCAGCGGCCACACCGGCGTGGGCGAGGTGCCCGGCGGCGAAGGCATCCGCCAGGCGCTGGAGGACAGCAAGCGCGTGCTGCTCGGCCAGTCCATCGGCCAGCACCTGCAGCTGCTGCAGCGCGTGCAGAAAGCCCTGGAAGGCCGCGACACCGGCGGGCGCGGCCTGCAGACCTTCGACCTGCGCATCGCCGTGCATGCGGTCACGGCCGTCGAATCCGCGCTGCTCGACCTGCTGGGCCAGCACCTGGGCGTGCCGGTCGCGGCCCTGCTGGGCGAAGGCCAGCAGCGCGACCGCGTGGAGATGCTGGGCTACCTGTTCTTCGTCGGCCCATCGCATCGCACCGACCTGCCCTACGTGAAGCCCGGCGAGGACCCGCTCGGCAGCGACGCCTGGACCCAGGTGCGCCACATGGAGGCCATGACGCCCGAGTCCATCGTGCGCCAGGCCGAGGCCGCGCATGCGCGCTACGGCTTCAACGACTTCAAGCTCAAGGGCGGCGTGCTGGCCGGCGAGCAGGAGGTCGAGGCCGTGACCGCGCTGGCCAAGCGCTTCCCCGAGGCCCGCGTCACGCTGGACCCGAACGGCGGCTGGCTGCTGCAGGACGCGATCCGCCTGATGCGCGACATGCGCGGCGTACTCGCCTATGCCGAGGACCCCTGCGGCGCCGAAGGCGGCTTCTCGGGCCGCGAGGTGATGGCCGAGTTCCGCCGCGCCACCGGCCTGCCCACGGCCACCAACATGATCGCCACCGACTGGCGCCAGATGGTGCATGCGCTGTCGCTGCAGTCGGTGGACATTCCGCTGGCCGACCCGCACTTCTGGACCATGGCCGGCTCGGTGCGCGTGGGCCAGACCTGCCGCGACTGGGACCTGACCTGGGGCTCGCACTCCAACAACCACTTCGACATCTCGCTGGCCATGTTCACCCACGTGGCCGCCGCCGTGCCCGGCAAGGTCACGGCCATAGACACGCACTGGATCTGGCAGGACGGCCAGTACCTGACGAGCAATCCGTTCCAGATCCGGGACGGCTTCGTCGACGTGCCGCAGACCCCGGGCCTGGGCGTGACCGTGGACCGCGCGGCGCTGCAGCGCGCCAACGCGCTGTACCTGGAGCACGGCCTGGGCGCGCGCGACGATGCCATCGCCATGCAGTACCTGATCCCCGGCTGGAAATTCGACCCCAAGCGGCCCTGCATGCTGCGCTGATTTACTCCTATTTCAATAGCCATCAGCGCTTTATCCATGGGCGCTGAATGCCAAAAATACATTAAAAATGACCCAGCACCACCACCTCATCAACGGCCAGTGGACACCCGCCGCCGCCTACGCGCCCAACACCAATCCCAGCGACCTGTCCGACACCATCGGCGAGTACGCCCAAGGCGATGCCGCCGACGTGGAGGCCGCCGTGGCAGCCGCCACCGCCGCCTTCCCAGCCTGGGCCACGGGCTCGGTGCAGGCGCGCAGCGACGCGCTCGACAAGATCGGCAACGAGATCCTCGCGCGCAAGGAAGAGCTGGGCACGCTGCTGGCCCGCGAGGAAGGCAAGACCCGGGCCGAAGGCATCGGCGAGGCCGCGCGCGCCGGCCAGATCTTCAAGTTCTTTGCCGGCGAATGCCTGCGCCTGTCGGGCGAGGTGCTGCCTTCGGTGCGCCCGGGCATCGGGGTCGAGATCACGCGCGAGCCCGTGGGCGTGGTGGGCCTCATCACGCCGTGGAACTTTCCCATCGCCATCCCCGCCTGGAAGATCGCGCCGGCGCTGGCCTTCGGCAACTGCGTGGTCCTGAAGCCCGCCGACCTGGTGCCGGGCTGCGCCTGGGCGCTGGCCGAGATCATCAGCCGCTCGGGCATTCCAGCCGGTGTGTTCAATCTGGTCATGGGCCGCGGCAGCGTGATCGGCAATGCGCTGGTCGGCCATGCCGGCATCCATGCCATCAGCTTCACCGGCTCGGTGGGCGTGGGCCGCAGCATCGCGCTGGAATGCGCCCGGAGCGGCAAGAAGGTGCAGCTGGAGATGGGCGGCAAGAACCCGCAGGTGGTGCTGGACGATGCCCAGCTCGACCAGGCCGTCGAGCTGAGCGTGCAGAGCGCGTTCTACTCCACCGGCCAGCGCTGCACGGCGTCGAGCCGGCTGATCGTCACCGACGGCATCTACCCCAAGTTCATCGAGGCCATGCAGGCCCGCATGGCCAGGATCCAGGTCGGCGACGCGCTGGCCCAGGGCACGGACATCGGCCCGGTCTCCAGCCAGGGCCAGCTGGACCAGGACCTGGAGTACATCGCCATCGGCCAGCGCGAAGGCGCCACGCTGGCCGTGGGCGGCGAGCGGCTGCAACGGGGCACGGACGGCTACTACCTGGCCCCCGCGCTGTTCAGCGACAGCGCCAGCACCATGCGCATCAACCGCGAGGAAGTCTTCGGCCCCGTGGCCAGCGTGATCCGCGTCAAGGACTACGACGAAGCCCTGCACGTCGCCAACGACACCGAGTTCGGCCTGTCCGCCGGCATCGCCACCACCAGCCTGAAATACGCCACGCACTTCAAGCGCCACAGCCAGGCCGGCATGGTGATGGTGAACCTGCCCACCGCCGGCGTCGACTACCACGTGCCCTTCGGCGGGCGCAAGGGCAGCAGCTACGGCCCGCGCGAGCAGGGCCGCTACGCGCAGGAGTTCTTCACCACCGTCAAGACCGCCTACACGCTGGCATGAGCGCGACGGCTGCCACCACCGCCGTCACCCCTTCGGGCTGGAGCCGGCCGCCGGCCGTGGCGGCTGTGGCGCTGCTGTGCTGCCTGCTCTGGGGCAGCTCCTACCCGGCGATCAAGGGCGGCTACGAGCTGTTCGGCATCGTGCGCGAAGACCTGGCCGGCAAGCTGCTGTTCGCCGGCTGGCGCTTTGCGCTGGCCGGCGTGCTGGTGCTGCTGGCCGCCGCCGCCATGGGCAAGCCCGTGCGCGCCGGCCTGCGCCGGCAGCCGCTGCGCCTGGCGGCGCTGGGCCTGGCGCAGACCACGCTGCAGTACGTGTTCTTCTACCTGGGCCTGGCCTACACCACGGGCGTCAAGGGTTCGATCATGAACGCCACGGCCACCTTCTTCAGCGTGCTCATCGCGCACTGGCTCCATGCCGACGACCGGCTCAGCCTGCGCAAGCTGCTGGGCTGCGCGATCGGCTTCGCCGGCGTGGTGGCGGTGACGCTGGGCGGCGGCGCCGGCATCGACGGCGGCTTTGCCTGGCGCGGCGAAGGCGCCGTGGTGCTGGCCGCGCTGATCCTGGCCGCCGCCAGCATCTACGGCAAGCAGTTGTCGCAGCGCATCGACGCCATGGTGATGACCGGCTGGCAGCTGGCCCTGGGCGGCCTGTTCCTGCTGGCGCTGGGCTGGGCCGGCGGCGGCACGCTGCAGGCGCCCGGCGCGCCGGCGCTGCTGCTCCTGCTGTACCTGGCCCTGCTGTCGTCGGCGGCCTTCACGCTGTGGAGCCTGCTGCTCAGGCACAACCGCGTGAGCCAGGTGGCGATCTACAACTTCACCGTGCCGGTGTTCGGCTCGGTGCTGTCGGCGGTCTTTCTCGGCGAGCACCTGTGGGCCTGGCACTATGCGGCCGCGCTGGCCCTGGTCTGCGGCGGCATCTGGCTGGTGACGGTGGAGCGCGCGCGGCGCTAGGCGGCTGCGGCGTCCTCGTGCAGCAGCGCCAGGAACTGCTGCGCCGGCAGGCTCAGCGCGTGGTTGCGGCGCACGATGCTGCCGTAGGCCTCGAGCCGGCGCTGGAAGCGGAACGGCAGCAGCCGCAGCATGCCGTGCTCGGCATGGCTGCGCGCCACCGCCGCGGGGATCACCGCCACCATCTGCGAGCTGCGCACCAGGTTGATGCTGGTCAGGATGGAGCCGGTCTCGATCAGCCCACGCGGCAGCGACAGGCCCCGGTCGCGGAACTCCTGGTCGATCAGCGCGCGCATGGGGCTGCCCGCCGGCTGCAGCACCCAGGCATGGGCCAGCAGGGCCTCGAGCGTGACCGTGCGCTTGCGCGCCAGCGGGTGCGCCAGGCCGGCAACGACGACCAGTTCCTCGTCGTCGATGGCACGAAAGCGGTAGTCCTCGCCATGCGCGTCGGCCATGCGGCCCACCACCACCTCGAGCACGCCCTCGCGCAGCTGCGCCAGCAGGCGATCGCTGGTGTCCACCGCCACCTCGATGGACAGCAGCGGGCTCTGGCGCTTGATGCCCAGCAGCGCATTCGTCAACCGCCCCGGCGACGCCGCCATGATGCTGCCCACCGCGAGCCGCCCGGCACTGCCCTGGCGCAGCTCGACCAGTTCGCGGTTCAGTGCCTCCATGCTGCCGCGCAGGCTCTGGCAGTAGTCCAGCACGCGCTCGCCGGCGCCGTTGAGCTGCAGTCCGCGCCCCACGCGCTCGAACAGGCGCAGGCCCAGCGCGCCCTCCAGCTCGTGCAGCATCTTGGTGGCCGCGGGCTGCGACATGCCCAGCTGCGCCGCCGCGCCGCGCAGCGTGCGCTGCTCGTGGATGGCCAGCATCAGCGCGATCTGGCGCATGCGCAGCCGGTTGAGCAGCTGCGGCGTGCTGTCCTGGCGGTCTATCGATCCCATGGCGCCCCCGAAAGTTGATTACCTGGAGTTATCAATCCATCAATATCTTTCAGTTTACGGCAAGCAATGCCCTGCCTACCATCACAACGAACCACAAGACAAAGGAGACAGGCAATGAAACGACGCGCAATGTCCGCGGCCGCCGTGCTGGCGGCGCTGCTGCCCTGGGGCGCGCTGGCGCAGGGCGGCGGCGACTGGCCCGGCAAGCCGGTGCGCCTGCTGGTGGGCTCGGCCCCCGGCGGCGGCACCGATGCCATGGCCCGCGCCGTGGCCGACCGGCTGGGCCCGCTGCTCAAGCAGGCCATCGTGGTGGAGAACCGCCCCGGCGTCTCGAACACGCTGGCGGCCGACGCCACCGCCAAGTCCACCGACGGCCATACCATGGTGATGGGCGTGGTCACCGCCCATGCCATCGCACCGCACCTGCTCAAGCTCGGCTACGACAGCAACAAGGACCTGGTGCCGGTGGCCTTCGTCGGCGCCGTGCCGAACGTGCTGGTGGTGAGCAACGGCCTGGCGGCCAGGACCGTGCCCGAGCTGGTGGCGCTGGCCAAGAAGGAGCCGGGCAAGATCAACTACGCCAGCAGCGGCGCCGGCAGCACGCAGCACATCGCGGCCGAGATCTTCAAGGACGCCGCGGGCGTGGACATCACCCACGTGCCCTACAAGGGCAGCGCGCCCGCGCTGATCGACCTGGTGGGCGGCCAGGTTCAGATGAGCTTCGACACCATGCCGTCGGTGATCGGCCAGATCAAGAGCGGCAAGCTGCGCCCGCTGGCCGTGACCTCGGCGCAGCGCAACGCCCAGCTGCCACAGGTGCCGACCATGGCCGAGTCCGGCCTGCCGGCGGTGCAGGTCAGCGCCTGGTACGGCGTCTACATGCCGGCCGCCACGCCGAAGGCCGTTCAGCAGAAGGTGCACGACGAGGTCAACAAGGTCATCGCCATGCCCGAGACCAAGACCCGCCTGGAGGCCGTGGGCGCCGAGCTGACGCCCATGAGCCAGGCCGACTTCATCGCCTTCCACAACGCCGAGTACCAGCGCTACGGCGACATCATCCGCAAGAACCAGATCAAGATCGACTGAGCCATGTCCGCATCCGCAAAACCCGTCGTGGCCCTGACCCTGGGCGACCCCGCCGGCATCGGCGCCGAACTCATCGCGCGCCTGCTGGCCAAGCCCGAGGCCACGCAGCAGGCCAACATCGTGCTGGTGGGCGACCCCTGGCTGTGGCAAGAGGGCCAGCGCATCGCTGGTGTACAGGTCGAGACCGATGCCATCGCCAGCCTGGCCGCCGTGCGCGGCCATACCGGCAGCGAGCGCCCCGCCTTCCTGGCCGTGGACACGGTGGCGCCCGAATCGGTGACGCGCAGCCAGGCCCAGGCGGCCGGCGGCCGCTCGGTGCTGCAGGTGCTGGACCAGTGCATGGACGCGGCCCTGGCCGGCGACATCGACGCCATCTGCTTCGCGCCGCTGAACAAGCAGGCCATGAAGCTCGGCGGCCTGCGCCACGAGGACGAGCTGCACCACTTTGCCGAGTACCTGGGCGTGACCGGCTATTTCTGCGAGTTCAACACGCTGGGCAACCTGTGGACCTCGCGCATCTCGTCGCACGTGCCGCTGAAGGACGTGGCCAGCTACCTGAGCCAGGAGCGCATCGCGCAGGCGGCCGAGCTGATCTACCGCTCGCTGCTGGCCAACGGCATCGCGGAGCCCAAGGTGGCCATCGCCGGCTTCAACCCGCACAACGGCGACGGCGGCACCTGCGGCCGCGAGGAGATCGACACCATCGAGCCCGCCGTGCAGGCCCTGCGCGCGCGCCAGTGGCCCACGCCCGATCCCTTCCATGGCCCGTTCCCGGCCGACACCATCTTTCTGAAGGCCCAGGCCGGCGAGTACCAGGCCATCGTGACCATGTACCACGACCAGGGCCAGATCGCGATCAAGCTGCTGGGCTTCTCGCGCGGCGTGACCGTGCAGGGCGGCCTGCCGGTGCCGATCACCACGCCGGCCCACGGCACGGCCTACGACATCGCCGGCCAGGGCAAGGCCAATGTCGAAGCCACCTGGCAGGCCTTCCTGATCGCCTGCCGCATGGGCACGGCCCATCGCGCCGCCACCTAAAACCAACCCGGAGACAACCCCATGAAAATCGCCCGCAAGATCGCGGCGGCGGTGGCCACCGCATGCCTGGCCACCGGCGCACTGGCGCAGACCAAGGCGCTGCGCCTGGGCCACGGCATCGCCGAGGAGCACCCGCTGGGCCAGGGCGCGGTCCAGTTCGCCAAGATCCTCGAGAAGCAATCCGGCGGCAAGCTCTCGATGAAGGTCTACGCCGCCACGCAGCTCGGCTCCGAGGCGCAGATGATCGCCGCCGTGCGCGGCGGCGTGCAGGACCTGGTCATCACCTCCACCGCGCCGGTGGCCACGATGATCAAGGAGTACCTGCTGTTCGACCTGCCCTTTCTGCTGCAGAACGAAAAGGAAGCGGACGCCCTGCTCGACGGCCCGGTGGGCCAGAAGCTGCTCGACATGGCCCAGCCCAAGAACATGGTCGGCCTGTGCTACTGGGAGAACGGCTTCCGCCAGGTGACCAACAGCCGGCACGAGGTCAAGGACATGGCCGGCCTGTCGGGCCTGAAGCTGCGCGTGATGCAGAACCCGGTCTACATCGACGCGTTCAAGACCCTGGGCGCCAACGCGATCCCCATGCCGTTCACCGAGCTGTACACCGCCATGGAAAGCCGCGCGATCGACGCCGAGGAAAACCCGATCGCCATCATCCATTCGAACAAGTTCTACGAAGTCCAGAAATACGTCACGCTCACCAACCACGCCTATGCGCCCTATGTGGTGCTGCTGGCCAAGAGCACCTGGGACAAGCTCGCCGCGCCCGAGCGCGAGGCGCTGCGCACCAGCTGCACCGAGGCGCGCGACTGGCAGCGCCAGCTCAGCCGCCGCATGACGGCCGAGCTGACCGACAAGCTGAAGAAGGAAGGCATGACCGTCACGCCGCTCGCGCCCGCCGAGGTGCAGAAGATGCGCGAGCGCCTCAAGCCCGTCACCGAACGCTACACCGCCGAGATCGGCCCCGAACTCGTGGCCCAGGCCCAGCAGCAGCTGGCCCGCAGCCGCGCCGCCAAGTAAATCCCCCTCTTTCCGATCACCCAGGAGACCGCACCATGAAGATCAAGTCCGTCCGCGCCCGCGTCTTTGAATGGAAGGGCAAGACCGTTCCGCCCCAGGGCAATTTCTGCTCCAACGCCATGGACCTCGTCTACTCGAAGACCGAGACCATGAGCACCTTCCGCTTCCATTCGTGGACCGTGGTCGAGATCGAGACCGACGACGGCATCGTCGGCCTGGGCAACGTGGCGCTGGCGCCCAAGATCGCCAAGGCCATCATCGACGAGTACCTGGCGCCGCTGGTCATCGGCCAGGACCCGTGGGACTACGAATACCTGTGGCAGCGCATGTACCGCAGCACCCATGCCTGGGGCCGCAAGGGCGTGACCATGGCCGCCATCTCGGCGGTGGACCTGGCGATCTGGGACATCCTGGGCAAGAGCGTGAACAAGCCGGTGTTCAAGCTGCTGGGCGGCCGCACCAAGGAAAAGATCCCCTGCTACTACAGCAAGCTCTACCGCACCGACATCCAGGAGATGCAGGACGAGGCGCAGAAATTCCTCGACCAGGGCTTCACCATGTTCAAGTCGCGCTTTGGCTACGGCCCGGCGCACGGCACGCAGGGCGTGAAGGAGAACCTCAAGGCCGTCGAGGCGCTGCGCGAGGTGATCGGCTACGACAACGACCTGATGCTCGAGTGCTACATGGGCTGGAACCTGGAGTACGCCAAGCGCATGCTGCCCAAGCTGGAGAAGTTCCAGCCGCGCTGGGTCGAGGAGCCGGTGATCGCCGACGACATCGACGGCTATGCCGAGCTGAACCAGCTCACCAGCATCCCGATCTCGGGCGGCGAGCACGAGTTTTCACTCTACGGCTTCAAGCAACTGCTCGAGCGCAAGGCCGTCAGCGTGGTGCAGTACGACACCAACCGCGTCGGCGGCATCACCGCGGCGCACAAGATCAACGCGCTGTGCGAGAGCTACAGCGTGCCCGTGGTGCCGCACGCCGGCCAGATGCACAACTACCACCTGACCATGAGCTCCATGGCCTCGCCGATGAGCGAGTACTTCCCGATGTTCGACGTCGAGGTGGGCAACGAGCTGTTCTATTACATCTTCGACGGCGAGCCGGTGGCCGAGAACGGCTTCCTGCAGCTCGACGACAACACCCCCGGTCTGGGCCTGACGCTCAAGACCGAGTTCCTCGACCAGTTCCAGATCACCGAGTAAGGAGCCGCGCCATGCCCGGACTTTCCAACCCACGCTACCGCGGCATCTTCCCGGTCGTGCCCACCACCTTCCACGAGGACGGCACGCTGGACCTGGCCAGCCAGAAGCGCTGCCTCGATTTCATGATCGACTCGGGCGTCGACGGCCTGTGCATCCTGGCCAACTTCTCCGAGCAATTCCTGGTCTCGGACGAAGAGCGCGAGACGCTCACGCGCACCGCGCTGGAGCACGTGGCCGGCCGCGTGCCGGTGATCGTGACCACCACGCACACCAGCACCCGCATCTGCGCCGAGCGCAGCCGCCGCGCGCAAGACATGGGCGCGGCCATGGTGATGGTGATGCCGCCCTACCACGGCGCCACCTTCCGCTTCGGCGAGGCGGCCATCCAGTCGTTCTACCAGGGCGTGTCCGACGCGATAGCCATCCCCATCATGATCCAGGATGCGCCGGCGGCCGGCACGCCGCTGTCCATGCCTTTCCTCGCCAGGATGGCGAAGGAGATCGAGCAGGTCAGCTACTTCAAGATGGAAACCGCCGGCGCGGCGAACAAGCTGCGCGAGCTGATCGCGCTGGGCGGCGAGGCCATCGAAGGCCCGTGGGACGGCGAGGAAGCCATCACGCTGCTGGCCGACCTGGAGGCCGGCGCGACCGGCGCCATGACCGGCGGCGGCTTTGCCGATGGCATCCGCCCCATCATCGAGGCGCACCGCGCGGGCGACCATGACAAGGCCTTCGCCGAGTACCAGCGCTGGCTGCCGCTGATCAACCACGAGAACCGCCAGGCCGGCTTCCTCGCCGCCAAGGCGCTGATGAAGGAAGGCGGCGTGATCGCCTGCGACGCGCCGCGCGCGCCCTGGCCGCCCATGCACCCCGAGGTGCGCCGCCAGCTGCTCGACATCGCCCGCCGGCTCGATCCGCTGGTGCTGCGCTGGGGCCGCTGAGAAGTTCAAAAAAGTGAGCTGCTTGCGCTCGATGGAAGCCATTTACCAATGGTTTTCTCATTGAAACCAAACAAGCAAAAGCGCTAGCAGCTCCTTTATCAATAGCAAAAACATAACCAGGAGACAACATGAAACGCCAAGCATTCATCCGGCTGGCGCTGTCGGCGCTGGCGCTGTGCGCCGCCGGCGCGCAGGCCCAGCCCGCCGCCAAGCTCCGCTTTGCCCACGCCGGACCCGAGACCGCATCGCAGCACCTGGCCGCGCTGGAGTTCGCCCGGCTGGTGAAGGAGCGCAGCCAGGGCACGCTGGAGGTGGCGGTCTACCCCGGCAGCCAGCTCGGCAACGACTCCACCGTGCTCGGCGCGGTGCGCGGCGGCACCATCGACATCATGATGGCCGGCAGCGGCAACTTCTCGGGCCTGTCGTCCAAACTCGACGTGCTCGACATCCCCTTCCTGTTCCGCGACCCGGCCCACGCCTACGCCACGGTGGACGGTGACGTGGGCCAGCGCCTGGCCAAGGAGCTGGAGCCGCACAACCTGCAGCAGCTCGCGTTCTGGGAGGTGGGTTTCCGCTCCATCACCACCAAGAACCGCGCGGTCAGCAAACCGGCCGACGTGAAGGGCCTGAAGATCCGCACCACGCCCAACCCCACGCACATCCAGGCCTGGAAGCTGCTGGGCTCCAACCCCATCCCCATGCCGCTGGGCGAGCTGTACCAGGCGCTGGAGTCGGGCGCGGTCGACGCGCAGGAGCACCCGGTGGACATCACCTACGCGGCCAAGTTCTACGAGGTGCAGAAGCACCTGACCCTGAGCCGCCACGCCTTCACCGCCATGCCGGTGGTGATGAACAAGAAGAAGTTCGACGGCCTCAAGCCCGCGCAGCAGCAGGCCCTGCTGTCGGCGGCGCAGGACGCCAAGCTGTTCCAGCGACAGACCAACCAGAAGAACGAGGCCGGCATCATCGCCGACCTGCGCAAGCACGGCATGACCGTGGTCGAGAGCTTCGACCCCGCGCCCTTCCGCGCCATCGTCGGCGAGCCGCTGCGCCAGTCCTTCGTGGCCAAGAACGGCCCCGAGCTGCTGAACGCCGTGGACGCGATCAAGTAAGGAGACCCGCCATGCCCCAACTGTTCGCCAAACTGGCCACCAAGGCCGCTGAATACCTGCTGATCGTCATGCTCGCCGTCATGGTGACGCTGGTGTTCGGCAACGTGGTGCTGCGCTATTTCTTCAACTCCGGCATCGTGTTCTCAGAGGAGGTCTCGCGCTTCATCTTCATGTGGCTCACGCTGATCGGCGCGCTGGTGGTGATGAAGGACAACGCCCACCTGGGCATGTCCAGCCTCATCGACCGCCTGGGCGAGACCGGCCAGCGCATCTGCCGCTTCCTGGCCGACTCCATCACGCTGGTGTGCTGCGTGCTGCTGGCGCACGGCACCTGGGAGCAGGTGGTGATCGGCATGGACAACGCCGCCCCCGTCACCGGCGTGCCGCTGGGCATCGTGTTCCTGAGCCTGCTCATCTGCAGCGTGGGCATGGCCCTGATGCTGCTGCATTCGCTGTGGCGCCAGGTCACTGGCCGCATGCCGGCCGACGAGCTGGTGCCCCAGAGCGTGAGCGCCGGCGAGTGAGGAGGACCGCACCATGACCATTGCCGTCTTCCTCATCGCACTGCTCGGCGCCATGGCGCTGGGCGTTCCGATCGCGTTCTCGCTGCTGGCCTGCGGCGTGGCGCTGATGATCCAGCTGGGCACCTTCGACACCCAGATCCTCGCGCAGAACCTGCTCGAGGGCGTGAACAACTACCCGCTGATGGCCGTGCCCTTCTTCATGCTCGCGGGCGAGCTGATGAACGCCGGCGGCCTGTCGCGGCGCATCGTCACCGTGGCCGAGGCCCTGGTGGGCCATGTGCGCGGCGGCCTGGGCTACGTGGCCATCCTGGCCTGCCTGATCGTGGCCAGCATCTCCGGCTCCGCCGTGGCCGATACGGCGGCGGTGGCGGCGCTCCTGATCCCGATGATGCGCAACTCGGGCTACAACGTGCCGCGCGCCGCGGGCCTGATCGCCTCGGGCGGCATCATCGCGCCCGTGGTGCCGCCGTCGATCCCCATCGTGGTGTTCGGCGTCGCATCGCAGCTGTCCATCACCAAGCTGTTCATGACCGGCATCTTCCCCGGCATCATGATGGCGGTGACGCTGGCCATCACCTGGTGGCTGTGCGCGAAGAAGGAGACGAACATCACGGCCGGGCGCAAGTTCGATGCCCGCGTGTTCGGCCGCGCGCTCGTCGACGGCGTCTGGGCGCTGGTGCTGCCGGGCGTCATCATCGGCGGCATGAAGTTCGGCGTGTTCACGCCGACCGAGGCCGCGGTGGTGGCCGTGGTCTATGCGCTGGTCGTGGGCCTGTTCGTGTACCGCGAACTGAAGCTGCCCGCGATCCCGCGCCTCATGCTGGTGGCGGCCAAGACCTCGAGCACGGTGATGTTCCTCGTCGCCGCGGCCCTGGTGTCGGCCTGGCTCATCACCATCGCCGACATCCCGGCGCAGACCACGGCGCTGCTCGAGCCCTTCATGGGCAACAAGATCCTGTTGATGTTCGTGATCATGCTGCTGGTGATCGTGGTGGGCACCGCGCTCGACCTGATGCCCACGGTGCTGATCCTCACGCCCATCCTGATGCCCGTGGTCAAGCAGGCCGGCATCGACCCGTACTACTTCGGCGTGATGTTCATCATGAACAACGCCATCGGCCTGCTGACCCCGCCCGTGGGCACGGTGCTGAACGTGGTGGCCGGCGTGGCCAAGACCAAGCTGGACGACGTGATCAAGGGCGTGTGGCCCTTCCTGCTGGCGCAGACCATCCTGATGTTCCTGTTCGTGCTGTTCCCGCAGCTCATTACGGTGCCCGCAAGCTGGTTCCGTTGAAGGATTCCCATGTCTCGTGAAACCCTGCTCCTGGTGCAGAAATGCGCCCATACCTTCAGCTTCTACGACGCGGCCAGCGGCCGCGCCGACAAGCACATCGTGGTGCCCAACTTCCCGCACGAGTTCGTGGTCGATCCGGTGCGCCAGCTCGCCTACGTGGGCCACTACGGCATCGAGACCGCCAGCCACCTCGGCGACCCGGGCGGGCACTCGGTGTTCGTGATCGACCTGCAGCGCCGCGAGCACGTCAAGACGCTCGATATGTGGCCCTTCTATCGCCCGCACGGCCTGGCGGTGGATGGCCGGGGGCGCTTGTTCGCGATGTCGGAGGGCCACAACGCGCTGCTGCGCTTTTCCGACCCGCTGGCCCGCCAGGTGCCCGACCTGGCCGTGCCCTCGGGCGGCTACAAGACGCACCTGTTCGCGCTGACGCGCGACGCCGAGACGGCCTATGCGCTGAACCTGCTGTCCAACACCGTCACCAAGATCAAGCCCAACGACCCGACCTTCGCGCCCATGGCCGTCGTGCCCGGCCCGGTGCCCGAGGGCAATGTGCTGTCGGCCGACGAATCGCTGCTCTATGTAGCCAACCGCGGCGACGACACCCTGGTGGCCATCGACACGGCACGCATGGCCGTGGTGGCCTCGGGCAAGACGCGGCGCGATCCCAACCGCGTGTACCGCTACCGGGGCGCGGACGGGCAGGACCGCCTGCTCACCACCAACTCGGGCGAGCAGAGCCTGTCCATCTTCGGCCTGGACCTGGTGGAGCAGCGCTGCGTGGAGCTGCCGGCCAATCCGCTGGCGCTGTCCTTCCACCCCGCGCAGCGCGCCGCCTACATCTCGTTCCAGGACGAGAAGGTGCGCCGCCTGAACCTCGACAGCTTCGCCTTCGAGCAGGAGATCGCCACGCTGCGCGAGCCCGATTCGTCCTATCTGTGGATTCAAGGAGACTGAAAATGAAAAATAGCCCCCACGCTTGCTCACTGCATGTAGCCGCTGCCCCCCAGGGGGGCCGCTTTTCATCTTGGGGCGGCCCGGCGATGAAAAGACAAAAATTCCTCCAGACCCTGGCCGCTGCAGCCGCCGCCCTGCTGCTCGCCCAGCCCGCGCTGGCGCAAACCGTGAAGCTGCGCATGGCGCATTCCGGCGCCGAGAGCGAGACCCAGCACCTCGCGGCGCTGGAGTTCGCCAAGCAGGTCAAGG
Organism: Comamonas humi; assembly: GCF_054782535.1. NCBI lineage: Bacteria > Pseudomonadati > Pseudomonadota > Betaproteobacteria > Burkholderiales > Comamonadaceae > Comamonas > Comamonas humi. Next base: position 9,068 of record NZ_BAAGSH010000005.1, on the reverse strand, counting down.
CCCGCACCAACGGCGCGGTCGAGGTGCAGGTCTACGGCTCGAGCACCCTGGGCAACGACAACACCGTCATCGCCGGCGTGCGCGGTGGCACCATCGACCTGGCGACCTCGGGCACGCCCTACTACACCGGCATGGTCGGCCGCATGAACGTGCTGGACCTGCCCTACATGTTCGACAGCACCGAGCATGCCTACAAGGTGCTCGACGGCGCCATCGGCCGCGGCCTGCTCGACGAGCTGGAAGGCCATGGCATGAAGGGCCTGGCGTACTGGGAGGTGGGCTTTCGCAGCCTGACCAACTCGCGCCGCGCCGTGCGCACGCCCGACGACGTCAAGGGCCTGAAGATCCGCACCACGCCCAACCCGGCCCACATCAAGGCCTTCCAGATCCTGGGTGCCACGCCCACGCCGATGCCGCTGGCCGAGGTGTTCACCGCGCTGGAGAACAAGGCCGTGGACGGCCAGGAGAACCCGGTCAACATCGTGCGCAACAACAAGCTGTACGAGGTGCAGAAGTACATGTCGCTCACGCGCCATGCCTACACCGCCATGCCGGTGGTGATGAACAAGAAGAAGTTCGACGGCCTCAAGCCCGAGCAGCAGAAGGCCCTGGTCGATGCCGCGCTGGCCGCGGGCACCTACCAGCGCGAGCTGATCAAGAAGAGCGAGGCCAGCGACATCGCCTTCCTGCGCGCGCAGGGCATGCAGGTCGAAGAGAACATCAACGCCGAGCCTTTCCGCAAGCTGGTGGCCGAGCCGATCAAGCAGCAGTTCGCCGAGAAGTACGGCATGCAGCTGGTCGATGCCATCCAGCAGGCAAAGTAAAGCGCCATGTTGCCCATCGTTGACGCCCACCACCACCTGTGGAGCTTCGCCCAGGGCCGCTACCCCTGGCTGCAGGACGAGTACGACGCGGACCGGTTCTTCCTGGGCGACTACCGCGCGCTGTGCCAGGATTTCCTGCCCGCGCACTACCGGGCAGCCAGCGAAGGCTGCAACGTCATCGCCACCGTGCACGTCGAGGCCGAACGCGACCGCGGCGAGCAGGTGGCCGAGACCGCCTGGCTGCACGAACAGCACGCGCAGCACGGCTTTCCCAACGCCATAGTGGCCCACGCTTGGCTGGATCGCCCCGAAACTGAGGAACGCCTGCGCGAGCACCTGCGCCACCCGCTGGTGCGCGGCATCCGCAGCAAGCCCGTCACCGCGGCGGCGCCGGGCCAGTCCGTGCAGGGCCAGCCCGGCACCATGCAGGACGAGCGCTGGCTGCGCGGCCTGGCCCTGCTGCCCGGGCTGGGCCTGAGCTGGGACCTGCGCGTGCCCAGCTGGCACCTGGCCGAGGCCGCCGAAGTGGCCGCGATGTTCCCGCAGCTGGCCATCGTGCTGAACCACCACGGCTTCGCCTGGGATCGCAGCCCCGAAGGCCTGCAGCACTGGCGTGCAGGCATGGAGCGGCTGGCGCGCGAGCCCAATGTGCACGTCAAGCTGTCCGAGTTCGGCCTGCGCGGCCAGCCCTGGAACGAAGCCGACAACGCCGCCATCGTGCGCGAGACCCTGGCCATCTTCGGCTGGCAGCGCTGCATGTTCGCCAGCAACTTCCCCGTGGCCGGGCTGCGCATCGGCTACCGCGAGCTGGTGGCCGCGATGCTGCGCATGCTGGCCCACCTGCCGCCCGAGCAGCAGCGCGCCGTGATGGGCGGCAACGCGCTGCGCTTTTACCGCATCACGCCATGAAGAACGACCTGCAGCCTGACCTGCGGACGGCCCGCGAGGAATTCCTGGCCACGCAGGACGATCGCCTGCTGCCCATCGTCGATGCGCACCACCATTTCTGGGACGTGGAGCGCAACCCGCACCCCTGGCTGCGGCAGCGGCCGCTGATCCCCTTCCGCTACGGCGACTACAGCGCCATCTGCCGCAACTTCCTGCCCGAGGACTACGCCAGAAACCAGGGACCGCACCGCGTGCTGCGCCACGTGCTGATGGAGGGCGAATGGGACCCGCGCGACCCCACCGGCGAGGCACGCTGGGTGCAGGAGCTGGCCGCGAAAACCGGCAAGCCCCATGCGTTGGCCGCGCAGGCCTGGCTGGACCGCGACGTGTGGGACGAGCAGCTGGCCGCCTATGCCCGGCTGCCGCTGGTGCGCAGCGTGCGCCACAAGCCGCGCAGCCTGCCGCGCGCCGAGCACCATGCCGGCTATGCGGAGCCCGGCTCGATGCGCTGCCCGCGCTGGCGCGGCGGCTATGCGCGGCTGGAATCGGCCGGGCTGATGTTCGAGCTGCAGGCGCCCTGGTGGCATTTCGGCGAGGCCGCCGAGCTGGCACGGGACTTTCCGCACACCACCATCGTCGTCAACCACACCGGCCTGCCCAGCGAACGGGACGACGCCTCGCTGGCCGCCTGGCGCGCCGCGCTGCAAGTGCTGGCGCATGAGTCCAACGTGTTCCTCAAGATCTCGGGCCTGGGCGTGGCGGGCCAGCGCTGGACGCCCGCTCTGCAGTCGCCGATCGTGAATGACGCGATCCGCATCTTCGGCTGGCAGCGCTGCCTATTCGCCAGCAACCACCCGGTCGATGCGCTGGTGGCCAGCCTGGGTGACATCTTCGCGGGCTTCAAGCAGATCACTGCCGACCTGCCCGCGCCTCAGCGCCTGGCCTTGTTCTGCGACAACGCCACCGCTCTGTACCACTTGCAATGAAGGAGACACCGATGAAAAAGACATGGAAACTGGCCTTGCTGGCCGCCACCCTGGCCGCGAGCGCGCTGGCCGGCGCCCAGGAGATCAAGGCCCGCTTCGGCACCAGCCTGCCCGACAGCCATCCGCAGACCCTGGGCGCGCGCAAGTTCGCCGAGCTGGTGGGCACCAAGACCGCGGGGCGCATCAAGGTGGCGGTGTATTCCGCGGGCCAGCTCGGCAGCGACCTGCAGATGCAGGCCGCGCTGCAGGGCGGCACGCAGGAGTTCACCGCGCCGTCCACCGCCACGCTGGCGGGACTGGTCAAGGAGTTCGGCGTGATCGGCCTGCCGTTCTCGTTCGCCAACGAGAAAGAGGCCGATGCCGTGCTCGACGGCCCCTTCGGCAAGAAGCTGCTGGCCCGGCTGCCCGAGCGCGGCCTGGTGGGCCTGGCCTTCTGGGAGAACGGCTTTCGCAATGTGACCAACAGCAAGCGCCCCATCGTGCATGCCGAGGACATCGCGGGCCTGAAGATCCGCACCATGCAGAACAACCTCTACATCGACATGTTCGGCGGCCTGGGCGCCAATGCCGTGCCCATGTCGGTGACCGAGCTGTTCACGGCGCTGGAGTCGCGCGCCGTCGATGCCCAGGAGAACCCCTACACCGTGGTCCACGCGCAGAAGTTCTACGACGTGCAGAAATACCTCTCGACCACCGGCCATGCCTACGATGCGCTGGCGCTGATCGTGTCGAAGAAATTCTGGGACAAGCTCTCGGCCAGCGACCAGAAGGCCGTGCAGGACGCCGCGCTCGAAGCCACGGCTTACGAGCGCCAAACCAGCCGCGAACTCAATGCCAGGCTGCGCAAGGAACTGACCCAGCTGGGCATGCAGATCAACGACGTCTCGCCGCAGGAGCGCTCGCGCATGCGCGACAAGCTCCAGCCCGTCATCACCAAGTACACCGCGGGCGCCGGCGAGGAGACCGCCCGCGAGTTCTTCACCGCTATCGACCAGGCCCGCAAACCCTGATTCAACCCTGCACCGCACCGCCATGACATCCAAGCACGACAACCTCATCAACGGCCAGTGGACGGCCGGCAAGAGCTACGCCCCCAACCTCAACCCCAGCAACCTCGCCGATGTGGTCGGCGAATACGCCCAGGGCGATGCCTCCGACGTGGAGGCCGCCGTAGCAGCGGCCACCGCCGCCTTTCCGGCCTGGAGCACCTCGGGCATCCAGGCGCGCAGCGATGCGCTCGACCGGATCGGCAGCGAGATCCTGGCCCGCAAGGAGGAACTCGGCGAGCTGCTGGCGCGCGAGGAAGGCAAGGTGCGCGCGGAAGCGATTGGCGAAGTCGCGCGCGCCGGCCAGATCTTCAAGTTCTTTGCCGGCGAATGCCTGCGCCTGTCTGGCGAAAGCATTCCCTCGGTGCGCCCCGGCATAGCCGTGGAGATCACGCGCGAACCGATTGGCGTGGTGGGCCTGATCACGCCGTGGAATTTCCCCATTGCCATCCCCGCCTGGAAAGTCGCGCCGGCGCTGGCCTTCGGCAACTGCGTGGTCCTGAAGCCCGCCGACCTGGTGCCGGGCTGCGCCTGGGCGCTGGCCGAGATCATCCACCGCAGCGGCATCCCGGCCGGGGTGTTCAACCTGGTGATGGGCCGCGGCCGCGTGATCGGCGAGGCCCTGGTCAATCACCCTGACGTAGTGGCCATCAGCTTCACCGGCTCGGTGGGCGTGGGCCACGGCATTGCCGAGGCCTGCGTCAAAAGCGGCAAAAAGGTGCAGCTGGAGATGGGCGGCAAGAACCCGCAGGTGGTGCTGGACGACGCCGATCTGCCGCAGGCGGTGGAGCTGTCGGCGCAAAGCTGCTTCTACTCCACGGGCCAGCGCTGCACGGCATCGAGCCGGATCATCGTCACCGACAGGATCTATCCGGCCTTTGTCGAGGCACTGAGGGCCCGCGTCGAGGCCATCAAGGTGGGGGCGGCATTGGCCACGGGCACGGACATGGGGCCGGTGGTGAGCCAGGCCCAGCTGGAGCAGGACTTGTCCTATGTCGAGATCGGCCAATCCGAGGGCGGCCGACTGCTGACCGGCGGCGCGCGGGTGGCCTGCCATACGGGCAGCGGCCACGAGGGCTTCTTCATGGCGCCGGCGCTGTTTGCCGACACCACGCCCACGATGCGCATCAACCGCGAAGAGATCTTCGGCCCCGTGGCCAGCGTGATCCGCGTCAAGGACTACGAGGAGGCCCTGCACGTCGCCAACGACACCGAGTTCGGCCTGTCCGCCGGCATCGCCACCACCAGCCTCAAGTACGCCACCCACTTCAAGCGCCACAGCCAGGCCGGCATGGTGATGGTGAACCTGCCCACCGCCGGCGTGGATTACCACGTGCCTTTCGGCGGGCGCAAGGGCAGCAGCTACGGCCCGCGCGAACAGGGCCGCTATGCGCAGGAGTTCTACACCACGGTGAAGACGGCCTATACGCTGGCTTGAGCGTTGGCATGGGCGGCGCTGGCCGCCCGGCGGCATCGGGTATCGCCACTGCACGACAATGGCGGGCATGAAGCTATTGCCCGATCTCCGCCTGCCGGTGGCTGCCGACCTGCAGGACCCGCGCCCCCTGATCCTCTACCACGGCCGCCGCTGCCCCGACGGCTATGGCGCCGCGCTGGCCGCGTGGCTGTTCTTTGGCGACAAGGCCGAGTACCGCGGCCTGGACCACGGCGATGTGCAGACCATCGCCGACCTGCCCGACCTGGCAGGCCGCGCCATCTATATCCTCGATTTCGCGTTCGGCCCCGAGATCCTCGCGGCCATCGAAGCCGCCAGCGCCAAGCTGGTGCTGCTGGACCACCACAAGAGCGCGGCCGAGAAGCTGACCGGCTACCGCTGCCACTGCGGCGTGGTGCATTTCGACATGAACAAGTCCGGCGCCCGCCTGGCCTGGGAGTTCTTCCACCCCGAGCAGGCCATTCCGGCGCTGATCCTGCACATCGAGGACCGCGACATCTGGCGCTGGCAGTACCCCGAGAGCGCAGCCTTCCTGGCGGCGCTGGACATGGAGCCGCGCAGCTTCGAGCGCTGGGCCGAGATCGCGGCCTTCTCCGAGCAGCAACTCCAGCAGTTCACCGCGCGCGGCGGCGCCATGGACGAGAAGTACCAGAAGCTCTGCGCCGATATCGCCGAAGGCGCCTCGCCCGTGGTCTTCAACGGCATCGCCGGCCTGATGGTGAACGCCCCCGGCATGTTCCACAGCCAGGTGGGCGACATCCTGTCGCGCCAGAGCGGCACATTCGCGCTGATGTGGTCGGCCAGCGAACAGGGCGTGAAGGTCGGCCTGCGGTCGCGCTCGGAGTTCAACTGCATCCCGCTGGCCGAAAGCATGGGCGGCGGCGGCCACGCGCAGGCCTGCGGCTTCCGCATGGGCATCGCGCGCCTGCCGGAGCTGCTGTCCGGCTCGCTGACCGCCAGCACCGAACCGGCTCCCGCAGCATGACCACGCCCGCCATCGCGTCGCTGTGCCCGCTCTGCGGCGGCGACAACCAGTGCGCGATGGCGCAGGGCCTGCCGCCCGAGCAATGCTGGTGCATGGCGGCCACCATCCCGCCCGAGGCGCTGGCCGCCATCGCGCCGGAGCAACGGGGGCAGCAATGCATCTGCACGGCCTGCGCGCAGCGCTATTTGCACGAAAACAGCCTCAAAGCCTTATCCAACAAGCGCTAATAGCTATATTTTTAATAGCAAACAATCCAACGCGCTAGCGCCTGGCCAGTCACCCTGGCGAAACCACCGGTCTTGCGCCCTCCCCAGTGCAGGCACAATCGAACGCTGCACAGGCCGCCTGCAGCCCGGGCCTGCTCCCATGCACTGAATACCTATGCCGATTCGCCATCTCACCGTGCAGGATTTGCGTGACCGCCACGGCGAGCGCTTTCGCTGGCTGCTGCTGCTGACCTCGATGGTGGGCATGATGGCCGCCATCATCTCGTCCACCATCTTCAACGTGGCCATCCCCGAGATGAGCCACCACTTCAACCTCGGGCAGTCGCGCGCGCAGTGGGTTACCTCGGCGTTCATGATCGCCACCACCGTTGCCATGCTCACCACGCCGTGGCTGCTGTCGCGCTACGGCTACCGCAACACCTATCTGGGCGCGGTCGTCCTGCTGATGGTGGGCGGCATCGGCGGAGGCTTTGCCGGCGACTACAACCTGGTGCTGCTGGCCCGGGTGGCCGAGGGCCTCGCGGCCGGCGTGATCCAGCCCATCCCCGCCATCATCATCCTGCATGCCTTCGAGCCGCACGAGCAGGGGCGCGCCAACGGCATCTTCGGCCTGGGCATCGTGCTCGCGCCGGCCATCGGCCCCAGCGTGGGCGGGCTGCTGATCGACTGGTTCGGCTGGCGCTCGGTGTTCTTCATGGTCGTGCCGCTGTGCATCGCCTCGATCTGGCTGGCCTTCCGCTACGTGCCCGTCACCGCGCCCGGCGGCGCGCAGGCCGACCGCAACGGCCAGTCGCTGGACGGGGTCGGCCTGGCCATCGCCACGGTTGGCACCGTCTGCCTGCTGAACGGCCTGGTGGCGCTGGGCAATGCCTCCATTTATGAGGGGCTGGTGCTCTTGTGTGTGGCCCTGGGCTGCCTGCCCGCCTTCGTGGCCTGGGAGCGGCGGTTGCTCAACCGCGGCACCAGGCCATTGATGGACCTGCGCCTCTTCCAGTGCCGGCCTTTCGCCATGGGCTGCATCGTCGCCTTCATCTACGGCGTCGCGCTGTTCGGCTCCACCTACCTGCTGCCCGTGATGATGCAGCTGGGCCTGTCGTACTCACCCTCCGTGGTGGGCACGGCGCTGCTACCGTCTGGCCTCATCCTGGGCGGCGCCATCGCCATTGCCGGCCGCCTCGCCGACCGCCTGCCCACCCACTGGCTGGTGATCTGGGGCCTGGCCCTGCTGGCCGCATCCTTCGTATGGATCGGGGTGCTGCAGCCCTCGTCGTCGCTGTGGCTGCTGGTGGGGCTGACCATCGTGGGGCGCATCGGCCTGGGCTTTGTGTTGCCTTCACTCACGCTGGGCAGCATGCGCCCGCTGGAAAAAAGCCTGATCTCGCAGGGCTCCAGCACCTTCAGCTTCGTGCGCATGCTGGGCGGCGCCGCCGGCGTCAGCCTGTGCGGCATCGTGCTGGAGTGGCGCATCGGCTACTACGCCGAACTCTCGCCGGTGCCCGGCATCACCACCGTGGAGCGCCTGGCGGGCTTTCGCGATACCTTCTGGATTCTGACCGCCGTCTGCGCGCTGGCGGCGATAGCGGCGTGGCAGCTGCGCACTGTCCGCAACCCCAGCCGTCCAATGCCTAGCGCGTGACACAATGCCGGTATCTTGCAGCGCGATCGGCGCGCGCCCTTGAAAGATTTGCCATGTGCCAATTGCTGGGTATGAATTGCAATACCCCCACGGATATCACCTTCAGCTTCACCGGTTTTGCCCAGCGCGCAGGCAATACCGACCACCACAGCGACGGCTGGGGCATCGCCTTCTTCGAGGAAGGCGGCCTGCGCCATCTGGTGGACCACCGCCCCGCCATGCAGTCGCCGGTGGCAGAGATGGTGCGCAGCTACCCCATCAAAAGCCGCAACGTCATCGCCCACATCCGCAAGGCCACGCAAGGCGAGGTGCTGCTGCAGAACTGCCACCCCTTCGTGCGTGAACTGTGGGGACGCAACTGGGTCTTTGCCCACAACGGCGACCTCAAGGATTTCCGCCCGCCGCTGCACGCCCATTTCCGCCCCATTGGCAACACCGACAGCGAGCATGTCTTCTGCTGGATCATGCAGGAGCTGTGGAAATCCCATGCCAGCACCCCCAGCGTGCAGGAGCTGACCCACACCTTGCGCGACCTGGCGCGCCGCATCAGCCCGCATGGCACTTTCAACTTCCTGCTCTCCAACGGGGATGCGCTATGGGCGCATGCCACCACCCACCTGTGCTACGTGGAGCGAGCCTATCCCTTTGCGCAGGCCCATTTGTGCGATGAAGACCTCAGCGTCGATTTTGCACAAGAGACCTCGCCGTCGGACCGCGTCGCGGTGATCGTGACCACGCCATTGACCCGCAATGAGCAATGGACCTCGTTCCAGTCGGGGGAGCTGATGGTCTTCCAGGACGGTATACGCCTGCATATCTGAGAACGAAACGCCCAAGTTGGGAGCTGACTCAAATAGCCAAGGCCGCTTGACTTCAAGTGGCCTTTTTCTTTGAGTTGCTGATGAGTATGTGGGCGTTTTCCGAGCCACAAAAACACAAAACCCCCCGGCCTTTTGGGCACGGGGGGTGTTGCAGGATAAGAGCCTGACGATGACCTACTTTCACACGGGAATCCGCACT